>NZ_JBFAXQ010000001.1:0-939665 GCF_040680855.1 Kribbella sp. NPDC051952
ACCTGGGGTCGCCGCCCGGCGGGGGGAGGGGTTATTTCAGGGTGAAGTCGAGGTGCGTGGTGCGGTCGACGGAGACCGTGGCGGTCATCGTCCGGGTGGCACGGCCAGGTGCGGAGGCTGTGAACTTCGGCTGGCCGACGGCCGTCGTGAAGAGCTGGTAGTAGCCGTCGCCAAGCTTCGGATCGTCCGGCGTCGCCACTGTGAGCGTGTGCTCATCGGGGTGTGTGACCCCGGCCACAAGCGCGCCGTTCACGGCACCCGACGGGCCGTTGACCTGACCGACGACGAGTCCGCCCGCGGGCGCTTCGCAGGTGCGGTTGCCGAGGAAGACATCGTCCACGGCCCACCACTGCGACCAGTTGCCCAGGTAGTGGAAGCGGACCTGCACCTTCTTCTGGTGAGCGGCCTGCGGCAGCGGCACAACTTGTACGCCGGTTGCCGCCGACATCCCGGTCCGCCGCCAGACCGTCGTCCAGGTACGTCCGGCGTCCGTACTGACGTCGACCGTCGCAGTCGAGTTCACCGCCGGCACCAGCTCGGTGCCGAACTGCAGCGCCGGCGCCGCACTGCTCGTCAGATCCGTGACCGGTCCGGTCAGCACCGTGTCCTGGACATGGGCCGGACCGCTGCGATCCGAGTCGACGATCGCGTAGTTCCCGGTGCCGCCCGTGCGGTTGGCACGCTGCCCCGGATTCGTGAACTGCCACCCTGGCTGATGGGCGTACCCAGACAGACCCGGATTCGCGTTGACAACGGTCCAGCCGGCCGGCGTGGTTTTACCGGTGAAGGACTGCGTCGTACCGGCGTACTTGGCCTGGTAACCCGGCGCCGCACAGCTCAGCGCAACCGCGACCCGGGAGTCGTGTGTCACGTCAGTAGTGCCGAGCGTGACCTTGTCCGAGCGACTCGAGTAGCCGGTACCCACGGCATTGATCGTCAGCGTGTAATCGCCCTCCTGCGGCAGCGTCAACCGGTAGCGCCCCGTCGCCGGATCCGTGTACGTCGTCGTACCGTCCGAGGCGGTCACCTTCGCGTACAGCGGCCAGCCGTGACCTGATCCATCGGCGACCACCCCACTGATAGTTGCCGTCGGCCTCAAAGTGAGGGTGAAGTCCTGCGTCACCGGACCGTTGGGAACAACCACAGTTGAGGTCACCGGCTGGTACGGGTACTTGGTCGCGGTGATCTGGAAGGTCCCCAGCGGAAGGATGAGGCTGTAGCGGCCGTCGGCATCGGTGTGCCCGACCGCCGAGCCCACGGTCACGTCGACCCCGGACACCGGCTTGCCGGTCGCGGCATCTGTGACCACGCCGGTGAGCTGACCGTGGTCATGGTGTTTGAACCCGTACTCGCTCAATGGGGTGCCCAGCCCGGTCGGACCGTCGTACCCCACACCGGCCGTGCACAGGTAGGACGCCGGGCAGGATCCATTGGACCCGACGGTCACGTCGTTCATGTTCGTCGGCTGCGCAACGGCGGTCTCGTACAGGTATGAGGCTGGATTGGTGTCGGCAACCGGCGGACCGGCCAGGGCGTAGACCGCGGCGATCAGCGGCGCCGATGCGCTCGTACCACCGAATACCGTCCAGCCACCCAACGTGCTGGTGTAGACCGCGACCCCGGTGCTCGGGTCCGCCACAGCGGAGATGTCGGCGGCGCTGCGCCGGCTGCAGCCGGTGTCGGTCTGCCAGGCCGGCTTCGGCTCGACGATCGAACAGCCGCTGCCGGCCCCCGCCCATGCGGTCTCGTAAACGCCCCGAGGGCTGAAGGGGTCCGTGAACATCGATGTTCCCCCGACCGCGGTGACGTACGGCGACGCGGCCGGGTACGACGTGCCATAACCAGAGTCCCCGGTGCTGGCTGTCACCGCGACACCTGGGTGGTTGAAATGATGGTCGACCTCGACCTCCGTCGGGTCCTCCGGAGCGCCGTAACTGTTCGACACATACTTGGCGCCTAGCTCGACCGCCTTGTCGACGGCGATTCCGAGACTTTCGAGCTCGGGGTCATCTGCCTCGACCAGCAGGATCGAGCAGTTCGGGCAGGCCGCGGACACCATGTCCAGGTCGAGGGAGATTTCCTGGGCCCAGCCGGCGTCAGGCGCCGGATAGTCGGTGCCACCGCGCTGATCCACCTTGCGGAAACACCCCGAAGCGCTCGTGCACGCAGGCAGTCCGAACTGGGCCCGGTACGTCGCCAGGTCCGACTCCGCGGTCTGGTCGTCGTACGCATCCACAATGGCGACCGTCTCGCCCATGCCTTGGGTGGTGCTGGGTAGGTTGTAGGCGCTCCACAGTTTGTCCGGACCGTAGCCCGCCGGAGTTGCGGCTACCAAGCCCTTCTTGGCCGCTACGTCGGTACGCCGAAGTGCCAGGCAGGACGCGACACCGGGCTTCGTCGGCGGCGGGCACACCTCGACCGACGGATGTATGACCGGACCGGACTGAGCTGCCGCGGGCAGCCGGGTTGGGCCGACACTGGCGACCACGGTCACCAGCGTCAGCACGACCGCGCCGGCTGTTCGGGAGATGGTTCTGCTGATCACGATTACCGTCCTCCGCAGCTCAGGTGGGCGATCTGTGCGCTGTAGTACGACGAGAGGTCGAAGATGGCACCGGTGGCCCAGATGTCGGCCGGCCCGCTACCGGCAATCGCGTTGTAGGCGTGGCCATAACCGACCCCTTGCGGACCAGGGACCGGTACCTTCGTCCAGGACTTGCCGTCCCAGTGCAGGAATCCGTCGCTCTGTGGGTGCGGCAGCCCGTACTGCGCTGTGACCCAGACGTCTGTGGGAGATGACGCGAAGGCCGCGGTCGCCTTTGCGTTGCCGACGTCGGGCAGATCCTCGACGGTCCAGCTGGTTCCGTTCCAGTGCTCGACCAGTGGCGCTGCCAGGCCGGGACTCCCCGGCAGCTGCTGCGAACCGACCGCCCAGACATCGTCGCCCGACCCGGAAACGCCGTAGAACGCCGACGGTGCCGCGGCGGCCGGCGCGTCGTTGACCCGCCACCGGGTGCCGTCGAAGTGTTCGGCGAACGGCACCGTCGTACCGTCACCGTCGAGCTGCCTGCCGACAGCCCAGATGTCGGATGCGGAGAAGGCGGTGATCGACTGCAAATACGTTTGTTCTTGTTCCGCCGCCGGGTTGTCCACGATCTGCCAGGCCGTGCCGTCCCAGTGCTCGATCAACGCGCCGATTGCTCTGAACTCGTTGTTCCGGTCGAAGTACCCGCCCACCGCCCAGGCATTCTGGGCGGACACGGCGGCAACGTTGTACAACCGCACCTGTTTCGTCTCGGGGGCCGGCGACACGGGCAGCGGCGTCATCGACCACCGGCCGCCATGCCATCGGTCCGCGACCTGCAGGTGCGCTACACCGAGCTCGAGGAGGTTCCAACCATCGGTGGCGGAGTCGAAGTCGGCTGCGACTTCCGGCGCAGGCGTCAGTGGACTCAGGGGTATCTGTTGTGCGGACAGGCTGAGCTTCTGGCCGTTCCACTCCAGCTGAGCGGGCGCGTCAGGGACTGCCAGGGCGCCGGGCAGGAACGCCTTCGTGGCCGAGAAGACGGCCGGTTTCTCCAGATATTCAGCGACTCCGAGCGGCAGTGGCGAGTCGACGAGCTTCCAGGTCGGGGTACAGGACTGGGCGGCTGGTCGTGCATCGGCCGTCGCCGGCGTGGTGCCGGCCACGAGCAGTGCCGTGACCGCGAGCGCGGCGGTGATTCTGCTGGTATGCATCACATCTCCTAGAAGGCGCCGATGCCGTTGGGGGTGCCGAGACCGGTGGGGCCGTCGTACTTCCGGACCGCGGTGCAGAGGTAGCTGCCGCCACAGTTGCCCGTGGCCCCTGTCGTGACGTCGAAGAGCCCGGTGCTGTGGGCGTACAGGCGAGAGCTGGTGTTGACCACTCCGGCGTTGCCGGCCAAGGCGTAGACACCAGCAAGGAGTGGCGACGCCGCACTGGTTCCGCCGAGCGCGATCCAACCGTTGAAGCCGAAGGTGTCGTAGACCGCGACCGGAGTGTGCGGGTCGGCGACAGCGGCCACGTCGGCAACCGTGCGCTTCCCACACGCCCGATCCTTCTGCCAGGCCGGCTTCGCGACGTATGCCGAACACCCGGAACCTGCCCCGGCCCAAGCGGTCTCGCTCCATCCGCGAGCGTTGGAGTCCTCGTACAGAGTCGTCCCACCGACGGCGACCACCGTGGACAAGGCCGCCGGTACTGCGACCCCATAACCGGAGTCGCCGGTCGACGCCAGGATCGTTGTGCCGGGATGGTTGTAGTGGTCGCCGGCCTCCACCAGCTCGGACGGGTACTCCGGAGCGCCGTAGCTGTTCGAGATGATCGTCGCCCCGAGCCGCACGGCCTCGTCCACCGCCGCGCCGAGGTTGGCAGTGTCGTTGTCGTCGGCTTCGACCAGGAGCAGCCGGCAGTTCGGACAGGCCGCCGACGCCATGTCGAGGTCGAGCGAGATCTCGGCCGCCCACTCGGTGTTGGCCTGCGGCGGAGTATCCCCGCCACGTTGGTTCACCTTGCGGAAGCAGGGGTTGTCGGCATCGCACGCGGGCAGGTTGTTCGCCGCCCGGTACACGGCCAGGTCCGACTCGGCGAACGGGTCGTCGAAGGCGTCGATGATGGCGATCGTCTGCCGGCCACCAAGCAGTGCGGACGGCAACTTGTAGGCGGACTGGAGGTCGGCCGCCATGAACGGATGCAGGTCGAGCGCCCGCGCCGCTGCGGGCGTCAGCGCCGCACCGTTCGCGTCCCGATCGAGAATCGCCAGGCACGCGGCGTGATGCGCCGCGGGCTCCGAGCACACTCGTTCAGGCTTGATCGGGCCGGCCTGGGCCGAACCGGACCGGGCGGAAGCAAGTTGTGGAGCGGCGGAGGCGACCAGGCAGAGCGCGGCCGCTACCACCAGCCCGTGGCCGAGCCGACGCCGGACGCGGTCTCGAAGATGATTGGTGTGCTGCATCAGAAGGCTCCCTTCGGGGCCATGACCGATCAGTTGGTCAGTGCGTAGGCGTGGATGTTCGTCTGCCGCACCGTGTTGCCGGCGGCATCGCGCGCGGTCACCCGGAGGGAGACGAACTGCTCGCCGTCGGTCCGGGCGGGATGCGTGATCGTCGTACTGAACTTGCCGTTGGCACCGGCCTCGGCGGGCTGTTCGGATGTCCAGGTCTTCCCGTCGTCGAAGGACGCGGAGACCGTCGCCGTGACACCCTTCGGTGCGGGCGCGTTCTGCTGGGCACCAACCCCGAACGCGATGCGGAACGGTACGCCCGCCTTCGCCCGGGACATGGTGTCGAGCGCCAGGTCGTAGCTGATGAAGAGCAAGGGCAGGAACGAACAGCCACGAGACCGGTCGGGTGCGCAGATCTCGCCCGCCGGCAGCGTGGAGGTGTCGGTGCGGGCGGAGTGGAAGGTCCACTGCGTCTCGCTGCGCTCGGTCTCGTCTCGAGCAGGGCTCGCCGTCCAGGCCAGCTCGTAGTCCGCCGGCTCCGCCAGCATCGGCAGCGGCAGGTTGCTCGGGTTCTGCGGGATGCTGAGCGCCAAAGTTCCGTTGCGAAAGAAGCGCACCAACGAGTTCGCCGCCGTCCGCTCGATCTCACCGTGGTGGCTCGGATCGGAGTCGCCGAACGGTTGCAGGAAGAGGAAGGCGTTGTCGTCCTGACGGCAGGCCGGGCACACCGTCGTGATCCTGTCGTTGAGGCCCGCTCCCTGCCCCGCCTCGTGGGCGGCGGCCACAGCCGGTGCGGGCGTATACGGAGCCCGGCTCCAGCTCTCGTCGAGCTGCTGACCGGGTACAAGGGCGCTACGGGCGCCGTAGATCCGCATGCAGTTCGGCGCGTCGTCGTACGCCGTCTGCCAGCGATCCAGGGTGGGGTCACTCGAGTACCGGTACTCGGTGTAGTCGCCCGGCTGAACGTAGTCGTACGGCAGAGTCGTCGGGGACAGGCTCGAGCCCCACGGCATCGTGATGACCGGGTGCAGGTCCGAGGCGTCGTACCCGCAGGCAGCAGCCGCGCCGGAGTGGTCGTAGACGTGGTGGTGCACCGTGGTGAGATCGGCGGCCCGCACTCGATAGCTCAGCACGGACGGCACCGTGCCGGTGTGCGGGAAGTTCAGGAAGTAGCTGGCCGGTGGGGTCGCCGGTTCGGCGTCCGAGCGGGCCTGGAGCAGTCCTGTGGTCACCGCGAAACCGAGCGATCCCTTGGTGACCGGTGTGGTCGTCGGCGTGGCCAGGAGCTTCGCGAACGGCCAGTTCGGCGCGCTCTCCGTGATCAGGCCCATCGTCAAGTTGAAGAGGTCGGCGCCGCCGAAGCCGCCCCCGGTCGCACTGACACGGCTCAGATCCAGCCGCTCCAGCCTGAGCCCGGGGGTGACATCGCGGTCCATCGTCACCTCGACCGGCTCGGCCGTCCGCGCGTCCAGAGTGATGGTCTGGTCGGACGTGACCGTGACCTGCGGCTTGACCACCAGTGCTGTGTCGATGCGATCGTCGTTCGCGTGCGGGGTCATGACGCTGAATGCGACGCTGTAGGTACCTTCCGGGACGCTGAAGCTGACCGGCCCGGAGTCGCCACCGACCGAGTTCCCGAACTCGGTGAACCCGGCGTTGGCGTCGTCGACGTTCTGCAGCCAGCCGGCCGCCGCCCCGGGATCGCCGTTCAGGTCGATGAAGTTCAGAGTGACGGTGCGGTAGCGGGCGCCTGCCTTGTGCGGTGTCGCCTGCGCAGTGCCCGCGCTCGGAAGTGCCGCCGGCAGGGGCGGCGCCGAGGCGGCCGGAGCAAGCTCGATCCGTCGGACGCCCTGCAGGTGGCCGGCCGGGACGGTGGACTTTCCGGTCCGGGTCAGTCGCGCTTGATCGGTCAGCAGTTGTCCCAGCTTCGGCGCCTCCGAGCTGATCACCGTCGCAGTGGCCGTGACTCCCGACCTGGAGATCACGTGGACTCCTGGCAGGGCGGGCACCGGTCCGCTACCGCTGTATGTGATCTTGATCGGAAGCGCGGCACTGTGGGCCTGGTCGAGACCGGCACGGACCAGGTAGCTCACGTCGAACAGCCGTGGATCCAGCGTCGTGTTGAGGTAGCCCACCGCCGCTGCGGGAACGGCGTACTCGTCCCCCGCTGAGGTGAAGTGGACGAGGTTCTCCCCCTGTCCTCCGGTGGTCACGCTCTGCGTGCCGGTCTCGTCGACGTCGAGCCGGACGTGGTCTCCGGTCGCGAGTACGACGTCGGACCTGTCGGGGAGCTTCATCTGCGCCGCCGGCCGGGCGCCGACACCTGATCCGGCGGGATCGTCCCCAGGTCCGGGGACTCGGACCGAGCCCGGACCGGGGGTGACAGCCCCTGGCGAACCGGTACTGGCCAGGACGTCGGAACTCGCGAGGACCGTCAGTACGGCGGCCACGGTGACGACTGCTATCCGGGTCTTCATGGATCTCCTCACTCGACCTAGAGGGGTTCGTACACGTCGGGCGACTCGGGCCCCGGGCCGGAGTCGCGGACGGGCGCGTGCTCCGTCCTGTCGGCAGCCGGTTTGTCGGCGCCGGGCTCGGGAGATGGTGCCGGCTCGTCCGGCGAGAGGGTGGGCGGTTCAGTCATCGGCTCTGCTCCGTGGGTCGCCTGAACCCGAAGTCTCGATCGGCCGATGCGGCGCTGACGATTGGTCAGATGATGGAATTAACTGCGCGAGTACCGGGTTTACCGCTTCCGGTCGGTCGTTCCGCGGCGGTCGAGGACCTCATCGCGTTCGACCACGGCGACGGCCAGAGCCGTCCGTGAGGAGACCTGCAGCTTGCGCATCGCAGAGTGCAGGTGACTGGCGACGGTCTGGACGGACACCACCAGCGCAGCGGCGATCTGGCGGTTGGTCAGACCGTCGATGACCAGGGCAACGACGTCCAGCTCACGGGGCGACAGCTGATCGCCGTAGCTGGGCCGACCGCCACGAGCCGGTCTCCGGGCAACGACGCCATGCTCGCGGAGATCGCGTTGCACGATCCCGGCCGCATGGGTGGCGCCCAGGTCAGACAGTTCCTGGTAGGTCTCGACGAGCGCCGGCAGTGCTGACTCGTCCTCGATGGCGAGTAGACACCTCGCTGCCCGTTGCCTCGTCAACGCAGCCTCGTAGGGCCGGGGCAACGAACGCCATGCTGTCGAAGCGCGGTGGAAGAGGCTGGCCGCCAGCGGATAGTTGCCTCGTCCTTCGGCCAGCATCGCCCGGCACACCACAAGTGCCGCAACCGGCGCCGGGGCGTGCCGCGTGCCCAGCCCATGGGCGAAAGATTCCACGGTACGCGCGGCCTCGTCGAAACGCCCCGCGGTCACCAGGGCCTGGACGCGGGCCGGCGCGAGATCCGCCGCCCAGACCCAGATGTGCTTGCGCGTCATCACGTCGATCGGTTCCGCGGTCACCGCCAGCGCGGCCTCGACGTCGCCCTCGATCAGCGCCAGCCGCGCCAGCCCTGCCGCCGGCGTCATCGAGGTCGACACCGCACCGCGCCGGCGCGTCTCACCCAGCACCGTCTGGAGAACATCCCGGGCCGGACCGAGATCACCGGTCGCCGAATGCAGCAATCCTCGCACCATAAGGGATTCCAGCCGATTCCCGGTCTGGATGTCTCGGTCGGCTGCGAGCTCGTCCACGCGCTCGGCCAGCCCGGTCCAGGCACCGGTGAACCAGTCCAGGGTGCCTGTGGTCACCAGAATCATGTCCCGGAATCTTCCGTACTGGTATCGCTCGGCCAGCTCCAAGGCCTGGCCGAGCCGTTGCCGGGCCTCGTCGTACCTGCCCCACATGATCGCCATGTCGCCGACGTTCAGGTGGAACAGGGTGAAGCAACGCCGTTCGCGCGCAGTCTCCTCGTCGGCGCGGATATGGTCCGCCTCGGCCCAACCGGCCTCGGAGCCGAGCATCAGGAGACCGGTCACCCGGTCCACGGCGAGCTTCGCCCGCTCGGCCGGCGGCATCTCGGCTGTGATGGTGGCCGCAGCCCGGTTCAGCCAGTGCTGGTGCCGCGTCGAGGGCCAGGACGTTCCGCGTGGCCAGCCGAGCAGAGTCATCGCCCGAGCCGCGACCACTGGAGTGTGGGCGAGATCGGGGATCGCCCGCTCGATCTCGGCGCGGGCCAGTTCGTGCTCGTCCATCAGCAACAGCACGCGGCCGAGCTGGAGCCGCACCTCTCCCTGTTCGGCCCGGTCGAGCGTTGCCGATTCCAGCACCGACCGCAGCGCGCGCACCAGGTCACCGAACCGGTCGTCGCCGGTGAACGAACTGAACGGGATCTTCCCGGCGAGCCGGACCAACGTCGAGGCAGGCAACTCAGCGTTGGCCACCAGGTCGTGCAGCAAGGTGGTGGCGGTCGCCTCGTCTCCCGAGGCAAGGGCGAGATCGGCTGCGGCCTCGGCGTACTGGCTCCAGTTCGCGATCTGTCCGGCCTCCCGATAGTGCCGGGCGAGCTGGGTGACAGGCTGCGGGCTGAGCGGCTCGAGCATCTGACCGGCGACCAGGTGCAGGGCACGTCGCTCGGGTCCCGGGATCGCGTCGTAGACCGCACGGCACGCCAGGACGTGCCGGAACGAGACCAGTCTGCCCTCGTCTTCCTGCAGCAGCCGGGATCCGAGGGCAGCCGTGAGCGCGGCGGTCCACCGTCGCGGTGGCAGGCCGGCGACAGTCTCCAAGGTGTCCTCGCCGGTCGGCGCGCTCGCGACCGCAGCCGCTCTCAGGACCGCTCGCGCGTCCTCGTCCAGCTGCCCGGCGCGCTCCAGAACCGCGTCCCGGACAGTCGGTGGGACATCGATGTCGACCAGGTGCCGGCGTACCCAGCTACCACCACGGTGGTACAGGTCGGCACGGTCGTGCATCAGCCGCACCAGTTCCTCGACGACCAGCGGGACACCGCCGGTCCGCTCGTGCAGGAACGACGCGAACTCGCCGGAGATACGCTCGCCACCAACCATCGACGAGACGAACGCCGCGGTCTCGGCGACGTCCAACGGGCTCAGTGTGATCCGGGCCTGAGTCCAGCCGCGAGCCGCGCGCGACGACAGCCGGAGCAGCAGCGAATCCGCCGCGACGTCTTCCGGTCGATACGTCAGCACCAGGCTAAGCGCCGCGGATTGCTGTGACACGAGGTAGAGCAGGAACTCCAGCGTCGCCTCATCCGCCCAGTGGAGGTCTTCCAGGACCAGCACGGACAACTCGAGGCGTTCGAGCACTTCCGCGATTGCGCGAAACAGCCGATGTCTGGCGGCGGTCGCGTCCTCGGCCGGATCCGGCAGCGGCGGCAGATCGGCGTTCCACTCGGGGAACAACGGCCGGAGCACTCCAGCGAGTGCGCTCAGCCCAAGTCGACCGACGTCGTCGGTGACCTGCCGCAGAGCGTCGACCACCGGGCCGAGCGTGTAGGGGGCGCGGAACGGCGGACAGGCAGCAATCACAGAGGTTTCGGGCAGAGTCTCGTGCAGCAGTCTGCTCTTCCCGATCCCGGCCTCGCCCTCGATCAGCACCAGGGCCGGTGGGCGGCCAAGGGCCTCTTGGAAGGCAGCCAGTTCGCGATCCCGGCCGGTGAAACCAGGCGACGAAATGGTGGGAGCCTGCTCCAGGCTCCCACCATTCTGCGCGGTCCCGCCGGTCATCCTGCCTCCCCGTCGAAGCGCATGTGTCTAGACCGCATTCTTGCCCGGACCTCTCATCTGTGACCAGCCCTTTGCCAGGGGTTACGGCCGGCGACGTGGGAACCTGCGTGGTTCGGCGTACGTCGGAGAATTGCGTCGGAACAAATGGTTGAGGAAATGCGTTGACGGAAGTGTGCGGGGTGGGTCAGACTATTTCCCGCAAGGACTACTGACTCTGGGAGACATCGTGTACGGGATGCGGAACGTGACAAAGGACTGGCGGCCTGAGCCGAGTGCTTTGTCGGCGTGCCTGCGAACTGTGGACGAGGACCGATTCCATCACCAGCTCGGTATTGAGCTGAGCCCGCGAACGGGCGGCCCACCTGGGTGATCTCCGCACGGGAGAGTCTCCCAGGAGCCGTCTGAGCCGGGTATCCGGTCGCAGGCGGCTCCTTTTTCTATGTCTCATGACACCACGTCGGTGCGCAATGGTTGCGGACCGGATTCCAAACCCGCGTCACGAGGGTTCGACTCCTTCCACCGATGCCTTTTCCGGTATTCACGAATATCGGTACGAACAATTGACAACTGGACATCAATTCGCATTTCTCCCGGGTTTCCGACAAGCCCGGGAGGACTTCCCTGCGGCGCCGCCCGTGCGCCGGGGAAGAGGCCCGGGCACGCCCCGGGCAGCCGTCCCCGGGGCCGCAACCCCGGGGACGTCGACCAGCTGTAGGCCAGCGGCCAGGCCGCCTCATTTGGGTTGAGGACAACGGAGGTTCGAGTCCTCCCAGCTGGACCAGGCGCCCGCAGGATGCTCAGCTACCGGCCGAGCGGGCGCCACGAACGTGCTCTGCGTCGGAAATCCGCATGACATCCGGCGCAGGGCGCTCTACGCCCGTGGCTCAACTGGAGAGAGCACCGGTTTACGAAGCCGGGGAGTGCAGGTTCGAATCCTGCCGGGCGTGCTGTGTCCGAAGCGGAAGTGGGCGATGCGCCGGGATGTGGACCCGGAGGAAGCGGGTTCGAGCCCCGCCGGACACCCGTTGGTACGACGACCAGCCGTACGACGACCGTCGTACGGGACGAAACCACCGACACCGAGATCACCGACCTGGCAGCGTCCGGTCGGGCACACTGGAGGGGAGGAGGAACCACATGAGCGGTGTGATCGTCCTGAACGCGTCGTACGAGCAGCTGCATGTCGTGTCGATCCAGCACGCCATCCGGATGCTCGTGCGCGAGGTCGCCGTCGTCGAGGAAGCACATGACGGCGCGAACATCGGCCCGTTCCCCCTCCCCCGCGTACTGCGCTTGGTCCGGTACGTGGTGACGAAGTGGCGGTACGCGTCCGGCCGGCTCCAGTACACGCGGGCTGGCGTACTGAAGCGGGACAAGTACACCTGTGCGTACTGCGGCAAGCCCGGCGCGACCACCATGGACCACGTGGTGCCGCGATCCCGTGGTGGCCGCGGCGAGTGGCTCAACGCCGTCGCCGCGCACGCAGCCTGCAACGAGAAGAAAGGCTCGCGTACGCCGGAAGAGGCCGGTATGCCACTGCGGTGGCAACCGTGGATCCCTTCCCGTGCCGAGATAGCGCTCTGACGCGACACCACTCCACGCGCGCCCAAAGGACGCGAGGGTGAACGGTGTCGCGGCGGCGCGCGATGCCAGGTGGGCGACGGTGACCCATCCTCGGTTCTGACCCGAGGCCTCGCAGGTTCGAGCCCTGCCCTGGCAGCCGCATGCACACAATCGAGGAGAGTGGGGAGATGAACGTGGAGTTTCCGGTGGAGCTGAGTGGGGCCAAGAGCTCCACCCTGATGTGGGCTCAGGAGTACGAGGTCGGGGCCCAGGCGCTCCAGCAGCTGCGGAACATTGCCGCACTGCCCTGGGTGCACGGCGTACGGGTGATGCCGGACGTGCACCTTGGCAAGGGTGCGACGGTCGGGTCGGTGATCGCGATGAAGCAGGCGGTGTCGCCGGCCGCGGTCGGGGTCGACATCGGGTGCGGGATGGAAGGTGTACTGACCTCGCTGACGGCCGCGGATCTGCCGGACGACCTGTCCGCGATCCGTTCCCGGATCGAGGCCGCCGTACCGGTCGGGTTCCGGGCGCACAACGACCCGGTCGGCGTACGGCGGCTCGGGCTCGACCCGCGGCCGTGGGACCGGCTGTGGGGTGGGTTCACCAGCCTGCACGACGGCGTACAGGACCGGGAGCGGAAGGCCAAGCAGCAGATGGGTTCGCTTGGCGGCGGCAACCACTTCATCGAGGTCTGCCTCGACGACGAGGACCGGGTCTGGCTGATGCTGCACTCGGGCAGCCGCAACATCGGCAAGGAGCTCGCCGAGCGGCACATGCGGATCGCCCGCGACCTACCGCACAACGCGGATCTGCCGGACCGCAATCTCGCGGTGTTCCTCTCCGGTACGCCGGAGATGGTCGCGTACCGGCGGGACCTCACCTGGGCACCGGACTACGCCGCCCGGAACCGCGCGGTGATGCTCGCACTGGTGATGCAGGCGGTGCGGGAGTCGTTCGCGCTGGAGGTGCGATTCGAGCAGCCGATCTCGTGCCACCACAACTACGTGGCCGAGGAGCAGATCGACGGGCTCGACCTGCTTGTCACCCGCAAGGGCGCGATCCGGGCCGGTCTCGGGGATCTCGGGCTGATCCCGGGGTCGATGGGGACCGGGTCGTACGTCGTCCGTGGGCTCGGCTCGGAGCGGTCCTTCTACTCGGCCTCACACGGGGCGGGCCGGCGGATGAGCCGCACCGAGGCCAAGCGCCGCTTCACCGTCGACGACCTGGTCGCACAGACGGCGGGCGTCGAGTCCCGCAAGGACGCCGGGGTGATCGACGAGATCCCAGCGGCCTACAAGGACATCGAGTCCGTCATCGCCGCCCAGTCCGACCTCGTCGAAGTAGTAGCCCACCTCAACCAAGTCATCTGCGTCAAGGGCTGAGGTGGCGGTTGTACCGAAGAACGGGGAGTAGTGGGAGCTGTCAGGCGTGATCGGACGACCGGATGGCCCGAAGAAGGCACCACTACCCGTTCTTCGGTACGCAAGACTACGGAGAGATACACACCACCTACTCGGCGAGGTTGTTGGGGCCTGGTGCAACTTTTTCTTACTGCTGACCATCGTGCGAGGTGACGGGGTTGATTACCGCCGCCGGGGGGCGCGGGTTAGTGGTGGGGGAAAGACATGGTTCGGTGGGTTTTGGTGCTTGCGCTGATCTCGGGCGCAGCGGTCGCACAAGGCGGGGTTGCGACGGCGGGGACGACCGAGACCCGGCCGGGCATCGCGATTGCCGAGGATCTGCCGGAGCCGGCCGGGGCGCAGTTCGTGCCGGGGGCAACGAATGTGATTCCGGCGGCCGGCAAGGCCGCGACGGACATCAGGACGCGCAGCGAGGCCAAGACCCTGGCTGCGGCCGGCACCTACACGTGTCCGGGGTTCAGCACAGTGGACGACGCGACGCCGTTGTCCTCGATCCTGCAGGACACCTACACCTGGGGTGGCTTCAAGCCGTACAAGGTCGGCAACGGCAGCGGAAACATCAACTGGAAGCTCAACCCGTACGGCAATCCCAGCTGGTATATGTGGTTCCACTCACTTCGTTGGCTGGGGCAAGGAATCACCGCGGCCGGCCAGGGTGACACCAACGCGCTCCAGCACGTGACCGCGATCGTGCATGACTGGGTGCTCGACAACCCGTACTCCTGGAAGGCGAATGTCGGCGCCTGGGAGTCGACGATGCACCGCACCAACGTACTCATTTGCACCCGGCAAGCAGTGCTCGCCGGACTGCAGGTCGACACGCTCCCGGCGCAGTACCAATGGCTCGACTCCGCCCTGCTCAACCACGCGACGTTCCTGGTCAACAACTGGAGCGGCGCCTGGAACCACGGCACCGATGAGAGCATCGCGTTGTTCGGAGTCGGCTGCACGCTGAGCCGTCAGGACTACAAGACGCTCGCCCAGCAGCGTCTCGCCGCCGGTATCACCACCGCGATCGACACCCAGGGCTCGACCAACGAACAGTCCACGGCGTACGCGCAGTTCAACTACTCCCTCTGGGGCCGTGCCGTCGACGTACTCAAGGCCTGCGGCGCAGACCCCGGTACGACGATCAACACCCGACGTGCCCTGATGGCGAACTGGCTCGCCCTGGCCACGAACTCCCTGGGCAACCTCCACCAGATCGGCGACTCCGAGGTCGTGCGTACGGCGCCAGTCGTCGGCACCCCACTCGAGTACGCCGGAAGTCTCGGAGCGACCGGGATCGCGCCGACCGATCGGGTCGGCATGTACTCCGCCGGCTACGTCTTCGGCCGCTCCGGCTGGGGCACGTTCGCCAACCAGGCGTCGTACAGCATCAGGTACGGCCCGGGACGGCAGCTGCACGGACACAGCGACCACACGTCGCTCACGTACACGGCCCGTGGGCGGGACATCCTGATCGACGGCGGCCATGCCGGCTACCAGAACGACGTCTGGCGAACCTGGGCGAAGGGTCCGTTCGCCAGCAGCGCGATGACGACCCCGCTGTCGGCCGACAAGCTGCCGGCGACGAAGCTGACCCGGTCGCTCCTGAAGCCGAACGCCGACTTCTACGAACTCTCCGACGTACCCGGGACCGGGATCAGCCGCGTCCGCGGCGTACTGGTCCTCAACAACCCGGACCTGATCGTCACGCTCGACCGCGCGTCGTCCAAGACTGCCCAGCAGTTCCAGACGCTGTGGCACCTGCCGGCGGACCAGAAGGCGACCGTGTACTCGCGGACCACCGCGCTGGCGGCCAAGCCCGGCGAGGACACCCGGACGATCCTCTTCCAGGTGCCCTACCGGCAGGCACTGCCGGCCGGGGCGATCCTGCTCAAGCAGGCGCAGACCAAGCCGATCCAGGGCTGGACGTACCCGAACATCAACACCCGGCTCTCCGCGCCGACCTTGATGTTCGCGCGGTCCGGAACGACAGCGTCGATCCTGTCGTTCATCGCGCCGGTGAAGGCCACTGGTGCAGTCACATACACCACGCGCTGGTCGGGGACGACGTACGTCGTCGACCTGAGCGTGGCCGGCGTTCGTACGTCGGTCGGAATCACCGCAGGCGGCTCACTCGTCCGCCTCGCCTGATTCCGAGCAATGATGCCTCAAGCAACTATCGGAACAAGAGAGGAGGACCGGCTATGGCCGACCTCAAGAACAGAAAGCGAGTGCCCGGCGGTAGGACCGGTGCTCCGGTCCAGCCAGGCCACTCGCTGCGCCGCGTACTGCTCGCCTGCGGGCACGTACAGCGCGATCGCATCGCCCATCCGGGTGATCACGTGTGGTGCGAGGCCGACTGCTCCGACTGGATCCGCGTGGTCTCGGTCGAGGAGTAGGCGGTCAGGTACGCCGTTCAGGTAGGCGGCGTACCGAACCCTCTGGTGACGGATTCACGCCGGGCCCTCCGAAGGCCCGGCTCCTGGTTCGACTCCGGGCAGGGGGACCGTCGGGTCGTGGTGCACGGTCAACTCGACCGGAACCTCGGCCCGGGACGACAAGATCCGGACGCGTACGTCGTCAGCCGTGGTCGACTCGGGCAGCGGCAACAGTCGCCGGTGCCCGATCGTCGTACCACCAGCGATCTGCGTCCACTCTCCCCCGACCAATGCGTCGACGGCGAAGGACTCGACCTGTTGTCCGGCCTCGATGTTCTCGCGCAGGGAGACCACGTTGAATGCCCCGGGCAACTCCACCGCGGTGCCGTAGTACTCCCGCACCGCCGCACCGAACTCGGTCAACCGCTCGACGTCGGGTGCGGCGAACAACCCACGCCGGTCCGGCGGGATGTTCAGCAGCAGGACCGCGTTCCGGCCGACCGATTTGCGATAGATGTCCAGAAGCTCCGGCAACGACTTCACCGCGGAGTCCTCGGCCGCGTGATAGAACCACCCGGGCCGAATCGACACGTCGACCTCGGCCGGATACCACCGGAGCTCGTCAGCCTGCTGCAACAGCGAAGGACCAGCCACGTCCACCGCCGTCTGCTCGGCAACCATCTGCCCGCCGGCGAACGGCACGACGCTCCACTCGGTCTCCCGCGCGAAGCCGTCCTCGTTGCCGACCCACCGCACATCTGGTCCGCCGACCGCGATCGTCGCATCGGGCGCGAGTCTCCGGATCAGATCGAACCAGGCGTCGTACGCGTACTCCTGAGCCGTGCTCGTCGGATTGGCGCCGTCCAGCCAGACCTCGGCCACCGGCCCGTACTGCGTCAGCAGCTCATGCAGCTGGTTGAGGTAGAACCGGTTGTAGTCATCCACCTCATAGGTGAACGGACCTATCTCCGACGCGACCACGGGACTTCCGTTGCCGTAGTACCCGCCATCAGCCTTCTCCTGGTACAGGTCCGCCGGCGACAGGTAGAACCCCAACCCGAGCCCCGCCGCCTGGCACGCGGAGGACAACGAAGCCAGGACGTCACCGCGATAGGGGCTCGCGGCAACAGTGTGCGACAGGAACCGGCTGGGCCACAGACAGAACCCGTCGTGGTGCTTCGCCGTCAGAATCACACTCTTGAAGCCTGCGGCAACCAACGTGTCCACCCACTGCGAGCAGTCGAGCGCCGACGGATTGAATACCGCCGGATCGTCCACACCGGTCCCCCACTCCAGATCGGTGAACGTATTCGGTCCGAAGTGCACGAAGGCGGTCAGCTCTTGCCGCTGCCAGGCGACCTGCCGCGGCGACGGCCGTACCTCCGAAGGCTTCACCGCAGCACCTTGCCCGGATTGAGCAGGTTGCCCGGGTCGAAGGCCTGCTTGATCCGGCGATGCAGGTCGAGACTGACCGGGCCGAGTTCGGTCTCCAGCCAGCGGGTCTTGAGCGTCCCGATCCCATGCTCGCCGGTGATCGTCCCGCCCAGCGCGAGCCCGAGCTCCATCACCGCACCGAACGCCTCCAGCGCCCGTGCCTCGGCGGCCGGGTCGTCCCGGTCGAAGACCACGGTCGGGTGCATGTTCCCGTCACCCACATGCCCAGGGCAACAAATCAGCACATCGTACTTCGCGCCGATCTCCGCGATCCCGCGCAGCAACGCGACCAGCTTCGACCGCGGGACGGCGACATCGTCGATCAACGTCACCCCGAGCGGTTCGAGCGCCGAGTTGACCAGCCGACGGGCCTCGAGCAGCATCCGCGACTCCTCCGCGTCCGACGCCTCGGCGACATCGACAGCACCGTGCGACGTGCAGATCGCGGCGATACGCGCGACGTCCTCCGCGGCCCGCGGGCCCCGGTCGGACTGCGCGATCAGCATTGACCCGACATCCTCAGGAAGACCCATATCGCGGTAGTTCTGGATCGCCCGCAGCGTCGGCCCGTCGAGAAACTCCAGCAGCGAAGGCCGCAGCCCGGACGCCATCACCGCCGCTGCGGCCGCGATCCCCTCCTCGATCGACAGGAAGGTCGCCGCTGCCGTCAACCCAGCCTCGGGCGCGGGACGCAGCGCGAGCGTCGCCTCCGTCACGACGCCCAACGTTCCTTCGGAGCCGACGATCAACCGTGTCAGGTCATACCCGGCGACGCCCTTCGCCGACCGGCGGCCGGTCCGAACGACCTCACCCGACGCCAGCACCACCTCGAGACCGCGGACGAAATCCGCGGTCACGCCGTACTTCACGCAGCACAAGCCACCGGCGTTGGTCGCGATGTTCCCACCGACCGTGGACATCTCCCAGGACGACGGATCCGGCGGGTAGAACAAGTCCTGCGCCAACACGGCCCGGGACAACTCTGCGTTCACCACGCCCGGCTGGACAACCGCGACCTGGTCCTCGACCGAGATCTCGAGGATCTGATTCATTCGCGCGGTCGACAACAACAGACAGCCATCAAGAGCGTTCGCCGCGCCCGACAAGCCGGTCCGAGCGCCCTGCGGCACCACCGGCACGCCAAACGAGCCGGCGGCCTTCAGTACCTCGACCACCTCGGCCGTCGACCCCGGTCGCACCAACACCCGCGGCACTCCAGCCGTGCAGAACGTCGCGTGATCGTTCCGATGGCTGTCCAGTACGTCGGGATCGTCGACAACCGCGCTGTCTCCGAGCGCCGAGCGCAACCGGGCTACCAGCGGATCAGTCATCCTTCATCCTGCTCGGCCAGCAGCCGCAGAATCAACTCCGCCCGACGGACCCGCTCCCGTCCAAGGGCTTCCGCCGTACCGGCGAGGTGTGCCCCGACCGGGTAGATGTTCGGCGCGTTCCGCAGGCCCATCTTCAGGTACACCGGCGCCGCGACCCGGACGATCTCCGGTACGTCGTAGAACCGGACGTGGCCGCCTTGATCGTCCGGCACCTCGATGTACATGTCGATCGGCACCGACGTCACCGACCGGATCTCCGCCAGAACCGGGACCGGCAGATCGGTCGACACGTTCAGGCTCGTCGCACCCAGCCGCTCGTACAGCCGGGCAGTCGGTGCGTTCGGCAACGGCATCAAGACCGAGGTCTTCAGCACGAGGTCCGAAGGCAGCTCCCCCTCGACCTTCAGCTGACCCAGCAACTCGAGTACGCCGATGTCGCCCACCAGCAGACTCCGTACGCCGAGCTCCACCGCGCGGTACGCATCACACAGCGACGCGGCAACCATCTCGTTGCCCCGCGCAACCCCACCGACCGCGGCCGACACCTTGGCCTGCCCACCGATGTCCCAAGCACCTCGGGGACCGAGGAACAGGCAGACCTCGACACCGTTCGACGCACCGAGCGAGAGCATCTCCTCGATCTCGGCGTCGGTCAGCATCATCACGCCACTGCCCTGCGAGATCCGGTCGATGCTCACACCACGGGTCTTCGCCTCCTCCAGCACCGCGGTCATCACCCGCGGCCCTTCACAGGAGGGGATCTCCACCCGGTACGGCGATCCGCCCGGGAACGTGGACGTGGACGTCTCGCCCGGGCGGAAGCCACGATCGGCCAGCAGTGCGCGTGCCTCGCGAAGGTTCATCTCTCACTCCAGGGTCCGAGCCGTCCGGCCGACGTCAGGTCCCGCGCCGTACCGGTGATCTCCAGGTCGAATCGGTCACTTGCCTCGGCCAGCAGGGCCGGCGTCACCATCAACTCGTTCGGGGACAGCGTGTCCTTGATCCGGGCCAGCCGGAGCTCGGACCAGTCCCGCCGGCCGCACATCGTCACGGCGGCGAGGACGGCGGCCTCGTCGTCTTCCATCACCATCGGCAACCGGGACCGGCGCGCTCCACCGGCGCCCGAGGTCAGTGCGTTCACGTAACTCGTCCGCAGGTCGATCTGGGACAGCATCTCGGCGGGGATCACGTCGGCCAGGCCCAGGCCGGACGCGTTCCCGTGCGAGGCCGGGGACAGCGAGTGCACGCTGATCGCCGCGATCGACGGCGACTCGAACTCCGGGATCCCGTGCACCCAGCACCGGCCGATCACGTTCGTGTCCATGCCGGCGCCGGACTTGTCCTTACCCATCTCGTCCACGACCAACACGTCCAGCTCGTCGAACGGCAGTCGGCCGAGCAGGCCGCCGGCCCTTCGCAGCAAGGCGTTCTCGGCCGGTCCGGCGATCCCGTCGGGCTCGAGCAACTCCACACCGGCGGTGTGCTCCTGCGCGTTCTCGAGGATCGCGAGGCCGCCGAGGATCTTGCCCTGCGCAACGACCATCCGGGCGGCCGCCTCGATGTTGCCGCCGAGCGACGGGATACCGCCGGCGTGCAGCGATGCAGCGCCGACATGGTTGCCGAGCCCGATCGCGAGAACCTTTGCGATCCCGCTCTCGATCGGGCCGCGGAAGTCGGTGTGCGGCTTGACCCGGTTCACCAGGAGTACGCCGTCCGCCTTGGCGGCGATCGCGTCGTGGTGGATCGCCGTACCGTCCTCGAGGGTCCCGATGAGGACGGTCTCCATGGTCGCCTCGATCGGGCAGCCGACCGACTCGGGCGTGATGCCGAGGCCGGCCAGCATCTCGCGCTGGCCGTCCGCGGTGGCGCCGCCGTGTGAACCCATCGCTGGTACGACGAAGGGTTGTGCGCCGATAGTTGTGAGCCAGTCGACGGCTGCCTTCACCACGGGGACGAGGTCGTGGATGCCTCGACTGCCTGCTGTTACGGCGATGCGTGCGCCGGGTTGGATGCGGTCGCGCAGGGGTGCGAGAGCTGCCTGCGCGTCGGCGTACGGGTCCTTCGAGGTCGGGAGATCCGAGAGCACCCGGCGGACCGGGGTGACCTGCGGGAGCACCCCAGACGGCCGCAACCCACGGATCGCCTCGAAAGGACCCCAGTCGGGGGAAGCAGCCGGCATCAGTGGCTCTGGCGGGCTACGGCTGAGCCGGTGCGGCCGATGAGGAAGTCGAGGTCGCAGCCCTGGTTGGCCTGGGTGACGTGGTCGACGTACAACCGCGCCCACCCACGATCCGTCGGCGGAACCGGCGGCTGCCAATCAGCTCGCCGCTTCTCCAGCTCCTCCTCCGACACATCCAGGTGCAACCGCCGCGCGGCGACATCGAGCTCGATCCAGTCACCCGTCCGCACCAGCGCCAACGGCCCACCAACAGCCGCCTCCGGCGTGACATGGAGTACGACGGTGCCGTACGCCGTACCGCTCATCCGCGCGTCCGAGATCCGCACCATGTCGTCGACACCGATCTCCGCCAGCTTGCGCGGGATCGTCATGTTCCCGACCTCCGGCATCCCCGGGTACCCACGCGGTCCCGAGTTCTGCAGCACGAGCACGGTGTCCTCGTCGACATCGAGATCCGGGTCGTCGACCGCCTTGTCGTACTCCTCGATGCTGCTGAACACCAGCGCCTTACCGCGATGCTGCAACAACCGCTCCGACGCCGCGGACTGCTTGATCACCGCACCGTCGGGAGCCAGGTTCCCCTTCAGTACGGCGGTCCCCGCACCACTGCCCAACGGGTCACCGACCGGGCGGATCACCGCAGTAGCCGGCTGACCCTCTTGCCCACTCCAGTCGGTCCGCTCGGCGTTCGCGACGTTCTCGCCCATCGTCTTGCCGGTCACGGTGATCGCGTCGGCCTTGATCAGCGGCAGGATCTCCTTCATCACCGCGGGCAGACCGCCGGCGTAGTAGAAGTCCTCCATCAGATACTTGCCCGACGGCTGCAGATCCACCAGCCACGGCACCCCACGAGCCCACTCGTCCATGTCGTCCAGCGTCAGGTCGACCCCGACCCGGCCCGCGATCGCCAGCAGGTGGATGACGGCGTTGGTCGAACCACCGATCGCCGCGTTCGCCCGGACCGCGTTCGCGAAGGCGTCCCGGGTAAGGATGTCGCTCGGCTTCAGGTCCTCCTCGACCATCTTAACGATCCGCTGACCAGCCTGCTGCGCGATCGAGTACCGGCGCGAGTCGACGGCCGGGATCGCTGCGGACCCGGTCAGTTGCAGCCCGAGTGCCTCGGCCATGCAGGCCATCGTGGACGCGGTCCCCATGGTCATGCAGTGTCCGTTGCTGCGGGACATCCCGGACTCGGCGGCCGCGTAGTCGGCCTCGGTCATCCGGCCGGCGTTGCGGTCCTGCGTGAACCGCCACACCGCCGTACCCGAGCCGATGTCGCAGCCGCGGAATTTACCGTTCAACATGGGACCGCCGGTGACCACGAGGGTCGGCAGGTCGACGCTGGCCGCGCCCATGATCGAGCCGGGCGTGGTCTTGTCGCAGCCGGTCAGCAGGATGGCGCCGTCGATCGGGTTGCCGCGCAGCGACTCCTCGACGTCCATGCTGAGCAGGTTGCGGAACAGCATCGCGGTCGGGCGCAGCATCGTCTCACCGAGCGACATCACCGGGAACTCGAGCGGGAACCCACCGGCCTGCCAGACACCGCGCTTCACCGAATCGGCCAGCCTGCGCAGGTGCGCGTTGCACGGGGTGAGCTCGGACCAGGTGTTGCAGATGCCGATCACCGGGCGGCCGTCGAAGACCTCCTCGGAGAAGCCCTGCGCCCGCATCCAGGACCGGTGGATGAACCCGTTCCGGTCCTTCTCACCGAACCAGTGGTCGAAACTCCGCCGCCCGATCGGCGCCTCGGGACGCCCCGGCTCACCGGTCGTCCCCGTCTTCTCCGGGGTCGGCTCACCGGTGGGGTCGGCCGTGAGACCGGCCGGTACGTCAGCATCGACGGGGTCGTTGGTCGGGGGCAGATCACTCATCGAGACACCTCACCTGTGGTCACGGTCCCGTTCACCCGGCGGCTGATACCGGCCGGGTTCGAGTCCTTCAGTACGTCGGGAAGCACGGCATCGGGAGCGTCCTGGTACGCGACCGGCCGCTGGAACCGGCGAGCCGCGGTCATGCCGACGCTGGTGTGGATCGAGCCGACGGTCGACGGGAACGGACCGCCGTGGTGCTGCGCCCAGGAGACCGCGACACCGGTGGGCCAACCGTTCCACAGCACTCGGCCTGCCCTTGCCGTCAGCAACGGCAGCAGCTCGCGGGCCAACTCGGCGTCGGATTCCTCGGCGTGCAGGCCGGCGGTGAGGTTGCCCTCAAAGGCTTCGACAGCGGCACGCAGTTCGTCGAGACCGTCGTACTCGACGACGATCGAGACCGGGCCGAAGCACTCCTCGAGGATCTCGTCGCGGCGGGCGAGCAGTTCGGGCACGGTGGTCTGGAGCAAGGTGGCCGCGCCGGATGACCAGACGCGGACGCCCTCGACCTTCTGCAGCCGATCGAGGCCGGAGCTGAAGCCGTCCTTGATCCGGTCGTTCAGCATCGGCGCCTCGGCGACCCCGCCGGTCGCCTCGGTCAGCTGCTCCTGCAGTCCGTGACCGGTCGGCAGGAAGAGCAGGCCGGGCTTGGTGCAGAACTGACCGACGCCCAGCGTGAAGGAACCGACGTACCCGGTGGCGATGTCCTTGCCGCGGGCATCGATTGCGGCCTGGGTGACGAAGACCGGGTTGAGGCTGCCGAGCTCGCCGTAGAACGGGATCGGTTCGGGCCGGGTGACCGCGATCTCGTGCAGCGCCTTGCCGGCCGGGACCGAACCGGTGAAGCCGGCCGCGGTAATGCGTGGGTCCTTCAGCGCGGTGACACCGACATCGAAGCCCTGGATCAGACCGAGCGATCCATCGGGCGCACCGGCTGTCCGCAGAGCCTCGATCATCACCTCGGCCGTACGCACGGAGAGGTCGGGGTGACCGGGGTGCGCCTTGACGATCACCGGGCAACCGGCCGCGAGTGCGGAGGCGGTGTCACCACCGCAGACGCTGAACGCGAACGGGAAGTTGCTCGCGGCGAACACCAGCACCGGCCCGAGCGGGACCAGCACCCGCCGGAGGTCCGGCCGCGGCACCGGCTTGGCCTGTGCGTCGGCGGTGTCGATGATGACCTCGAGCGCGGAGCCTTCTTCCAGCACCTCGGCGAACAACCGCAGCTGTCCACTGCTGCGCGCGACCTCGCCGCGCAGGCGGGCTTCGGGCAGCGACGACTCGCGCATCGCGATCGGCACCAGCTCGTCCGCGGCCGCATCGAGCGCGTCGGCGACAGCGCGGATCCAACCGGCCCGGACAGCGGGCTGCGAGGCACCCAGCGCCGGCGCGGCGGCGGCCGCGGCGACCAGAGCCTGCTCGAGCTCGGCGGGCGTGGTGTCCGGGATCATCGCTTGTCCTCCAGATTGTCGGTTGCCAGGAATGCGAACGGTTCCCGGCCGGTGGCGACCGTATTCGTCAGTGTGCCGACGTCGGCGATCGTGATCGTGATGACGTCACCCTCGGCCAGCGCGAAGTCCAGCTCGGGCACGATCCCGGTGCCGGTCGCGAGGATCACACCGTCCGGGAAGTCGTTCGGCAGGAACAGTGCGTCGATCAGATCCTGGAGCTCACGCACCAGCTTCGCGGTGGACGTCGTACCCGCGAACACCTCGTTGCCGGCGCGCTCGATCACCACGTCGATGGTCAGGTCCTTCGGGTTCTCGACCTCCCAGACTGGCCGGATACCGGCCGCAAGGGCACAGCCACCGGCGAATAGCTTGGCCTGCGGCACGTAGAGCGGGTTGACGCCTTCGATCGACCGCGAGCTCATGTCGTTGCAGACCGTGAAACCGACGATCTCACCGTGGCTGTTGGCAACGACCGCGAGCTCCGGCTCGGGTACGTCGTGGCCGGAATCGGTGCGGATACCGACGGGCTCACCGTCGACGACCACCCGCCAGGCCGGTGCCTTCTGGAACAGCTCGGGCCGATCGGCGGTGTAGACCTTGTCGTACACGGACTGCTCGGTGCTCTCCTCCATCCGCGCACCCCGCGACCGCTCATAGGTCACGCCCGCACACCAGACCTCACCACGCCCGTCGAGCGGCGGGAGGGACTTGACACCGACCACCGAGACCGGCTCACCCACCTTGAGGACCGTGGCCTTCAGCTCGTCCAACGTGAGCCGCAGCAGCTCCGCGAAGCTGTTGATGCCTTCGACCGGCGCCACCGTGTCATCGGTTCTGACACCGACCACCGGGCGGCCCTCTGGGGACTGGTAACGGACCAGGTGCATGTGTGAGCCCTTCATTTCAATGAAACACAGCTACATCGAGGTGCCGAGAAGACCACGGGTGATCTGGAAACCAACGTTGCCGGAAGCAACCGCCTTGGGGACGAGCTGGCGGCTGGCGACCGCCGCGATCGTCTCCAATCCGGTCCGCGCCTGCTCCTCGGCCGAGCCGGTCGCCACCGCGTCGAGGTCGTCGCCGTACGTCGCGACCGTGGACGCGTCGTTGCTGAACTCAACCACCGGCACGAACCGCTGCGCCGACAAGGTGCCACCGGCAACATGCGCAAGGATCTGCTGGACGCCGGAAGCCCCGAACCCGGTCGCCGTCTCCATCCAGTCCGTCCCCGGCATCCGCATCACGTGCCACCCGGGCTGGGCGAGCCGCTGCCCGTGCGCGATGGTCGGACCAACCTCGTCGGCGGACCCGAAGGCCGCCGTCCGGAACCCGGCGTCAGCGAGCAGTGCACCGCGCGACGACAGTACGACGGAACCGCCGGAGCCGACGATCTCCTGGCCGATCAGGGCCATCACCGCAGCCGTCTCATCGGTCAGTCGGCCGCGTGCCTCCAGACCGACGGTGAGGGAGCCGAGGTTCCCGCGCTGCTCGACCGGCTTGTCCAGGTCGAAGCTGTTGAACCAGTCCTTGACCTTGATGCCGACGGCATCGAGACCACCGTCGGCCTGGATGCTGGCCCAGCCGAACCGGGACGGATCCTTGCCTGCTTCGACCAGGCGCGAACGGAAGTAGTCGTTGTGGGTCTTCTCGCAGCCGTGCTCCAGCAGCAGAGCCATCCGCGTGTTCGGGTGCAGGAGGTAGCCGACCATGATGCGGGCGAACGTTTCCTCGGACGCGCCGCCACTGCTGCCGCACCCCTCGGTGTGCGGGAGGGCGACCATCCGGGTGACCGCGTCACCGGCCCATTTCTCCAACTCTGCCTGGGCTGCGAGTCGCAAGGCGATCTGCCCGGAGCACAGACTGGTCGGCAGGATCAGGCCGACCGCCTCGGGCACGAGCCGGTCGTCGACCTGCAGCAGCCGGGCTGAGGTCCGGCCCGGACCCACCAGGCCGGTCAGAGGAAGACCGTCGAGCGGTGCGTCGCTATCCTCGGCCGGCAGGTCGGTGAGCTTGCGGCTCATCCGGCCGTCGGTGGTGATCGAGATGCCCTCGCGCGGGCCGCTCTGCTTCCAGTTCCGCCAGATCGACACCTGGCTGTGTCCGGCCCGCTCCCCCGCACTCAGTTCGCCGGATGCGACCCGGACGGTGAGGTCGAAGGTTTCTGCGGTCAGGTCGGTCATCGGCGTACCGGTGAGGTACTTGCCCGCATTCACGTCCATCTCCGCGTGCAGGCGCTCGTACCGGGCGGTGGTCGTGACGAACTTGAGCGTCGGGACGAACGGGAAGTTGGTGATCGAGCCGTTCCCGGTGGTGAAGAAGATCAGGTTGCAGCCGCTACCGATCTGACCGGCCACGGACTCGAGGTCGTTGCCGGGGCTGTCCATGAAGATGTAACCGTTGCAGCGCCCTGCCTTCGGCCCCTCCCCATCCCACCCAGGCAGCAGTTCGCCGTAGTCGATCACGTGGTCGAGCCGGACCTCGCGCGGCAGCTTGCGAGCGGCACCGATCGACTTGAGGACGATGTTGTAGAGACCGCGGTACACGTTGCCGCCGGACGGGTTGCCCTCGGCGGTGTGGCCGTGCCAGCCGACGCGCTCCTTGAACGAGCGGACGATCGACAGGAAGCGCCGGGCAGTCGCCAGGTCGCGGACGTTCTTCAGCACGTACGGCTCGGCGCCGATCAGCTCGTCGGTCTCCGCGAGTACGGCGGCGCCGCCGTGCTTGATCACCTCCGCACCGACCAGACCGGCGAGCGGGTTGGCCGAGATCCCGGAGAACGCGTCGGACCCGCCGCACTGCAGGGCGATCTTCAGATCCGCGAGCGGAACCTCTTCGCGAGTCTGATTGTCGACAGTCGGCAGCCAGGGCTCGACGAGTGCGCCGGCCGAGGTCAGGTCGTGCTCGAACCCGGCCTGCCGGGTGAAGAAGGCATGCGGCACCTTGATCGACGGGTAGTCGTGCTCGGCCATGAAGTCCTTGATCGCCTGACCCGAGACCACGTCGTCCTCGGTGTCGACGATCAGAACCGCGCCGACGTTCGGGTTCAAGGTGAAGCCGGCCAGCGTGGCGAGCAGGAAGTGCAGGTTGTTCGGGACCTCGTCCTCGCCACCTTCGGTGTGAGCCACCGGTACGACGCCGTCACCGGCCGCAGCGCCGTCGAACCGGCGGGCAAGCTCGGTGACGAAGCCGCTGCTGCGCGAGCTGGTCGCCATCAGGACGACGTGGTTGCGGGTGCCGGCCGGTCCTTGCTCACGGGGGTAGCCGAGGAAGGTGCCGGGCTGTTCGACGCTGGTCACCTGCTGACCGAAGTTCAGCGCGGACTCGTCGAGCTCGTACGGGTCGAGGGGCTCGTTCGTCGCGGACGGCTCGTCCGGAAGGCCCTCGACACCACGGGCGGTGACGGCGGCGAGACTGGTCGGCGTACAGACGTAGTCACCTGGGACGAGGTCGCGGGAGGCGCGCGCGAACGGGGTGTTCCACGAGGTGAGCGCGTCGCCGGGTGCGACCGGGGCGATCACGAAGCGGTGCCCTTCGAGCACGGTGTGTGGCAGCGTGACCGCCGTACCGTCCAGGTCGATCTCGGTGCCGGCCTCGAGGCGGCGGGAGGCGATCGCGACGTTGTCCCCCGGCTCAGGCAGGACACCGACTTCTTCGAACCTCACCATTTCTGCCTTCCCGTAGCTTCGCCGGGGTCGAATCGTGCATGATGCATGATTACTAGTGCCACCCTGCCGAAACCCGACCGGCAAATCAAGACCGCGACCAGGATCCGGAGAGAGCCGATGACGGAACCCACGACTGCGCGTCTCGCTGGGACCGAGGCGGCGCCGGACCGGCGGCTGCTCCGGCGGCAGATGCTCGTCGACGACGTCTACGAGGCGATCAAGACGATGCTGATGGACCACGTCATCCGGCCGGGCGCGCGGATCTCCATCGACGGGCTGGCGCGCGACTTCCAGGTCTCGTCGACTCCGGTCCGCGAGGCGCTGGCGCGGCTGGAGTCGGAGGGACTGGTGGTCAAGGAGCCGCTCAAGGGCTATCGGGCCACGCCACTGCTCACGCTGGCGGAGTTCGACGACCTGTATCGCTTCCGGCTCCTGCTCGAGCCGTGGGCGGCGCGACGGGCGGCCGAGTTGATCGACGACGACGGGCGCGAGCGGCTGCGGACCGAGCTGGCGACCGCGGTCGAGCCGACCTCGGTCGACTACGCCGGCTACAAGTCGCTCAGCGTGCACGACACCCGGTTCCACTCGCTGATCGCCGGGCTGTCCGGGAGTGAGCAGGTCCGTTCGGCTTTCGAACGGACGCACTGTCACCTGCACATCTTCCGGCTGCACTACGAGCGCGAGATCGGCCCCGAGGTCCTGACCGAACACCACACCCTGGTCGAAGCCATCACGTCCGGCGACCCCGCGGCGGCCGAATCCGCGATGACAAGACACATCGAGAACTCGATGACCCTGCGGCTCCGCAAGATCTACGAGTGACCCGCCGTCCGTTCCCACTAGCCATCCCTCCGGAGCTGACGGCGTACATCCTCGATCTCCACTGGGACCTCGGCCTCCTGCACCGTCTGGACCTGCTCACGATCAGCGTCCGGGTCGCGGACCTGGCCCATCATCTGGACCGGCCGTTCTGGCAGTACGACGGCCGCCCGTTCCAGCTCACGCCACGGCAGGTCGCCGCCGATCCGGCCAAGTACCAGGACCAGTACGCGCGGACCTTGGCCGCGGACCTCCGGCATCCGTTGCACGTCGTACGCCGCTGGGACGGGCGGCTCACGATCCTCGACGGGGTGCACCGGTTGCTGAAGGCCGAGCTGGAAGGTCGTACGACGGTCGTCGTGCGGGTGTTGCCGTGGGAGGACCTGGACGAGATCGCCGTGCGGTAATGGCGTTTTGGAGTGCCGGACTGCGGGCACCTCGTTGATGTGAAGGCACTGGAGCTGCCCGCCCCGCGGCCGGTTCTCTGGCCGCTGCGACCGCTGGAATCGGCCGCCGTGTCGACCTCGTCGGACGAGAGCCGGACCATCGTCACGATCACACACGCGCCGCTCGAGCAGGTCACGCCGGAGATGCTGGCCTGGTGGTACGGCCACATCCCCGGGACGATGCAGTACGCCGGCAAGACCGTGCCGCGGTACCTCGTCTGGCACCCGCTGGACCACATCTCGTACGAGCTGATCGGTCCTGGAGAGGTGGTCACCCCGGGGTCGCTGGTGCGCCTGACCGAGGCTCCCGGACGTGAACTCGACAAGCTGGTCGACCTCGAGGTCACGGTCGAGACGATCGACAGCGAGGTCGCGATCATCACCAAACGCCTCCTGGGCAGTTCGATCGTGCGGTTGGAGAACGAGTTCACGCCGACCAACGTGGGCAGCCGCTACACGACCCGCCTGACTCTCGGCGATACCACCGCTCTAGGACGCCTCCTCCTCAACTCGGTAGCCCACAACCGTGCCTTCCCCACCCCCAAACTCACCGCCTGGATCCGCCACCACATCGAAGAAGTAGGCAACCTGGAGAACTTCCTCCCCGACCTGTTCCACTACCGCGCCGCCCACGAACCGTGAGGTCTAGTGCATGTAGAGGCCGCCGTCGACGTTGAGGGTGTGGCCGGAGATGTAGCCGGAGTCTTCGGAGGTCAGGAAGGCGATGGCGGCGGCTACGTCGTGAGGTTCGCCGACTCGGTTGACGAGGAGTTCGTCGACCATGGCTGCCCGGCGTTCCGGGGTTAGCGGGCCGCCCATGATGTCGGTGTCGATCGGGCCGGGGGCGACCGCGTTGACGGTGATCCCGTACGGGCCGAGTTCTCGCGCCAGTGCCCGGGTCAGTCCGATCACGCCCGCTTTCGCTACGGAATAAGGGGTTTTGCTGTAGGTGCCGCCCCCGCGCTGGGCCGAGATCGACGAGACGCTGACGATCCGGCCGTAGCCGTGGCGCACCATGCTTTCGGCGACCCGCCGGGTCACGTAGTGCACGCCGTTCAGGTTGATGTTGATCACCCGGTGCCACTCGTCCGACGTCAGTTCCAGGTACGGAACCGGCGAGCTGACCCCGGCGATGTTGGCGAGCGCCGCCAATGGTGGAAGTGCGGCCTCCAACTCGTCGATCGCCGTACGAACATCCTCTTCCTTGGACACGTCGGCTACGACCGCACAGGTTTTGACGTTGTGCTTCTCGGCGATCTCGTTGGCGAGTGCCTGGCCGCCCGCTGCGTCGATGTCGAGGATGCCGATGTTCCATCCCTTTTCGGCGAGCAGCATCGCCGTCGCCCGGCCGATCCCGCGAGGTGATGCCGCTCCGGTCACAACCACCGTACGGCTCATTTCGCGGCCCCGTAGTCCTGCCCTGGCTTCCAGTCACTGAAGACGTAGTCGGCCTCCGAGACCTTGGCCCCGGCCGCCTTCGCCTTCTGCAGCGCCTGGGCCCGATCGGCCGACGTGGCGTCGCTCAACTTCTTCAGCTCGGCCTTGAGATCCTTGATCGATCCGCCCAGATAGCCCTGGACGATGTTGCCGACATGCGGGGTGACCGGCTTGCGCAGTGCGTCCACCTTGGCCTGCGCCGGGTTCTTCACGATCGCCTGCGGCATCAGGAACACGTTCGCCTTACAGAAGTCGACGCCCTTCTTGTACGCGTCGGACGCGTTCGACGACGCGACCAGATCGAGGTTCAGCGGCGGCTGATCCATCGCCTCGATCATTCCCTTCTGGTAGTCGTCGGACATGAACGACGCGATCAGCTTCCCGGCCGCTTCGGGGTTCTTGCTGTCCGCCGACACGAAGTACCCCGAGCTCGGCCGACCGCGGTAACACCATGCATTCGCACCGGACTCCGGCACGAGCACCTGCCCGGAGGCGAGCTTGTCGACAATCGTCGGCGCCAGCGCCTTCGATCCACCGGCGCACCAGATCCCGTCGATGAACGTCCCGACCGCCCCGGACGCGTACCGGGTCCGGGCATCCACGACACCGAAGTTGTTCGAGCCGGGCATGATCAGCTTGGCGTCGTTCAGCTCCTTGAGGTACTCGATCACGGTGACGTACGCGTCGTGGTGATAGGCGTACTCGCCGGTGGTGAACTGCAGACCCTGGTAGCCGGGGAACCCAGCAGTCTGCGCCATGTCGTCCACTTGGTCACGGATCCGCCCACCATCAGCGCCGATCGCCAACGTCAGCGGCTGGATCCCCGCGGACTTCAACTTGTTGAGGGCGTCCTTGAAGCCCGCGTAGTCCTTCGGCACGTTGTTCGGATCGAGTCCGGCCTTGGACCAGTGGTCCTTGTTCACCCACACCAGCGTCGAGCTCTGCCGGAAGCTGAACATCGGGAACCCGTAGAGCTTGCCGTCCAGCTGGGTGATGCCCTCGGTGAAGGCATCCTTGGGAAGCTTGGCCTTGACGTCCGCCGGGATCGTGATCTCGTGCACCCATTTGCCGCTCACCAGAGCCGGCAACGGCAACCCGATCACGTTGGAGTAGATGTCCGGCATCTTGTTGGCCTGATGCGCCAGCTGGAACGCCTGCGGTGCCTTGGACGCGTCGTAGTACGTGTGGGCGACGTTGGTCTTGAGCGTGGGCGACTGGTTCTTCGCCCAGTCGTCGTTGAGTTTCTTGAACGAGCTGAAGTGATCCCACCAGTCCAGCGTTCCGGTGGCACCGCCACTCGCCGCGCTGCCGGCCTTGTCGCTCGAGCTGCTGCATCCGGTGGCGGCGCCGATGGCGGCGAGTGCCGATGCACCGAGCAGAGTGCGACGTGTCAATCCGGTCATGATCGTTTCCATTCCTTCGGGTGTTGCTAGGACTTGACTGCTCCGGAGATTCCCTCGACGAAGGAGCGCTGCAAGATGATGAAGAGGACCACCACGGGCACGATCGAGATCACGCCGGCCGCGGCCATCCCGGACCAGTCGGTAGCGGTCTCACCGACGAACGCCTGCATACCGACACTCACGGTCCGCAGCTCGGGCCGGCTGAAGGTGAACACCAGCGGCAGGAAGAAGGCGTTCCAGGTGGTGATGAACGTCAGCACCGCGACGCTCGCCGTGACCGGCATCGCCAACGGCAGCATCACCGAGAAGAACGTCCGGAAGAAGCCCGCGCCGTCGACGACCGCGGCCTCCTCCAGCTCCCGCGGGATCTGCCGGAAGTAGCCGTAGTAGATCAGGATCGCCGACACGTACGCCCCGCCGCTGAGCGCCAGGATCATCCCGCCCAGTGAGTCGATCAGGTGCAGCTGCATCGAGATCTTCACCACCGGGATGATCGTGTAGCCGGTGGGGACGAACAGCGTCGCGACCAGGATCCCCAGGAAGACCTTGGACCCGCGGAATCGATAGCGGGCCAGGACATAGCCGGCGGTCGCACACCGAATGGTGACGATCACGACGGTGATCACGGTGACCAGCACGGTGTTGATCAGGTACCGGCCGAAGTGCGCGTCGTTCCAGGCCCGCGCGTAGTTGGCCCAGACGAACTTGTCCGGCCACAGCTTGAGGCCGCCGGTGAACATCTCCATGTTGTCCTTGAGCGATGCCGACAGCATCCACAGGAACGGGAAGATCCACAGCAGCGCGATACCCACCAGAACGATCGCGGCGATCCACCAGGGCAGCCGGCGCAGCACATGCCGCTGCCGATCCGTGCGTACGGTCAGTTGCGCGGTCATCGTTGTTCTCCTCTGAGCCGGCGACCGGCGTACACGCCCCACAGTTGGACTGCGCCGACGATCGCCACGAGCAGCCCGAAGATCACCGCGGCCGCGGAGGCGTGCCCGAGTTGGGGGATCGGGGCGGCGAACGCCCACCGGTAGATGTAGATCTCGATGATCTCGGTGTGGAAGTACGGTCCACCCGCGGTCAGCGTGTACATCAGATCGAAGTTGTGGAACGTCTCCTCGACCGTCAGCACGCTGATGATGATCAGGAACGGCTTGAGCATCGGCAGCGTGATGTACCGGAACAGCTGCCAGGTGCCGGCGCCGTCGATCTTGGCCGCCTCGTACAACTCGTACGGGATGGTCTGCAGGGCGGCGAGCCAGTAGATCATCGTGACGCCGAAGAACTTCCAGATGTACAACACCGCGGCGGTCGGCAGCGCCAGGTGCTGACCTCCCAGGAAGTCCACGCCGCCACCGCCGAGCTTGATCAGCAGCGAGTTGATCGGGCCGGTGGCCGGATCAAGGATGAACCGCATCACCACGCCGATGATCGCCGTTGTGGTCACCACCGGAATGAAGAAGGCCGATCGCAGTACGCCGATCAGCGGCAGCTTCGGGTTGTTCAGGATCATTGCCACCAGCAACGTGAGCAACACCCGGGCCGGCACCACCAGCACCATGAAGATCAGCGTGACCTTGAACGAGTTCCAGAACAGCGGATCCGCGAACACCTCGCGATAGTTGCTGATGCCAACGAACTTCTGGTTCGAGTCGAACCCGTTCCACTCGACCAGCGAGTACCAGTAGCTCGCGATGATCGGATAGATGGTGTAAACGCCGTACAGCACCACCGTCGGCAGCAGGAAGATCCAGATCCAGGTGGTCTTCTGCCAACCGTGGCGCGGCAGCTGGTCGACGGCCTTCGAACGGCGGGTCTGCCGTCTCGTCAGTGGCACCGCTTTGATCGTCATCGCCCGGCTACCTGATCTGGCTGATCGCGAACGTGCGGGGATCGTTGCCGAGCCGGTTGCCGTTCTCCAGCGCGGTGATCGACGCGACCTCGTCGTCGGACAGGTCGAAACCGTCAAGGTCGAAGTTGGCGCGGATCCGCTCGGGATTCACCGACTTGGGGATGACGACGTGCCCGCGGTGCAGATGCCACCGCAGGACGACCTGGGCCGGCGTCACCCCGTGATCGCTCGCGATCGACGCCAGCACCGGATCATCGAGGTCGCCGCCCTGACCGAGCGGCGAGTACGCCGTGACCGCGATCGACCGCTCGCGGCACAGCTCGGTCAGTTCGCGCTGCTGATAGGTGGGGTGCAGTTCGATCTGGTTGATCGCCGGGACGATCTCACCCTCCTTCGCCAACCGGTCCAGGTGTTCGGGCAGGAAGTTCGACACCCCGATCGCCCGCACTCGTTCATCGATGTAGATCTGCTCCAAAGCACGCCAGCTGTCGACATAGCGATCGGCGGCCGGATTGGGCCAGTGCAGGAGATACAGGTCGGCGTAGTCCAACCCCAGGCGCTGCAGAGTTTCGTCGTACGCCGTCAGTCCAGACTCGTAGCCGTGCTCACCGTTGCGCAGCTTGGTGGTGACGAACAACTCCTCGCGCGGAATCCCGCTCGCCCGTACGGCGGCACCCACCCCGGCCTCGTTGTTGTACGCCGCCGCCGTGTCGATGTGCCGGTACCCGATCTCGAGCGCCTGCTCGACCGCGGCCTGGGTGTCGTCCGGCGGGACCTGGAAGACACCGAAGCCACGCTGCGGAATCTGTACGCCGTTGTTCAGCGTGATCACGTCGGCTCCACCATCAGTAACGATGCCGACGGCAACGGCAGGGAGACGTCCAGCGAGAGCTCACCGTCCACCTCGACCTGTCGTTCCGGCTCGAACTCCTCGAGACCCTGCCGGTCGTGGATCGCGGCCAGCTGTTCGGCGGTCGGGTCCTGCGGCGAACCGAGCTGCTGCCAGACGGTGAAGGCGTTGCTGTGGTCGGCGTCGATGCGCAGATGCCGCAGCCGGTAGGAACCGGCCGGCAGGTTGCGGATCGTCACGCTCGCCGGGGTCAGTTCCTCGCTGGTCTGATACTGGTCATCGATGTGCCGCCAGAGCATCACGGCGACACTTCCGTCCTCCGACCGCGAGGCGATCGCGTCGACTTCCTCCGGCATGCTGCTGCCGTCGGTGTGGTCAAGGTCGCCGACCTGCCAGGCGGCGTCCGACGTCGTACGCAGGCGCTCAGGACCGAGCAGCGACAGCATCCGATAGGCGTTGAGGAACGGCTTCTCGACACCACCGGCGGTGAGGAAGGACCGGGTGCCTTCGAAGTAGCGCTCGGCCTCGAAGTAGAAGCTCCACGAGGTGGCGTAGGCGACCTTGGCCGGCTCGGTGGCGTTCAGGTCGAGGATCTTCTTCATCAGCTTCGCCTGGAAGACCGGGTAGTACTCGGTGTTCTGGAAGCTGTAGTTGCGGTTGTCGTAGCGCCCGAAGTGTGCCGGTACCGCTGCGTCGCACTCGTCGACGATCACCGGGAGGTCGCCGTACGCGTCGTACGAACCGATCAGCCGGTTGAACTCGCGGAGGTCGTACAGCATCTTCGTCGACGACGGGCTGAGCAGCTCGGACGCCGGCTCGGAGAACGGCCGGTAGTCGCGGGTCGGGAAGTGGCAACCCTTGGTGTGGTACGAGATGAAGTCCAGCGGCTCGTCACGTTGCGAGGTGTAGTCGAGGAAGCCGCGCAGGAAGTTCAGTCCGCCGCTGGTGACAGCCGGTCCGCCGACCTTTGCCTCGGGCAACACGGCCCGGATCGCTTGCACCGTTGCGGTGTAGAGCTCGTTGTACTGCTCGAGAGTGCCACGCCAGTAGAAGATGTCCGGCTCGTTCCACAGCTCCCAGAGCCAGGTCTTCACCTCGTCCTCGCCGTACCGCTCGATGCAGTGCTGAACGGTGGCGCTGATCAGGCCGGCCCATCTTGCGTTGTCCTTGGGCGGGTATCCCCAGGCTCCTGCCTCGTAGTTGGTGTACGCGGTGGGACTGGATACGACGGTCAGTTCGTCGGCCTCGGGTGGGAGGAGGTCTCGTGGGGTGAAGCCGAGCTCGACCAGCAGGTGGTGGCCGGCGCCGACGATCGCGTCGTACGCCTGGTCCAGGAGCGAGAAGTCGTAGTACGGGTTGCCGTCGGCGTCCTCGTGGTAGACGTTGCCGGAGCTCCAGTGCGGGATGCCGAAACCGCTGCCGGAGCAGTACATGTAGTGCGGGCGGACGAAGTAGGCGGTGCCGGAGAAGTCGGCGAAGGTCTGCAGCAGCCGCTTCCCGGTGGGCATGTACGTCCAGTTGAACTCGTCGTACCCGAAGCTCTCCCAGATGCGCGCGAGCGGGCCTTCGCTCTGCGCGGCGTCGACCTCGATCGTCGCCGCGGTGACATGCGGTGCGTCGGGAATCCGGGGAGCGGCCGGCGGGAACGGGCCGAGGGACGTACGTCCGGTGTGAACCGCTGTCTCGGTGGTCATCGTCGTCGTGACCTCTCTCTGCCCTGGTGATCGGGCTGCCTCACGGTCGGCCGACATGGCGCCGGCGCTGTGCCGCTCTGCCTGAGTGGAGGTTCCGAGTCTGCTCTCGTCATTCATTTACTGTCAATGACTTACTGTTTACAATCTACAGAGAGGTGCGAGAGGGGTTAGAGTCGTCCTGCTTTCGAGTACTGGCGGTAACTGCCTTGAGGAGGTGGTCGGCATGAACTCCGACGACGCTGTGCCCGCGCTGCCGTCGCAGCGCGCTCTGGGCGATCTGGTGACCGACGTGCTCCGGGAGATGATCACCGGCTCCAAGTTCCAGCCCGGCCAGCACCTCAAGGAGACCGAGTTGGCCGAGGCCCTCAAGGTCAGCCGGGGGCCGATCAGGCAGGCGCTGTCGCGGCTCGAGGAAGAGGGTCACGTCGAGCTCCGCCGGCACCGCGGCGCGTTCGTCAGCACGCTGACGAAGACCGACGTGGAGGAGGTGCACACCCTCCGCGGCGCGATCGAGAGACTGGCCGCCGGCCGGGCGTGCACCCGGATGCAGGGTGATGGATTCGCCGAGATGGACGCGGTCCTCGAGCAGATGAAGAGCGTCGATACGAAGATCGCCCCGGAGGACGCCGTACGGCTCGATCTCCAGTTCCACGACATCATCTACGCGTACAGCGATCACGCCCGCGTGCAACGGGTCTGGGAGTCGATCCGGGGCCAGGTGACAGTCTTCCTGCGAGCCCGCAACGTCAACTTCCCGGACTTCCTCGACGTCGGCTACAGCGAGCACAAGGAACTACGCGACGCGTTGGCCCTGGGCGATCCACAAGCCGCCCAGGACGGAATCGACAAACACATCCTCGGCGCCTACCAACGCCTCAAGCGGCTGAACCTTCCGGACCGCTGACGTTACGATCGCGTATGGACCTGTTTGCCGGTATCTCGGTCAGCGACTACGACGTCGCCCTCGCCTGGTACGAGAAGCTCCTCGGCTCACCCCCGAGCTTCCTACCCAACGACATCGAAGCGGTCTGGGAGCTCGGTGAGCACCAGTACATCTACATCGAGGTAGTCCCCGAGCACGCCGGCCACGCCCAACACACCCTCTTCGTCGAGGACTTCGAGGGTGTGCTCGGCGCCATCGCGGACCGCGGCCTAGAACCCGCCGCCCGCGAAACCTACGAAAACGGCGTCCGCCACGCCACCTACTACGACCCCGACGGCAACGAAGTCTCCTACGGCGGTTCGCCCACGGACGGTTAGACGGGGGCGTCTCCGTGGTCGGGGATTTCTAGTTGTACGCCGCCTTGGAGGGCGGACTGGTGGGCGTAGATGCCGGGGAGGGTGTAGCGGGCTGATACCCAGGCGTTGATCGGGGGCAGAGTCTTGTCGGATACCGCGCGGACGAAGTCGTCCGCCAGGAAGTGGTGGGAGCCTTCGTGGCCGTTGTGCAGGCCGTCGAACTCGGCGGGGAGGCGGCTGCGGTCGTGGACCGGGGAGAGGCCGGAGCGGAACGCGTCGCGCAGCGCCGGGTCGACGTTCGCGAGGTCGGGGTCGTCGAGTGAGCCGCTGGGCTTGGTCTCCATCAGCTGGCTGACGTCCTCGACACCTTCTTTGGTCTGCCAGAGCGTGGTCGTCGCCAGCTGCTCGAAGCTGCCCTCGGTGCCGAACACCCGCAGCCGGGACTCACGGATGTGCGACGGGTACCCGACGCGGCGCATCTCGTTCGTCCGCATCACCCCGCCGTCCGCGAGCTTGAACAGCGCGGTCGCGTTGCTGAAGTCGTTGTCGAACTGGCTGACGTCCTTGTCGAACACCCCGTCGCCACGGTCGTCCTGCACACCGATGCAGGAGACATGCGTCGCGTGCTGCCCGGTCACCGAGAGAACGTTGCCCACGGCATGCGTCGGGTAGAGCATGGGCGGGAACGACGCGGTCTTCTTCCAGTCCTCGCCACCGCTGTACTGGTACGCGGCGTAGAACCCTAGATCCATGTCGTGGACGTAGTCACCCTCGGCGTAGAACACCCGGCCGAACGCACCGTCGGCCAGCTTCTGCCGGCAGTACACCGACGACGGGTAGTAGAAGCTGGTCTCACCCATCATGTAGGTGAGGCCGGTCTCCTCGACCAGCTCGATGATCCGCGCGATCTGGTCCGCCTGGATCGCCATCGGCACGGTCGAGTAAACGTGCTTCCCGGCCTCCAGCGCGCGGATCGCCATCTCGCCGTGCAACCACCGCTGCGTGAAGATCGCGACCGCGTCCACGTCGGACTCGAGCATCTCCTCGAACGACTGGTACGTGAGCGTGACCCCGTGCTTGGCCGCCATCTCGGCGGTCCGTTCGGGTACGACGTCAGTCAGCCGCACATCGGCGACATCCGGGTGCGCGGACCACAGCCGCAGGAACGAAGGAGCGAACTGGCCGGCGCCGACCACACCGATGCTGATTCCCATGAACCAAGGCAATCACACATTTATGTTCTACGGAAGAACAAATTCACACGTTGGAACGTGTGGCCGGGCGGCCAGGCGTCACGGGGCTCGCAAGAGATGCGGGTTGTCCGTCGTGACGCCGTCGACCTCCAGAGCGAGGGCTTCGGCGAAGGTCGACTGGTCCGGGACAGGCCAGGCGGTGACGGCCAGGCCGGCTGCGTGCAGGTCGGCGACCGCCGCCGCGGTCAGGTCGGCGATGCCGCAGAGGGATGCGTTGGCTTCGGCGGCCTTCGTACGGGCGATGACCTCAGCGGCAGGTGGTGTGCGGCCGATGATCAGACCCGTTGACGCGGCGGGGAACGCGGCCCGCATCGCCAGCAGCATCTCGGGGTGGAACGACGTGATCAGCGTCCGCTCGGCCAGGGCCGGATCGGACTTCAGCGACTGGGCCAGCATCGGAATCGCCTCGGCCGCCTTCACCTCCGCCTGGAACCGGATGTCGATCGCATCAACCGTCTCCGCCCACGTCGGGACCTGCTCGCCGAGACCGGCGTCGAGCGATCGGATCTCGTCGTACGTCAGGCCGGCGACCTCGCCGGACCCGGAAGTGGTCCGGTCGACGGTCGCGTCGTGCATGATGACGAGCTCGCCGTCGGCCGTGACGCGGAGGTCGAGTTCGATCTCGTCGCAGCCGTCGGCGACCGCGCGACGGAAGGATCGCAGCGTGTTCTCGGGTTCCGTCCCGAGCGCACCGCGATGGCCGGTGATGATCACAGCACCTTCTCCTCGTAGAGCCGTTTGACCTCGGCGCCGATCGCCTCGAGCCGCCGCGCGACCGAACCGAACACCTTCTTCGGGGCCGCGTTGTCCGCGTAGATCTGCTGCAGACCGGTGTAGATCTGCACGTTCGCGTTCCGCCCGTAGAGCCGGATCGGATCCTGCTGCCGCGCGTTCTCGAGCTGCGCGATCGCGACCCCGTAGTTCGGCTGCTCGGCGATCAGCTTCTTCAGCTCGGGATCCTCCCGCGCCGCATTCACGACCGGCAGATACCCGGTCTGCGTCGTCCACCAGGCCGAGTTCTCCGGCCGGGCCAGGAACGCGAGGAACTTCGCAGCCGCCTGCTTCCGCTCGTCGGAGATGTTTCGCAGCATGCCGATCCCGCCACCACCGGTCGCGAGCCCGGACGCCACCTCCGACGGAATGAACCCGGCGCCGACCTTGAACTTCGCCTTGCCGCTGATGGTCTTCATGCCACCGGTCGATTCCTGGATGACGCCGACCAGCCCGTTCGCAAAGTCCGTGCTCGGGCTGCTGGCCATGTACGCCGCCCCGAGATCGTGCACCATCGACCGCTGCCACTCCCCCGCCGCGACCGCGCCGGCCTCGTCGATGGTGACGTCGAGACCCTTCGAGTACGCACCGCCGAACTGCCACACGTTCCCCTGGAACTGCCAGTCGCCGTCGATCTTCGCGAACGCGATCGTCCGCAGCGAACGCCCGCCCGACTGCACCTTCGCCAACGAAGGCACCCAGGACCGCAGCTCGCTCCAGGTCCGCGGCGCGCGGTCCGGCAGCCCGGCCTTCGCGAACGCATCACGGTTGTAGTAGAGGATCGGCGTACTCCGGGCGAACGGAACCGCCCAGCTCTGACCCTTCACGACGTACTCACCGAACAGCTTCGGCTGGAAGACGCCCGGGCCGAAGCCGTCGTTGAAGTAGTTGTTCAGCGGCTCGAGCGCCTCGTTCAGGAAGAACCGCTCCCAGGTGACATCGGACAGGATGGCCAGGTCCGGCGCCTGCTTGGCGACCAGAGCGGCCGCGACCTTCTGGGCCACGTCGTCGTAGCTGCCCTGGAACTGGACCTCGACATACACGTCCTGCTGGGATTCGTTGAACTTGGCAACGAGCTTGTCGACCGCCTTGCCGTTCACCCCGCCGTACGACGTCCAGAAGACGACGCGGACACGGTTCGCGTACTGCTTCGGCACGGCTCCGGCCGGCTGGGAGTAGATCGCGTCGACCGAGCGATAGCCACAGCCCGCGAGCGAAACACCCACTCCGAGCCCAAGGAACATCCTGCGTCGCATCGTCATCCCTTCAACGCTCCCTGGGTGATACCGCCGACGATGTAGCGCTGGGCGATCAGGAAGATCAGCAGCATCGGCGCGAGGACGAGCAGCGTGCCGGCCATGATGGTGCCCCAGGCGGCCAGCCCTTCCTCGTCCTTGAGGATCAGCAGACCGACCGGCAGGGTCCGCATCGACGCGGTGTTGGTGACGATCAGTGGCCAGACGAAGTTGTTCCACTCCTCGACCGCGGTGATCACGACGACGGTGATCAGCATCGGCCGTGACATGGGCAGCACCACCCGCCACAACGTGCGCAGATGTCCGGCGCCGTCCACTGCGGCCGCATCGGTCACCTCCGTCGGCAACGTGAGGAAGTGCTGGCGCATCAGGAACGTCGCGAACGCCGACCCGATGCCGGGGATGATCAAGCCGGCATACGTGTTGATCCAGCCGAGTGTTGCCACGGTCAAGTAGTTCGGCAGCAACGTCACGTGGCCCGGCACCATCATTGCCCCGAGCACCAAGAAGAACAGCACCTTCTTGAACGGGAAGCGTAGATAAGCGAACGCGTACGCCGTGAGTACGGCGTTGGCCACCTTCAGCACCGTCCCGGCGACCGTGATGATCGTCGAGTTGAGGAAGAACCGGTCGAACGGCGCGGCCTTCCACGCCAGGCTGAAGTTCTCCCAGGTGAAGTGCGGCCACCAGGCCGGCGGCCACTGATAGATCTCGGCCGGCTGCTTGAACGCGGTCGACAACAGCCAGTACAGCGGTCCGAGGAAGACGGCCGCCACCCCGACCAGTACGACGTACTGCAACGCGCGAACCTTCATCGGTAGTGCACCCGCCTCTCCATCACCCGGGCCTGCACCGCGGTGACGACCAGCAGGATCACGAACATGATGATCGACAACGTCGCCGCGCGACCTGCGTTGAAGGCCTGGAAGCCCTCGTTGTAGATCGACCAGCTCAGCGTGGTGGTGGCATCACCAGGGCCACCACCGGTCATCACCGCGATCACATCGAAGGCCTGGAAGGTCCCGATGACGGTGGTGATGAGCAGGAAGAAGGTGATCGGGGCAAGTAACGGCAGCTTGATCGCCCGGAACCGGGTCCACGTCGAAGCCCCGTCGATCGCGGCCGCCTCGTCGAGCTCCTTGGGCAGTCCCTGCAGACCGGCCAGGTAGATGAGGGCGGCGAAGCCGACGTTCTTCCACAGGTAGACGATGACGAGGCCCGGGAGCGCCCAGTCGGAGTTGTTCATCCAGTCTGGCGGTTCGGCGCCGAACGGCTCGATCAGCGCCCGCATCAGGCCGTAGCCCGGGTCGAAGATGAACAGCCAGATGGTCGCGACCGCGGCACCGGACAGGATGTGCGGCGCGAAGGCGATCGTCCGGACCGCACCGCGTCCCTTCAACGGCAGGTTGAAGAGGAACGCGAGCGCCAGCCCGATCACCAGGCTGCCGACCACGATCAGGCCGGTGAAAACGATGGTGATCCACAAGGTCTTGTGGAAGGCGGGATCGGTCAGCGTCCGGCCGTAGTTCGCGAGTCCGACGAACTTCGGCCGGGCCGCGATCATGTTCCAGTCGGTCAGGCTGAGGAACGCGTTGTAGATGATCGGCCAGTACGCGAAGACGGCGATCACCAGCAGGTTGGGCGCGACGAGCAGGGCGAACAACCCGTACTCACGCCGCCGCCGGCGCCTTCGCTGATCATTGCCAACGGCAACCTTGCGTTCGTCCGGATGGGTCCGGACCGGCAGGTCCAGTGCAGTCACACCGGCCTCCTCGGGATGGGTTGGGAGAGCAACTCGGTCAGAGCAGAGGCCAGTCCGGGCTCGGCGGCCAGAACGCCTGCTGGGAAGGGAGTTCCGGGCCCGGCGATGACCTGGGCACCGGCCTCACGTGCGATCAGGGCACCGGCGGCGATGTCCCATGGCTGGATCACGTGTTCGTAGTAGGCATCCGCCGTACCGTCGGCGACCGAACACAGATCAAGGGCGGCGGACCCACCCCGCCGTACGTCCCGTACGGCGGGCAGCACGCGGCGAAGGTGATCGGCTTGTTCGGCGCGACGGTCCGACAGGTACGAGAAGCCCGTGCTCACCAACGCGGCGGCGAGCTCGACCTCCCGCGGCGGACCCAGTACGACGTCGTCGCAAAGAGCACCACCGTCACGGACCGCAGACCAGGTCGTGCCGGTGCGAGGCTGGTGAACCACGCCCACCAGTGCACCGGCTTCGTCTCGCACCGCGATGGAGACACACCAGTCGAGGCGGCCGTAGAGGTAGTTCACCGTGCCGTCCAGCGGGTCGATCACCCAGGTCAGGCCGGTGTCGGACGACCGTACGGCGCCCTCTTCACCCAGGAGGCCATCGCCTGGCCTGGCCGCGCTCAGACCGTCGGTGATCAGCTTCTCGGACGCCCGGTCGGCGACGCTGACCGGATCACTGGCAGAGGTCTTCGTCTCGACACCCGGGGCGTCGATCGACAGACTCGACCGACGGGCCATCAGTTCCTCGCCGGCCGCGATCGCCAGCCGGGTGGCCAGCGCGCGGAGGTCGGTGAGCAACGAAGAGTTCGGCACGTCGGTGAAATTATCACCGATTCATGGTGTCGTATAGAGAATCCGTGTGATTTTCTCATCGAAATCACACAAAGATCACATCCGGCCTGGGTGGGGCTCAGTCTTCATCGTCGTCGTTGCGCAGCCGGACGCCGGTGACGCCGTCGAGATCGTCGAGTGCGATCACAAGGTTCTGCAGCGGCGGCCGGCCGGTGAACCGCATCGAGGCGCGCACCTGCGGCCGCGCGCCGTCGCGATGGACCTCGGTGCCGAGCACCGAGGCCTCGAAGCCCATCGACGTCGCAGTCGCCAGGATGGACCGGAGTACGCCGGCGCCGTCGTCGTACCGCACTGTCACGATCCGCCGCCGGTCCGGCGACGGCAGGAACCGGCCCAGCCGGCTGAACGGACCGACCGCGATCAGATGCAGCAAGGTCGCGGCGACCGCGAGCACCGGCATCCCTGCACCGCAAGCCATCCCGATCGCCGCGGTCATCCAGATCGTTGCCGCGGTGGTGAGCCCGCGGACGACATCGCGGCGCATGAAGATCACCCCGGCGCCGAGGAAGCCGACGCCGGAGACGACCTGCGCCGCGATCCGGGACGGGTCGAGGTTGACATCCGTACCGAGGACGGCGTCGAAGCCGAAGCCCGAAACAAGCGTGAAGAGCGCGGCCCCGGTGCCGACCAGCGTGTGCGTCCGCATCCCCGCGCTCTTCTGCCGCACCTGCCGCTCGATGCCGATGACCATCGACAACACGAACGCGATCAGAAGCAGCAGCAGCTCGGTCCAGGTGGTGGATGTTGCCAACTTCATGGAGTCTCCTGTGCCCCGACTAGGCGGAGACCAGTCCTACCGGGTCCTTCCCGGCGAGGTACGCGGCAACCGCTTCGGCGGCGATCGAGCCGGCTCGAAGGGCGGTCTGCTTGGTTGCACCGGCCAGGTGCGGGGTCATCACAATATTTGGTGCCGTCAGCAACCGACTCCCCGCGGGCACCGGCTCGGCCGGGAAGACGTCGAAGGCGGCCGCACCGAGCTGGCCGGACTCCAGCGCATCCACGGTCGCATCGTAGTCGAGCAGGCCGCCGCGAGCCGTGTTCACGAGTACGGCGCCTCGTGGCATCAGCGCGATCTGGTCGGCTCCGATCATGCCGCGGGTCTGGTCGGTCAGCCGGGCGTGCAGGCTGACCACGTCGGACCTTCGCAGCAGGTCCTCGAGTTCGACCAGCTCGATACCTTCAGGAGCCTTGTCGACAAAGGGATCCGCGACGAGGACCTGCGCGCCGAAGGCAAGCATCACCCGGGCGACTCGTTGCCCGATCGCGCCGTACCCGATCAGGCCGACCGTCGAGCCGTCGAGCTCGAGGCCGCACTCGTCGTACGCATAGAGGTCACTGCGCCACTCCCCCTGCTCGAGGGTGCGTTGCAGCCGAGGGAGGTTGCGTAGGGCACCCATCGTCAGCGCGATCGCATGTTCGGCGGCGGCGGTTGCGTTGCGTCCGGGCGTGGAGGCAACCATGATCCCGCGTTTGGTTGCCGCCGGCACGTTGACGTTGACCGGCCCGCCGCGGCAGACGACCAGGAACTTGAGGTCCGGTGCGGAGCCCAGCACCCGCTCGGTGAACGGACCCATCTGGGTGATCGCCAACTCGACCCCGGCCAGGGCCTCGATCAACTGGTCCTCGGCATCACTCGCCTCGTCCACCTCGGCGACCCGTCCGTACGGCGTGAGCGGCCAGGGCAGCGTGACCTCGCGGAAGTCGAAGCTGACGTCCTCGAGGGAGGACAGCGCCTTGACGAGAAGTTCGTTCCGGACGAAGTGGTCACCCGCGAGCAAAGTCGTGACGGTTCTCATTGAACTCCTGGAGTAAAAGTGGGTGCTGGGTCGGACCAGCGCGGGCGGGCCGCCTCGATCCGGCGCAGGTAGTGGTCGTATCCCTCGGCGTAGAAGGCTGCGTGGGTCGGGTCGGGATCGACCTGACGGGTCTCCGCGATCCATCCCGGTCCGGCGCTGTCCGGGTCGATCGCGCGGCGGGCGCAGATCACTGCACCACGCGCGGCTACCTGCTCGGCCTCTGCAGTGTGGAGGGGCGCGTTGAGGACGTCCGCGAGGATCTGGGTCCATTCCTTGCTGCGGGCACCTCCGCCGCAGACGGTCACCCGGCCGGTCCAGCCCGCAGCGTCCAGGCAGTGGCGGGCGGCGTACGCGATGCCTTCGCAGGTGGCGCGGATGAGGTCGGCCGTTGTGGTGGAGACGGAGAGGCCGTCGATGGTGCCGCGAGCGCGGGTGTCTACGAAGGGGGCTCGCTCGCCGGCTTCGGAGAGGTAGGGGAGGACGGTCACGCCGTTTGCGCCGGGTGGGCTGTCGGCCAGGAGTTTGGGTAGGTCGTCGGTGCCGACCCCTACTAGGGCGAGAACTCGGTCGAGGGCCGCCGTACCAACCATGGCGGGCATGGCTCGGAGCCAGACGCCTGGGGTCCAAGTGCCTAGGAAGAGGCCGGCGGGTTCGTCGTCGACGGGTAGGTCGCGGGTGACTACCTGGCAGGCGAGGGTGGTGCCTACGGTCAGGAGGGCGTCGCCGGGTTGGTCGACGCCTACGCCGGCGGCCGCGGCCGGGAGGTCGTACGGTCCCGCGGAGACTCTGGTGCCTGGGGCCATGCCGGTTTGCTGGTTGCGAAGCTCGCCGACGGGTCCCGTTGGTGCGACGGGAGCCAGGAGGTGTTTGAGGTTGGCGAGGCCGGTTGCTGTCAGGGCCTCGTCGTCGTACTCGTTGGTGCGTGGGTCGAGGAAGGGCGCGGAGGCGTCTGACACGTCGGTTGCGCGGACGCCGGTCAGTTGTTGCATGACGACGTCTTTGCAGTACGCCGCGGTGCCGGCTCGGGCGATGACGTCGGGCTCTTCCGCGAGTACGGCGGCTAGGAGAGGGCCCGAGGCGCCGGGGAACATGCGGTTGCCGGAGCGCCGGAAGACGTGCTCGGCTACGCCATCGGTGGTCCAGCGGCCGAGGATGGTGCTGCTGCGGGCGTCCAGCCAGGAGATGGCCGGGCGGGTGGGGGTGCCGTCGGGGTCGAGTAGCCAGAGGCCGTCGCCTTGGGCGGTGATCGCCAGTACGCCGGGATTGGTTCCTACTGTGGCGGCCAGCTCGGCGATCACTTCGTTGACTGAGGCAACGACCTCCTGGGTGTCGTGTTCGAAGCGGCCGGTTGACGGGCGGACCAGGCGGGTGGGCCGGGATGCCTCGGCCAGTGGGCGACCGGTCTCGTCGAAGGCAACAGCTTTCGTGACTGTGGTGCCAACATCCACCCCAACGTCCATACGCCCCTCCTCCACTACCTCAACCAGCTGTCCGTGGGTTCACATGAAAGAAAGAAGAAGCCGCCTCGGAGGTAGCTGAGCTGAGCTTGCCGGGCGCAGAGGCGTGCGGCGAGCTGAGCTTGCCGGGCCCAGAGGCGGGCGGCGAGCTGAACTTGACGGGCCCAGAGACGGGCGGTGAGCCGAGCTTGCCGGGCCCAGAGGCGGGCGGTGAGCCGAGGCGATCTCGGGCGGGGTTGGGCGCGGTCATAGTTTGGCTACTTCTACGTTGGCGCCGGCGTCGCGTAGGGGGGTGATCAGGTCTTCGGGCGTTTTCTCGTCTACTACGACTACGTCGAAGTCCGTCAGCGGGGCCAGGCGGTGTAGGGCGGTGCGTTGGAGTTTGGCGTGGTCGACCAGGAGGACCTTGGTTTTGGCGGCTCGCAGCATGGCGCGTTTGACCAGGACTATTTCCTCTTCCTGGTGGAACGCATGGGTCGGCGACACCGCGGAGACCGAGCAGAAGAGAAAGTCGGTGTGCAGGGCCTCGACGGCTTCCGCGCACGGCATGCCGCCGAAGGAGTCGTGGGTTGGTGAGTAGATCCCGCCCAGAGCAAGGAGAGTGATGTCGCGGAGCTCGGCCAGCTTGCTGATCGCGGGGAGGAAGTTCGTTGCCACCGTCAACGGAGTGATGCCCTCGAAGAGCTCGACCAACGCGAGTGCACTGGTCGAGTCGTCGAGCATCACCGACATCCCGGGCTCGATCATCGCGCGGGCGTGCCGGGCCAGCGCCGCCTTCTCGGCGGTCGCGGTGTTCAGCCGGTACGCCACGTTGCTCTCGAACACGCTCGTCGGCTGCGCGCTCACCCCGCCGCGGTACTTGCGCACCACGCCTTGGCGCTCGAGTTCGTCCAGGTCGCGGTGCACCGTCATCACGCTCACCCCGAACGCCTCGACCAGATCGTTGGCCGAGACCGAGCCGTGCTCGACGACGTACGCCGCGATCTCTGCCTGCCGGCGGGCGGGTCGGCTCAGTTCGGTGGTGTCACCGTCGACATCCGATGTCATGCCAGGGTCTCCAAACGTCGTGCTGGAAGGTTGTACGCCTCGAGACCCACTGTGCCGTCCTGCCACCGGAAACGCACCAGCGCCGCGGGACCGAGCGCAGGAAGCAGTCTGCGGTAGTCGTTCAGCCGCAGCCCCAGCACCCTGCACACGAGCAGCCGGATGAGCGTGTTGTGAGCGACGACGAGCACCTTCTGTCCCTCGTGCCGGCGCCCGATCTCCGCGAACACCTCATGCGCCCGATCAGCCGCTTCGGCCGGATCCTCACCACCAGGAAAGTGGTCGCGGACCGGGTCGAGCTGGAACGCCTTCGCCACCGCCGGCGGCAGTTCGCCCAGCATCTTGCCCTCGGCCGAACCGAAGTCGACCTCCCGCAATCGCCCGTCGACGGTCGGCTCCAGGTCGAGCGCCCGCGCGGTCGGCGCGACACTCTGCCGAGCCCGGAGCATCGGTGAACACCACAACGCGTCCGGCCCGAAGTCGGCCGCCCACTCCCTCAGATGCTCCGCCTGCCGTACGCCGACCTCGTCGATCGGAAGGTCCGTGGAGCCGGTGTACCGGTTGCCGTGGTGCCATTCGGTTCGCCCATGCCGGGCCAGCACGATCGTGGTCCTCATCCGCGGTACCCCCGCCGGTCCAGCTCGGCAACGAACTCGCCGTACAGCTCATCAAGCGATTGTTGGCGCGGTTCGAGTACGTGATCCACGCGGACCATTCTTCTCGCCGTCTCGGTGAGCCCGGCGCCGGCAGCTGCGGCCAGGACGGCCATGCCGAAGGCCGGGTCCGGCACAGCCGGGAGCTCCACCGGTACGCCGAGGACGTCGGAGCGGAGCTGATTCCAGTAGCCGCTGCGGGTTGCGCCACCGGTCAGCGAGACCGAGCGGACCGGGTCGGCGCCGAGGCTGACCAGGTGCTCGAAGGCGAGTCGCTCGATGAACGCGACTCCTTGCAGCACACCGGCGTACGTGTGCAGGTCGTCAGGAGTCGCGCCGAGGGTGAAGCGTTCGGCCTGGGGTGCGACGAAGGGGAACCGTTCGCCGGTCTTGGTGATCGGGTAGATCGCCGCGTCGATCGGGCCCAGGGCGCGGGCTGCCTGGTCGAGCGCGTCGAGGTCGGCGCCGGGCAGGAGCTCGGTGAGTACGCCGGCGCCCGTGCTGGACGCGCCGCCGGGAAGCCAGCCACCGTCCGGGTGGCGGTGGCTGTAGACGGCGCCGGTGGGGTCAACGAGCAGGTCTTTACTGACGCCTTTGAGGACGAGTGTCGTACCGAGGACCGAGTTCCAGGCGCCGGGAGTGAGGGCGCCGGCGGCGATCTGGGCGGCACAGCCGTCGGTCATGCCGGCGTAAACCGGGACGCCGGCGGGGGTGCGGCCGAGTTCGGTTCCGGGGAGGACGACGTCGGGGAACGCGGTGCTCGGGAGACCGAGCTTGTCGAAGGCGGCGGTCGGCCAGGTGTTCGCGATCAGGTCGTACCCGGTTTTGAGCGCGTGACTGGTGTCGGTGGCGACCGGATGGCCGACGAGATGGGCTGCGACGAAGTCGGCGCTGTGAACGACTCGATGGTTCGCGAGGTCATAACCGTCCGCGACCAGGTCGAGGATCTTCGGGAGCGCCCAGGTCGGTTGCATCGCGGTCGCCCAGCGGTCCGGGTCGGCGTCCACGATGCGATCGCGACGGGCGGCCGCGCGGGCGTCGTCGTACATGAGTGCCGGGGTGACCGGGCGGCCGGCGAGGTCGGTCAGGAGGAAGGTGCCGGACGTGGAACAGATGGAAAGGCCCTCGATCGGGCCTGACGTAACCTCGGTGAGGAGCACATCGACGGCGTCGAGCCAGGACTGGGGGTCCTGCTCATGCCGTGCGCCGCCGCGGTGGCTGGTGAGTGGACGGCTTGCGTGCGCGAGGACGGCACCATCGACGTCGGCCAGTACGGCGCGCACACTTTGCGTGCCGAGGTCGATGCCGATCCAGCCAGGTCCCACCACGCAACGCCTCCCAGATCAGTGTTATCTACGCTGATAACATAACACCAGAAGACGATAAGAACGCGCCACCCTTCGACCGAACCCGGCCAGCCCCATCGCTACAACTACCCCGGACGTGGTTCGGCTCCCGCTGCTGGGTAGCAGGCGGGAGCCGAGGGAAGCGGTGTGTCAGGAGTGCATGAGGACCATGGCGGGATCGACGGCGGCGAGCTCGAGGCGGCCGGCGTCGACAGCCCCGTAAGCGCCGATCGGACCGATGGCCGGGCGACCGTTGCGGTTCAGCCAGAAGCCCCAGCCGACCGGCGCGTCCGGCCACTCAGGGTCGGGCTCCCAGCCCGGCGGCGGGCGCCAGGTGTCACTCGGCGGCTCAGGCCAGTCGGGTGGTGAGTTGAATCGGTGCACGAGCGGGTCCCTCCGGATTCCCCAGCGATCCGCTGATCGAGAACTGTCTGACAGATCAACGACCTGGCTCGCCGGGTGTTACGGCTAAATCTTCGTAAAGTTTCACCCGGCTCACAGGGACACATCACACCATCAGCATCGTGGTACGGCAAGCATCCGCTCACCAGGCGGACTGCACGTGCATCCGCATCGGCTTTCGTTGCCTCGTCCACAGATCACAGCGGTTATCCACAGATAAAGGGCATTCCGCTCGTTGCCTACGGCGTGTAACTGGAGCACATACCGCGCGTCACAGGTCTGCCAACCGATCGGCGACCCGGTGGTGATCGGTGAGCGCCTGGGTCAGCTCGTACCCCAAAGCTCGATAGGCCTCGAAGTCCCACTCGTCGTAGAACTGGTCGCCGGTGGTCCGCCGCGGGAAGTCCGCGTGCTCGACGGCGTACTGCTCCAGGTCCCACTCGAGGTGACCGGCCAGCACCGCCTTCACGAAGAAGATCTCGGTCTTGTACGGCTTCTCGTCACCGTCGACCAGCGGATGCGTCGCGATGCCGTAGGCCCAGGGCCGGTCCGCCCGCGGCTTCGACCCGCGGATCATCGGCGCCGGGTCGATGTCGACCTGGATCCCGTGATCCATCCGCGCGGTCGCGATCGCCTCGGCCAGTGCGGTGAACCGGTCCTCGGCGTCGTTCGACGCGTCGATCACGATCACCTGCGCGGGCTTGCGACGCAGCGCCTCGACCAGCCCGAGGTTGTCGTAGTGCCCGCCGTCGGTGACGTAGATCCGGCGCTCGTACATCGACGGTGAACCGACCGCCTCGTGCAGCAACCGATACGGACCGGGCTTGTCGATCACGCTTCCGACGTACCGGCGGATCTTCGGGAAGAAGCCTTGGACGTCGGGGAACGCGGGCTGGTCGTGGTTGTTCCAGTACGGGTTCGGCAGCCACACACCCAGCCGCGCATTCAGTACGGCGAGCAACAGCCGGACCGGTCTGGTCCGCCCGTTCACCCGACCGGTCAGCGGGCTGAGTGCGGCACCACTGATCGCCATCGCGGCCGGCACCGTCACTTCGCGCTTCAGTACGTCGGCCTCCCGCTCGTAATCGTCCGTGAGACGACGCCCACCGTCCGGCAGCGACCTGTCCCCCACGATCCCGATCCGCTCGGCGTCGAAGATGAACGGGACGCAGTCGCGCTGCGTCGGTACGAAATCCGCGTCCTCGACGTTCGCGACGCCGGCGATGACGAGCTGTGGACCGCCCTCGACCGGCTTCGCCCACTCCGAGTACCGCAGCCGCAGGTGATAGTCGAGCGCGACCGCCGGACCGTTCGGCTTCCGCTCGACCAGGAACGCCCGCGACAACCGCTCCCGATAGAAGGAGTGCAGCGAGGTCCGGTTCGCGTCGGTGAGCACCTTGATCGCGACGGCGATCCCGGCCAGGATCCAGGCGACGTTCCAGTCCTGGTACGTCGGGTCGATCGCGTAGCCGCCGGTCCAGCGCAGCAGAACGATGATCGCGGCGATCACGATGATCGCGCTGCCGGCCCATGGCGCGAGCTTGGTCCGCGCGAACGAGAGCAGCCGGGCGCGGATCCCGGTCGCCGCCTTCCCCTCGACCGCGAGCCCGTTCCACACCGACCGGCCGAGACCGATCAGGACGATGACCAAGGCACTGAACGACGCGACACCCTGTTTCGTTGGATCGACCAACGCCAGCAAGGCGGACGGCAGACTCGAGTCGCCGGGCAACTGGCCGAGCAGGTAGAGACCACCCGGTACGCCGAGCAGCAGGACCGCGACGGGTACGCCGTACTTGAGGGTGAAGTTGCCGATCGTGGTCAGGATCGTGCGGACGACATCGGGCATCCGCGCCCAGCGATCCCACACCTTCTCGATCACGAATGTCGCCGCACTGACCGCGAGCAGGAACACCGACAGGATGATGAAGGACCAGGAGCCGTCCGGCCGCCAGTAGACGTGGATCTCGGTGTACCCGCGGGTGATCACCTTCTGATCGGCGAGGAACCAGCCGAGCACCCACGCGATCGCGCGCAGCGTGATGCCGATCAGCAACAGGTTGACGACCAGTCCGAACAGCACCGACAGCGCGGCCCGGAACATCGCGCGACCGCCCGCCAACAGGTAGCGGGTCTGCCGCCGCAGCCTCGCCAGCTCTGGGGATCCGGACGAGAACGGATCCGTGCAGGTACGGCGCAGGACATGGAAGGCGGCCGCCATGTAACCGCCGCCGCTGACACCGATCACCGTCGATGCCTTGTCGTACAGGCCTCGCTCGCGGAGGAGCTGGAGTGCGCCGAGACAGAACGACGCCGACCGGATGCCACCACCCGAACACGTGATCACGAGCCGGCCGGTGTCCTTGCCGTCGATCGGAGGCCGCCGGAAGGTGGCCGGCGGCTCGGGCTCAACGCCGTACAACTTCTGCTGGCCGAGGCGGCTCGTCGCGAACAGGGACACCGCGAGTACGAGCGCACCGACCAGACCGAGCGCCCGCATCAGCCAGGTGATCGTGCCGATCGAGAGATCGGCGCAGGATTGGTTGAGGTCGTTCCACAGGGTGAGGTCTTCGACCACGTCGAGGATGGCGGCGGCGATGACCAGCAGCGCCCCGACTGCCGCGATTCGCTGCCAGGATTGGCGATTGACGAACTTGACGTACTTGTAGGCCCGGTACGCCGCGTAGACGTAGGCCATGATGAACAACCCGTCGACCAGCAGCGAGAGCCGACCGGGCACCTCACAGACGGCCCCCGGCACGGCTTCGTGCACTGCGGAGCGCATCGGCCATTGGACGACCGCGAGTACGACGGCGATCTGAAGGGTCCTGGTGAAGGTCCGGCGCCGGCCGATCTGCTCGATCGTCGCGTTGCCGGTGGTGCCGCCTGATTCCCCGAGCATCGCCCCATGATGCCGGTCGCTCACCCGCCCGGCCAGGGATCGCGCCCAGTAGTTGCCGAGCCTTGATCAGGCGGCGGCGGTCTGCGCGCTGATCCGGGCCGGGAGGGTGCCTGCGGCAAGCGCCTGGTCGAGGGCGGCCAGTTCGGTGCACGCCCGGGACAGCGCTTCGGCCTGCGTCCGGCAGCCGTCGGCGTACCAGAACGGGTCGTCGGGCTGACGGTCGTCAGCGTCGTCGATATCGGCATACCAGCAGTCGCGCCCCTGACAGTGGTAGTGCACGACCCGGACCTTGAGCTTCATGTGCCCTACGACGCCGGTCGGTGAGTGGCGGTTCCGCGGGGTGTTTCGATCCTGATGTGAAGGGTTTACAACGATGGTAAATGTGGCATAGAACAGCAAACCCAACCAACCCTCGCTTCACCCGGGGTGAGGGCTTGGACCGACGCCCCACGGTTCGAGAGGTGTGCCATGAGGTTTCTTCGCGCTGCTCTCTGCACGATGCTCGCCGTCCTGCTGACCGGCGTACTGGCCGGTCCGGCACCTGCCGTCGAACCACAGGAGCATGTGGTGGCTTCACAGAACTTCCGGAATCCGGTGAATCCGTCGGCGGATCCTTCGCTGATGTTCTACAACGGGAAGTACTACGTTGCGACCACTCGTGGCGACCGGATCGGGATCTGGTCCTCGACGAGTCTCGCGACGCTGCTGGTGCAGCCTGAGCAGGTGGTGTGGCGGGACTCGGACACGAGCCGGAACACGCAGATGTGGGCGCCGGCGTTCCGCCATGTCGGGAGCCGTTGGTACATCTACTACACCGCCTCTGACGGCGTTGATGCCAACCACCGGATGTACGTGCTCGAGTCGGCCGGCGACGACCCGCTCGGCCCGTACACCTTCAAGGCGAAGATCGCCGACTTCGGCGAGTATGCGATCGACGGCGAGCCGATCACCGTCAACGGGCAGCAGTACTTCGTCTGGACCGGACCGGGCCGTGGTCAGGGTGGACCGGCGCAGCTGTACATCGTCCGGATGAGCAACCCCTGGACGGCCACCGGCGACCGGGTCGCGATTCCGGCCGACGGCGGCTGCACCGAAGTGCGGGAAGGGCCGACTCCGCTGTACGGCGCCGCGCGTACGTTCCTCACCTACTCGACGTGTGACACCGGCAAGCCGGACTACCAACTGTGGATGAAGAGCATCGCGAACGGCGCCGACCCGATGGTCGCGTCGAACTGGGTCCAGCATCCCGGCCCGATCTTCTCGCGCAACGACGAGACCGGCGTCTGGGGACCTGGCCACCACTCGTTCTTCAAGTCGCCGGACGGTAGCGAGGACTGGATCGCGTACCACGGCAAGAACACCAGCACCTACACGTACTCGTACCGGACGACGCGCGTACAGAAGATCACCTGGAACGCCGACGGCACGCCCAACCTGGGCCGCCCGTTGGCAGCCGGCGCCACCCAGACCCTGCCCTCCGGCGATCCGGGTTCCTCCAACTACTGGATCAACGACACCGACGCGACGGTTGCGTACGCCGGTGCCTGGAGCTCCGGCTCGGGCTGCGGCAATCAGTGCTTCTGGGGCAACGACCACTGGAGCAACGCGGTGAACGCCACGGCAACCATCAGCTTCACCGGCACCCGGGCCGCCCTCCTCAGCGTCGCCGATGTCGGCAACGGTATCGCCGCCATCTCCGTCGACGGCGGCGCCGAGCAACGCATCGACTACTACAGCTCGATCCGCGTCGGCGAGCAGCTGATGTACATCACCCCGGTCCTGCCCGCCGGCCCGCACACCTTGAAGGTCCGCGTCACCGGCGACAAGAACGCCGCCTCCAGCAATACCGTCATCAGCCTCGACCGGATCGAGGTGTACTGACCAGCGCTACCGGGCCGAGCAAACCTGAGGTGGTTTGGCCGGGGAAGACGAAATGCGTCGGGCTGACGGCGTTCAGGTACGGCGCTGCGGTGTTGAACACCTCGATCGCGAGGGTGTGGCGCCCTGGGGTGAACGAGGTCAGATCGAAGGTGTACGGCGAACAGAAGCGGTCGCCTGCGCTCACCCCGTCCACGAAGACTTCGGCGGTTCCTCGCACCCGGCCGAGGTCCAGGTGGAGGGCTTCGGCGGTGGGGAGATCGACCTCGCGCACGTAACGAACACCGCCGCTGAACTCGGACAGGCCGTGGTCTTCCCAGTTGCCCAACGGCATCCTCCCTCGACCGACCGTCGCCCGGATCGGGCCGTTGAGGGCGGCCCCAGCTTCGTGACCGGGCGTGGTCAGGACCGTCAGTACGCAGACCTGACCACCGGCGCTCACCGCGGCGGTCAGCCGACCTGATCCGCTGGCCACCTGAGTCCCGTCGATCGCCAGAACGGCCTCGCCCGCGACGTCGAGTTCGACCGTGGTCGTGCCGGGTGGCAGGTCGAAGCGCAGGTGTTCGATCCGGTCCGGCGACGTCCGAGGTACGGCGAAAGTGACAGCCTCGACCGTGGAAACCTGCGGCTCGGTCGTGGTGGGCGTGGCGTCGAGCCAGGCGGCTGCGGGGAGTGGATGTGGGCGGCGGGTGAGGTACAGATCGGCCGGCGCGCGGTGCTGTGGCCGGCGTCGTACGGTCGGGAGGGCCGCGCTATCGACGGACGCCTGCCAGTCGTGGTCGGAGAACACCAGCCCGTCGACCAGGATCGGAGTTGGCCTGGTGACCTCGATCGTCACGGTGTTCTCGATCCCCGGTCGCAGCGCCGCGGCTGCGTCGTACCGGCGTACTCGCGGAGTCGTGCGCTCGTACGGCATGAAGCCGCCTTGACGGCCGACTTCCGTGCCGTTGACCAGCAAGCGGGCGGCGCCCCAAGCGGTGAGCGTCAGCTCGGTCTCCTCGGTCGGTACGACGGTAGTGCTGAAGCGGATCGCGGTTCCGGGGGCTGGTGGCTCTGCGGCTACGATCCATTCGGGCCGGCGGTAGGCTGCCGGATCGCGGACGAAGGCGACGTTGGCGCGCAGCGGGATGTCTTCCGAAGGGGTCAGCCGGAGTTCGAGCTGATGTATGCCGGCTCGAAGGTCAGTCTGGACCGAGCCGAAGTTGCCGCCCGCGTCGGAGATCGGCAGTGGCTGACCGTCGATCAGCAGCTCCTTGGCCGCGGGAGCTCCGACCACCACGGTCGACACCAGGTCCACTGCCAGCGTGAAGGTGGCAGTAAAGGAGACCGTGTTGCCTGCGGCAACCATACCGAAGTCCAGGAAGTCCTCCGGGACATGGCCCTTCGGTCCGAGGGCGTGGTGGTGGATGTGGTCCTTGTGGATTCCCAGCCGCTCGGAGTACTCCACCGGCTGACCCTCGATCAGACCATGCGGACCGAAGGTGGCCTGCGCCGGCAGCCAATCGGCTGATCCCTCGACTCGATGCTGGAGCGCCCACCGTTCGACGACAACCTCATCCGACGGGGACGATGCCGGCCAGGCGAAGTCACCCCAGGTGTTGTCCAGCGTGGGAATCAGCGCGACATCCCAGTCGCCATCCAGCGACGTCCGGCTCCACTCACCCGGCTCCTCGGCCACGGCCTCAGCGTTGCCCTCGGCAAACACGACCAGCGCGGCCGGACCAGCCTCAAAAGGCACGACGACCGACATGAACCCGCTATCCAGCTTATAGACAAGGGGTTTCGGTGTACCACCGAAGGGATCCACCAGAAGTGGCGGGCCTGGCGCGGCATCGACCCGGAGCGTCACCTCGCGGTGGTAGCGGTCGGGATCGAAGTCGTAGCCCACGCTCGCCCACTCGTGGCTGATCCCGCGTCCTACCGGTCCGCCGGCGATCCGGGTGGCACCCCACTCGGCGGCCGGCACGAACACGACCAGGGCGCCGTCGACCTCGCGGGTGAGGACCGGCACGTCCGCCTCGACCCGGCGCTGCACCCGGCTCAGCGCGGCCGGCACGTCGGCGGCCTCGGCCACCAGCACGACGTCGCCGCGATCCAGACGATCGGGAACGGTGCCGACAGCAACTACCAGACCTCCGGCGGCAACGAACTCTGCCAGCCGTTCCACCACAGCGTTCTCGAGAACGGTCGTCGCAGGCAGCACCACAGCCGAATAGGCCTCATCGGCAATGAACAACCGAGGTCCGTCGCCCACCTCGGCACCGGCCAGCGAGTCGTCATCGATCACGTCCGCGTCGATCCGCGCCCGATCGAGCACCCCGAGCTCGGGCGCGAACCAGGTGGCGTCGCCGATCAGCTCCCGGTACACCTCCTGCGCCCGCACACCGTCCGGGCCAGGCCCGTCCAGCCCGAGATCGGCCTGCGCCGTCGCGTTCGGGAACAGTACGGCGACCTCGCACACGTGCCGCCCCAACGACAGGGCAGCGCACAGCCGCGTCACGGCATCCGCGAACGACTTGTGGTGACGCCAGTACGGCTGTCGCCAGTCCGTCGAAGGCGGCGCCCACTCCCACCACCCGGCCCGGGTCGTGTAGTAGACCGCGTGCGGGTTGTAGAGCGTCGCCCCGGTCCGCAACCACGGCAACAGCCAGTCGAACGTCTCCTCCAGCGTCCCGCCCCACCCGGTCGAGTGGAACGCCTCGATCCACGTCCGCGGCCGCTCGTACAGATGGGCCAGGGACGAGTGGATCCGCGCATCCCCGTGGTGGTCCGAGCCCGGGGCACTGAACCACCGGTGCGTTCGCGCGTAGTCGGCGTACAGCTGGACGCCTTCGACCGGCCGCCCCGCCCGCGCCGGGTCCTGCTGGTCGCACCCGACGACCAGCCCGTGCTTCTCGTGCCACGCGTGCAGCGGCTGGAAGAACGCCTCCTCCGCCAACGCGGCCCGCAGCGCGTGATAGTCCCGCCGAACCTGACCGGCATCGGGTACGGCGGAATCCCACAGGGCGCCGAGCCGGTCCCGGAGGTCGTACCGGTAGCGGGTGCCGAACCGGTCGAGGAAGTCGGCCGACCAGTTCGGGACCGACGGTAGTTCGTCCTGGAACGACCCGACGACCACGCGGCCGAGCCGGTCCCCCAGCCGCCGCTCGAATTCCCCGTGCACCTGGTCGAGTAACGCCGTACAGGCTGTCGGGCTCAGGTAGTCGAACCCGTGGTCCGTCTCGTAGAACAAGGACAGCCGCGACTCCATCGGTGCCTCGCACTCCACGCCGTCGTCGGCGCAGGCCGTGACGGACGAAGCGCCGCCGTCCGTAGGCTCCAGCAACGCCGAGATCGCACGACCGCCGGCAGGACACCTCAGCTCCAGCCGCCCGGTCCCCGTCACGGTCAGCCGGTCGAGCCGTCGACCGGCGTACGCCGGCTGTCTGGCCACCAACCGTGCCTGGATGTCCGCGCCCGAGAACCCCAACTGGTCGTAGAACCACAGCGAGACGCCCAGCTCGGCCGCGTCGTCGCAGACCCCGAGGAAGATCTCCCACCACCGCTCGGAGAAGAACGCCGGATCGTCCGCGTCGCACCCGTGGTCTGTCCCGGCCGGCGCCAGATTCAGTACGACGAGTTGGTATACGCCACCCTCGACGAACCGCTCCAACTGCCACCGCAACCGCGCCGGGTCGAGTGGTTCACCGCTCCACCACCAGATCGGCGCGGGTGAGTATGCCCTGGGCGGATCGGCGAGGACCGCCGCCAGGCGGGGTGGGAGGGCCACAGTTATCCCTTCAGGCCACTGGAGAAGCCACGGATGACGTACCGCTGGAGGATCAGGAACACGACCAGGATCGGCAGGGCCGCGAGGACCAGGCCGGCCGCCACCAGGCCGTAGTTGGACGTGTATTCGTTGACGAAGGCAAAGACCCGGACCGGGACCGTCTCGCGGCCGGATCCACCGAGGTAGAGCAGTGGAGTGAAGAAGTCGTTCCAGATGTGAACGGCGTTGAGGATCAGCACGGTGCCGGTGATCGGGCGCAACAACGGGAAGATCACATGGGCGAACGCCTGCAGATGCGAGGCTCCGTCGATCAGGGCCGCGTTGGTGTAGTCGGCGGGCAACGAGCGGATGAAGCCGGTGTACAGGAAGACCGTGAAGGGCAGCTGGATCCCGGTGTAGAAGAGGATCATGCCCTGGTACGTCCCGAGCAGACCGAGGTTGTTGACCAGCTGGTACAGCGGAATCATTCCGAGCTGGAACGGCAGGATGATGCCGACCAGGAACAGGATGTAGAGGCTGTAGCTGAGCCGCGACGCCGTCCGGGCCAGGAAGTACGCCGCCAGTGAGCCGAGCGCGATCAGCACCAGCACACTGGTCACGGTGATCAACGTGCTGTTCAGCAGCGCGGACCCGAGGTCGGCCGACTGCCAGGCCTCGCCGAAGCTCCCGAAAGAAGGAGGCGAAGGCAACGACAGCGGCTTGTTCGCGATCTGTCCCGGATCCTTGAACGCCAACGTGACCAGCGCGTACACCGGGAAGAGGAACGCGATCGCCACCGCGATCATCAGGATCTCGAGTGCGAAGGTGCGCGGGCGGTACTTCATGCCGTCGTCTCCCTCGATCGCAGGTACCCGATCTGGATGAACGACACCGCCGCGACGAAGATCGCGAGTACGAGCGCGACTGCCGTGCTGTAGCCGAACTTCCCGAAGACGAAGGCCTGTTTGTACAGGACCGTCGACAGGGTGTCCGTCGCGTAGCCCGGCCCGCCGTTCGTCATCGCGATGATCTGCGTGAACAAGGTCAGCCCGCCCACCGTCGACAGCATCACGTTGATCGTCACCGCCGGTGCGAGCAACGGCCAGGTGATGTGCCGGAACCGCGCCAGGATCCCGGCGCCGTCCACCATCGCGGACTCGAGCAGCTCCTGCGGGACGCCTTCCAGACCGGCCAGGAAGATCACCATCGAGTACCCGGCGCACTGCCAGATCACCGTGAACGCGACCGACCAGATCGCCAGCGACGGATTACCGAGCCAGTCCTGTCGCAACGAGCCGAGCCCGATCGCGTTCAGCGCGGCGTTGAGCCCCGCGTCCGGAGCCGGGTTGTAGACGTACTTCCACAGGAACGACACCATCACCGGACTGACCACGACCGGCGCGAAGAAGATCACCCGCAACACCATCCGGCTCTTGATCCCGGTATGGACGCCGAGCGCGAGCAGCAACCCGATCCCGTTCTGGACGACGACGATCGCGATGGTCAGGAACAACGTGTTGCGCAACGCCCCGAGAGCCTGGTCGTCGTGGAACAACTGCGTGAAGTTGTCCACGCCGACGAACGAACGCTGGGCGCCGACGCCGGACCAGTCGGTGAACGCCGACCCCGCACCGGACAGCGCCGGATACAGCACCACCAGCGCATAGACGAGCAACGCCGGCACCGCGAACCACCAGGGCGGCACGATCCCGCTGCGACGCCGGGGGGCTTTGACGGCGTCGCGGCGTACGACCTGTGCGGTTGCCGTCATGCGGACTTCCGGTAGGCCTCGTCCATCTTCTTCAACGCACCCTGGACCGTGGTCTTGCCGCCGAGCAGCTCTTGTACGACGGCGAAGTGCGTCGGCTGTACTTCGGCATTCGGCCAGCGCTGGTCCATGAACGGAACGGCCTTGTTGTCCTTCAGATACGGCAGGAACGACGTCAGCACCGGGTCCACCTTGGCGTCACCCTCGGAGTACAGCGGCACGCACGCGACCGCTTCGGCCCAGGCATTGACGTTCTCCGGCTGTCCGCAGTACTCGATGAACTTCTTCGCCTGCTCGGCCTTCTTGCTCTTCGCGCTGACCGCGATCCCGACCACCACGCCGCCGGGGATCCAGTTGTCGGCGGCAACATCCGTCGCCGGGAACGGGAACATGCCCAGGTCGTCCGGCGTCGGCGACGCGGCCCGGAACGCCTGCAGGACGGCGGACACCTGGACGGCCATCGCGGCCTTGCCGGTGCCGACCATCGAGGTCGCCTGCTCGTACGTCGTACCGTTCGGGTTGTCGTTGAAGAAGCCCTTCTTCTGCAGCTCCAGGTACTTGTCCATCGCGTCGGCCCAGCCGGAGTCGGCGAACGACGCGCTGCCGGCGGTCATCTTGTCGTCGAAGTCGGGCGTCTTCGCATAGACCGTGCCGGGGACCAGCGCATAGTCGATCAGCTGCGTCACCCACGGCGTCTGTGCGCCGAGGGCGATCGGCACGATGCCCTTCTTCTTCAGCTTGTCGCAGACCGACAGCAGCTCCGACCAGGTCGTCGGGATCTCGACGCCGGCGCTCGCGAACGCCTTCTTGTTGTAGATCGCGCCGAGCACGCTGGTGCCGGGCGAGAAGATGAACGTCTTGCTGTCCTGCTGGAAGGCGCCCTTGAAGCCGGTCGGGATCTTCTGCGTCCAGGACTGGGAGCTGAGGTCGGCGAGCAGGTTGGCCTTGCTCAGCTGGACCATCGACATCGCGCTGCCGTTGCCCGGGTAGACCGCGTGCAGGTCGGGTGCGTTGCCGGCCGCGAGTTGTGCCCGGAGCGCGGTCTGCAGCTGGTCGGCGGGTGAGAACGAGAGGTTGAAGTCGAAGCCGGAGTTCGCCTTCTTGTAGTCGTCGAGCGCCTCGCGCAGGCCGGCCTCCTGGCTGCCGGCGCCGATCACCTTGAGCGTGCCGCCGGACGACGACCCGCCGTTGCCGCCGCAGGCCGCCAGTGTGCCGACCGCGGCGGCGCCACCCATGAGTTGGAGGAGACGCCGCCGGCTGACGGATTGATCGAGTGCCATGGTTCCTCCTGAGCGTCCAGCGCTGAGATACCGCCAGAGAGTGTGAAGTAACCGCGAGATCGTGTTACTTTTGTCACGCGGGACGCTACGGACGGCCCGGGAGGGTGTCAAGACCTTCTTGAAAGGATTCAGTCGGACTCGACGCGAAGACCGGCGTGTCCCGGTTTTTGGGCTCGTGCCCGCCTGGCCTGAGAAGATGGCGCCGTGCCCGTCACCGCCACTCTCGATCCGGCCAGTACGCCGTACCCCGTGCTGCCGACCGGCGGTCCCACCACGGCCTCCCCGCGTCCGAAGCAGGGAGCGGTGCCCAGGTGAAACGTGTACTCCTGACCGGCCTGCTCGTGCTGGCCGTCGCTCTTGGCGTTGGCGGCGGCTATTTCGCCGGCGACTACCTGGACCGCCCGCTCCCCAGCGCCTCCGGCGACGCCTCGCCCCTCGGCAACCCACCGACGCCGAGCCCCAGCGAGCCGTCCCTACCGGTCAAGACCCCCATCGCCAGCAACGTCCCACCCCTGGAAACCGGCCTCGACTACGTCCGCCACCTCTTCACCGTCACCCCGAAGGGCCAGCCATCGGTCCAGCTCTCCCTCAAAACCCCTGAAGGCTGGACCATCAGCCGCAACCCGAAGGAACCCGGCGAGGTCAAATACCTCGATCGACTGAAAGAACGCGGCGTCCGCGTCGAGGCGGTCGAACCACTGGCCCTGACCCCCGCGGCCGCACAGCAGAAGTTGATCGTCGGCCTGCGTCAGAGCCAGCCGCCGGAGAACGACCTGAAGATCCTCAGCCGGACCACCGAGGAGATCGAGGGCGAGGACGGCGGGCCCCGGACAGTCGCGACGCTGATCTACACCTACATCCCGATCCAGACCCTCCGCTACGTGGTCGTCCGCTGGATCGCGCTGCCCGGCGACGAACGTGCCGCGGTGGAGATGAGCATCACCGGCCTCCCCCAGGACGCCGACGGGCTCGCGGAGGTTCTGCGCGAGGCCACCACGACGGTTCACCCGACGGGCTGAAACCGGCGCGACGCCGACCGGGGCGGCCTGGGAGAATAACGTCGGGTGTTTGACGAAATTGTTACCTGGGCGACGCAACCTTGCCGGGGGCCCGAAGGTCAACTTGTCGTAGGGAAACTGGGGAGGTGGGGCAGGCGTGGCTCGTCGGGGGACTGTGGGCGCTTTGCTGACGTCAGGGCTGGTCGCGATGATCGCGATCGGCGGAGCCGGTGGGTACGGCGTCGGTCTCTTGACGACGACCGATCAGTCGGCGGCCGCGACGGGGACGGCGGCGGCACCGCTCGGGGGACCCGGATCCTCGAGCCCGACGCCGACCGCGACCCCCTCGCCGACACCGCCGCGCAAGGTGACGTACGACGACTCGCCGGCCCTGAAGGCGGACGACCTCAAGTACAAGACCCGGTCGTTCACCGTGAAGAACGTGGTGAAGTCGGCGGTCTCGGTGCGCGTGCCGTGGAACTGGGACTTCACCCAGCCCGATCCGCCGACGACCGGACGCTTCACCGACCCGACCCACAAGCGCTGGCTCCGGCTCGAGGCCGGCTTCACGATCAGGCGTCCGCCGGCCGAGTCGATGCAGGTCCGGATCGGCGAACTGAACCGCCTCCCCGCCGACCAGAGCCTGAACATCCTCTCCCAGGACGTCGAGGGCAACGCCGCCACGCTGGCCTACACCTACGTGCCACCCAAGGAGCAGTCGCCGGAAGGCGTCCTGCGGTACGTCGTGGTGCGCTGGGTCGCCGACGACAGCGGCAACTGTGCCGTCGAGATGAGCTCCACCGGCCTCCCGCAGGACAAAGAAGCGCTGCTGGCCGTCCTCGACCGCGCCGCCGACAGCGTGCGCCGCGAGGACAGCCCGCTCACAGCAGGTGGGACATCCCGGTTCGGCCAGCGTCCGTGAGGTCCACGGCTCGTTGGCGCGGCCTGCGACGTACCCAATCGCGTTCCAGCAAGGAATGAGCGACCGCGGCGCCGAGCCCGCCGGCCAGGTGGTGTCGTTGCTCGCTCCAGTCCACACAGAACCTCAGGAGCTTCCGGCGCGACCCCTGACTCGACAGGTCGACTCCCAGCTCACCGAAGACCTCTGTGGCTGAAGGGCCAAGGACATAAGGGCCATCGGGTAGTTGCTGGGCCAGCGGGTCGTCCGGGCGGCGCTCTGTTCCTGCGCCGCCATCCGTGCGCTTCAACGCGTTCCGCCGTACCAGGCCTTCCAGCAGGGTCACGCCGAGGCGACCGGCCAAGTGGTCGTAGCAGGTGCGGGCCTCGCGGAGGGCTGCGGCCTTGGTGCTCTGGCGGAGGGACTTGATCGGCTGCGGCCTCGCGATCCGGGCTACGGCCTCGACTGCTTCGGCTACCTCAGGTCCGGCGAGTCTGTAGTACCTGTGTCGGCCGGACCGCTCCATCTCGAGCAGTCCGCCGTCCAGCAGCTTGTGCAGGTGCGCACTGACCGTCTGCGGCGACACACCAGCCTCAGTCGCGAGCAGTGAGGCCGGCAGCGCCCGCCCGTCGGCCAGCGCGATCAGGACCTTCGCCCGCGCAGGCTCGGCCAGCAAGGCCGCCGCACGGGCTACATCGGCATCTCCGTCCATGACTCCATGCTCACACCACCACACTTCGACACAACCCGAAGTTTTCCGATGAAAGCGTGGAAAGCATGTTGCTCGCCCTGCTCTGCGTCGGAATCTTCCTGGTCCAGCTGGACGTGACAGTGGTCAACGTGGCCCTGCCGTCGATCCGGACCGGACTCGACACCAGCCTGGCCGGGCAACAGTGGGTCGTCGCCGGGTACATGATCACTCTGGCCGGGCTGCTCCTCGTCTGCGGTTGGCTGGGCGACCGGATCGGTCACCGGCGTGTAGTCCTCACAGGGCTCGCCGTCTTCGGTCTCGCGTCACTCGGCTGCGGTGCGGCCACGAACATCGAACTACTCGTCGCAGCACGCGCCGTACAAGGCGTCGGCGCCGCACTGCTCCTCCCGGGCACCCTGGCCGTCATCACCGACCTGTACGTCGACAGTGGGTCCAGAGCACGCGCGGTGGGCATCTGGGCGGGCGCAGGTGCCCTGGCACTCCCCTCTGGCCCGTTGCTGGGTGGCGCTTTGGTCAGTGGGTTGGGCTGGCGGGCTGTCTTCCTCATCAACCTGCCGATCATCGCCGTCGGGCTACCCCTCGCGTGGCGACTCGTACCTCATGCGCAGAAGACGCATCAGCAGGCCAGGACCCGACTGCGGATCGGTGCGGACTTCATCGGTGCCAATGTGATCGCCGGACTGATGAACTTCGTCGGCCTCGGCACAGTCCTCGTGCTGACGCTCTACTTGCAGGAACACCTTGCCCACAAGGCATTCCAGGCCGGTCTGGAGCTCATCCCGCTGTTCCTGCCACTCGCGATTCTCGGACCGGTGTCCGGCCGGATCACCGCCCGCTACGGGCCTCGGCTGCCGATGACGATCGGGCTGGCCCTTGGTGCGATCGGTTCGGCCGGACTGCTCGCCGTACGCGATGACTCTGGTTATGCGGCCGTCGTACCGGTGGAACTCGGGCTGGGGCTCGGCATGGGGTTCCTGACCGCTGCCGTCGTACACGCCGCGGTCGCCTCGCTCCCGCCGGACCGCGCCGGCCTGGCCAGCGGGGTGAACAACACCTGCCGCCAGGCCGTGGGCGCTTTGGGCGTCGCGGTGTACGGCGCGACCGTCAGCCAGCACATGGTCAGCGGCCTGCACACCCTCGGCTGGATCGGGAGTGGACTGTGGTTGGTCGGGCTGGCCACCACGTGGTTGGCCGTGTAGCTCAGTCGATCGGCCAGATGGCCCGGAAGATCGTGGACCGGAGGCGGTAGAAGCGCCGCCAGGCCGACTGGATCAGCGCAGGGGACGGCCGGAACCGTTCCGTCGGGATACGCACCAGGGATACCTCAACCGTGCTCGGGATAACTGGGCCGGCGCTCATCAACCAGTGAACCGGACCGATTCGGCGATCTCGACGGCGCGGGCGCTGTCGGTTCCCGGCATCAGGACCTGGATGAGCATCGAGCCGGTGGTCCCCGTGTCCACGACTCGTTGCAGGAGCATACCGTCACCATCGCCACAGCCAGTGAAATACTGATCTGTCAGGGTTCTGCCCTCGGCGTTCGAGACCATCGGGTTGCCCTTGCCCGCGCACTGGCCGGTGTCGACGCCGGCCGCGGCCTTGGTCTTCCCGGTCTCGAGGACGCCGACGAAGACACCCGGGGTCCGCGCCGACCAGTCCGCACTCTCACTGACCCGGAGTGCCGGGAACGCCTCGATGCTGCCGGGCGGCTGCCATTGCGACTCGGCCACCGACTTCACCCAGCCCCGTGGGAGCTCCAGCGAGAAGTTGCCGTACGAGACGCCGATCAGTTCACGCGCGGCCAGGTACCGCTGGCCGAAGAAGCCGGCGCCACCGCCGACGACGAGCGCGAGCAGCGCGGCGATCACCCACCGGCCGCGCCGCCGCTTCCGGGGCGGCGCTGGTGTCGCCGGCGCCTGAGCGACGGGCTCGGCTGTTGCGGCTGCTTCGACAGACGGCTCGACGGATGCCGCCTCGGCGCTTTCGGTGCTCGCGGCTTCAGTGCTTGCGGCGCTCTCGGTGATTGACGAGTCAGCGAACTTGAGGATCGTCGGCTTGTTCGCATCACTGAGTGCCGTGTTCTCGCCGTCGTCCTCTCCCTCGCCGGTCGGGACGGAGACCGTCACCGACTCGCGGATCGAGAGCGGGAAGTCGTGGGTGGTCTCGTCCAGCCCGCCGACGAGCTCACGGGTGAAGGACAGCACGTCCGGCCAGCGCTTCTCCCGATCCGGGTCGAGCGCGCGAACGATCGCGGCGTCGACCATCTCGGGCAGTTCGAATCCGAGCGAGCTCGGCGGCGGTGGGGCTGCGACCCGGCCCGCGGCGCCCAGCCCGTCGACCTGATGCGGTGACCGCCCGGTCAGAGCGGCGTACGCGACGGCTCCGAGGGAGTACTGGTCGGCGCGCTGGTCCAGCCGCTCACCCATGGCCTGTTCGGGCGCGACGTACGACGGGGTGCCGCCGGGCATTGTGATTCGTGACACCTCGTCGAGGGCCTTGCCCAGACCGAGGTCGGACAGTACGGCGCGCTCGCCGTCGTCTGTGCTGCGGAACAGGACGTTCGCCGGTTTCACGTCGCGGTGCAGCAGGCCGCGACGGTGCAGGGCCTGCAGGCCACGGCCGACCTGGACGACGACGTCGACGGCCTCGGCCAGCGGCAGTGGTTGCTTCTTCAACCGGTCGGCCAGCGTGCCGCGATCGGCGTACGTGAGCACGAGGAACGGGCGTCCGTCCTCGAGTTCGCCCACGTCGTGGACCTGGACGACGTGCTCGGACTCCACCCGGCGCAGGAACCGGCCCTCCTCGAGGAACCGCTGCCGGACCGAGTCGTCGTGGCCCCAGTTGTCCGCGAGGACCTTGATCGCGACCTCGGCATCCAGTTGCTCATCGTGAGCGAGCCATACCGTAGCGAAACCGCCAGAGCCCAGACGTCGTCGCACGACGTAACGGCCTAGTCTGGTTGGGACCCCCATAGAAGGCATTATGGAGTACTGGAGTGTCCCGTGCCGGGGGCCGATCGAGAGCAAAGGCGCAGATGAGCGAGAGCACCAGCCCGACCGACGACCTCGGAACCCTGGCCGAGCGGGCCCAGGCCGGCGACAAGCACGCGATGGACGACCTGCTGCGGCTGGTTCATCCCCGTGTTCTGCGAATCTGCCGCAGCGTCCTGCCGTACTCGGCGGACGCCGAGGACGCGGCCCAGGAGGCCCTGCTCAACATCGCCACCAAGATCAACACGTACTCCGGCCGGAGCAGCTTCTCCACCTGGGTCCACTCGGTCGCGGCGAACTCGGCCCGCTCGACGTACCGCAAGCTGAAGCGGACTGCCCAGGCCGCGCACAACCCCGAGGCGATGGAGAAGCCGGACCCCCGGACCACCAGCGTCATCGCCGGCACCCGGCTGGACCTGCTCGAGGCGCTGGAGACCCTGGAGCGCGACCGCCCACAGATGGTGACCCCGCTGGTACTGCGCGACGTCTACGGCCTCTCGTACGAGGAGATCGCCGCCGAGGTCGGCGCCCCGCTCGGCACGGTCAAGTCCCGCATCCACGACGCCCGTGAGGTCGTCCGCCCCCTGCTGCGCCCGAAGGACTGATCGAGGGACTCCCGTTCGGGTCGGGCGTGTGCTCAGATGGGGGCATGAAGAAGCTCATCAACGACCCTGGCGATGTTGTGAGTGAAGCGCTGCAAGGTATGGCGCTGGCGCATCCGGACCGGTTGCGCGTGGATCACGAGAACCGGATCGTGTACCGCAAGGACGCACCGAGATCCGGGAAGGTCGGGCTGATCTCGGGTGGTGGCTCCGGCCACGAGCCGATGCACGGCGGCTTCGTCGGCCTGGGGATGCTGGACGCCGCCTGTGCGGGTGAGGTGTTCACCTCACCGGTGCCGGACCAGATGATGGCCGCGACGAAGGCGGTCGACGCGGGTGCCGGCGTACTGCACATCGTGAAGAACTACACCGGCGACGTGATGAACTTCGAGATGGCCGCCGAACTGGCCGCGGCCGACGCCGGAACCGAGGTGCTGTCGGTGGTGACGAACGACGACGTCGCCGTCCAGGACAGCCTCTACACGGCCGGTCGGCGCGGTGTCGGCGTGACCGTGCTGCTGGAGAAGATCGTCGGCGCGGCCGCCGAGGAGGGCCGCCCGCTGCAGGAGGTCGGTGACCTGGCGAAGAAGGTCAACGACAACGGCCGCAGCATGGGCATGGCGCTGACGTCGTGCACGGTCCCGGCAGCCGGCAAGCCGACGTTCGACCTGGCCGACAACGAGATGGAGGTCGGCATCGGCATCCACGGCGAGCCCGGCCGGCAACGGTTGCCGCTGGCCCCGGCCAAGGAGATCGCCGCGATGCTCGTCGACCCGGTGGTCACCGATCTGCCTTACCAGCAAGGCGATTCTGTGATTGCCTTCGTCAACGGCATGGGCGGTACGCCGCTCCTCGAGCTCTACCTCATGTACAACGAGGTGGCCCAGCTGCTCGACCGGGCCGGTATCACCGTGGCCCGTTCGCTGGTCGGCAACTACATCACCTCACTGGAGATGGCCGGCTGCTCGGTCACCCTGCTGAAGGTGGACGACGAACTGGTACGCCTCTGGGACGCACCGGTGAACACCCCGGGCCTACGCTGGGGCGCGTGAGCATGGGAGTGGACAACTTCGTTGCCTGGTTGCGGGACACGGCCCGGTCGCTGCACGAGAACGCGGCGTACCTGACCGAGCTGGATTCCGCGATCGGCGACGCGGATCACGGCGCGAACATGGATCGTGGCTTCCAGGCGGTGGTCGCCGTCCTGGACGAGACCAGCTTCGCGTCGGTCGACGAGCTGATGAAGAAGGCCGGGATGACGCTGGTCAGCAAGGTCGGCGGGGCGAGCGGGCCGCTGTACGGCACGTTCTTCCTCCGCTTCGGGACCGCGCTGCCCGGCGCCACCGACGTCACCCCCGAGCAGCTCGGCGAGGCGTTCAAGGCCGGTGTCGGCGGGATCCTCCAGCGCGGCAAGGCCGAGCTTGGCGACAAGACCATGTACGACGCCTGGGCACCGGCTCTGGAGGCGTACGACGGGGCCGTGGCTGGCGGCTCGGATCTCGCCGGGGCGCTGACGGCCGCTGCGGAGGCAGCGGCCAAGGGCCGGGATGCGACCGTGCCGCTGGTGGCGCGGAAGGGTCGCGCGAGTTACCTGGGCGAGCGGAGCGCGGGTCACCAGGATCCGGGCGCGACGAGCACCACGTTGCTGTTGGAGTCGGCTGCTCGCACGCTCGCATGATCGGGATCGTGGTCGTCTCCCATAGTCACGCACTGGCTGTGGCGGCGGTGGGGTTGGCCTCCGAGATGGTTGCCGAGGACAACCGGCCGGTGATCGCGGTCGCGGCCGGGCTGGACGAGACCACGTTCGGCACGGACGCGATGGCGGTGTCGGAGGCGATCACGACCGCCGACAGTCCGGACGGCGTACTGGTCTTGCTTGATCTTGGTAGCGCGATCCTGAGCGCTGAGCTGGCCTTGGAGTTCCTCGATCCTGAGGTCGCGGAGCGGGTGCGGCTGTCGAGCGCACCGTTGGTCGAAGGGCTGGTGGCCGCTGCGGTGACCGCGTCGACGGGTGCTTCCCTTGATGCGGTGGTGGCGGAGGCTGAGCGCGGCCTGCTGGGGAAGCAGGATCATCTCGGAACTGGTGAGGCTGCGGGGCCGACTTCGGCGGTCGTAGCTGATCAGACCGTGGAAGTTGCTGTCGGCAACGAGCATGGGTTGCATGCGCGGCCGGCGGCTCGGCTGGTCGGGTTGGTGAATGGGTTCGACGCCACGGTCACGATCACTGATCTGGATACCGGGCGTGGGCCGGTGGATGCGGGCAGCCTGAGCATGGTTGCGACGCTGAACGCCCAGCAGGGGCATCGATTGCGGGTGGGTGCGAGCGGGCCGCAGGCTGCCGAGGTGTTGGAGGCGGTCAGCAAGCTCGCGGCGGAGAACTTCGGTGATGCGGAGACGCCGCCCACCGCGCCGACACCCGGTGGATCCGGTTTGGATGTGGCGATCGGGCCTGCGGTCCTGGCTGGGGAAGCAGTCGACCTGAGTGCGTATGTTGCCGGGGACGACGAGTTGGGCCGGCTCGACGAGGCATTGGCGACAGCTGGGGACGAGCTGCGTGGGCTGCGGGACAGCAGCCCGGATCACGGTGAGATCTTCGAAGCGCATCTCGCATTGCTGAACGATCGGAAGCCGCTCGACGAGGTGCGGGCCGCGATCTCCGCGGGTGCCTCGGCGGCGGACGCGTGGAAAGAGACCTACGACCAGCTCGCCGGTACCTTCGAAGGGCTGGATGATGCCTACCAGCGAGAGCGGGCGCAGGACGTCCGCGCTGTCCGGGATCGGGTATTGCGAGCGCTGACGGGTGCGCAGGAGCAGCTGACTGAGGGCATCCTCGTCGTCCCCGAGCTGGATGCGGCGACGGCTGCCACGCTCGACACCTCTCGCGTGACCGGGATCGCGGTCCGGGCGGCCGGGACGACGGGTCACGGTGTGATCGTGGCGCGGTCGCGCGGGATCCCCTTGATCACGGGGATCGGGGAGGTCGACGTACCGGCGGGGGCGACGGTCGCGTTCGATGCGCGGATCGGGTCGTTCGAGGTCGGGCCGGACGAGGACGTCGTACGAGCGACGATTGCCGAGCGGGAAGGTGAGCGGGACCGGGCGCTCACCCGAGCCGACGAGCCGGCCACGACCGTGGACGGGCGGACGATCGACGTGCTCGTCAACGTTGGCGTCGTACAGGATGCGGTGGATGCGCGGGGTGCGGACGGGTCCGGGCTGGTGCGGACCGAGGTACTGTTCGGCGATCGGCGGACCGCGCCGACCGTCGACGAGCAGGTCGAGGTGTTCCGGGCGATAGCACGGGCATTGGACGGTAAGCCGATCACGATCCGGACGTGGGACATCGGTGGCGACAAGCCGCTGCCGTTCCTCCAGCAAGCGCACGAGGCGAACCCGTTCCTCGGCGAGCGTGGGCTGCGGGTCTTCCGGCGGCGTCCGGAGCTGCTGCGCGATCAGCTCGAGGCCATCCGGCGGGTCGGGGCCGAGACGCCGGTGCACGTGATGTTCCCAATGGTGACGACCGCGGACGAGGTCGCGTGGGCCTTGGAAGAGCTCGGTCCGCGGGGAGACCTCGAGGTCGGCATCATGGTCGAGGTCCCGGCCGCGGCGCTCCGGATCGGCACCCTCACGGGCGACCTGGATTTCGTCAGCATCGGGACCAACGACCTCACCCAGTACACGACGGCCGCCGACCGCACCAACGCCGCGGTCGCGCCACTCGCCGACGGTCTGGATCCCGCTGTACTGCAGCTGATCGACCACGTGGTCCGCGCCGCCAACGTTCGCGTAGCCGTGTGCGGCGACCTGGCCAGCAGCCCGGAGGCCGCCGTACTGCTGGCTGCCCTTGGCGTGCAAGAACTCAGTGCGGTCGGTCCGCAGGTCCCACTGGTCAAGGCCCGCCTACGACAGGCAGACCTATCTCAGGTCAACACGGCCGCTGTGTTGGCGGCGCGAGACGGCGATCAGGTGCGTGGGTTGCTGTAGTAGCGCAGTTCGACCAGGTTGAAGCCGGAGGTGCGTTCGGGCTTGGTGGGGAGCGTGTAGGACTGGCCTGGCTCCAGGTAGGTGACGTCTGGGCTGGAGAGGTCTAGGTCGACCACCAAGGCTGGGTACGCGCCGGTGTGCCAGGTGTAGGACTCGCCTGCGTCGGGGGTGACGTGCTGCACGCGTACGTCGTCCTCGTCGACGACCACCTTGGCAGGGATCTCCCCGACCTGTTCGAACCCGGCTTCGGCCGGGACGCCCTGGACGGCGAAGTGCGGGTCGCCGGAGGCCTCCTCACCCAGGTCGAGGACCTCGATCAACCGGTTGAGGTACAGCGCGGCACCGTCGTTGGTGAGCATGTGTACGGGCGACACCGGCCGGTAGACCGAGCCACCGACGGTCTCACTCAGCTGCCGGGCCGGACTGCCGTCGAGCCAGTCCATGTGGCACGGAGACGTGGACAGGCACAGGACGACGTACGGGTTGTGGTGCAGGTGCCAGCCCTGCGCCTCACCTGGCTGCAGTGACACCTCCCAAACGCGGACACGGGAGTTCTTCAGCAGCACCCGGGTCCCGATCTCGCCGAGGACGACGTCGGTGCCGTCAGGAGCGGTCACGGTCGTGCCTGCAGTCATGCGGTCTCCTCCAGAGCTCGTTCCATCGCGACGCCACCGAGGATGACGCCGTCCGGCATGGGCAGTTCGACGGCCTCCACCTCGGTGAAGCCGAAAGCCTTGTACAGCGGTACTCCGGGCAGTGTCGCCATCAGTGCGAGCTGTGTGAACCCCTCCACCCGGGCGGCGTCCACACAGGCGGTCAGGATCGCCCTGCCGAGACCACGGCGGGTCCAGTCCGCCCGGACGAACATGGCCCGGATCCGGGCCGGCTCGGTCGCCGGGTCCAGCAGCCGCGTGTCAGCACCCGCCGTACTCGCGTTGAACAGCTTGTTCCGCCGGCTCCACCCACCGCACGCGACGATCTCCCCACCCGCCTCGCACACGTAGTAGGTGCCGTCGTCGATCAGCGCGGTGTCGAAGGTGGTGATGTGCTCGGCAGCACTCGCCGTCTGCACGTCGTCGTAGTACGCCGGGAAGATCTCCTGCACCGACCCGCGAGCCAACTCCGCGATCGCCGCCCCGTCTCCCGGAACCGCAAGCCGCAACCTAGCCTCCACGCCCCACAGGTTAGTTCACTGCCGGCCACGTGCTCTGGCCCAGTCGCGATTGTCGCAGCGGAGGCGGTCATTCAAACCACATGGAAAGGTGCGAGAAGTTGCAATGTGGGCGGGGTGAAATGGGTGGGCGGGGTGCTGGACATCTAGCGGGTATGACGTTGATTCCGATCGAGGCCCGGAGTGGGCCGGTGAGTGAGGGAGTTGTGCGCGGCTCACCGCCGTACGATCGCCGGCAGCGGTTCGAAGAGGTGTTCTCGGCGCATCGGGAGGCCGTGCTCGGCTACCTGCGGCGGCGGACCGACAGTGGGCACGACGCCGCGGACCTGCTCGCCGACACGTTCCTGGTGGCCTGGCGCCGGCTGGACGACGTACCGCTCGATCCACAGACCAGACCATGGTTGTACGGCGTAGCCCGCCGCGTGCTCGCGAATCACCGCAGAGGTGAGGGCCGTCGGCATGCATTGGCGACGAAACTGCGAGACGAGCTGGATAAGCCGGAGAGCTCGCTGCCGGACGATTCACCGACAGCCCGGGCGTTCAGTGCCCTGCCGGAACAGGACCGGGAACTGTTGTCCCTGGTCGCGTGGGAAGAGCTCGACACCGCTCAGATCGCCACCGTGCTTGGTGTCTCGCGCAACGCCGTACGGATCAGACTGCACCGGGCCCGGAAGCGGTTCGCGAAGCTGCTCACCGCTCCCCTGGCGAACCGGAACCTGGTCGCCCCGACCGAGGAGGCCTCTCATGAAGACGCATGACATCGACGCGGCCGTCCGCGACCTCGACCCGAACCGGACCGAAGTCCGGCCAAGCGACGCGGCCTGGGCCGAGCTCGCCGACGCGATCGTTGCCTCGGACACCGGTCCGGTGGTCGGCCTGGACCGCCGCCGTCGCTCGGCCCGCCCCCGCGTCCTCCTGGCCGCCGCCTGCAGCCTGGTGGTCGTGGGAGTGGTCGCGGCGGCGCTCGTGAACCAGTCCGGTCAGGACCAGCCACAGGCGCTGTCGTTCACCGAGCGTGGCGACAAGCTGATCATCCGCGTGGTCGACCCGAAGGCCGACCCGAAGCAGTACAACGCCGAGTTCAAGAAGATGGGCCTGAACATCAAGGTCAACGCCGTACCGGTCAGCCCGCCGTTCGTCGGCGTGATGGTCGACTTCTCGGCGCAGAACGACAAGCAGATGCAGCAACTGCACCTGCTCGAGCCGGGCGAGAAGTGCAACGGCACGCTGACCGCCGCGGACCCCGGTTGCCAGGAAGGCCTCGAGGTACCGAAGGACTACGACGGCAAGACCGTGGTCAACTTCGGTCGCGCCGCCAAGCCCGGTGAGATGTACCACCACACGTCGTCCTCGGCGACCGACAAGGGTGAGGTGCTCGCCGGACTGACACTGAAGAACAAGACCGTCGACCAGGCCCTGCCGCTGATCAAGGCCCGCGGCGTGCAGCGGATCACCTACCTCACCGGCGACGGACCGCAGTTCGACTCCAAGGACTCCGTGCCTGGTGACTGGTACGTCCACGACACCTCGACGTACGCACCAGGTGAGGTCAGCTTGTACGTCGGCCCGTCACCGGAAAAGTAGGTTCAGCACACCCCCGGAGAACGCCGGGCGCAGTACGGCCTCCACTCGGACGTACTGCGCCCGCACCGGCGTGAACGTCGTTGTGTTCAGCTCGTCGGTAGCCACGTCGTACGGCGTGGTGTTCTCGACCGGTCGCCAGGTCTCACCGTCGAGCCAGAGCGCCCGCCACGACTCCGGCACGCGACACTCGCCAGAGCCGGTGTCGTCGAACCAGTAGACCGACACCTCCGACAACGCACGGACCGCGCGCAGGTCGTACTCGATCCACTCCGTCGTCCCGCGCCGGTCCCACCAGGTGAAGCGCGGAATCGACGTGTCCGCAGACGATGCGGGGATGCGACCGTCGTCCACGGCCTCCAGCGAGTCCCCGGTGTTCACGTGCGAAGCGGTGATCCGGGTACGGCGAATCCACTCGGTGCCGTCCGGTGACACCTGCGGGAACGAGGCGATCCGGAGCCGGGCCGCACCCATCGGGATGAGCGTCACCGTCTCGACCGGCTCCACCGACCGGGCCGGACTCGGCTGCAGTTGGCGGACGACGTCCTCGGTGTCGGTCTCCCACTCCGGGATCCGCCGGGCCTGTGTGGTCAGAGCGACCGGTACTCCGTCAGTGGTGAACGGGTTGTCGCCGGCATCCCGCCGTACGACGTCGAACTCCGCATCGGGGAGCAGGCCGTAGTTCCACGGGGACTCCGGGTAGACGGCGAGCTCGGGCCAGTCCTCGGTGCCGCCGATGCGCTCGTAGCGCTCGTCGATCTGCAGCGAGTAGGTCAACGGACCGCGGTCGACGGAGATGGAGTCGTTGTTGTCGTTCCACACCCGGGTGCTGGTCCGCATCGGCAGCACCAGCTCGACGCGGTCGCCCGGATGCCAGGTGCGGTCCACCTTCATCCAGTCGCCGTCAGCCTCGACAGTCTGGCCGTTCACCTTCACCGTGACGTCCTGCGCCCAGCCGGGACGCCTTAAATACAAGGGGAATCGTGTCGACGCATCGACTGTGAAAATGATCGTGTCGGAGAACGGGTACTCGGTGTCCTGCGTGATGCTGACTGTCTCCCCCGCCCCGACCTGGGCAGTGACCTTGCTGGCGGCGTACAGCGAGGCGGCCAGGCCGTTGTCCGTCGTGGCCAGCCATAGCTCCTGCGCGTAGTACGGCCAGCCCATGCCGTAGTTGTGCGGACAGCACCGGTACTGATGGACGCCGTACTTATAAGCGAGCATGGCGAACGGGTTCTCGAACTGCCCGTGTTTCACCCGGTCGTCGAGCTGCACGCTGTTGGCACAGGTGATGTAGTGCATGACCTGCTGCTGCGCGTCGTACGACGCCGGCAACAGGTTGAACGCCAACTCCTCACACCGGTCCGTCCAGGCGATGTCACCGGTGAAGCGGGTCAGCAGCTCACAGCTGTGCATCAGCTCGACGATCCCGCACGTCTCGAACCCCTGCCGCGGATCATCGAATCCGGGCCGCGAGTTCTCGTCACCGGCGAACCCACCGCCGGGGAACTGGCCGTACTGCGCCATCACCGTCGCGTAGTTCCGGTACGTCGCCGCCCGGTGCTTCTCGTCACCACTCAGAAGCCAGTACTGCAACGGTTCGCGGAACCCCTGGGCCAGATTGACGTTGTGCCAGGTCGGAATACCGTCCACATAGTCGGCCGAGCCGGTGTGCATCTTCGTGACCAGATCCAGCAGCCACTCGTCGCCGGTCCGGTTGTAGAGCCAATACGCGCTGTCGATGTTGTCGCCCCACCGGAACGCACCCCACGAGCGGTTGAAGACCTCGGCGGGCTGCGTGTTCTGGAACTGCAGGTACGTCGTCATGAACGGAATCACCCGCTCGTCGCCGGAGTACTCGTACCAGGACCGGAACGCGGCCAGCAACGGCATCCCCGGCCAGAAGTCCGGCCCGTTCTCCAGCGAGGTCCGCAGCCGCCCCGGCCCGAACCAGCCGTCCGGAGTCTGCGTCCTGATGATCCCGTTCATCCACCGCTCGGTGCGGTTGAGTACGCCGGTATCCCCGGTGACGTAGCCGAGATCCCCGAAGCCGCGGAGCCAGTACGGCAGCTCTTCCCAGGCGCTCTGGGCCGGATCGACCCAGCCGTTGGTGTCGTAGCCGAGGAAGTCCGAGATCTCGTCGTACCGGCCGCAGAGGCCCTTGACCTGCAGGTCGAGCTGCTGCGCCAGCCACCCGCGCGGCTCGATCGCACCGGGCGGGAGCTTCTGGAACGGGACCGGTCGCAGCGGCGCGCGCTGCGGGACGTAGTGCCCACCGCGGGTGGCTTCGGGGAGGGAGTTGGGCATCGACGGCTGCCTTTCCGGGTGGGGGGCACGGAAAGACCGCACACGTTTTCCGTCGTGACAACGTAAGACACGAGGGCCGCTCGGTCAAGGCTGAACCTCTGGAATACAAGGAGATCTGCGATCGCCTTGATAGGCTGCCGCGACAGTCTCGAGGGACCCGGAGGAAACGGATGAGGACCCGGATCACGGACGTCGCCGCGCTGGCCGGGGTGTCCGCCGGGACGGCGTCGAAGGCGCTGAACAACACCGGTCAGCTCAGCCAGGAGACCCGCGCCCGGGTACGCCGTGCCGCCGCGCAGCTCGGGTTCACCCCGGACGCCCGTGGCCGCGCACTTTCGTCCGGCCGGACGTACACGGTCGCCCTGCTCACCACGGACAGCTCCGGGCGCTTCAGCATCCCGATCATGCGGGGTGTGGAGGACGTTCTCAGTGCGGGCGAGCTGGCCACCGTCCTCTGCGATACCCGCGACGATCCGCTCCGCGAGCAGAGCTACCTGCGCACGCTGGTGGCCCGTGGCGTCGACGGGATCGTGGTCACCGGTCGCCGGACCGAGCCCCGGCCGTCGATCGACGTACCGCTTCCCGTTGTCTACGCATTGGCCGCTTCAGCCGATCCCGCGGACGCATCAGTGATCGTCGACGATGCGTCTGGTGCCGCCGCTGCGATCACCCATCTGCTCGGACTGGGCCGGTCGAGGATCGCGCACATCACCGGACCGGCTGACCACAGGTCCGCCGCCGAACGTGCCCAGGCCGTCGCCACCACCGCCGGTCAAGCCCTCTGTGGCGAGGCGCTCTTCGGCGAGTGGAGTGAACGCTGGGGCCGGCAGGCGACCGACTTGGTACTGCGTCAGGACCCGGACGCGATCAGCTGCGGCAGCGATCAGATCGCCCGTGGCGTGTGCGACCGGCTTCGCGAACTGGGCCGCTCGGTTCCGGACGATATCGCCGTCACCGGCTACGACAACTGGCCGATGATGGCGCTGGCCAGCCGGCCACCGCTCACTTCGGTCGACCTCCGCCTCGAGGATCTCGGCCGTCGCGCGGCGAACCTCCTGCTCGACGCGATCGCCGGCTCCCCGCATCACGGCGTACTCGAGCTTCCGGCACAACTGGTGCCGCGGGAGTCGACGCTAGGTCCGTGAGCCCCGGCGAGCCCAGCGGTAGGTGAAGAACACCCACGCCAGCGCGGGCAGCCCGAAGATCGCGGCGGCTATCTCGCGGCCGAAGACCAACATCACCAGCCCGACCAGGGCGAACGGCAAGGCCATCCAGACGGCGCCGACGAACGCGGCCCACCGCCACTTGCCCGGTTTGCGCGGCTCAGGCTTGTACAGCGAAGGCGTCGGCAGCCCGGCGAAGATCGGCTGCAGCTCCGCATGCGTCACCGCCTCGTTCAGCCGGTCCACCCGCCGATGCAGCTCATTCTCGTCCAGCCGCCCGATCGCGAACTGCTCGGCCAACTCATCGGTCGCGACCCGCCGTTCCTCATCCGTCAATCGCAGCGAAGCCATCCGCCGCCGAGCCGCCGCAACCCGAGCCTCCTGCCCGGCCGCAGCCGCCATCCCCATCAGCTCAGACGGTTTCACCGGCCGCCGTTCCACCATCCGCCTCACCTCACACTCGTCCTTCGAGTGTGCCAGACCCCCGGTCATGCCCAACCCGCTCAGCCGCCGGCGCTAGCCCGCCGCCGCCCCACCAGCCCGATCACCTCATCCGCCAACCGCGCGAACCCGCCCGGATCCAGCCGTGCCAACGGCTCCAGCGGCACGTACCAAGGCCCGTCCACCAATGCCCGCGCCACCAGCCGCCGTGCCCGCACCGGCTCAGCCACCGCCGCAATTTTGCTCAGCGCCTCGGCACGATCGCCGAAGAGCGAGTACGCGCTGGTCGCGGCCGCGGCCTCCGCCCGGTCGAGCCAACCCGCAATCAGTCCTTCGCTCACCGCACGGTCCGCCGACCTGATCATCGCGCACCACAGCTCGACCGGGAATTCCGCCGAGTCGGCACGAGCGATGACGGTCTCGGCGAACTCGAAGTCCCCGGCGGTGGCCGCAGCCTCGACGACGGCGACGGCCGCATAGCGGGGGCGGTGCTCCGTCACCCGGCCGGCGAACTCGTCCGCCCGGCGATAGTCACCGGCCTGGGCCAGCTCGGCGGCCGCGTAACCCCACGCACGATCACTGGCGCGGTCACCCTCGAGCCAGCCGATCAGCTGTTCGATCGCATCCGTATCCCCGGCGGCGGCCACGTCCGTGACCCAGTCACTCACCACCCCGTCGCGATCCACTCCGTCGGTCATCCGATGGAACGTCGTCTGCGCCTCGGCCGTCCGGGACAAACGGCGGTAGCCGGTCACCAGGACGCCCAGCGCGCGATTGCGGACGGGGTCCGTCAGCGACGCCACTGCTGCCTCGATCCGCTCGAGGACGCCGGTCACCTGGTCCTCGAGATCCGCGGCGAGGGCCGCTCTGACGATCCGTTCCCAGGCAAGGACTCGGCTGTCGTCCGCATCGATGGAATCGGTGGTCGTGATCGCCTCCGCGAGTACCGCACCTGCCTGCTGCGCATCGTCGCTCGCGGCCTCGCGCGCCATCGCGACCAGCTCACTGACCCGCTCGGCCGGCCCGGTCACGCTGTCTGGCGGAACGAACACGTCAAGCAGCTCGCCCTGGTTCTCACGGGACAACGCGGTGGCAATCGCGTCGGCACGCGCCGCATCACCGACGCGATCCAGCACATAGCCCAGCACCCGGAGGCCGTGGCCGCCCGGGTAGTCGACGCTGCGTGCCGCGCTGCGCTGTACGAGGTTGGCCAGTTCGGCGGCCTGGTTCGTGCGGCCGATCTCGACACACAGCTCGGCCAGTCGCACGATCGACCGGTACAAGCTGCGCTCGTCGCGCACGAGCTGACCCGAATCGGCCAGGACTCGATCCGCGAGCCGCGACCACTCGTCGATGATCGCCTGAGCTTCGGCGTCATCACCCGCGCGATGCTTGCCCTCCGCGAGTCCGGTCAGGGCCTCGAGCCGGTACTCCCCCTCCGGTAACCGGTCGATGAGATCACGCGCGCGCGTCAGCTGCTGATGGCGGACGGCCGAGTCGACGACATCGAGCAGCAGTTCGGGTGGCACCTCGGCATCGTCGAGCCGGCTCAGCAGTCCGAGCGCGACCTCGAACTCCCCGCGGTCGGCAATCCGCATCGCGAGCAAGCTGACCTCGCGCGCCAGGTCGGTCCGGGCGAGCCCGAGACGAGCGCTGCCACTCTCGGCCAGCTCCCAGATCCGGGTGAAATTGCCGCGCGTCGCCAGAGCGTGTGAGACCCGACCGAGGGACTGCCAGTACGACGAACTGGTATCGAGCTGCATCAGTAGCGGCACGGCCCGGTCGATGAGTTGATCGATCTGCTCGGAGTCGTCATCCGAGAGAGACGCTGCCCTGTCCATGATGAACGCGATCAGCTCGCCGGGTTCCGTCGGCTCGGGAGGCGTCGGCTGTTCACTGTCCGCCGATTCACGATCGATCCAGGCCGGCCCAGCAACCGCCTGGTCCCGCCACCGTCCTCCGGCCCAGATCGACAGCTCGCTGAGCACGTCCCGCCGAGATCTGTCCGGGAGCTCGTTCGCGAGTTGCTCGACGTCGTCGGCCAGCCTGTCGGCCAGGTCCTGGTCGGGGCGATGGCGAGCCGCCCTGATCCTGCCGATCCCCGCGAAAGCACGCAGCAGCGGATCCCGCAGCATCCCCTGGACCCGCTCTGCTCCCGCGTCGTCGGTCTGCGCAACTGCCTGGACCGCGGTCAGGACGTCGTACCGCCATGTTGCCGATGGCAACAATTCCGTCATCTGCGCAGTCAGCGCCTCGACCCGCTCAGGATTCCCGGCCCGGCGGGCTACCGTCCACTGCGCCTCGAGCACCCGGAGCACCTGGTTCGGGTCGGCGCTGGTCCGCACGACCTGTTCGAGGCGTTGCTCGTCACCGGTCCGGATCAGTGCGTCGGTCATGCTTTCGACAGCGCCACGCCGATCACGCTCGGAGCTGAGCCCACGCGCGAGGGCGTCGGCCCGGTCGTCGTCACCGATCTTCACCCACAGGGCCGGAAGGTCGGTCGGCAACCGGGAGTTGCGTTCGTCGATGTACTCGCGGTGGAGGGCGAGCCGGGCCAACAGGCCGAGGTCCGGAGTGGCAACGGCCATGAGCGCTGCGGTGAGTTCGGCGATCTCCAGGCGGGCCGCGTGGTCGCCACCGGTGCTGGCGAACATGCGCTCGCGGCGAGTGCCGTCGGTCGCGACGTCGACGGCCTGATCGAGGTGACCGTTCTCGATCAGTTGGCCGAGGTACCCGCGGAGGAGGTATTCAGGGGTGGTCGAAGGCCAGCCGTCGGCGGCGACGGCGGCGGACCAGGTGGTGAGGGACTCGCGATACCTGGTCAGCGCGGACAGGTCGAGGGAGCGGAGCGTCTCACGGCGGAGCTCTTCGTGGGCAAGGCCGAAGGTGTAACGCTCGGTGCTGTGGCGCCAGCGGGCCGGGCGGCTGATGAAGGTGCGGCCCACCGATGACTCCACCAGTTGGCTGACCTCGTGGCGAGGACGCCGGGTCAGGACGGCGAGGTCGGCGATGCTCAGGCCGCCGCCGGCCGCCACGAGCAGACCCAGGACCGGGCGCCCGAGCGGGTCCGCGAGCAGTCGCCGCAGCTCGACCCGGGCGGTCGCCTCGTTCGCCAGCGCGTGCGCGGAGGCACTCAGCTGGTGGATGTTCCGGTTCTGCCGGAGCGGATGGTTGGCGCCGAGCTCCGCGGGCAGCGGCGGATGCGGGCGGCCGGCAACTATCACCTTCAGGCCGGCAACCGGCTCGACCGGGAGGAGAGCGGCAACCGTGTACGTCTCGGAGTCGATCACGACGCCCCGGTCCTCGTCGAGGCCGTCGACGACCAGGACGAGGTGGCGTCCGTTCTGGCGACTGAGTTCCGCGGCCTCGGCCAGCCGGGCCTGGAGATGACGCGCGCGGATCGGTGTCCGGTCGTCGTACGACGATCGCCGTCCGATCAGCGTGTCCAACTGCTCGGACACCGCCTCGATGAACGCGTCCCGGTTGCCGTGCGGGTTGAACCGGGTGGTGATGAAGAACGAGATGACGTCGGCGTTCTCGGGCGGGTGCAGAACGAACCAGGCGAGCAGGGCGGTCTTTCCTGACCAGGCGTCCGCGACCCATCGCCAGTACGACGAGTTGTCGTCGGAGCAGAACGCCGCCAGCTGCGCCAGTTCGTCCTCACGATCGCGGAGGACGGGCGGCGCGAGCTGGTCGACGTCTTCGAGATAGGGCATCCGGCCAGTCGGCGCCGCGGCGGGTGGCTTCGGTGGCTCGGGTGTTGGCGTGGCGGGCTGCCTGCGCCAGAGCAGGGAGACGACCACAGCGGCCACCGCGAGGACCCCGCTGATGATGCTGCTCAGCTTGTCGGCCTTGTCGAGGCCGACGGAGATCAGGTAGATCACGAGCGCGAGGATGATCACCGCGCCGAGGACAGCGAGCAGCCAGCGCACGATCCGGCGTCGCACAGCCAACCCGCCTCCCGATCCGGATACCTGGCTCCGCAGACTAGCCCAGATCCTGGGCCCATACCGGCCACCGCCCAGAAGAGGGTTGGACGCTGGCGTTCGCGTGGTTGGTTTGCCGGTCGGCCGGAGAGCTTGCTCACAAACTTTGCGCTCAACCTCGCAGGAGTGCCGAGCCATCTCAGGTCGCGTAGGGCCGAACGGAGCCCCTGACCACGAAGGAAAACACCATGAAGAAGATCTCTGCTCGTGTACTGGCCGGCACCGCGATCCTCGTGGCCGCGGGACTGCTGGTGGGCATCGCGCCGAGCGACGCCGCCGTACCGGCCCGGACCGTGGCCACCGCGCACGCCAAGCCCGCGCTGAAGCCGGGGAGCTTGTCGTACGGGTTCAAGTGCTGGGGACACGTCGGCAACTGCAATGTCGCGGTCCACGCGCCGAAGGGGTGGAAGTTCAGCAAGCTCAGCCTGCACGAGGCGAAGTTCACCGACAGCTCGAACACCTGGATGCTCCGGGTCGACGGCGGCCTGAGCGGCAAGAGCAGCACGGCCACGGCCGCGAACCAGCGGGTCAAGGCCCTGCACGGCGTCCGTGACCTGAAGATCGTGTCCCGGGCCCACGGCACCGTGAAGTCGACGGCGGCGGGTATGTCCAACACCGCTTACACGTCGCTCACCTACACCTACACCGACGGCGCCCGCGGCAAGCGACTGGTCTCCACCCGTTTCCTCGACATCTACGGCAACGGCCGGCACGCCTACATCGAGGTCACCGTCAGCGGCCGCCCGCAGGACCAGGCCGGCCTCAACAGCCTGATGGCCAAGGCGACGCAGACCGCCACCCTTGTCGGCTGACACGCGTTGACCCGGGCACGCGAGGTGCCCGGGTCATCGAAGTCAGTTGAGGACCGACGGGAGGGTCTGCGTCCACGCCGTACGAAGCTCGGTCAGCGGGACCTCGAACTGGTCCTGGACGTCGAGAGTGTCGCCGGTGATGACGCCGATCTTCGCGTGGGGAAAGCGGCGGGCGGTGCACATGTCGGTGAACCGGACCTCTTCGGTCCGCGGTACGGCGACCACCGCGCGGCCGGCCGACTCCGCGAACAGGAACAGGAACGGGTCGAGTCCGTCCGGAGCCCACACCCGCGCACCAACACCGGCGCGGAGAGCCGACTCGACCAGCGTCTGCGCGACACCGCCGTCACTGACGTCGTGCGCCGCGTCGATCAGACCGTCGCGGGACGCGTTGATCAGGATGTCGGCCAATTGCTTCTCCGCCTCGAGGTCGACCGCAGGCGGCCGTCCACCGAGGTGACCGTGGATGACGTGCGCCCACTCCGATCCGGACAGCTCCTCCTCGGTCTCCCCGAGCAGGTACAGCTGGTGGCCCTCCATCTCGGCGGTGAAACCGATCGGCGTACGGCGGGTGACGTCGTCGATCACGCCCAGCACACCGACCACCGGGGTCGGCAGGATCGGGGTGTCACCGGTCTGGTTGTAGAACGACACGTTGCCGCCGGTGACCGGGATACCCAGCTCGATGCACCCGTCGACCAGACCGCGGATCGCTTCGGTGAACTGCCACATCACGCCCGAGTCCTCCGGCGAACCGAAGTTCAGGCAGTCCGTCACCGCGGCCGGGCGGGCACCCGTGGTGGCCACGTTCCGGTAGGACTCGGCGAGCGCCAACTTCGCACCGGTGTACGGGTCGAGCTTGGCGAACCGCCCGTTGCAGTCGGTCGAGACCGCGACGCCGAGGCCACTGGTCTCGTCGACGCGGATCATGCCGCTGTCCTCGGGCTGCGCCAGTACCGAGTTGCCCAGCACGTACCGGTCGTACTGGTCCGTGACCCAGGACTTGTCACACAGGTTGGGCGAGGCAACCAATCGCAGCAGGGTGTCCCGCAACTCCGCACCCGTGGTTGCCCGCGGCAACTTCTCGGCGCCGTCGGCCTGCAGGTCGTCCTGCCAGTCCGGCCGAGCGTACGGGCGGTTGTAGACCGGGCCCTCGTGCGCGACGGTCTCCGGCAGTACGTCGACAACCCGCTCACCGTGCCAGTCGATCTCGAGCCGGCCGGTGTCGGTCACCTCGCCGATCACATCGGCCTGGACATCCCACTTGGCGCAGATCTTCAGGAACGCCTCGACGTTGTCCGGGGTGACGCAGGCCATCATCCGTTCCTGCGACTCGCTCATCAGGATCTCTTCAGGTGACAGCGAGGCGTCCCGCAGCGGCACCTTGTCCAGCGACACCCGCATGCCACCGTCGCCCGCACTCGCGAGCTCCGAGGTCGCACAGGACAGTCCGCCGCCGCCGAGGTCCTGGATGCCCTCGACAACGTTCGCGGCGAAGAGCTCGAGCGTGCACTCGATCAGCAGCTTCTCCATGAACGGGTCGCCGACCTGGACCGCCGGCCGCTTGGTCGGACCGCCCTCGGCGAAGGTCTCCGACGCGAGCACCGATACACCGCCGATCCCGTCGCCGCCCGTCTTGGCGCCGTACAGGATCATCTGGTTGCCGACGCCGGTCGCGTTCGCGAGGTGCAGGTCCTCGTGCCGCATCACGCCGATGCAGAGCGCGTTCACCAGCGGGTTGCCCAGGTACGTCGGGTCGAAGACGACCTCGCCGCCGATGTTCGGCAGGCCGAGGCTGTTCCCGTAGCCGCCGACGCCGGACACGATCCCCGGCAGTACGCGCTTGGTGTCCGGAGCGTCCAGTGGGCCGAAGCGCAGCGGGTCCATCACCGCGACCGGGCGGGCGCCCATCGCGATGATGTCGCGGACGATGCCGCCGACCCCGGTGGCCGCGCCCTGGTACGGCTCGACGTACGACGGGTGGTTGTGCGACTCCACCTTGAAGGTGACGGCGTACCCCTCGCCGATGTCGATCACGCCGGCGTTCTCACCGATGCCGGCCAGCATCTTCCCGGCCGGTGTCTCCTGCGGGATCTCGCCGAAGCGCTTCAGGTGCACCTTGGAGGACTTGTACGAGCAGTGCTCGCTCCACATCACCGAGTACATCGCCAGCTCGCAGCTGGTCGGACGCCGGTCCAGGATGTCGCGGATCCGCTGGTACTCGTCCGGCTTCAGGCCGAGCTCGGCCCAGGGCTGCTCGACCTCAGGCGTGTTGGTGGCGTTGGTAACGGTGTCGGTAGACACTTCAGGACTCCTGCACTAGGTGGGACTCAGGTGAAACGGTAGCGGGCTGCTGACTGGCCAGCAGATGCGCCGCCAGCAGTGGTAGGGCGAAACCGGCCATGATCGCGGGCAGTGCGACCCCGGCGTCGTTCAAAAGCATGCCGACCAGACCACAGGTCGACAGTGCGAGCAGAGTCGGCCGGACCATCGGCCGACTGGTGTAGAAGCTCCGGTACGCCGGGAACGGGACCCGGTCCGGCAGCACGGTGGCAAGCATGCACACCACGACCCCGACCAGCATCCCCCAGCCGGACGGACCGGTGAAGAACTGCACGGCCATCTGCAGTTTGCGGATCAGTACGTCGCTCACGTCCCCGTCCAGCAGCCGGGCGACGAAGGCGCCGAAGTGACTCCGCTGGTCCGGAGGCCGCAGGTAATCGAGGAACGCGACAGCAGACACAGCCAGTACGCCGACAACGCCCACGCCGATCAACGCACGCAGGGAGATGCTGCCGCGCCAGGTCATCCAGGCCAGGAGCAGCACAGCCGGGGTCAGCGCGATGATGCCGCCGAAGTCGGTCCCCCAGCCCGGTCTGCCGTCCACCACGATCGCAGCGCCGCCGATGGCAAGCACTGCGAGCGCAGCCTGCACCCGGCTCTTGTCGATCAGCTTCTGCGCGGCGAACCCGGCAAGGACGAGCGCTGCGACCGCCAGGGTCGCAAAAGTGGAGTTGCCGAAGCCATAGAACCGCCCACCGATCACAGGACCGTCGGCGAACATACTGCCGAACTGCAGCGGTGTCCCCAGTACGCCGTCCACCAGCAGGATCAGGTAGGCGGCTCCGGTGATCCCGAGGAACGCATAGCGCTTCAGAACCAGCTGCGACACCGCTGCGAACAAAGCGCTGATGCCGAGAACCACGCAGTACAAGGAGAATCCAGGCGACGGCCACCGCCACCACACTGTCGCGGTGGACAGGAACACCGCGATGAAGAACCCGCCCTGCGTCAGCAGCGTGAAGGTGAGGGTACGACGAGCCCGCGGGCTGCGGGTGATCCAGAACCAGGCCAGTGCGAGGAGCTCCGCGGCCAGGATCGTCATCGAGACCACGATCAGCATCGGGCGCGGCTGCTCGAACCGCTGGTTCGCATCCAGCCGATCCTCGATCACGGCCGCAGCATCTGTATGCAGGTCGCCGGCGAAGTGGATCTCGTTCCCGTCCAGCGGACCGGCCTTCTCGGCCCCGGCCGGATCAACCTCCGCGGCAGTGCGTCCGCGCAGGATCGTCGCCGTCACATCGGTCAGCTGGATCAGCCCGGGACGGCGGGTGCTGTCGCTGGTCAGCCAGCGCGGACCGTTGTCCGGCGGGAGCTGCATCGCGACCAGCGGCTCCTGATGCGAGTCGGCGAGCTCTTGGCTCACGCCAACCAGCAAGACCCAGCCTCCGGCCGCACGCGCCTGTGCGACCAGCTCCGCGACCTTCTGCCGGGCCTCGGCTCGGCCCTCGCGTGGCGGGAGTACCCCGGCGTCGACGATCGCGTCACCACAGTCGTTGCTCGCGAGTCGGGCCGGGTCGAACTCAGGCTGCCAGTTGGTCACCGAACCGTCGGTGCGGGCCAGCGCGATCGCCGCACCCGGTCCGAAACCGCACATCGGGTAGCCGGCCGCGCCCAGGCGGCCGATGGGTGCGCCGGTGTGGTGCTCGGCCTGGCGGTCGGCGTACGTCTGCCAGTTGGCGACCTTGCCGTCAGCAACCGCCGGCAGGGCACCGCAGGGCTCGTCGGGGACACTCCCCCACGACCGCGACCCGGCGCTGATCGTCAGCCAGCCGTCGACCGGGCAGGTGTGCGGACCGGCCGTCTTCACGCTGATCGAACCCACGTGCGACTGGTTCACCAACGCGGTCAGCTCCGGCGACGCCTTCACGTCACCCCAGGTCAGACCCGATACGCCGATCACCACGACCTTCGCGAGCAGCGACTGCGCCTGCGTCGGTGCGGGACCCGCCTGCGCCGGCACCGCGGTCACTCCGGCCGCCGTAGCAGTAGCCGCCACGACGATCGCGGCGGCACGGAGAAGTGCCCACTTCCCCGCCCGCAACAGCTTCATCAGCCGGCGACGACGGCCTTCAGCACCGAGGTGAAGAAGCCCAGGCCGTCGGTGCTCGGGCCGGTCAGTGTCTCGACGCAGTGCTCCGGGTGCGGCATCAGGCCGACCACGTTGCCGCGCTCGTTGGTGATACCGGCGATGTCGCGGTACGAGCCGTTCGGGTTCTCGGCCAGGTAGCGGGCGACCACGCGGCCCTCGCCCTCCAGCCGGTCCAGGGTCGCCTCGTCGGCGACGTACGAACCGTCCTGGTTCTTGAGCACGATGGTGATCTCGTGGTTGGCGTCGTAGTCACTGGTCCAGGCGGTGCGGTTGTTCTCGATCCGCAGCGGCTGGTCCTTGCAGATGAACTTACGGTGGTGGTTCTTGATCAGCGCGCCGGGCAGCAGGTGCGACTCGCACAGCACCTGGAAGCCGTTGCAGATCCCCAGCACCGGCAGGCCCTCGCCGGCCTTCTTGATGATGGTCTCCATCACCGGGGCGAACCGGGAGATCGCGCCGGCGCGGAGATAGTCGCCGTACGAGAAGCCGCCCGGCAGGACGACCGCGTCGACACCGTGCAGGTCGGCGTCGCCGTGCCAGAGCGCGACCGGCTCAGCGCCGGCGACCGCGGCCGCGCGCCGGGCGTCGACGTCGTCGAGCGAGCCGGGGAAGGTGACGACCCCGATCTTCACTGACCGTTCTCCACGTGCAGGGTGTAGTCCTCGATCACCGGGTTGGCCAGCAGCGTGTCCGCCGCCTTCCGGATCTCGGCGACCTGTTCCTCGGTCGCCTCACCGTCCAGGGTGATCTCGAACCGCTTGCCCTGACGGACATCGGCCACGCCGTCGAAGCCGAGCCGGCCGAACGCGCCGTGCACCGCCTTGCCCTGCGGGTCGAGGATCTCGGGCTTGAGCATGACGTCGACGACAACGCGAGCCACTGACTTACTCCAGGTCTGGTTCCGGGGTGACGCCCTGAATCCTACCGATGCGGGGCCAGAACACAGCATCGCACGACTATTCACTGAGTACATACACGCAGTGTATAGTTCTGGTCATGGCCACTGCAGAGCTCGTCCTCGGGCTACTTTCCGCCGGCCCGGCCCACGGGTACGACGTGAAGCGCGGCCACGACACGTGGTTCCCGGACAGCCGGCCGCTGGCGTTCGGGCAGGTGTACACAACCCTCGGGCGGCTGGAGCGGGACGGCCTCGTCGAGGTGGTCGACAAGACCTCCGGTAGCGGCCCGGACCGGACTGTCTACGCACTGACAGGCAAGGGCCGCGATCACCTCGCGGACTGGCTGACCGACCCGGTGCCACCGGCCTGGGGCAGTGCGGACGAAGTCCTGCGGAAGCTCGTGGCCGCGATCCGGACCGGTGGAGACGCGGCAGCGTTCCTGGCCCGGCAGCGCGCCAGCCACCTGCGCCGGATCCGCGAACTGCGGGAGACACCGGCCGAAGACGATCCGACCTCGCCACTCGTCCGCGAGTACATCGTGGCTCATCTCGACGCGGACCTGCGCTGGCTGGACAGCGCCCTCGACCACATCTCGGAGCAGAAGGAGGCACGGTTATGACCACGCTGCAGCCTGCGCTGGCCTTGGAGCACGTGAAGTACTCGTACCGCCGCAACACCGCGCTCCGAGGAGTCTCTCTACAGCTCAAGCCCGGTGAGGTGGTCGCAGTGACCGGAGCCAGCGGGTGCGGCAAGTCCACTCTGCTGCACTGTGCCGCCGGCATCCTCAGTCCGGACGAGGGCACGGTCCAGGTGGACGGTCAGGACCTGGCCGCCCTCCCGGAGGAGCAGCGCACCCGGCTCCGGCGTACGAAGGTCGGCATCGTGCTGCAGTTCGGTCAGCTGGTGCCGGACCTGCCGTTGATCGACAACGTCGCGCTGCCGCTGCTGCTGGATGGTCATGAGCGTGGCGAGGCCCATGTGGCCGCGCGGGACTGGCTGAAGCAGGTGGGGATCGCCGACGAGGCCGATGCGGTTCCGGCCGAGCTGTCCGGCGGTCAGACCCAGCGGGCCGCGGTGGCGCGGGCGTTGATCACCGGACCGGCCGTCGTACTCGCGGATGAGCCGACCGGCAGCCTGGACAGCCGGGCCGGGCAGGAGCTGCTCGAGGTGCTCCTGCAGGCCGCACGACACCGCGGCGCGGCCCTGCTGATGGTCACCCACGACAACCTGGTCGCCGCCGAGGCGGACCGGGAGATCCGGCTGCGGGACGGCGTGATCCAGCACGAGGTGACGCTCTGATGACCCTCGAGACGCTGGTGCGGTTGGCTCGCTCCCGGACCCCCGCTGACCGCGGCCGGATCCGGCTGGCCACCGCTGCGCTCGCGCTGAGCGGCGCACTGCTCCTGGGTGCGATCCGCATCACCCGGCTGGGCAGCGCCGAGCTGTCGGAAGACGTCTACAGCAACTACGTCGCCGAGAGCGGACTGCGCTCCGGACTGATCGCGATCCTGGTCATCCTCGCCACACTCACCGGAGGCCTCGCCGTCCAGGCGTTGAGGCTGGGTACGGCGGCTCGCGAACGGCGACTGGCCGCACTGCGACTCGCCGGGGCCTCGCGGAAGCAGGTGCGGCAGCTTTCGGTCACTGACTCGGCCATGGCCGGGTTTGCTGGTGGACTGCTCGCCGGCCCGCTCTACCTGCTGCTCAGCCTGCTCCTGGGACTGCTGCCGCGGATGGCCCAGATCCTGCCCGGCGCGGAGCTGTGGGACGCGCTCATCTGGATTCCGGTGGTGGTGACGATGACGGCGGCCGGTGCGGTGATCGGCAGCCTGCTGCACGGGGACGCACCGCCGGCCCGGGACGAGCGGCCGGCGGACCAGCGCCGTACCGGCATCATCGCCGGTCCGGTGATGGTCGTCCTCGGTCTGATCACGGCCCATGTGATCGGGTACGTAGGCTCGACACTTGTGGTCGTCGGAGTGGGACTGTCGATCCTCGGCCTCGGACCGGTGTGGATCGGGGCGCTCGGTCGTCGGCTCACGCGGTCCGGTGACCCGGCCAACCTGCTCACCGGGGTCCGACTGGTCACCGACGCCCGGCCGTCGGCGCGGATGGCGTCACTGCTCGGCTGCTGCGCGTTCCTGGTCGGCACTCTGGTCCAGGGGCTCGTGGGCGTGTTCGCAGAGCCTGGTGCCTACTACGAGACCGACTTCTACGCCGCCGGCTTCGCGATGAGCGCTCTTGGCCTGCTGCTCGTCGCACTGACCGCGATGGGCGCACTGATCGTCGGCGTGTCCGATCAACTGGTGGATCAGCGGCGTCAGCTCGCGTGCCTCACCGCACTCGGGGTGGACGTCCGATTCCTTCGTCGCGTCATCCGTCGCCAGCTGACCGCGATCGCCGCACCGGCGATCGCGGGCGGTCTACTGCTGGGCGGACTGCTCGGGCTCGGCCCGCTGATCGGTGGAGCCAACGATCCTTTCCAGGTGCGCATGCTGATCGCGGCCGTCGTACTGACTGCCGGCGGCTGGCTGCTCGGCCTGGTCGGTGGCGCTGCTGCCGGCTTCCTGCTTCGCAACCAACTCCGGGACGCACTGGATCCCGAGAATCTGAGGGCAGCCTGATGGCCCCGATACCTCTGTCCGTCCGGCCCGCTCTGCTGCTGGGCATCCCCAACCGCATCACGCTGGTCCGCACCGTCATCGCGATGGTGATCGCCGCGATCGCGTTCAAGACCGGCATGCTCAGCTGGCTGGTGATCGGGTACGCCGCCTACTGGTTCGGCGACATGGCCGACGGCGCGGTCGCGCGGCGCCGGAACGAGGAGTCGGTGGCCGGTGCGGTGTTCGACATCGTCTGCGATCGGGCCTGCTCGTTCCTGCTGGCGGCCGCGTTCATGGCGACGTTCCGGGAGACCATCGGGCCGCTGGCGATCTTCCTGGTGCAGTTCGGCGTACTGGACACGATGCTGTCGCTGGCGTTCCTGCTCTGGCCGGGGACACTCAGCCCGAACTACTTCTACAAGGTCGACCGGCCGATCTACGTCTGGAACTGGTCCAAGCCGGCCAAGGCGGTGAACACCGCGGCCGTGGTGATCTCACTGATCATCGCCCACCACACCGGCGCGCAATGGCTGCCGTACACGGTCGCGATCGCGGCGTGTGTGGTCAAGGTGGTCTCGGCCTGCCGGCTGAACTCGATCCTCCGCGGCCGGCGGCCCGCGGAACCCGGGCGGCCCTGACATGGATGTCAAGGGTGCGAGGGACCGTCCTGGGTGGGACCCTGGTTCACCCCCGGAGTGGGGCTGAGTTGCGTGGCAACGTTGCTGATGGCGCATAACCTCGAGGTCATGTGGGTGTGGCAGCTCGTGCTGGCGGTGGGCTTCGGAATCGGGTCCGCCGTCATCCCGGTGATGAACGCTGAGGCGTACGTCCTCGGCGTGGGCGTCTCCGGCGCGCTGAACCCGGTCGTCGCGGCGGTCGGGGTCGCGATCGGCCAGACCATCGGCAAGCTCGCGATGTTCCTCGCCGTGCGCTACCGGCCCGGGTACGCCGCGCGGAAGACGAAGGAGCCGAAGCCGGTCGACCTCGACACCCGCCGCGGCCGCCTGATCCAGTGGAACCGCGACATCAGCAAACGCCTCCTGGACGCCCTGAGCGACCGCAAATGGGGCATCCCCGTCACCTGGCTGAGCGCCTTCGTCGGCATCCCGCCCCTGTACGGCGTAGCCATCATCGGCGGCGCCTCCCGGATGGGCATCGCCACCTTCACCCTCTCGGTCCTGACCGGCCGAGCCGCCCGCTTCGTCCTGTTGGCCCTGGGCGTCGGGCTCTTCTAGAACTTCCGCCCGGTCAGCTGCTCGTAGGCGTTGATGTAGGCGGTTCGGGTGCGGTCGGCCACCTCGTCGGTGAGCGGCGGTGGGGCTTCGCCGGAGTGGCGGTCCCAGCCGGACTCGAAATCCAGCCAGTCGCGGACGATCTGTTTGTCGTACGACGGTTGCTGTTTGCCCGGGGACCATTGGTCGGCGGGCCAGAAGCGGCTGGAGTCCGGGGTCAGGACCTCGTCAGCCAGGACGATCGTGCCGTCCGCGCGGGCGCCGAACTCGAACTTCGTGTCGGCCAGGATGATCCCGCGCTCCTCCGCCATCGCCCGGGCCCGGGTGTAGATCGAGAGAGTCGTGTCCCGGAGAGCCGCGGCGATGTCCGCACCCACGGTCGCCACGACAGCGTCGTACGAGACGTTCTCGTCGTGCTCACCGAGCTCGGCCTTGCTCGCCGGCGTGAAGATCGGCTCGTCCAACCGGGACCCCTCGACCAGCCCGGTAGGCAACGGGATCCCGCAGACCGCGCCGGTCGCGTTGTAGTCGACCAGACCTGTCCCACTCAGGTACCCGCGGACGACGCACTCGACCGGGAAGATGTCGAGCTTCTCGCAGATCACCGCCCGGCCCGCGACCTCGTCCGGCACATCCGTGGAGATGATGTGGTTCGGCACATCCAGCTGCTCGAACCACCACAGGCTCATCGCGGTGAGCACCTTGCCCTTGTCCGGGATCGGCGTCTCCAGGATCCAGTCGAACGCACTCATCCGGTCGCTCGCGACCATCAGGAGATCACCGGACTCCAGCTCGTACAGATCCCGGACCTTGCCGGAGTGGAGGTGCTTCGCACCACGGATCTCGGGCGCCTGCGGAAGTGTGGTCACGCCCGCGATTGTTTCACCTGGGCCTTCGGCCGCCGCAGGGACATCAGCTTCCCGCCGAAACCGAACAGCCCGTCACGGATCGCGCGGATCACCGGATTCTCCACCTGCCCGACCCGCCCGATGCTCCGGGACCGCTTCACCAGCTTGGTCGCGGCCGGCCGCCGCTCGGCGTCGTACCGAGTGAGCGCGGCGCTCAGGTCAGGGCCTTCCTCCAGGCACCGAGCCAGTGCGCCCGCGTCCTCGATCGCCGTACACGCACCGCGCCCGAGGTTCGGCGTCATCGCATGAGCGGCGTCTCCGAGCAGGACGATCCGGCCGTGCGTGAACGGGACCAGCGGGACCGACAGGTCGTAGATGTCGTTCTGCAGCACGTCCTTCGTCGCGGCGAGGAGAGCCGGAATCGGATCATGCCAGTCACTGAAGGCATCCGGGCCGCTGCTCTGACCAGCCGGCTGGTTGGCGGTCGCGTACCAATAGATCCGCCCGTCGATCAGCCGCGCGAAGCCGAACCGCTCCCCCTTGCCCCAGGTCTCCCCGCCGCCATCCGTGGTCGCGACCTCAGCAATCCCCCGATACGCCGTATAGCCCGAATACCGAGGTCCTTCGTACGCCGGAACGAGCGCCGACCGGATCACGCTGCGGATCCCGTCCGCGGCGACGACCAGGTCCGCCCGGAGCTCGTCGTTGATCGTCACGCCGGCGTCGTCCTGACTGATCGTCCTGACCTGGTACCCGGTCCGGACCGTGATGGCCGGGCCGAACTCCGCGGTGATCAGGTCGTGCAACTGGGCTCGATGAATCATCACCGGCACCTCGACGCCGAGATCCGCCGCCGCGACGATCACGCGTCCGTCCGGCCTGCGCATCGAGGCCGGCGCGGACACCGCGGACGCCTTCTCGACGCCCTTGACCCCGAGCTGCTCGAGGACGGCGACCGCTGACGGCCAGACGGAGATCCCCGCTCCCACTTCGCCCAACTCCGGAGCTCGCTCCAGAACCGTGACCTGCCATCCGCACTGTTGCAGCGCGACGGCCGCCGTCACCCCGCCGATACCCGCTCCCACCACGATCGCCGTGTTCATGACCTAGACTCTACATCTGTAGAGTCGACTTGAGAAGTGCGAGACTGACCGCCGTGACGAAGCAGGTTCCGCTCGGCGCGGATCGCCGGGACGCCATCGCCGACGCCGCGATCCACCTGGTCGCGACCCGCGGCCTGCGCGGCCTGACCCACCGCGCGGTCGACACGGAGGCAGGTCTCCCGCCCGGCTCGACGTCGTACTACCTCCGCACCCGGAGCGCGCTGCTGACCGCCTGCGTGACCCGCATGCTCGCCCGGGACGTCAGCGGCATGCCGCCGAACGTGGATCATCCGCCGCTCGAACTCGTGGTCGGGATGCTCGTCCGTCTCACCGAGGATCGGCCGGACGATCTGATCGCGCGGTACGAGTTGTCGCTGGAAGCGAGTCGTCAACCCGAACTGCAGGCCGCGATCGTCGAGGGCGGGCGGCAACTGCGGACGATGCTGGCCGGGTTCCTGGAGAGTCTCGGCGTACCGGATCCGGCCGGGGCCGCGTGGCCGGCGGCGGCGATGATCGACGGACTGATGTACGACCGGGTCGCCGGGGCCGGGTCGACGCTCTCACCGGAAGCGTTCGAGGCCGCCGTACGGCGTTCTGTCACGGCATTGATCGAGGGGCTCAGAGCCGATCGGTGATCGTGACGAAGGTGAAGTAGCCGACGCCGACGACCATGCCGACATGACCCAGGACCGAGAGGCCGGCGCCGGAGCCCCAGGAATCGCCTTGGGTGTCCTCCGAGTGTTTGCCGCCGCTGGGCAGCCAACGGGCCAGAAGCAACAATCCGATCAGTGCCAGCAGCCACCATCCGGCCAGGGCCACGAAGGCGATCTCCCGCTGACCGGTGGCCAGGGCAACAATCCAGCCGAGCAGGGTGATCACCCCGACGAGGGTGTGAACTCGCAGCAGGGCAGCGGAGTACCCGTGTCTGCCCGCGCCGTGACCGGTGCCGTCGACCACGGTTCCGCCGAGGCGGACGCGCGTCAGCAGTACGACGACCGCACCGAGGGCGGTCAGGAACCAGGTGACGTTCGACCATTCCACGCCCCGATCCTTACCCCACCTCACCACCGCGCCAACCGTTGCCGCGTGTCGTAACGCTGCGTTGCCGAAATATCGAGGCCACTTGAACGATCCGGAGACAAGGGGCCCGGCGGGCCGAGTGTCCGCTCGGGGCCCGCCGGGCTGCTCTATCCAGTTGGTCAGCCCTGTCCCGGAACCGTGCCCTGCTGGCCATTACTGCCTTGGCCCTGCCCGAAGCCGTTCTGCCCGGTGCCGTTCTGCCCGGTGCCGCGCTGGCCCGGGAACTGACCGCCGCCGGGTCCACCGAACTGGTTCTGCTGAGTAGAGGTTCCGTCCCACGAGTGGCCGACTGCCATGCCACCAAGGAACGCGAGTACGGCGAGCACCGACCCCGCACCTGCCAGCACCACGGTGCTCGGCCGCTTTCCAACTGTTGCAGGCGCCGCGGTCGCGGAAGGCGATACAGGGCCGGGGTTGAAGGTGGGATTCTGCGTCATGGTCGTGTCTCCGATTTCTCAGCTGGTCGTGCTGGTGGTGAGGTCGTAGACGGTCGTACTGCCGACGGTCTGGGACTGGAAGTTCGCGGCCACCCAGGTGGCGATCTCGCTGGAGCTGCCGTCGCGGCCGCCCATCATTCCGCTGCCACCGCCGATGAAGTAGTGGACTTTGCCCTGCGCAACCAGTTCCTTGAACTCGGCAAGGGATGGCGCCGGGTCGGTGCCGTTGAACCCACCGATCGCCATGATCGGTTCACCGGACGCGATCTGTAGTGGTGCGGCTCCGTTCGCCGTCACCGCCGCGGCCGCCCAGGTGTAGCCCTTGGATCCGTTCTGCAGCAGGGTGACCAGCTCACTCGACACTCCACTGATCCCGCCACCGCCAAGGAACCCGCCAACACCGCCGGTCCCCATGCCGCGCCCGGTAGTCCCGTTCCCTTGCGTCCCCGTCGTACCGTTCCCAGTCCCCGGGGGCCCTGTCGTACCGTTCCCCGTCGTACCGTTCCCGGTCGTGCCGCCGGTTGTCCCGCCGTTCTGGCCAGGCGGTGTACCGAACCGGCCCATGCCACCACCGCCGGGTCCGCCGCCCATCCCACCGGCACCCGAAGGCCCGGCAGACGGAAGGGCTCCGGTGTGCGCGGCGTTGATCGTCGCCACCGAGTACGCCGTCGGCCCGGTCAGCGCGCTCACCACAAGCAGCGCACCCGCGAACACCCCGGCCCGCCGAGCCGCGGTCCGATGCAGCTTCAGCTCCGGCAGCAACATCAACGCACCCGCGCCGGCCACACCGCTGATCAGCACGATCCACCGCACCCACGGGTGCCACGAAGGAGTCGCGTTCAGCAACGAGAAGCTGAACCCGGCCGTCAGCAGGATCCCACCGGCTAGCGTTGCCCGTGGCAACCACTCTGCTCGCCGCCGCCACAGCACCGCCATCGCCGCACCGATCAGCGCACCGATCGCCGGCGCCAACGCGATCATGTAGTAGCTGTGGATGATCCCCTGCATGTAGCTGAAGGTCAGCCCGGTGACGACCAGCCAACCGCCCCACAGAATCGCGAACGCCCGAGTCTTGTCGGTCCGCGGGGCCTTGCCCGCAGCAACGACCAGCACGATGGTCGCCAGCAGCGCGGCCGGTAGCAACCAAGCGATCTGCGACCCGAACTCACCGCTGAACAACCGCTGCAGACCGGTCGCACCACCCCAGCCCATGCCACCGCCGTTGCCGCCACCACCGCCACCGACCGAGCCGGTCTCGTTGCCGCTCAACCGGCCCAGACCGTTGTAGCCCAGCGTCAGCTCGAGAATGCTGTTGTTCTGCGACCCACCGATGTACGGCCGGGCCGACGCCGGCATCAGCTCGACGATCGCGATCCACCAACCTGCGCTGACGATCATCGCCACCAGCGCGAGCACACTGTGCACCAACCGCTTGCCCAGCTGGGGCTTGCCGGCGATCAGGTACGCCAACCCGAAGGCCGGAAGAACCAGGAACGCCTGCAGCATCTTCGTCAGGAACCCGAATCCGACCAGTGCCCCGGCCAGCATCATCCAGCGAGCAGCATGTGACGTGGAGTCGATCGCCCGCGTCACCGCCCAAGCACCCGCGGCCAGGAGCAGGACCAGCAGCGCATCCGGGTTGTTGAAGCGGAACATCAGTACAGCGACCGGCGTCAGCGCGAGGATCGCGCCGGCCAGCAATCCGGCGTTCGCCGAGAACCACCGCCGTACCGACACATACACGAATCCGACGCTCGCGACGCCCATCAGCGCCTCGGGAACCAGCATGCTCCAGGTGTTGAACCCGAAGATCCGGCCGGAGAGGCCCATCACCCACAGCGCCGCCGGGGTCTTGTCCACGGTGATGAAGCTGGACGAGTCGAACGACCCGAAGAACCAGGCCTTCCAACTCGTCGACCCGGCCTGGACCGCGGCCGCGTAGTACTCGTTGGCGTAGCCGTTCTTCGACAGGCCCCACAGGTAAGCGATGGCGGTGAGGGCCAGCAGTCCGCCGTACAGGATCTTGTCGCGGCCGATCGTGTACTGGGTGGAGATCGACCGAGGGCCGGCCCGGCGTGATGCTTCGACGGGATCAGTGACGGTTGCCATATCAGTTGCTCCGGGTGTTCTCAAGAACCGGCGGTTCGAAGGCGGGCAGAGTCGGGGCGTCGTCGTCGAACACCCAGGCCTGGAAGAGGCTGAACCGGACCACGGTCGCGGCCAGGTTCGCGGCGGTGAGGATGGTGACCTCGACCGCCTGATGCGGTACGGCGACCGCGGCGTGCAGCAGCCACAACGATGCGGCGGTCAGGCTCCAGCCGATGCCGAAGGCAACCAGTCCACGTAGTTGATGGCGCCACCGGTTCTCGATCCCGCGGACCCCGAAGGTGACTCGCCGGTTGAGTGCCGTGTTGCCGACGGCCGTGACGAGCAACGCCAGTACGTTCGCCACCTGGGCCGGCATGCCCTGCCGCAGAACGAGATAGAGCAATGCGTACGCCGCTGTGCTCAACACCCCGACCGCGCAGAACCGCAGTACCCGCGCGGCCATCGCCGTACGAGGATCCAGGATGCGAGGGCGCCCGTACGCCTGCCGGACCGGCTCGAGGTCGATCCGGTCGCGCCCGAGATCGCGCATCAGTCGGGCGATCCCCCGCAGATCCTCGCCCACTGTCTTCGCGATCGCGACCCGCGAGTCCAGGTCGTCGACCCAGTCGACCGGGACCTCGTGGATCCGCAGGCCGGCCTTCTCCGCGAGGACCAGCAACTCGGTGTCGAAGAACCAGCTGGTGTCCTGCACCAGCGGCAGCAACTCCCGCGCGACATCGGCGCGGATCGCCTTGAAACCGCACTGGGCATCGGAGAAGTGCGCGCTCAAGGTTGCCCGCAGCATCAAGTTGTACGACCGCGAGATGAACTCCCGCTTCGGTCGCCGGACCACTCGCGAACCGTTCGACAATCGGGTGCCGATGGCAACATCACTGTGCCCGGCGAACAGCGGCGCGACCAATGGCAGCAGCGCGTTCAGGTTGGTGGAGAGATCGACGTCCATGTAAGCGAGCACGTCAGCGGTGCTGTCGGACCAGACCCGCTTCAGTGCACGGCCACGCCCGGACTGCTCGAGCCGGACCACCCGGATCCCGGACAGCTCGGTGGCGAGCAGCATGCCGATCTCGTAGGTCGCGTCCGTACTTCCGTTGTCCGCGATGCAGACCTCGGCCGGGAACGGGAAGGCGGTGTCCAGGAACTCCCGCAGCCGCCTGATATTCGGACCGAGGTCGTTTTCCTCGTTCTTGACGGGTACGACGATCTCGACCCGAGGATGGTGACCTGGAATCTGCATGTCACCGATGCTGTCCGGTGAACCTTGGGCAGTCCCTGTGCGTCGCTGGCAGTTACCTGGCAGTCAGCGAGTACGACGCAACCAGAGCAGACCGAGCACCGGCAGCACCACCGGAACGAAGCCGTAGCCCTGGCCGAAGTGCGACCACACGGTCGCGTCCGGGAAGTCGTCCGGTGCGGCGTAACTGAGCGCACCGATCCCGAGAACGCCGACGAGCTCGACCACGATCGCCGCTGTCGCCACCTTGCGGGACACCTTTGTTGCCTTGGCCAACGCATAGGTCGCCGCGCAATAGATCACCGCGGCGACCGCCGACAGGATGTACGCGATCGGAGCATCGCTGAACTTGGTCGCGATCTGCACGGCCGCCCGGCCGGTGGCCGACAGCGCGAACACGCCGTACACCGCGATCAGGATCCGCCCAGGACCGTGCCGCGTTTCCGCCGGATCGGTCATGCGGTCCACACCTGATACAGCCGCAGCTCGAGGATCGGGATCACGAAGCACGCGACGGCCAGCGCACCCGCACCCCATCTGCTGCTCTCCGCCAGCGCCCACAGCGCGCCTACCGGCAGCACGAGCAGCGAGCCGATCAGGTACCCGATGAAGAACGGTCCGGAGACGTCTCGCGAGGTCCCCGCCAGTTGCACGATCCCGATCACCAACTGGGCCAGCAGTCCGACCTCGACCACACCGAGCACGCCCAGCAACGTCCAGTTGATCCGCTTGTCCCGCGCGGCCAGCACGATGGCGAACACCATCGCCGCCAGCGACAGCGCAACGAGCGCCCAGGTAAGTGGCTCAAACACGAACTAGAGGATGTCACCGACCAGGCCGCGCCCGCTCGCCGGGTCCAGCACCTCGGTGGCGAAGCGCTCGATCTGCTCGGTCAGACGCGCCGGCGGGAACAGCCAGAGGCCGAGAGAATCCGCACCCGCGGCGAGCAGCGCCTTCAGCCGGGCCGCGACCTGATCCGGGTCTCCGGCAACGGCGAACTCGTCGACCCAGTGGTCCGGCACCGTCAACGACTCCCCCGGCGCCAGTGCGTCCACAGCCGCCCGGATTTCCTCGGCGTACGGCGATCGGCTGACCAGAGCGGACCGTGATTCCGCTTGCAGGAAGAAGGCGACCGGCCCACGGACCGCGTCCCGCGCGACCGACGGGTCGTCGTCGACAGCCGCCAGTACGTACGCCGTCAACGGCACCGACCCGGTCAGCTCTCGCGCCCAGCGGACGTAGCTCGGCCCGGCCAGGACCGACAGCAGTACACCGTCCGCGATCTCTCCCCCGGCCTTCAGCGCTCGCTCGTTCACCGCACCGAGCCAGAGCTCCGGCTCCTCGGCCGGCGGCAGATCGAGCTTCACCTGCTGGAACTCGTGCACTGCCGTCCGCCCGTCGACCACCTTCCCGGCCAGCAACTCCCGCAGTACGGCGATGGTCTCGCGGACGACCGTGAGCGGACGTTCCGGCAGCAATCCCATCTGCCGCAGCCAGTGCTCGTTGCCCAGTCCGACGACGGCTCGCAGTCGCCCGGGATGCATCCGCGCGAGACCGGCCAGCTCCATCGCCAGTACGGCGGGATGGCGCGTGACCGCACTCACCAGACCGAGCCCCGCGGTCGTCTGCTCGGTCGACGCCAGCAACTGCGCGACCCCGGACAACCCACCGCTGAAGAAGCAGTCCTCCGAGAACCACAGCTGCCGGAAACCGGCCCGCTCCGCTGCCCGGGCACCGCGTGCCAACTCCTCGGCGGGCGTGAGACTCCCGAACACGACCCCGACCTGCTGCTGCCAACTCATCTGAACGCACCCCACTAACCGGACTGTAGTCCCATTAACTTAATGGACCACGGTCCGGTTATCAAGGCGAGGAGTTAGAGGATGTCCCCCGGCGCATACGCGGCAGCCTCGGGGTAGCGCTTCGCGAGGTCGTCGATCTGGCCGACGATCGTGGCGACCTGGCTCAGGGCGGCACCGGTGAACGACAGCGGCTCGCCGACGATGCCGACGATCTGGTCCTCGGTCAGCCCGAGCCGGCCGTCGTCGCCAAGGCGGTGGAACAGGTCGTTGTCGGCCAGACCCTTGCGCAGGTCCAGTGCGGTCGCGACCGCGTGCTCCTTGATCACCTCGTGTGCGGTCTCCCGGCCGACACCGTTCTTGACCGCGGCCATCAGCACCTTCGTCGTGGTCAAGAACGGCAGGTACCGCTCCAGCTCGCGCGAAACCACCGCCGGGTACACCCCGAACTCCTCCAGCACGGTCAGGAACGTCTCGAACAGCCCGTCCAGCGCGAAGAACGCGTCCGGCAGGGCAACCCGTCGTACGACGGAACAGAAGACGTCACCCTCGTTCCACTGGTTGCCGGCCAGCTCGCCCGCCATCGAGGCATACCCGCGCAGGATCACCGCGAGACCGTTGACCCGCTCGCAGGACCGGGTGTTCATCTTGTGCGGCATCGCCGAGGACCCGACCTGGCCCTCCTTGAACCCTTCGGTGACGAGCTCGTGCCCGGCCATCAACCGGATCGTGGTCGCCAGGCTCGACGGCGCCGCGGCCAGCTGCACCAGCGCGGAGACGACCTCGTAGTCGAGCGACCGCGGGTAGACCTGACCGACGCTGGTCAGCGTCTTGCTGAACCCGAGATGCGTGGCGATCTCGGTCTCCAGCTTGTCCAGCTTCGCCGGGTCACCGCCGAACAGATCCAGCATGTCCTGCGACGTACCGACCGGGCCTTTGATGCCGCGCAGCGGATACCGCTCGAGCAGCTCCTCGATCCGCGCGATCGCGACCAGCAACTCATCGGCGGCGGACGCGAACCGCTTGCCCAACGTGGTCGCCTGCGCAGCGACGTTGTGCGACCGGCCCGTCATCACCAGCGCCGCGTGGTCGGCTGCCTTCTGGCCGAGTCGTACGGCGGTTGCCACCGCGCGATCCCGGACGAGCTCGAGGCCGGCCCGGATCTGCAGCTGCTCGACGTTCTCGGTCAGGTCGCGGCTCGTCATCCCCTTGTGGATGTGCTCGTGCCCGGCCAGCGCGCTGAACTCCTCGATCCGCGCCTTCACGTCGTGCCGGGTGACCCGCTCGCGGGCCGCGATCGACTCCAGGTCGACCTGGTCGATCACCCGTTCGTAGTCCTCGACAACGCCGTCTGGGACCGCGACTCCGAGCTCCTTCTGCGCCGTCAGCACCGCCACCCAGAGCTTCCGCTCGAGCACGATCTTGTGCTCCGGCGACCACAGCTGAGCCATCGAGAGGCTGGCGTAGCGGGACGCGAGAACGTTGGGAATCCGGGGCTTGCTGGGCTTCGACACGCCCCTATTCTCCCTGGTCCGGCGGAGTGGCTCCTAAACGGTCCCGGATCGCAACCGCTCGCGCACCCAGCGCGGGTCCGGGTTCACCCGGCTGTCGCCACCGGCCACCACCGTGGGAACCGTCTCGTTCCCCTGGGCGATCGCCCGCACTGCTGCCGCGCCCTCCGGATCGCGCCAGATATTCACCCACGAGGCCCGCCCCGCAAGCCCGAACGTCGTGAACCGCAGCCGCAGGCAGTACGGGCATCCGGGCCGCCAGTAGACGACCGGCTTCTCCCGTCTCGCTGCCTCGGCCGCGCTCACCGACCGCGGAAACAGCAACGGCGAGTAAATGAAGGCGAGTACGGCGAACAACACCAGCTCGGCGACCGCCGTCCCTCGCGATCCCCCCAGGGCCAAGAAGCTCGCAAGCGCGACCCCGAGCACCAGCATCGACAGGGCCAGTCTCCAACTCCGCAGCACGCCCCTATCCTCCCAGAAATCGCCAGTGACCCTCTGTGACGAGACGATGGCGCTATGAGTGGGCTGACGACGTACGAGACCGCCTATTTGGTGGGTGGCAGGGGCCGGGCGGCACTCGTCGCGTTCATCGCGCTCGCGGCCGACGGCCGGCTCGACGTCGCGTACGGCCGCCAGCGGGTGAAGGTGGCGCGCGATGAGGCGACCGACCGGATCGAGACCGCCGCGCTCGCGCTGGTGCCGGAGAGCGGGCTGACGGTGGCCGAGTTCATCGAGCAGGTGGCGGCGACCGAGCCCGTAAAGGCCCTGAACGCGGCCGTCGTGGCGAAGGGTCTGCTCCGGCCGCTGCGCTGGTTCAGCCCGGCGTACCGCGAACTTGTCGCCCACCCCGGCACCGGCCTGCATCGCGTGGCGGTGCTCGGTGTGCCGGGGATCGAGGACGAGCGCCTGCGCGACGTCCTCGAGCACCCTCGCCCGGAGGTGCCGAAGGTCGCGCGGCACAAGTCCGTGACAGACAACACGACCGACGGCACCATCGGGCCGAACCAGAACAGCTTCTACGGCCCGTAGCGCGGGTCAGCGCGCGACGGGATGGTTGTCCCAGGCCACCATCTTGAGGCAGTTCGCGGTCGACGTCGGCTTGGGCGACATGTAGTAGGCCAGCTCCCCGTCGGGGCCGACCCAGCACCTGGACCTGGCCTCCCTGACCTCTCCGAGGGTCGTGTGGCTGGTGTAGACCAGCGTGCCGTTGGCGTCGTACCCGCGGGTGACGTACGGCAGCGGTGTGCTGGACGGACCGCTCACGACGTCCTTCATCGCTCGCACCGGGGCGTAGTAGTACCCGTCGCGCAGGATCGCCTCGACCGGCTGACCACCATGCGGCGTGACGGTGATCCGGCGGATCGACTTGAGGTACATGCCCGTGCCCGTTGCCGACGGATCGACCACGCCGTACATCGGCTGACCCGGCCCCGCCTCCAGCCCGGTGACCCGCCGACCCTTCTGGTCGAAACCGCAGGCGAACCACTCGCCGACCTTCTTCTTGACCACCCACTGCGTCGCAGCGGCGTCCGTCGGCGCGTTCGTGTACCGGAAACCGTCGAGGATCTCCTGGTCAGGTTTCGCCGGTTTCGGATCGGCGGTCCTGCCCCCGCTCGTCACCCGGCCGGGGATCTTCTTCGTCTGGTCGAGCTCGGGGGCGCACTTGGCCGCGAGTTGCTCACGCTCGGCGGCACTCAACGGCTCGAGCTGCCAGCCCGAGGGATCGAGCCGACCGACGGCACCCCCGACCGGCGGCTGACCCTTGTCCGGGCGGAGCGCCGGTACGGCGATTGCGACGCCGGCGACGAGTACGACGGCAGCCGCAGCAGCCAGCGGGACCAGCCGACGGCTCACGGTCCTGGTCGTGGTCTCGTGCTCGAGAATCGCGATCAGCTCGTCGCGCTGACGCTCGCGGGTGGCCGGGCGGAGATCGCGGTCCGGCGGAATAGTGGGAACGGTGTTCACGGTCGGACCTCCACAGCAGAAGGATGATTCAGCTCACGCAGATGCTTGCGCGCGCGGGACAGGCGGGACTTCACGGTCCCGATCGGGACGTCGAGCGCGACGGCCGCCGCGGCCTGGTCCAGGCCGGCCCAGACGCACAACTCGATGATTTCGCGCTCGTGCCGAGGCAGCCGCTTCAGCGACTCCCGGGCGGCCTTGATCCGCTCGTCGTCGTCGATCCGGCCGGCCACCGCGTCCGCATGGTCGTCGACCTCGGCGTGCAACTGACGCGCGGCGGCCAGGGCCTTCCGGTAGCGCAGCTTCGACCGCCACTCGTTGCGCACCGTGTAGTCAGCCGTCCGGAGCAGCCAGGGCAGCGCCGAATCGCGGTCGAGAACGACCTCGGACCGCCGCCGCCACGCCTGCAGGAACACCGCCGAGGTCAGGTCCTCGGCATCACTCCAGGACGCGGTGCGCCGATGCAGGAAGTTGTAGACCGCGCGGGCATGCCGGTCGTACAGCTGCGCGAACGCGTTCGCATCGCCACCGGCGCCCCGGTCCCACAGTTCCTGGTCCGATCTCGGCGACACCCGTACTCCGTTCTGAACCGCCAGGAGGGCGCTCACCCGACCGGTCCTCTCGCCTCGCGACACATATGTGTTCCTTCCGACTCACGATTGGCCTGCAGTCGTGTTGTGTCGGGCGGAACGCGATGGTTCCCGCGAGGCGTGACCTAGACGGTGATCTCCCCGCGGGCCGCCTTCAGGGCGATGTCCGTGCGGTGCTGCGATCCCTTGATCCGGATCTGGCCGACCGCGGCGTACGCACGCTGCCGGGCCTCGTCGAGGTCCTTGCCGGTGGCGCTGACCGCGAGCACCCGGCCGCCCGAGGTCACGAGGTCGTCGCCGTCGAGCGCCGTACCCGCGTGGAAGACCCGGACCGTGTCGCCCTCGGCCTGGGCGACGCCACTGATCACGTCGCCGCTGCGCGGGCTGGCCGGGTACTTCTTCGCCGCCACCACGACCGCGACCGCGGAGGCGGTCCGCCAGCTCAGGTCTCCGTGATCGGCCAGCTTGCCGGTCGCCGCGGCGTACAGGAGACCGCCCAGCGGTGTCTTGAGCAATGGCAGCAGCGCCTGCGTCTCCGGGTCGCCGAAGCGGCAGTTGAACTCGATCACCCGGACGCCACGCGAGGTCAGGGCGAGACCGGCGTACAGCAGGCCGCTGAACGGCGTACCGCGGTGGCGCATCTCGTCGACCGTTGGCTGGAGCACCTTTTCGGTGATCTCCTCGACCAGGTCTTCCGGTGCCCAAGGCAACGGTGTGTAGGCGCCCATACCGCCGGTGTTCGGGCCTTCGTCGTTGTCGCCGAGACGCTTGAAATCCTGCGCGGGCTGCATCGGCAGCACGGTCTGGCCGTCGGTGATCGCGAACAGCGACACCTCGGGACCGTCCAGGAACTCCTCGATCAGGACCTGCTCGCAACCAGCGGCATGCGCGAGCGCCTCGTCCCGATCGGACGTGACCACGACACCCTTGCCCGCGGCCAGCCCGTCGTCCTTCACGACGTACGGCGGCCCGAACGCGTCGATCGCCTCCGCGGCCTGCTCCGGCGTCGTACACACGTACGCCCGGCCGGTCGGCACGCTCGCGGCGGCCATCACGTCCTTCGCGAACGCCTTCGAGCCCTCGAGCTGCGCCGAGTCCTTGGACGGGCCGAACACGGCGATCCCGGCGTCTCGCAGCGGGTCGGCCAGGCCGGCCACCAGCGGCGCCTCAGGCCCGACCACGACCAGATCGGCCTCGACCTCTTTGGCCAGCGCGACGACCGCATCGTGGTCGGAGATGTCCACCGAATGGCAAACGATCGTTTGCCCGTCGTACGCCGGTTGCAACACGGCGATGCCAGGGTTGCCCGGGGCCGCCACCACCTGCTCGACATCCTCGTCCTGGGCCAGTGCCCAGACCAGTGCGTGCTCGCGGCCGCCGGAGCCGATCACCAAGACCTTCACGGGCGCTCAGCCTAGCGTGCCCTGGTCCAGAAGGCCCCCGGCGGTGTAAGACTGCGCATCTACTGGAGGTAAGCGATTGACTACCCGAACCACAGCTGCGCGCCGCCCCACGCCCGCATCACTGCTCTCCTGGCTGATGCTCGTGCCGTGTCTGGCGGTGTTCGCGCTGTTCATCGTCTGGCCGCTCGGCAAGTCCGTTTCGCTGTCGCTGCACGGCTCCGACCTGTTCGGCCGCCCGGACGCGTTCGTCGGGCTGCAGCACTACCGCGACATGCTCGGATCCGGTGAGTTCCGGCACATCCTCTGGGTGACGTTCGCGTTCGTGCTGCTCACCGTGATTCCCGGCGTACTCGGTGCCCTGGTGGTCGTCCTGCTGCTCGAGCAGCACATCAAGGGGATCCGGATCTTCCGGACCGCGTTCGCGCTGCCGTTCGCGTTCTCGGTCGCCAGCGCGTCCGTCATCTTCGCGACCATCTACAACCCGGCGATCGGGCTCGCGAACGGCCTGCTCGGGCGGTTCGGGGTGGATCGGATCGGCTGGCTGACCGATCCGTCCTGGGCGCTGATCAGCGTCGCGATCACGACGGTCTGGATGAGCATCGGCTACAACGTGCTGGTCCTGTCCGCGGGCATCGGCGCGATCCCGACCGAGCTCAACGAGGCGGCCACGCTGGACGGCGCCGGCGGCTGGCGGGCGTCCTGGCACATCACCATCCCGCTGCTCGGCCCGCAGCTGTTCTTCCTGATCGTGATCTCGACGATCCAGTCGCTACAGGGCTTCGGGCAGATCAAGATCCTCACGCCGGAAGGCGGCCCGGAGCAGTCGACCAAAACGCTCGTCTACTCGATCTACCACACCGCCTTCGCGAACAACGCCAGCGACTTCGGCGCCGCGTCGGCCCAGGCGATCGTGCTGCTGGTGATCCTGCTGATCTGCACGGGGATCCAGTTCGGCGTGCTGGAGAGGCGGGTGCACTACAAGTGAGACCAGGCAGAGTTGTTACGTACGTCGTACTGATCCTGGCCGCGCTCGCGGTCATCTTCCCGGTGTACTACGTCATCGCCGGGTCGATCATGTCGCCCGGCCAGATCTCGTCGTACCCGCCGGACCTCTTCCCGCACGGGATCTTCACCGGCAACTACCAGCACGCGTCGTCGTCCGGGACTCCGATCGGGCAGCAGTACCTGAACTCGATCCTGCAGACGTCGATCATCACGCTGTCCCAGCTCGTCACCAGTGTGCTGGCGGCGTACGCGTTCGTCTTCATGAAGATGTGGGGACGGACGGTGCTGTTCGGGCTGTTCCTGGCCACGCTGATGGTGCCGTGGGAGTCGATCGTGCTGCCGAACTACCTGACCATCACCGGCTGGTCGCTCGGTGGTGAACGGCTCACCACGTCGTACGCCGGAACGATGATCGCGCTCGTCCTGCCGTTCCTGGCGAACGCGTTCGGGGTGTTCCTGCTGCGGCAGTCGTTCCTACAGTTCCCGGTCGAACTGCGGGATGCAGCCACGATCGACGGGTGTGGGCACTGGCGGTTCCTGCGCCGGATCCTCATCCCGCTGAACAAGCCGGCCCTGATGGCGGTCGGGCTGTACGTGTTCCTGTCCGCGTGGAACCAGTTCTTCTGGCCGCTGCTGATCGGCGACTCGGCCTCACGCCGGACCCTGCAGATCGGTATCAGTCAGCTCAACGACGCGGAGGCTGCCGATCCCGGGCTGATCCTGGCCGGCGTGACCCTGTCCATCCTGCCCACGCTGGCCATCGTCATCTTCGGCCAGCGCTTCATCGTCCGCGGGCTGACCGCGGGCGCGATTCGCTAAGAAAGGTTGGTTGTCATGCGCATCAAACAACGTACGGCGGCCGCTGCGTCCCTGCTGGCGGTGCTGGCTCTGGTCGCCGCCGGTTGTGGTGGAAACTCCTCGGACTCCTCGAAGTCCGGCAGCGGTGGTCAGGACGCACCCGACGCGAGCGCGCTCGACAAGGCGACCGGCGTCACCAAGATCACCTTCTGGCACGGCATGAAGGGCGCCAACGGGACGGCCGTCGAGAAGCTGGTGAAGGCGTTCAACGCCGCGAACACCGGCAAGATCGAGGTCACCGCGGTCTACCAGGGTGACTACGACGAGACGATCACGAAGTACAAAACCTCGGTGCAGCAGGGGAACACGCCTTCGGTCGTACAGATCTACGACATCGGGTCGCGGTTCATGATCGACTCCAAGCAGACCGTGCCGGTGCAGAAGTTCGCCGACAAGGACGGCTACTCGCTGGACTCGATCGAGCCGAACATCGCGAACTACTACTCGATCGACAACGCGCTGAACTCGATGCCGTTCAACACGTCGATGCCGCTGCTGTACATCAACAAGGAAGCCTTCGTGAAGGCCGGCCTCGACCCGGCGAAGCCGCCGACGACGCTCGACGAGATCATGACGGCCGCGAAGAAGCTCACCGTCGAGCAGGGCGGGAAGACGGTTCAGTACGGCTTCAACGCGGCGATCTACGGCTGGTTCCTGGAGCAGTTGATCGCGCAGTCGGGTTCGACGTACTGCGACAACGACAACGGCCGCAAGGACCTGGCCTCGAAGGTGAACTTCGCCGACGAGCAGGGCGTCAAGGTCGCGACCTGGTACCAGCAGATGGTCAAGCAGGGCCTGATGCCGAACACCGGCAAGAAGACCGACGACGCGCAGGCCGTGTTCAAGTCCGGTACGTCGGCGATGCACCTGGAGTCGACTGGTTCGCTCCGCGGTTACCTGGACGCGGCGAAGGGCAAGTTCACCGTACTCACGGCGCCGTTCCCGCACCTGACTGCGTCGGACAGCGGCGGCCCGATCATCGGTGGCGCCTCGCTCTGGGTCGACGGCCCGGGGCACTCGGATGCTGAGAAGCGCGCATCGTGGGAGTTCGTGAAGTTCGCGTCGTCGCCGGAGCAGCAGGCTGCCTGGCACACCGGCACCGGGTACTTCCCGATCAACAAGAAGGCGCTGGATCTGCCGGACGACAAGGCGTGGGTGGCGCAGTACCCGCAGTTCACCACCGCGATCACCCAACTCCACAACACCAAGCCCACCAATGCCTCCTCCGGCTGCATCCTCGGCGTCATGCCGCAGGCCCGGAAGGCGTCCGAGGACGGCATCGAGAAGGCAGTCCTGGGCACTGACCCGACCCAGGCCATGCAGGCCGCGGCCGACTCCATCAAGCCGCAGATCGACCAGTACAACAAGACGGTCAAGAAGTAGTCGCTGTTGGCGGGTGGTTGGGGTGGTTTACCCCACCACCCGCGCGTCCGCTGCGGCGAGTCCGGCGCGCATCGCCTCTCGAACCTCGGGGGCCCATGCGCCGGTGTTTGTCAGCGGGAGCTCGGTCATGAAGCGGCGGGTGGATTCGGGGAATTGGGTGACGACCAGGTCGGGGTTGTCGGCAACGGCCGCGTAGAGGTTCGGGCCGTCGACTCCGAACAGGTCTATTGCCACGAGACGCCCATCCGCCGCACGCATGATGTTGTCGGGGTTGTCGTCCAGCTTCGACCTGAACCACGGCAGCTCTACCCGAGCCTGTTCGTGGATCCGGCGTACAACCGCCGCCAGCTCAGCCACCTCCGGCGCTCGCTCGGCGATCGCGCGGTGAAACGCAACCGCCTCGGGCTCAGGCACCGGCCGGAGCCATTCGAGGATCTGGAGATCGCCTCCCCCGGTCAGACGACGGTGCGCGAACACCTCCGGGACCTGCCTGGTGTGCGCAGCCTCCCGGTACAGCGCCACCGCATACGGGCTGGCCGGATCGAACGGGCTGATCCGCGCCACCGCCGTACCCTCCGGGGAGCGAAGCGCGATCGCCCAATCACCAGCTCCGCAGCGGCTCCACCCAGCCGCCAGAAACGCCCGCTCCGCCTCTCGGTGATCCGCATGCGGCTCCACAAGCGCAGCCGCGTCCTCCGGTCTCATGCCGCCGAGCGTAGGCGACCGGTCCATGCCATTCGGTGTCGATCCAGGCCTGCTCCGTTCGTGTAGAGGTAAATGCGGAAGGAGAGCGAGATGCCTGAGGTACTGCTGACCGACCTGGTGATCGGCGAGTCTGCACGCTGGCACGACGGGCGGCTGTGGCTGTCCAACTGGGGCGCCCAAGGGGTCCTGGCGGTAGACGCGACGGGCAAGAGCGAAGTCATGGCCCACGTCCCCACCACCCTGCCGTTCTCTATCGACTGGCTGCCCGACGGCCGCCTGCTGGTCACGTCCGGGCCCGAGGGTCTGGTGCTCCGGCAGGAGGCCTCTGGCGAGTTGGTGGTGCACGCAGACCTCTCGGCGTACGGCGGTCTGAACGAGATCGTGGTCGACGGCCGAGGCAACATCTACGTCAACGGGGGTTGTGACTTCGATCCCGACGAGGGCGAGGCCCCCGGCTTCATCGCCCTCATCACCCCCGACGGTTCCGTACGCCGGGTTGCGGACGAACTGGCGTTCCCGAACGGCATGGTCGTCACAGCCGACAACTCGACCCTGGTGATCGTCGAATCGTTCGCCGCCCAACTCACGGCGTACGACGTCGGTCCCGACGGCACGCTCTCCAACCGGCGCGTCTGGGCACCACGCACCGGTGACGGCATCTCCATCGACGCGGACGGCGCCATCTGGGCCCCGAGCTGGACCGGCGGCCACCCGTCCTGCGAACGCATCGCCGAGGGTGGCGAGATCCTCGAGACCGTCCTCCTCGACCACGCCTGCTTCGCCTGCGCTCTCGGCGGTGACGACGGCCGGACCCTGTACATGCTGACCGCGGACTGGCACATGCAAGAACCGTTCAGCGACAACCTCGACCGCCTACTCAACGGCCCCCGAACCGGCCGCGTCTGGACCCACCGAACGACCACGCCGCGCCGACGAGCCAGCCGGTAACGCCAACCGCCAGCCCGATGGTCGCACCGACCCCGGTGGCACCGAGGAAGTAGCCGGCGAACGCACCGACTGTCGATCCCATCAGCAGAACCGTCACCAGCAAGAACGTCGCATCGCCCCCGACACCGAACTCGCGAAGACGCTTCCGCAACGGGACTCCGCGGTCCATGAGGACCAGAAGCTGCGCACTGATGAGACCTGCCAGGACAACCAGCAGCAGGTAAGCGACTGCACCCATGCTCAGTAGTGCCAGTAGTAGCGGCCGTCCGCGTTCCACGTGACCGGGACGGTGGTGCGGTTGGTAAACGCCATGCCGAGACCGCGGGCGATCTCGAGGGTGCGGGAGAGCTGCAGCGAGTACGGGTGCGCGTTGTCGTCCCACCACTGCTCGAACTGGGTGATGCAGGTCTGGCCGGACAGGTACGGGTTCGAACAAGGGTGTGGCGGCAACCATTTTTGCAGGTGCCGGAACTTGACCGTGGTGGAGCCGTTCGGCGGCTTGATCGTGCCGGACGCGTCCAGACAGTAGCCCTTGGCCGGGATGTTCCACTTGACGTAGTGCTGACGGCCGCCGGAGGACGGGAGGTCGGTCATGCCGTTGCAGCTGGCGTCGCCGATCTTCTCCGAGGTGACGCGTTGGATCTGCGTCAGTGGCCGGCCCGCGCCGTCGTTGTACCCGTCGAGCAGCACCCACTCGCCGTCGTGGACGAAGTGCTCGGCGGACTTCGGTGGCCAGGTCTTCGGGTCGCCCCAGGAGATGTCGGACTCGGTCGCACTCAGCGGGGTCCACGACCATTGACCGGCCGCCGCCTGACCCGCCCAGTACTGCCCGGCCGACTTCTCGAACATGAGCGAGTACTGCCCATAGTTCTCGGTCGTCGCACTCGCGTCGGACGTACGTGGAGCAATGACGGCGACGGCAGCGGTTAGGACCGCAGCCACTGTTGACACGACAGCGAGTTTCTTCACCACGAAGTGCGAGATTAGTGCCTGCTGGGTGCAGGTTGAGGTCCTGGTCGGGGCACCCGGGGCGGTCTAGGCTCTCGAACACGAGCCCAATCGAGGGGGATGGGCGGACCAGAGGAGCCTCCATGACGGACCCCATCACCCGCACGCTCGACGTACCCGGAGCCACCCTGACGTACGACGTTCGCGGCGACCTCACGGATCGGGACCAGCCGGTGCTGCTGATGATCGGTTCACCGATGGCTGCCAGCGGATTCCCGACTCTGGCATCGCACTTCACCGACCGGACAGTCGTCACCTACGACCCACGTGGCACGGAGCGGAGCGTCCGCACCGGAGAGCTGACCGAGGTGTCGCCGGACGATCACGCCGCCGACCTCGCAGCGCTGATCGAGGCGCTCGACGCCGGTCCGGTCGACCTGTTCGCCAGCAGCGGCGGCGCGGTCAACTCCCTGGCCCTGATCGCCAAGCGGCCCGATCTGATCCACACCCTGGTCGCGCACGAGCCGCCGCTGGCCGCGATCGTTCCGGACAGCGAGGCCGCGCTGGCCGTGGTCGCGGACATGTATGCGACCTACCAGCGTGACGGGATGGGCGCCGGGATGGCCAAGTTCATCGCGTTCGTCAGCTACGAGGGCGAGGTCCCGGCCGACTACACCCAGCAGCCGGCTCCTGACCCGGCCATGTTCGGTCTGCCGACCGAGGACGACGGCTCCCGCGACGACGCCCTACTCGGTCAGAACCTGCGCAAGTGCACGTCGTACCAGCCGGACTTCGACGCCCTCACCAAGGCCAGGGACTCGATCGTCATCGGCGTCGGGGAAGAGTCCGGCAACCAGCTCGCCGCGCGTGGGGGCAAGGCAACCGCCGCCCGTCTCGACCTCGAGCCGGTCGTCTTTCCGAGCAACCACGGCGGGTTCCTCGGCAACGAGTACGGCCAGCCCGGCAAGCCCGAGGAGTTCGCCACCAAACTCCGCGAGGTCCTCACCACCCGCGCCTAACACTCATCCGATCGCGTCTCGCAACGCCATCTCGCGTTGTACTGAGATCGCGCTGAATGCGGATTGAAAGTCGGTCCACGTTGACTGCTGGCGACAGCTCTTCGGAGCACTCGCTCGTCATTCGGGAGGACCGATGTTCAGCTCTTCAGCCGTAGTGAGGCGTTCGACCGGCCGCACGAAACGCGCGCTCGCAGCAGTTGCCGCCGTACTCGGGGTGACAGTCGGCGGTGCGGTCGTGACCGCGCCGCCGGCCAGCGCGGCGACCTGCAACTCGGGAAGCACTTGTTATTACTGGTACAACGCCAACGGCACCAGCACTCTCAAGCGCCAAGAAGCCGGCAACCTTTCAGGTCAGCTCCACCCCGGCAACTACGGAGCCTGGGTCTGGAACCACGGCGTCCGCTACCCCGGCGCCGACCACATCACGTTGACCACCAGCCTCAACGGCATGCGGTACCGCATCTGCCTGCACTACGGGGCCGTCAACTTCGCCCTCGGAAGCGGCGTCACCACTGCCGCCAGGATCGCGCAGGGAGAGATCGTCACCGGTTGGACCTGGCGCGGCGAGTGCGCACCCGGCGAGGACACCTGGGGCAGATACTGACCTGCCCGGGCCGCAGTAAGGGCCAATCGGGTCAGGTATTCACCTTGCCTGGGTCGCGGTAACGGCAACTGGGCCAGGTACTAACGCTGCCTGGGTCCTGATGAGGGCAGCTGGGCCAGGTGCCGACGCTGCCTGGGTCCTGATGAGGGCAGCTGGGCCAGGTGCCGACGCTGCCTGGGTCCTGGTGAGGGCAGCTGGGCCAGGTGCTGATCCTGCTTGCTGTGCGGTGGGCTGGGCTGATCGTGGCGTTGTCGGGTGGGTCCACGTGAGGTTGGCGCGGTGGGTCTGGTTAGCTGGAGGGTATGACTGAGAAGCCAGAGATCGACTTTCCAGACGGCCCGCCGCCGGCGGATCTGGAGATCACCGACATCACCGAAGGTGACGGCGACGAGGCCAAGGCCGGCTCGCGGGTGAACGTGCACTACGTGGGCGTGGCCCACTCGACCGGCGAGGAGTTCGACGCGTCGTACAACCGCGGCGCCCCGCTCGCCTTCCAGCTCGGTGTCGGCCAGGTCATCCAGGGCTGGGACACCGGCGTCCAGGGCATGAAGGTCGGCGGCCGGCGCAAGCTGGTCATCCCGCCGCACCTCGGCTACGGCGACCGCGGCGCCGGCAACGCAATCAAGCCAGGCGAAACCCTGATCTTCGTAGTAGACCTAATCAGCGTCAGCTAACCCGATCAGCACCAGCTGACCCGCTCCGGGTCAACTGACCTGATCAACGTCCGCCGACCTAATCAGCGTCAGCCGACCCGATCCACGTCAAGCGACCTGATCAGCGTCAGCTGGCCCGATCCACGTCAAGCGACCTGATCAGGGTTGGCTGACCGGTCTGGGGTCGACACGAGGGGTTGATGCTTCTCGGGGCCCCCGCGATCCGCCACAGTGGTGGATATCGCGGGGGTCCTTCGCGTAGTTGTACTCATCCCGCCTCGCCCAGCGGTCGGTTTGACTGGGAGGTATGACGACGATGGTTGCCACGACGGTCCCGGCCGCGCGGGTGAGCTGGGTGCGGTACGCCGACCTGGCCGCGAAGGTGCTGCTCTTCGGCTTGTTGCTCTCGGCCCTGATCTGGCCGGACCTCAGCGGGATCAAGGGAAAGGCGTCGACCGCCCGCCTGGTCGTCTACCCGATCGGGGCGATGGTCCTGCCACTGTGGTGGTGGGCGTACGGCCGCACCAGGAGCAAGCTGCACTCCAGCTTCCCGTGGCACGCAGACCTGCTGATGACGCTGCCGTGGCTGATCGATCTGATCGGCAACCGCCTCAACCTGTTCGACACGATCACCTGGTGGGACGACGCGATGCACTTCGTGCTCTGGGGTTTCCTCACCGCCGGCGTCCTGCTCGCATTCGCCCCGCGGAACCTCTCTCGCGGCCTCACCACCTTCGTAGCCCTCGGCTTCGGCGCCACCGCCGCCGTCGTGTGGGAACTCGGTGAGTACGTCGCCTTCGTCCGCAACTCGCCCGAACTCCAAACCGCCTACACAGACACCCTCGGCGACCTCGCCCTAGGCAGCCTCGGCGCCCTCCTAGCCGGCCAAATCCTCTACCAAGTAACCACCCGCAAAACCCTCTGACCCAACCGCCCGTCCGCCGAGGGAGCGGTCGGTCGGTTAGCTGTCGATTGGGCGGTGAAGGGCTTCTAGGAGTTGGGTTATGACTGTTTCTGGGGTGCGGATCCAGTCGGCGGATAGTACGTGGTGGACGCGCCAGCCGGTTGTGGTGAGGGCGCGCGGGTGGGTGGTCAGCCGCTCGAGGAGAGTGTCCGCGGCGACCCGCTCCCGCGTGTCCACGAGAACAGCAACCCGATGCCCCTCATCCTCAGGCAACTTCAACGCCAGATCACACCGAAACACCGATTCCCCTACAGCCGTATCCACCTCCACCCCACGAGCCTCCAACGCCACCCGGAGCTGCTCGACAACTGAACCGCTTACCCCCACCGAACTGCCCGTGGGCCTAGAGGAAACGGATGGGCCGACCAGGACACCCCCACCGGCTGAGGTGGTGGACATGGAGCCGGGGGTGGAACTAGAGGTGGTGGATGGGATGCGGGTGGTGGTGCGGGAGAGGTTGTAGGGGGTTAGGGCGGATTTGGCGGCGGGGTGGTTGCCTTGGGAGATGGCTGTGGCGTAGGTGAGGAAGCGGCGGAGGGTGTTGGCGCCGTCGTTGTAGGTGTTGGTGATGGACTCGGGTTCGATGCTGCTGACGACGACCATGTGCTGCCGGGCGCGGCTGAAGATGACGTTGAGGCGCTTCTCGCCGCCCGAGGTGTTGATCGGGCCGAAGTTCATCAGCATCCGGCCGTCGGGACCGGCGGCGTAGCAGACGCTCATCAGGATGATGTCGCGCTCATCGCCCTGCACGTTCTCCAGGTTCTTCACGAACAACCCGGCGTCCTGGTCGTCCTGCGTCCGGACCTGCTCCGCCTCGTACCGCGCCCCGAAGACCGGATCCGTCTCCGCCAACTCGTCGAGGGCTCGCTCGATCTCCCCCTGCTGGGCCTCGGAGAACGCAACGATCCCCAGACTCTGTCCCGTCTCCCGAGCAAGCAACTCCCGAACCAACTCCGCGATATACCGAGCCTCACCAGGATTGGTACGCCGTACATAAACACCGTCGACGAGCCGCACCGCCGTGATGCTGCCGGCGAGCACACCATCGCAGACGTCACCCACAGGCGAGTCGGACCGCACGGTCCACGGCGGCGCAGCAGCAGCCGGCAACCGATCCGGGATCGTCGCCAACCGCCCCTGATAGAACGCCGCGTTGCTGAACGAGATCAACGCCTCCGACCGACTCCGGTAATGCCACGTCAGCATCGAGGACGCCAACCGCAACGCACTGATCGAAAGGAAACTGTCCTCGGTCAGTACGACGCCAACCTGCCGATCATCCACTCCGGAACTCGACTCGACCGCCTCAGCGGCAGCCTCCGGATCCGTGCGCACCCGGAAGTACTGCATCGGCGGCAACTGCATCTGGTCGCCGACCACGATCACCTGCGGCGCCCGATGCAACGCCGGAATCGCTTCCTCCACAGGGATCTGACTCGCCTCGTCGTACACGACGACGTCGAACGCGTCAGTCAGCGGCAACGTATCCGACACCGACGACGGACTCATCAACCACACCGGCCGCAGCTTCGACACCACGGAACCCGGTGCCCCCGACGCGAGATCGCGGATCGACCGGTACCGCATCACCTTGCCGAACTCGTGCTCCAACTCCCGCCGCCCGGCAGCGAACGTCTTCTTCCGCTCCCGATCCTCCGGCGACATCCCGGTCACACTCTGCTCGGAGTGCGCCACCTCGACCAGGAACCGACGCCGCACCTGCGCAACGACAAGCTCAGCATTCACCGAAGTCAGCTCGTCGTAGACCACGCCCAGCTCACCAACGATCGAGTCCACCCGCGCCGACGAGAGCTGCAGCGACGCAACCGCCACGGACCGCGCCCACTCCGCCGCACACACGGCGTACTCCACCTGATCCGGCGAAGCATCCAACCGCCGCATGGCCGTCCACACCGACGCAGGCGCGTCCCCCAGCTCCCGCACCACCGGCCCAACAGCCCGTACGACGGCATCCGCGGACCCCAGCCGCTCCGCCAGCTCACGCACCCCATCGACCGTCAGCGACTCGTACTCCGGCGCCAGCAACTCCTCCGACGGCCCGGAAGCGCGATCCAACGCATCCGCCACCCGGGCCAACGCAGCCGGAGCCTCATCGTCCAAGACCAACCGCCAGTCCGGCAGCAGCGGATTCTTCCGCAATGACGCCAACTGCTCCGCGAGTACGACGGGATCGTCCGCACCCCAATGCCGCCGGGTCTCCTCGACATGCGATACGACCGCCGCCGACGCCGACTGCGCGGCCACCAATTGCGTCAGCAACTCGACCACAGACGGCTGCACAGCTCGCGTCGTACCGTCGAACCGACTCCGCACCAACCCGCGAACCCGTCGCCAATCCCCACTCAGGAAGGAGAACAACCCACCTTCCTTGCCCTGGGCAATCTTCAAGGCCGACTGCGCATCGGCCGGCTCCAACGGCTCACGCCACCCCGCCGCGGCCGACCAGGCAGTCCGCTCGGCCGCCACCAGTCGCTCCCGCTCGACGCAGGCAGCCTTCAACTCCTGCCCATCCCCCGACCGTGGCTGCAGCGCGTCCACCCGATCCCGCGACGCCAGCGGCGCAACCACGCGCCCAAGCTCGGCCAGTACGCCGACCTGTCGCACAGACCACCCGCCATCCGGGCCGTCGGCACCAACCTCAGCCACCGCAGACGCCACCGAATCCCAAGCAGCACGGACAATCCCAGCCCGCTCCGGCACATCCCCCGAACCCCACCGCTCGACCGCAAGGAACGCCAGCGGACTCCGCGCGAGCACCCCACCGGTCGCCGGATCAGCAGCGGCCAGTTCCCGCGCGATCGCCCGTACACCGGACCGCGACGACCACCACTCACCAACCGACGGAACGAGCAAAGGATCCGGCTCATAGCGATGATCCCGCAGCTCAGCCAGCCGATCCACGACCTCCCGAAGCCGAGGCTCGCCAAGGCTCAACCGCTGCTCGAACTCACCAACCATGTCCAGCAGCCGATCCACCCGACCGACCAACTCATCCCGTCGTACGGTCAACGAATCCAGATCGTCCTCAGCCGCGAGCCACGTCTCGTACGTCTCCCGCAACCCATGGACGAACGCCTTCTTGTCGGCCTGCGAGTCGTGGATCAACGCACACAACCCGTCCAGTCGCCGGCTCGCCAGCCGCGCATGGACAACATCCAGCGCAGCCCGCTTCTGACACACGAACAGCACCCGCCGCCCGCGTGCGACGAAGTCCGCGATCATGTTGGTGATCGTCTGCGACTTACCCGTCCCCGGCGGTCCCTGGATGACGAAACTCTCACCGCGCCGCGCCCGCGCGATCGCCGCCACCTGCGAACCGTCCGCCGGCACAACCACATGCCGATCGGCCGTCGGCAACTCCGGCGGCGCACTGCTGATCGGCCGCGGATGATCGGAGAACAGCTGGTCGAACGCGGCCGACGAGTCCCCGCTGACCAGCAGCTCGTCGTAGTCCCGGACCAACCCGAGCGTGCGGTAGTTGAAGTTCGCCAGCGAGACCGCGCACAGGTCGACGTCCCACGAGTACGGCCCGCCCTCGGTGTCGAGCGAGTACGTATCAGTCTCGATCGCTCCCGGCTGCCGCGGCGCCTCACCCAGCGCGATGCCGATCGGGAGCGTCTGCTGCGCGATCTGCGTCCGGAAGATCTGCACACCAAGCGGTTGATAGTCGGTACGCCGGTACGAGTACGCGTAATGCTTCCCGCCGAAGTCGCCGGCGAGGTTGCCGTGCTTGCGGCGTTGGTAGTTCCGCAGCTTGACCATCGCCCGCTGCCGAACCAGATCGATCCGCGGCTTCTCCCGCAGGTGCAGCCGCAGACCGGGCTCGGTCGCCTGGATCTCCTTCGCCAGCCGCTCATGCAACTCACGAAGGGCATCCGGCGATGACAGATCCACGGTCTCAGGCAGCGTGATCCCGTACAGCTGCCGAAGGTGCTGCCGCAGCGTCGGGTTGACCTCGGCGACCGGATCAGTGACCCGCAGCGTGTACGAGTCCCGCACACCGCGCTTCTTCGTCAGCTCGACCTTCGCCAGCACCAGCGGTGACGCCAGCCGGGTCTCCGGATCGTTCTTCAGGTCGTGCCAGCGAAGGAACGCCGGCACCAGCCGGAGCTGATCCTGCCCATAGTCGGCCCGATCCCGCCGAGCCGTCGCAATCAGCTTGTCCAACGTGTTCGCGGCGTACGGCGCCTCGTCGTACCGGACCCATTTCCCCAAGGGTTGCGCCTTGCCGAGGAGCTGTTTCACCAGGTCCTCACGCCAGGTGAAGAGGTGCTCGTCCCGGATCGTCCGGACGTCGAGCATGAGTGGCACCGACACCTCGGTGAGGTTCAGCGTCTGGGCGGTCGGGCGGAAGTTGATCAGCCGGTTCCGCCGGGACAGATCGAACAGCCGGTCGCGCAGTGCGCCGAGCACCGCCGTACGCCGGTCCGTCGCACCACGGATGATCGCTTCGACGTCGAAGTCGAGAGGCTGGTCGCGGTAGTTCTCGAGCTGGTCGATCAGCGAGTGCAGGTCCTGGGCGCGCTGACGCCGGTCCGGCTCGGCCATCTGGGCGGCGACCGACGCGATCACCGGATGCAGGCTCGGCCCGAGACGGTGGAAGTTGCCGTGGGCATCGATCAACTCGGCGAGGTCCGCGGTCCGGGAAAGGTCGAGTCCGCAGCCGAGCGCGACCAGCAGCTGGCCCAGGCTGAAGATGTCGGTGAGTGGGTCGTGATGGCCGACGACGTGTTCCCAGCTCTGCCAGCCGGGGACGTACACAGGAGCGGTGATCGCGTCGGGGACCGGCTCGGTGACGACGGTCGTCGCCCGGCCGCCGCTCTCGCCGAGATCGAGGTCGGTCTGCCGGTGCGCAACCACCTCGACCGCGGTCGGTCGCGAGCCCTGCCGGGCAGCAAGAGCAACCGGCGCAAACGTTGGCCGGGTAGCGTCCTCGGGCCCGAAGCCGAGCCGATGCTGCTCGTCGACGGTGATCCGATCGAGGCCGCGCAAGGGCGCAACCAGTCCACGCTCATGCACTTCGGCCGTCGCATGGAACAACGGCAACACCGCCGCCAGCAGGGCATCGTTCCCGAGCCCGCCCGTGGAGACAGCCAGAGCGACCAGATCTTCAGCGCTCATCCGACCACCTCATCGGCCGCACGCACGAACCGCGCGCGCTCCTTGTCTGTCCAGCCCAGCTCGTCGTCGGCGACATCGGCGTACCCAGTCAGGCCGGCCCGCCGGGCGACCACGAGGGCCGCGACCAGCCCGTCATCACCCGTCTCCGGATCGGTGGTGGCCAGGTCGAGCAGCAGGTAGGACAGGTAGCGCTTGGTGGCGTCGGTCAGCGGGCGCGGTCGGGGCAGTGGCGCGCCATCGACCGGCCGGATCGACAGCGGCTCGTCGAAGCGCACCGCTCCCCCAGGTACGCCGAGCGGCCCGGGCGGATCCGCGAAACCGGCAGCAGCCGTCGCAACCGCGTCCGTGCGCAGACCGTCGGCGTACGCGATCGCCGCAGCGAAATCACGGCTCAACTCGCGCAGCAGGGCCGCGTCGAGCAGGTCCGGCGCGTCTACGTCGAGTGGTCCGGTCACTAGCGCCTCAACGTTCTCACCGGCCAGCCAGTTCCGCAGTGCCCATGCGCGCCCGACGGCCTCCGGGTGCGTGGTCCCTCGACTGCCGGAGCTCAGATCGAGCCCGTCCGCCTGGCGAAGGTAGGCCTCCGGATCCGCAGTGCTCAGGCCGGTCTCGAGCTTCAGCAGCGCGCGGATCGCCGTACTCAGATCACCGCACGCCGTCAGCGCACCCCGATCGGCGAAGAGTTCAGTCGCGAGGGACCAGCGCCTGTGCGTCTCCAGATACTGCTGCGGCGTACGAGCGTCACCCGCGGCGGCATCGAGCAGCCGGTCAACCGCCAAGTACCCGCCGTCCTCGGCCAACCAGAGCAGCCGGTGAGCGAGCTCGTGCCCGATGACGGCGGTCAGCTCGTCCGAATCCAGCCGATCGAGCAGCGGTCCCTGAAAGACGATGACCGGCTTCTCCTGATGGAGATAGGCCGCGTTCGGCTCGCCGTTCACCTGGAAGTAGTCGATGTTCCCGTCCAGCTCGAGCGCCTCGGCCGCGCGCCGCCCAGCCGCGTGCACGTCCGGATGCGCGTCAGCCGACAGGCGGTACGCGTTCCGCAACAGTACGTCGCCGACGTCATCGACCGGTCCGCCCCCCAACGCCGTCCAGGCGTGCTCGTCCTGGCGGCGGACAACCGCGAGGACGGCTTGGTGGTACCCCAGGACGGACAACATGGCGCCACCCTAATCACCCCGACCGACGAAAACCGAGACCGATCAGCGATGCCTGTGGACAACCACCTCAGCGATCGGCAGGCCGGCAGATCCCGTTCGCCGCGGCGGAGGCAGCCAGCGCGGCCGCGGCCGGAGACGCCACGACCTTGTCGTTGCGGGTCGTATGGCGGCCCAGCGGCACGACCATCGGCGTACCGGCGACCGGGTCGGGGATGACCTTCACGGCCAGGCCGAAGATGTCGTGGACGACCTCCTCGGTGATCACCTCGCGCGGGTCGCCCTCACAGACGATCGCGCCGTCCTTCATCGCGATCAGGTGGTCGCCGAACCGGCACGCCTGGTTGAGATCGTGCAGAACCAGGACGATCGTCCGGTCGGCGGACTTGTTCAGATCGACCAGCAGATCGAGGACCTCGAACTGGTGGGTCAGGTCGAGGAACGTCGTCGGCTCGTCCAGCAGCAGGATGTCCGTCTCCTGCGCGAGCGCCATCGCGATCCACACCCGCTGCCGCTGTCCACCCGACAGCTCGTCGATCGGACGATCGGCCAGCGACAGCACGTCCGTCGAGGTCATCGCCTCCGCGACCGCCTCGTCGTCCGACTTGGTCCACTGCCGGATCCACCGCGTCCGTGGGTACCGCCCACGCCCGACCAGGTCGGCGACCGTGATCCCCTCCGGCGCGGTCGGCGACTGCGGCAGCAGCCCGAGCTTGGTCGCGACCTCGCGGGTCGGGATCGACTGGATCCCCTTGCCGTCCAGCAGCACTGTCCCGTGCGACGGCTTGAGCAACCGGGCAAGCGTCTTCAGCAGCGTCGACTTGCCACACGCGTTGGCGCCGACGATGACGGTGATCTTGCCGGTCGGGATCCGCACGGACAGGTCGTGAATGATCTCCCGCTGGTCGTAGCCCACCGCCAGGCTCTCAGCGGCCAAGGTGTGCTCCACAGAGTTCTCCATCTCTCAGCCACCACTCCCGACGCGGTTGGTCCGGGCCAGCAGGAACATCAGGTACGGCGCACCGACAACGCCGGTCACCACACCGACGGGCAACTGCATGTCGCCGAACGCGTGCTGCGCGATCAGGTCCGACAACGCCACCACCAGCGCACCGAGCAACGCGGACGCGATCATCGCGGGCCCCGGCGACCGGGTCAGCCGCCGCGCGATCGGCGGTGCGACGAACGCGACGAACCCGATCGGTCCGGCCGCCGCCGTCGCCACCGCGGCCATCAGCACCGCGATCACGATCAGCCCGAGTCGCGAGCTCTCCACCCGCAACCCCAGTCCGTACGCCGTCTCGTCGCCGAGCTGCAGAATGCGCAACCGGTGGACGAGGATCGCTGTGAGTGGCGCCAGTACGACGAGGGTGATCGCCAGCGACCGTACGTTCGACCAGTCGCGTCCGTTCAGGCTTCCGGTCAGCCAGATCAGCGCCTGCTGGGCGATCTCGACCCTTGCCTTGGTCAACAAGTACGACGTGACGCTGGTCGCGATCGCACCGATCCCGATGCCGATCAGGATCAGCCGGTAACTCGACACGCCATGCCGCCAGGCCAGTACGTACATGATGAACGCGGTCAGCACAGCACCGACGATCGCGAACGCCGACACCGCGACCCCGGTCACCCCGAGCGTGATGATGGCGAACACCGCGAACGCACTCGCGCCGTACGTGACACCGATGATGTCCGGACTGGCCAGCGGGTTGCGGGCGATGCTCTGGAAGATCGCACCGGACATGCCCAGCGCGGCGCCGACGAGCAGCCCGGTGAGTGCCCTGGGCAACCGAAGCCGGTTGACGATGAACTCGGTCGCCTTGTCGCCGCCACCGAATAGCGTCTTCACCACATCGAGGACCGGGATCTTGAAGTCGCCCAGCGACAACGAGACGCAGAACGTGACGAAGACGATGGCCGCGAGTACGACGAGCACGACCAGCGACCGTGCCTGCCGGGCCGCGCGGGCCCGCGCGACGATCTGGATCGCTTCGGCGGTCATAGATCCGCCAACTTCCGTCGCCGTACGAGCGCGATGAAGAACGGCGCACCGATGACCGCGGTGACGATGCCGACCTGCAGCTCACCGGGCTGCGCGACGATCCGGCCGAGTACGTCGGAACCGAGCAGCAGGATCGGGGCGAGCAGCATCGAGTACGGCAGGATCCAGCGGTAGTCCGGCCCGGTGATGAGCCGCGCGACGTGCGGAATCGTCAGACCGATGAAGCCGATCGGTCCCGCGGCTGCCGTGGCGGCACCACAGAGCACGACGACGACCACCGCGACGAACAACCGAGCCAGTCCGACTCGCTGTCCGAGCGACTTGGCCACCTCGTCACCGAGCGACAGAGCATTCAGCAGCCGCCCGGAGACCAGCGCCAGCGCGATCCCGATCAGGATGAACGGCGCGACCTGTCCGGCGATGTCCGAACCACGGCCGGCCAGCGAACCGACCGACCAGAACCGGAACTGGTCGAAGGTGTCGACATCGCCGATCAGCAAAGCGGTCGTGAGCGACCCGAGCATCGCCGTCATCGCCGCGCCGGCGAGCGCCAGCTTCACCGGCGTCGCGCCTTCCCGCCCGAGCGACCCGAGCAGATAGACGGCAACCGATGCAGCCGCGGCACCCACGAATGCGAGCCAGACGTACGCCGTCAGACTCGTCAGGCCGAACCAGTAGATGCCGCCGACAACGAACAGCGCGGCACCACCGTTCACGCCGAGGATGCCGGGGTCGGCCAGCGGGTTCCGGGTGACGCCCTGCATCAGCGCGCCGGACAGACCGAGGGCGGCACCGACGAGCAGGCCGATCACGGTCCGCGGCACCCGCAGCGAGCGGACGATCACGTGGTCGGTGTTGGCCTCGTTGTAGTGGCGCAAGGCGTCGAGCACGGTCGACAAGGGGATCTGCTTCGAGCCGACCGCGATGCTGAGCAACGTCACCAGCACCAGCAGGGCGAAGCAGACGATCAGCCCGAGAACGAGCGTGGACCGCCGGGTCCGGCGCGGGCGCGACCGGACGGCGGCATCAGGGCTGGCTTCAGCCACAGCACTGGGCGGGGGCATTGGACTTTGGGATCCTCTTAGGTAAGGCTAACCTCTAGACGCCTCACAATAACCCGGCCGTCCTCGGGTCCGCACCTGCGTCTCCGCTGAATAGTTTATGGAGAAACTTGATGACGACTGTGCTCGAGCGACCGATCGTGTTCGATTCGGTCCTCGCCACCGTGGCGGCCGTCGACGACCTCAGCCCGCACCTGCGCCGCGTGACCTTCGTCGCACCGCGGATCGCCGAGTCGGTGACGGCAGGGCCTGACCAGCGGATCAAGGTCCTGCTCACGCCGCCCGACGGCAGCGAGATCAAGCTGCCAACCGGCCCTGAGTGGTACCCGGAATGGTGCGCACAGCCGGTCGAGGAGCGTTTCATCATGCGGACCTACACCGTCCGCGCACTCCGTCCCGAGGTCGCCGAGCTCGACATCGAGTTCGTCCTGCACGGCGTCAACGGCCCGGCCTCCGCCTGGGTCAGCGAGGCGCAGCCGGGCGACCAGGTCGGCCTGCTCATCCCGTTCGCGGTCGACACCACCAGCACCAAGGGCCTGCTGCACTCCGGCGTCGACTACGTCCCGCCGGCAACGAGCGTGCGCCGGATCCTGGTTGCGGACGAGACCGCTCTGCCGGCGGTCGCGGGCATCCTCGAGCAGCTGCCCGCGGCCGTGCACGCCACCGTGTTCGTCGAGGTCCCGGACGCCGGCGACATCCGGCCGCTGCCGACCCCGGGCTCCGCCGACGTCACGTGGATCACCCCCACGAGTGAGCTGTCGTTGCTCGAGGCTATTGAATCCGCCGAGCTGCCGTACGACGCCGACTACGCCTGGGTCGCCGGCGAATCCTCGATGATCAAGTCGGTACGTCGCCATCTGGTGAACGCGGTCGGGATGCCGAAGTCCGCTATCTCGTTCCAGGGCTACTGGAAGCGCGGCGAAGCCCAGGTGTGAACTGCTCCGGGAGAGCTGAAGGGCAGAGTTCCAGCCCTCCCGGAAGCCTTGTGCTACGAGGGATTCTCGGCGTGCGTGAGGGTCTCCCACGCGACGAAGAGGTTGTTGGAGCCGGCCGGGCGGCGGGACTCCGTCAGGGCCTGGGTGTTCGCCATCGCGATCCCGAGCCGCGTGTGCAGAGCGTTGTAGCCGACCTCGGTGATCGGGCCGAGACCACGGTTGACCGCACCCTTGCAGAGCCAGGACGGCACCGGCTCCAGGTTGCGCTCCCAGCGCGACTGGAAGCCGAGCGCCTGCCGCAGCCGCTCCCCGAACTCCGGGTAGAGGTCGATGCCCTGGATCCGTGACGTCTCCAGCACGTGCGAGATCGACGAGATGCCGTAGCCGGTGTGGGTGAAGTCGCGACAGGTCTCCTGAGTCAGACCTGTCACGAACGTCCCCTGGCCCTGCCAGTAGCTGACGATCTTGTCCCGGGTGTTGAGGTTCTGGCTCGGCACCGTCTTCGGCAGCGCGCCGTCGGACTCCAGATATACGTACGCCGGAACCCGCAGCCGGTAGAGCGCGATCGCCTTGTCGTACACGGTCTTGTCCTCGAGGAACACACCGATGCCCTGGAGGGCTTCGATCATGCTCAACTCCCAGTTCCCGTTGGAGTTCGAGCCGTTGATCATCTCGGGCACGTAGACGTTGCGCAGCATGGTGGCGAAGCGGCCGGAGTTCGGCCAGTTGCCGTACACGTGCTTGATGATCTCCGCGGCCTTCGGCCACGAGGAGGACGCCCACGCGGTCTGCAGCGGCGCGTTGCTGTTGGTGTGATCGCGGATGGTGGCGGACCACGCATCCATCAGCTGGATCGCCTTCTGTGCATAGCGATCGTCACGGGTGATGTACCAGAGCAGCGCGTCGGTGTACGCCGCGATCGCATCCTCACGCTCGTCCGTGCAACCGAGGTTCGGATCCGAGTACGGGCCGCATTCCACCACCGCACGCGGTTTCGGCGTACGGGACAGGGATGCGTAGGCGCTGTTCTTGGCCTGGTTGAACGCGTTGGTCCACGGCTGGGCGCCGGCCTGCACCTTGGCCCGGACGAAGTCCAGCTGGGCCTGGCTCGACCCGACTCCAGGATGGGTGAATGCGGCAGGTGCGTTCACGGCGCTCGGCTCGGCTTTCGGTGCCGCGGTCGAGGCGGCGACTGCTGGGCTGCTGAGGGTCCCGGCGACCAGCGCGGCGCACGCGGCGGCCAGGACCAGGGGTTTGGCTCTCATCGGCGGATGTCCTGTCTTCGGGGGCGGAAGGACACTGCGCTCCCCCGCGTGCCGGAGCACTAGCGCAGGGTCTTTGCGAAAGTTTGACGACGGACGGTGAGCACGTCAATACCCCGACAACGACGGAACAATTGCGGAACTTCTCCCAGCTCAGTGGAACAAAGTGAGGATCTGTCCCATAAAGCGCCGAGCCTCAGAACTACCCAGCGTGACTAGTGGCCGAGCTGGCTGGTGATGCGTTCGACCAGGACGCTCGTGCTGAAGCGCTGCGTGCCCGGCGGCTCCACATCGGTCCAGTTGCCGGCGTACTTCGTCGCGATCGCCTGCTCCAGGACGTATTCCGGATCGGGCACCAGCTCGTCGATCTGACCGCGCAGTTCGATGTACGTCGTCGGCTGCGCGGGATCCATGACCACCACGGAGATGCGCGGGTTCCGCCGGAGGTTGCGGAGCTTCTGCCGACCGTCGACCAGGCTGAACCGGACCCGCTCGCCGTCCCACAGGAACCACAACGGCGTCACCTGGGGCTCGCCGTTCTTGCCGATCGTCCCGACCAGCGCGATCGCCTTCGAGGACAGCAGGTCATGAAACGTCGCCGGAATCTCCACACGGGGAGAGTACGTCGAAGTGGGCTCAGCCCAGCTGGCTTGCCAGCTCCCCCGAACGCACCCCGGCCGCATCCATCAACGCAGCCGCGGTGCTGACACCGAGACCAGCCAGCGGCTGCGCCCGCACGACGGCCCGCGCACTCGCGCCGTCGAAGACCATCGTCAGCTGGATCGCCAACGTACCCGGGTCGTCCGCGCCGGCCTTCACCAGCTCGCGGTGGAAGAAATCGGTCAGCTGCTGCTTGAAGTGCCGCGCCACCACCGACCCCGGGTGCTCCGGATTCTTCAGCTCGACCGCCGTACTCACATAGGGGCAGCCGAGGAAGTTGCCCTCAGCAACCACAGCGTCCTGCCGCTCGAACACGGTCAGGATCCGATCCCGGGCCGGCCGGTCGTCCGACGCGTCCGGGTGCAGCAGGGTCTGGTACGCCGGGCCGCGGCTGGCCAGGCTCTCCGCGATCAGCTCGTCCTTGGACCGGAACAGCTGGTACATGGACTTCTTCGACACCCCGGCCGCCTTGCAGAGCGCGTCCACTCCGATGTTGACGCCGTCGCGGTAGAAGAGTTCGCCCGCGGCGTCCAGGAGCCGCTCACGGGGTGTCGCCGAGGAGGTCATGAGACGAGGGTACCGGCTGGATTTGCTTATGGAAACCGATCGGTTTACTGTTCGATGAAACAGATCAGTTTCCTCCTTAGGAGTTTCACATGACCTCACTCGCAGGCGCAGTTGTCCTGGTCACCGGCGGACAGCGCGGGATCGGCCAGGCGTTCGTCAAGGATCTGCTCGATCGCGGCGCCGCCAAGGTCTACGCGACCGCCCGCGACCCGAAGCCGAGTTCCGACCCCCGCGTCGTCCCGCTGCCGCTGGAGATCACCGACCAGGCCTCGATCGACGCTCTGGCCACCGCAGCGCCGGACGTGACCGTGCTGATCAACAACGCCGGCGCCAGCTCACCGGACAACTACCTGAACGCTCCGGCCGAGGAGATCCGCGCGGTCTTCGACGCGAACTTCTTCGGTCCGCTCGAGGTGACCCGGGCCTTCGTGCCGATCATCGAGCGCAACGGCGGCGGCCACATCCTGAACGCCCACTCGGCCCTGTCCTGGGTCGCCCGCCACGGTGCGTACTCCGCGACCAAGGCCGCTTTCTGGCTGCAGACCAACGCGATCCGGCTCGAGCTGCTCGACCGCGGCATCGGCGTCACCGGCCTGCACATGGGGTACGTCGACACCGACATGACCACCGCGGTGACGGCTCCGAAGGTGCAGCCCGAGGACGTCGCCAAGCAGGCCCTCGACGGCATCGAGACGGGCGCCTACGAGGTGCTGGCCGACGACACCGCCCGCGGCGCCAAGGCCGCCCTCAGCGGTGACCTGACCGCGCTGTACCCGGAGCTCACCGCCCGCTGACGTGAACGTCGCGGTCACGGGTGTACTCCATCGTGGCCGCGATCCCGTCGGCCACTTCCAGGCCGTACTCGCGTTCGACGATGTACAAGGCCAGGTCGAGACCTGAGGTGATGCCGCCGGCGGTGATCAGCGTGCCGTCGTCGACGACGCGGTTGGTCTTCAGCTCGGCACCGAACGCTTCGAGCTCGGCCCAGGCGTTGCGATTGGTTGTGGCCGCGCGGCCCTTCACCAGCCCGGACTCGGCGAGCAGCATCGAGCCGGTGCAGACGGCGCCGATCCAACGCAGCGACGGGGCGAGCTCGGCGATCCGTGCGGTCATCACACCGCGCCGGGCCTCGGCCCAGGAGCCCCTCTCGGCCCGGTTCATCCAGCCGCCACCCGGGACGAAGAGTGCGTCCGGCGTACCGAGTCCTTCCGGGGCCTTGAACTGCAGGCCGTTCATCCCGGTCACCTCGACCGGACCGTCCAGACCGACCAGGGCGAGCTCGAGGTCGGTCCGCCGCGACGCGCTGCTCCACACCTCGAACGGACCCATCAGGTCCATCTCGTCCACACCGTCGAACACCAGCATCTCGATTCGCATGCGATCAACCCTCTCACCGCAAAGGTCCTGCCGTTGAGCGCATAACGCTCGTACCCGAGGTGAGGGATCGGCTACACCTGGTGGCGAGAGCCCGCCCCCAGGAGGTCCGTCATGCCTCGTCCTGTTCTCGTCCTCGCCACAGTCCTCTGCGCAGTTGCTGCCGGGACCGTGCCCACGAGTGCTTCCGCCGCAGCAGGGTGTGATGCGGCAGCGGCCGGTTTCACACCGGTCCTGCAGCTCGACCTGCCCCAGCAGGCCAACTACCTGAACACGACTCCGCCGTACAGCCTCGACCGGACCGCGGAGATCGGTACCAACTTCGACCGCGTCGGCTACTGCCTCGAGCTGAACGGCCCGAGCGGACCGCAGTGGGTGTGGACCGCGATGGAGCCGTTCAGTACCGACGCCCGCCGGATCGGACTGCCGACCCGGCCGGGCGAGCTGGTCCGCCAGCGCGTCGGTGATCTCGACGTGCGCTCCAACGTGCCCGGTGTGACCCAGGGCGCCAACCAGTCCGGCTATCTGGAGATGTGGCCGAACCAGTACGCGCAGACCGCCAGTGCGCAGGTGGCGAACGGATCGGCTTCGGCGTACGACGTCGACGACAGTCCGACCACGCCGCTCGGCTACGGCTCGTTCCAGGTCTCGCAGGTCGGGCCGACGCGGCCGTCCTCGGTGCCTGCCAAGCCGGTGTTCGCGATCAACACGTTCACGGAGGGCGGCGCCAATCCGCTGTCACTCGGCATCGGTACGAATCCCAGTGGTCAGCCGGACTGGACCTTCGCCGGCAATGCCGCCCAGTACACGCAACGCCGTCTGACCGCCTACGTCCGTACGTCGCTCGTCGCGCTGACCGAGTCACCACAGGACCGCCAACTGGTGCCCCGCGACGCCAAGGGTGGCGCGAACGTACCGGTAGCCGGGCGCGTCACCGATCCGCGGGTCAAGAGTGTCCAGCTCAAGGTGATCGGCAACGGCCGGACCGACACGTACACCTCGACGTCCAGCCAGTTCCGGTTCACACCGCGGATCACCGCCGGGCTGCACGAGTACACGTTCGAGCTACGTGCCCTTGGCCGGGTGGTGGCCCGTCGCGAGGGCATCGTCTCCGGTGACGTGTACGTCGTACAGGGCCAGTCCAATGCGGAAGCGTCGATGTACAACGGGGCGGCCAGTGGCGAGGAATCGCCGTACCTGCGGAGTTTTGGCAGTCCTGTGGCCGACGGGTCGATCTCCGGCGCGGACCATGTCTGGAACTACGCGACCGGCGATGTCTCGCGGGAGTCGGGCTCGATCGGGCAGTGGGCGATCCGGATGGGCCGGCAGATCGTCAACAAGTACAAGGTCCCCGTGGCGCTGTTCAACGGCGCGCACGGCGGCCAGCCGATCAGCTTCTTCCAGCGCAACGACGCGAACCCGAACGACCTCAACACCAACTACGGCAGGCTCCGGCAGCGTCTGGTCGCCGCAGGTGTGATCAGCCACCTCCGCGGAGTCCTTTGGTACCAAGGCGAATCCGACAACGACAACGCCGCCGTACACGTCAGTGGATTCACCTCACTGCTGCAGGACTGGCGCTCAGACTTCGGTACGCCGAGGTACTACGTCTACCAAGTCCGTACGTCGCCCTGCGGCAACACGACCGCTATGAACCTCCGCGAGGCCCAGCGCGCGATGGGCGACACCCTGGGCGTCACAGTGCTGTCGACGACCGGACTGTCCGGCCACGACGGCTGCCACTACGCGTACGCCGGCGGTTATCGCGACATGGGCGACCACACCTTCGCCGTACTCGCTCGCGACCTGTACGGCGGTCCCGCTGCCGGGGTGGCTCCGCCGAACCCGCGCACTGTGACCGCAAGCGGTTCGCAGCTGACTGTGCAGCTGCGGTCCAACGACCCACTCACCGTCGGCGCCGGGGTGGCGGCCGACTTCCGGGTCGACGGTGCCGCGGTCACAGTGACGTCCGTGGCCTACCAACCGGGCAAGCTCGTACTGACGCTGTCCGGGCCGCCAACCGGAGCCACAACCCTCACCTACCAAGGCCATCTGGGCTCAGGCCCCTGGATCACCAACGCCATCGGCACCGGCCTGCTCGCCTTCACCACACCGATCACGTGAGCACATCAGTCGCCTTGTGAGTGCGGTCGACTCCCTCGACGAAGATCACCACACCGTCGGAGTTCTCGGTGCGCAGCGGGAGGATCTTGCGGTAGTTCTCGGACTCGTACCAGCTGTACAGGCTGGTGCGGTCCGGGAACTCGATCACGATCGGAGCGCCCTCCCACTCACCCTCGATGGACTCCGGCTGGGCGCCGTGCACGATGAAGTGCCCGTCGTACGGCGCCAGCGTCTCGTCGATGCGCTCCAGGTACTCGACGATGTCCGCACCCATCCGGACGTTGCGCAGGTAGGCAATCGCGTAGTGCTTCATCTGTTTGTCCTCTCGGTTTCGATGCCCTCAGCTTCGAGCACGGGGAGAATTCAGACGATTACCTCTGAGGTCATCACGGTCGCTTGGTCTGCTGCCGACGTACCGTAGATGGCATGTCAGTCTCAGGGGGACCGCCTTCCACCGGCGTCGAGGAGGTGGAGGAGCGGGTCGGGCCGTACCGGTTGATCCGGCGGCTCGGTCAGGGCGGCATGGGTGTCGTCTACCTGGCCGAGGGATCGGAGCACCAGGAGGTCGCGCTCAAGGTTCTGCGTCCGCACATCGCGCACGACCCGACCGCACGGGCTCGGTTGCAGCGTGAAGCGACCACCTTGCAGAAGGTGAACCACCCTGGCGTCGCCGGCATCCTCGACCACGACCTGACCGGCGACCAGCCGTACCTGGTGACACGGTTCGTCCCGGGCCGGCCGCTGGACGAGCAGGTGGACGAACGCGGGCCGCTGACCCCGCGCAAGTGGTTGCCGCTGGCCGGCTGCCTGGCCGAGTCACTGCAGGCGATCCACCTGGCCGGGGTGATCCACCGCGACCTCAAGCCGGGCAACGTGATGATGTTCAACGGCAAGCCGGTGATGATCGACTTCGGCATCGCCCAGGCCGCTGACGACCTCCGACTCACCCAGACGGGCCTCGTGATCGGTACGCCGGGCTATCTTGCGCCAGAGCTGATCGAGGGCGAGACGGTGTCCGAGTCCGCGGACTGGTGGGGCTGGGCGGCCACTGTGTCGTTCGCCGCCACCGGACGCCGGCCGTTCGGCAAGGGACCCTTCGAAGCGGTGCTGCACCGGGTGCACACCGGTCAGGCCGACCTGGACGGTCTGGACCCGCGGCTGAAGTCCCTGCTCGCAGCGGCACTCTCACCCGCCAAGGGCGACCGTCCGACCCAGGACGAGATCATGACCGGCCTCAGCCGGTACGCCGAGGGTCGCGACGCCCTGCCGCCCCGCGAGACGCCTACGGTGGCGGCCGTACCGCCGACGAAGCTGGTCACCAAGGTCATGCCGACCGAGGAGCCCAGCGACCCCACGCCCACGCAGGTGGGTCAGCTGGTGCCACAGGTGATTCCGCCGCTGTCGGCCTTCTCACCGCTGCGCGACAAGCTTCGCGACGCGGCTGCGGCCAAGAAGGCGGCTGCGGCCGCTGCGGCTGCCACTCCGGTGCACCCCGCGCTCTACAGTCCGGCACCGAACGCCGCCGCGCCGGCCGCGATGCCGTTGCCGTATCAGTCTGGTCCAGTCGAGCCCTACCCCTACCAGGGCACCCCTGCTCCCTACCCGTATCAGCAGCACGGCCGGCCTGGCCAACACGTGCAACCTAGTGGGCAGCCTGGTCAGCACGGGCAGCCTGGGCAGCAGGTGCAACCGGCGAAGCCTGCGAAGGAGCCGCCGACCGGTCGCCGGACCGCGGTCATCATCGGTCTGATGATCGCCTTGACCGGTCTGGTCGCACTCTCCCCCGGACTAGGCGCTGCCATCGCGATCATCCTGCTGGTGATCGCCCGGACCGCTGACCGCACCAGCACAGCGCTGATGCGTCGCCGCCAGGTCCGTGGCCGGTCCGGTCGCTCAGACAGTCTGGTAGCCGTGGCCTCCAGCCCTCTGCAGCTTGCGACCGCCGCCTTGGTGACGCTGCCCTGTCTGATCCTGCCGCTCACCATGGCCGTGGTCATCGGCGGCATCGTGACCGGCGTGGCAGCGACGGCGTACGGCCTGGACTGGGAGCCACTGTCCGCGGTCGGCTTCGGCACCGCGACACTCACCGCACTCTTCACGGCCTGGTGGGGTCCAGGCGGCAGTTCACTTCGCCGCGGCGCTCACATCGCCGCCCGCAACGCGTTCCGCCCACAGTGGCTGTCCGCGACGCTGGCCGTCGTCCTGCTGGCCATCGGCGCCTTCACGTTCTACCAAGCGACGCAGGGCGCAGGCGCCGCATGGGCTCGCAACCCGATCGAGACCCCCAACATCGAGCGTCCGACGCTGGGCGACCTGCGGCAGGCCCCGTTCATCCGGGACCTCCCCATCATCGGTATCAACTGACGGGGAGGCCGGATCGGGTCAGAGCTGGACGATCTGGCTGCGCTCGGGGCCTACACCGATGGCCGAGATACGTGCGCCGCTGAGGGACTCGACAGCGCGTACGTAGGCCTGCGCCTCCTTCGGGAGGTCTTCGAAGTTACGGCAGCCGGTGATGTCGTCGGACCAGCCGTCGAACTCCTCGTAGACCGGGACCGAGTGGTGGAAGTCGGTCTGGGTCATCGGCATCTCGTCATGCCGTACGCCGTTGACGTCGTACGCGACGCAGACCGGGATCTTCTCGCGCCCGGTCAGGGTGTCGAGCTTCGTGAGGACGAAGTCGGAGACACCGTTCACGCGAGCGGCGTACCGGGCGATGACCGAGTCGTACCAACCACAGCGACGTGGCCGGCCGGTCGTCGTACCGAACTCGAAGCCCTGCTGCCGCAGCCACTCGCCGTCCGCGTCCAGGAGCTCGGTCGGGAACGGGCCTTCGCCGACGCGGGTGGTGTACGCCTTGACGACCGCCATCACGCGGTCGATCCGCGTCGGCGGGATGCCGGAGCCCGTGCATGCACCGGCTGAGATCGCGTTCGACGAGGTGACGAACGGATACGTGCCGTGGTCGACGTCCAGCAAGGTGGCCTGACCGGCCTCCATCAGCACGGTCTTGCCCTCGTCCAGCGCCTTGTTCAGCAGCAGGCTGGTGTCGGCCACGAGCGGCTTGAGGCGGTCGGCGTATTGGAGCAGCTCGTCCAGCACCTCGGAGATCTCCACCGCGCGCCGGTTGTACACCTTCACCAGGAGCTGGTTCTTCTGCTCCAGTGCGCCGGTGACCTTCTGCTCGAGGATCTTCTCGTCGTACAGGTCCTGCACCCGGATGCCGACCCGGTTCATCTTGTCGGCGTACGTCGGTCCGATGCCACGGCCGGTCGTCCCGATCTTGCGGCTGCCGAGGAACCGCTCGGCCACCTTGTCGAGGGTCCGGTTGTACGGCGGGATCAGGTGCGCGTTCGCGCTGACCAGGAGCCGCGAGGTGTCCACCCCGCGGGCGTCGAGGGCGTCGAGCTCCTCGAACAGCACACTCAGGTCGACGACGACCCCGTTGCCGATCACGGGGGTGACCCCCGGGGTCAGGATGCCGCTCGGGAGCAGGTGCAGCGCGTACTTCTCGGAGCCGATCACGACCGTGTGGCCGGCGTTGTTGCCGCCGTTGAACTTCACCACGTAGTCGATGACCTCGCCCGTGTTGCCGAGCAGATCGGTCGCTTTGCCTTTGCCCTCATCGCCCCACTGGGCGCCGACGAGCACGATTGCGGGCATCTCAGCCCTCCTCATCACGCGCCGGCACAGACGGCCTCACACCCCGTGGCGGCCGACGCTGGAAACGGTGAAGCCCGGAGACGTTCACCGGACATTCATCCGGCAACGCATCCAGGCTCTTGCGACCAAAGCCTACCGGACCTGCGGGCCGATGTTTCGGGCCTGTCCACAACGCCGAAACGATCATTTCAAGTGTCTGACGGGTTGCCATCCAGCGTGATCACGTGCACACTCTTAGTCAGCGGCCCGCCGAAACTGCCGCAGGGGACGGTTCCGGCGGGCCGCTGACCTATGTAATGGTCTACTCCAGACCCTCGGGGTTGGACGCGAGCCATTCCTTCACCCGGCGGTCCGCTTCCTCGCGCGAAACGTCCTCGACCTTGGTCAGAATCGCCCAGCGGTGGCCGAACGGATCGATGACCGTGCCGAACCGGTCACCGGTCATGAACGTCTGCACCTCTTCGACCGGCTTCGCCCCGGCCGCGACCGCCTTCGCGTACGTCGCGTCCACGTCCGGCACGTAATGCACCAGCGAGGAGTGCACCCATTCGCCGTTCGGCGCGCGCAGCCCGATCTGCGGCATCTGGTCGCTGAGCTGCAGCATCGAGTTGCCGAACTTCAGCTCCGCCTGCCCGACCCGCCCGTCCGGCATGTCCTGCCGGGTGATCACCTCCGCCCCGAACACCGACTGGTAGAACTCGATCGCCTTCGCGCCGTCGGGTACGGCGAGATACGGGGTCAGCGAGTGATAACCGTCGGGGATGGGGTCTACCGTGTTCGTCGTCATGACTCTTAGTCAACGCGCTGACCGCCATACCGGTCTTGTAAGAAAGCGACAGCCTCGGTGAGCATGCCGTCCGACAGCGAGAAGGGCATCCTGCACCCGCGGGAACAGGCCCGGCATCGCTCGCTGAGCCGGCTCGCTCCGGGGCCTGAGATCGGCCGCTTCGTGGAGTGGTACTGGATCGTCGAGTGGGACCTCGACGAGCCGTACACGGCCGAGGTGCTGCCGTTCCCCTCGGTCAACGTGACGTTCGAGCAGCCGGGCGGGGCGTTCGTGAACGGGGTCTGCACCCGCAAGTTCGAACGTGAGCTGGTCGGCCGCGGTCGAGCCTTCGGCGTGAAGTTCTGGGCCGGCGGGTTCGGTGCGGTGACCGGGCTGGACGTCGCGTCCTTCCGTGACGAGGTGCTGCCCCTGATCGCGGTCTTCCCGGACGCCGACCGGCTGGCGGACCTGGTGTTCGCCGAGGAGTCCGACGTACGGCGTCGTGCGGTGTTCGAGGCGTTCCTGCGTGACCACCTCGCGCCGCCGGATCCGTCGTACGAACTGGTCCGGGAGATCGTGACGGCGATGGCCGCCGACCACTCGGTGGCCCGGGTGGACCAGATCACCGAGCGGTTCGACATCCCGATCCGGACCCTGCAACGACTGTTCCGCCGCTACGTCGGCGTCGGCCCGAAGTGGGTCCTCCGGCGTTACCGGCTGCACGACGGTGCCGAACTCCTGGCCCAAGGCGAAGTTGCCGAGCTGGCGGAGCTCTCCGCGTCCCTCGGCTACTTCGACCAGGCTCACTTCTCCAAAGAGTTCAAACAGCAGATCGGCCTGACCCCGGCCGAATACGCAGCCAGAGCAGCCGCCGAACGCCAGATCACCTATCACTGACCTTCACGACCACAGCCATCGCAGTCGCGACGAGTGTGGCCAGTAGGGCTACAGCAAAGCCGTACTGGGCTGGGTGTGCGTCGACGATCCGGCCCGCGACGGCTGCACCCAGGGCGATGCCGGCGGCTGCACCTGAGTTCAGCCAGGTGAAGGCTTGAGTGAGTACGACGGATTCCACGGACGACTCGGCCAGCACCGCCGAGAGCGTCTGGAACGGCGCGATCGCCAAGCCAGGCAGGGCTAACGCAAGACCGGCTGTGAGTGCGCTGTTGGCAGCGAGCAGTGGAAGGCAGGTCAAGGTAAGACCCGCCAGCACGATCACCAGCTGAGTCGGCGCCGGTGTCCGCCAACGCCTTGCACCGTAGACGATTCCGGCAACGAGACCGACCGCACTGGTGATGCTGTACAGCGGTCCTGCCAGACCCGGCGTACCCCTCGCGACCGCGAAGGCAGTGACCGACACCTGCATGCTGCCGAAGAACAGTCCGATGCCTATGTTCGTGCCGATCAGACCCACGAAACGCTTGTGCAGCAGGCGACTCGAGCTCTTGTGCTGACCACGCTCGGCCGGCGGAGGCGCCGTACTGCGTTGTGCTGCCACCAGGAAGCCGCCTGCCAGCAGGAGGCTCGTGGCGAGCACAGACCCGGCCACCGGACTGCCTAGCGCACTGACTACGCCGATGAGGGCTGGACCGACCATGAAGGCGATTCCAGTGCTCAAGGACTCCAGTGCGAACGCTGAGGACAGCAGTGATGTGCCGCGCAGTGCATGCGACCAGCGAGCACCAGTCTGCGCGCCCAACTGTGGGAGCGATCCGCCCGCCAGAACCCCTGCTCCGATGAGGGCCGGTAGGGATGCGTCGCTGACTGTCAGGCTGATCAGCGTCGCTATGGCCAGAGCGTGGGCCAGGAGGGTGATGGGCAGCATCCGGGTCTGACCGAAACGGTCGATGAGCCGGGCCACTTGTGGACCGGCCATGGCTTCGGCGACTGCGAATCCACCGGTCACGCTGCCGGCTGCGGCGTACGAGCCAGTGGATCCGTGGACCAGCCAGACGATGCCGAGGCCGGTCATGGCGATACCGATCCGAGCCGGTGCCGCTGCTAGGTAGAACTTCCACGCCCCGGGCGTACGCAGGACCTCTGCGTAGGTGTTGATGGGCGTGCTGATCCGTCCGGTGAGTACCGGCACGGTGATACCTTCCGCTGCCCGAAGGGGCGGGGACCCGACCGTGGGCGTCCTGCTTCACCGGTCTGCCTGATCCGCCTACAACCGTCCATGTTCGGCAGGAAGCGGGGACGCGCGCCGCCTACCGGCTCTGTCAACGGGCAGAAACTCGCGCTTCAGGTTGACGCGCTCAGCTTACCGTCTTTCAGCACCGGCACGGAGGAGCTGCTGTCGAGCTCCGCCGCGATCGCCACGTCCTGCGCGAAGCCGTACTGGGTGAGTTCGCGGCCGCCGGCACAGTCGTGCAGCATCGCCGGGAGCTGTGGCTGGGCATCCCGGTAGGCCGCTGCCGCCGCGCGTGCTTCCGGCGAGAGGCTGTCTGATTGCAGCGCGCTGAGGAATCCACCGGCGCCCCAGAGATCCTCGACTGCTGGCCTGAGGGAGCCGTCCTTCCAACGCTCACCCGCTGCGATCGCGACGACCTTCAGGTCAGGGTCTGCGGCTAGTCGTGTGTTGACCCAGTCCGCGGCGGCTTGCCGGTTACGCAGGGATACCGCGATGACGGTGGCACCGCTGTCGCTCAGTTGCTGGGAGATGGTCGAGCCGTTGGGTGACGGGAGTACCAACCGCTCGACGCCTTGGGCCTGCCGGATGGTCGCCGGGGACAGGCTGATGTCGCCCGGGCCGGCCTCGGAGCGGCCGACCGCGAGGGTTGCGTCGTACTGCTTGGCGTAGGCAACGGCCGTCTCGTCGCGCCAGCGGTACGGGTACACATCGATGCCGAGGTCAACGGCTACCGTCACCGCGGTGGTGAAGGAGAGGACGTCGACGACGGCCACGATCGAACCGGGCACGGCGGCAGCACCCGTCGGACCCCAGTCGAATCCGACGCGGAAGCCGTCCTGCGCATAGGGGCTGGTCATTCGACGGATCCTTCCGTGCCGGGACCAGCCCCGCAACGAGGATTCAGCTCAGTGCGTCCGCCGCGGTCGGCGACGAGTCACGCAGGAACGTGGTGCAGCGCTCGGCCTCGTCCTTCTCATCGATCGCCGCGGCGGCCTTGCCGAGCACGGCCAGGCAGCGCAGGAAGCCGCGGTTCGGCTCGTGCTCCCACGGAACCGGGCCGTGACCCTTCCAGCCGTTGCGCCGGAGCAGGTCCAGGCCGCGGTGGTAACCGGTCCGGGCGTACGCGTAGGCCTCGATCGTCCGGCCGTCGGCCAGGGCGGCCTCGGCCAGCTCGGCCCAAGCCAGCGACGACGTGGGGAACTTGGCGGCGACGTCCACCGCAGCTGCCCCGGCGGCGAGTTCCGCCGCGGCCGGGTCGACTGGGAGTAGTGTCTCGGGTGGACCAGACAGCAGATTGTTCAATTCCATAGGCACATCTTCGCCGATCACGCAGCCGTACCGGCACGTGACCGTCTGACGAAATCCGTTGACCGTTCACCGACCGGCCACGGATGCTTGAGACCCTGCGTCAAGACCGCCGTGGTTCCCAGCTACGGCCGGAAGGAGGCACCGGATGAGCGTCATAGTCCTGAACGCGTCATACGAGCCGCTGCACACCGTCTCGATCCAGCACGCCATCCGGATGCTGGTCCGAGAGGTCGCAGTGGTGGAAGAGGCGCACGGAGAGCGGACGATCGGCCCTTTTCCGGTCCCACGGGTGCTGCGCCTGGTCCGGTACGTCGTCACCCATTGGCGCTACGCCGCCGGCCGGATGAAGTACAGCAAGCACGGTGTGCTCCGGCGGGACAGGTTCCGGTGTGCCTACTGCGGTCTCGAGAACGCCGACACCATGGACCATGTCCAACCCAGATCCAGGGGCGGCCGCACCGAGTGGCTGAATGCCGTGGCCGCCCACGCCTCCTGCAATGAGCGCAAAGGCAACCGCACTCCCGCAGAGGCCAACATGCCGCTCCTCTGGCAACCCTGGGTTCCAACTCGCGCCGAGCTCGTCATAACCACATGACGAGCTTTTTTGATGCCCCGACGTCCTGACGACCACCCCGTCGAAATCACCACCGTCGCCGCCCGCCCGGACCTCGCCGGCGCGGACGTCGACGCCGGCCCCTGGCCTGAGTTCATGCGCCACAACCGGGTGTCCGAGGCCTACTTCTGGCAGACCCTCGAGACCTTCCCGACAACCTGTCTGGTGGCGACCACCGCCGACGGCAAGGTCGTCGGCGACGCCCACGCCGTACAGCTGTCGGCCCGTCCGGAGCTGCCGACGGGTGGCTGGGAGCAGGCGGTTGTCTGGGCCTTCGCGGACGCCCGACGAGGGATCAAGCCAGACGTGGCCTGTGCACTCAACATCAGCGTCGCCCGGGACTTCCAAGGACAGGGCCTGGCAGGACGGCTTCTGGCTGCTCTGCGGGATGCCGCTGCGGACCTGGGGTTCGACTGTCTGGACGCTCCTGTGCGACCGACGTCGAAGCACGTCGAGCCACAGACGCCGATGACTGCCTACGCCCACCGGGTCCGCGAGGACGGGCTTCCGTTTGATCCCTGGCTCCGGACACATGTCAGAGCCGGCGGGGAACTCGCCGGCGTTGCGCCTGCCTCTTGGGTGATCGTGGGCTCGCTGGCGGAGTGGCGCCGCTGGACCGGACTGCCCTTCGATCGGAGCGGTTCGGTCGAGGTGCCCGGGGCGTTGGTTCCGGTGCGGTGCGATGTCGAGGGGGATTGCGCAACCTACGTCGAACCGAACGTCTGGGTTCGGCATCGGTTGTGATCCCCAGGTTCTCCACAGGTTGGAAATTGTTGGTCGAAGCGGGGGTCGATCGCGGCAGGTTCTAGGGCATGAATCCTCAACTGTCCGTGATGGCCTCGATCAGGGGTGGCGTGTTCACCCGTGCCGACGCGCGAGCCTGTGGCTACCCCGATCCGTACATCGATTCCCTGCTGGACACCGGCGGCTGGCGCCGGATCCGGCCCGGCACGTACGCCGAACGTCGTTCCCTGATCCTGATCACCGACGAAGTCCTCCACCTCCGGAAGGTGACTCGCGTCCTCCGCTCCGGCGGATCCAACGTCTACGCGAGCCACCAGTCGGCCGCGGCCCTGCACGCCCTACCGCTCTGGGGCCTCGACCTGTCGCGCGTCCATGTCACCGCACCTACCGGCCGACCGGGCTGCGTCGGCGGCGTGCACCGCCACATCCGCGATCCAGTCGGCCCGGGCATCCAGCTCTGGAACAAGCTGCGGATGGTCTCCCCCGCCCGCGCCGTCGCCGAGGTCGCCGCGACCGCACCCACCACCCCGGCCGTCGTCCTCGCCGACGCCGCCCTGTACGCCGGACTCGTCACCAGGCGCTCGTTGAAACGAGCGGCCCACGACCATGGCAACGAGCGTGCCGTCGAAGTCGTGGCCCAGGCCTGCACGGACTCGGGGTCGGTGGCCGAATCACGCCTCCGCTACATCCTCGCCGAAGCCGGCTTCCCACCCCCGTCTCCAGCACCGGTGCCAGACCTCAACGCACCTGCCCATGACCAGCCGGATACGACCTCACTGTGGTTCCCGGAAGAACGCACGGTGGTCGAGTTCGAGCCGCGTTTCCCCTTCTGGTGCGACGAATTCGAGCCTGACGAAGACGAGCCACCCGCACCCGTCCCACTCCCCGACCCGGCCGCGCCGCTACCCGTCGAGCATTGCTGGATCCCCTGGGCCGACCTAAATGACCCACCCGCGGTCATCGACCGCGTCCGTACCACCTTCACGCGGGCATCCCGCCGTACCGGCGTCCGCCAGTTCGACCTCGCCCGTGCCCGCATATGAGCGAGAGGCCCACCGCAGGTAGCGGTGAGCCCCTCGAAAGACCCCTTAGGAGGATCCGATGTCAGGCGTTCAGCGACGTGCCCGTGGAGCGGAGGCTCTCGCAGGCTTCGCCGACGCGGGCGGCCATGCCGGTCTCGGCGGCCTTGCCCCAGGCGCGCGGGTCGTAGGCCCTCTTGTTGCCGACCTCACCGTCGACCTTCAGCACACCGTCGTAGTTGGAGAACATGTGCGCCGCCGCCGGCCGGGTGAACGCGTACTGCGTGTCGGTGTCGACGTTCATCTTGATCACACCGTGGTCGACCGCGGCGCGGATCTCCTCCAGCGTCGAGCCGGAACCACCGTGGAAGACGAGGTCGAACGGGCGCTCCTTGCCGAGCTTGGCGCCGACCTGGTCCTGGATCTCCTTCAGGATCTCCGGCCGCAGCTTGACCGAGCCCGGCTTGTAGACGCCGTGCACGTTGCCGAAGGTCAGCGCGGTGATGTAGCGGCCGTTCTCACCGGTGCCGAGGGCCTCGACCGTGGCCAGGCCGTCCTCGACGGTGGTGTAGAGCTTGTCGTTGATCTCGTTGGCGACACCGTCCTCCTCGCCGCCGACGACACCGACCTCGATCTCCAGCACGATCTTGGCCGCGGCCGTCTTGGCCAGCAGGTCCTTGGCGATCTCCAGGTTCTCCGTCAGCGGCACCGCCGAGCCGTCCCACATGTGCGACTGGAACAGCGGGTTCTCGCCCCGGGCGACGCGCTCGGCCGAGATCTCCAGCAGCGGCCGGACGAAGCCGTCCAGCTTGTCCTTCGGGCAGTGGTCGGTGTGCAGCGCGATGTTCACCGGGTAGTTCTTGGCGACCTCGTGCGCGTACGCCGCCAGCGCGACCGAACCGGTCACCATGTTCTTCACGGTCGACCCGGACAGGTACTCCGCACCGCCGGTGGAGACCTGGACGATGCCGTCCGAGCCCGCTTCGGCGAAACCGCGGATCGCGGCGATCAGCGTCTGCGAGGAGCTGACGTTGATGGCCGGGTAGGCGAAGCGGTTCTGCTTGGCCTTGTCCAGCATCTCGGCGTAGACCTCAGGGGTGGCAATAGGCATGTCTCGCGGTACTCCTCACAACACAGTTCATGGGGGTTGAGCTCCAGTATGGCCACCGGCTACTTCGTCGGATCCGGCGGCCCGCCTGCCGGACCGGCCCTGTGGCCGGGGAGCAAGTGGCAGGGTTTCAGACCAGTTGATGAACAGGACAGATCCAGTTCATTGCGGTCTGGTGTCGGCTCAGGCCGACCCGGTTCTCGGGCCGCGGGGCGTCAGAGCCATGTGCAGCCGGTACCGATCGGCCCGGTAGGCCGACCAGGACAGCTCGACGACCTTGCGGCCGGCGAAGGTGGTGCGCTCGAGGACCAGCAGGGGTGCCCGCCTGGCCACGCCGAGCACCCGGGCGACATGACCGTCGGCGTTGTCCGCCCGGACGGTCTGCTCACCGGAGGTGACGACGACGTCGTACTCGCTGGCAAAGACGTCGTACAGAGTGCCGAGCTCGCGGCCGAGCAGGCCGGGGAAGAGCGCGGACGGGTAGTAGCCGACCTCGTAGGCCATCGGCGAGGCGTCCGCGGTGCGGAGCCGCTCGACCCGGATCACCTTGGTGCCTTTCGCGACCCGCAGGCCCTTCGCGGTCTCGTCGGAGGCCTCGATCTCGGTGGCCGACAGCACCACCGTGCCGGGCTCCAGGCCACGGGCCCGCATCTCCCGGGAGAACGAGGTGAGGTGCAGCTGGGAGTCGACCTGGGGGCCGGTGACGAAGGTGCCCTTGCCGTGCACGCGCTCCAGCGCGCCGGACTCGACCAGGTCGCTGATCGCCTGCCGGACGGTGACCCGGGAGACGTTCAGCTTGTCCACCAGGGCACGTTCGGACGGGATCGGGTCACCCGGGTGCAGCTCGACGTCGATCAGTCGTTCCAGCACCGATCGGACCTGGGCCCGCTTGGTCGCCACCATCGAATCTCGATCCTCCAGACCTGGGCGGGACTCGGGGGTGCCCCGGGACGCCGCTCACTGCTATCGTGCGCAGCATACCTGTTAAGACCAGATAGGACCAGTGATCGTAGTGGTGTCTGTCCCCGCGCACGAAACCCAGATGGCGCGCGAGATCGCCGAGCAGCCGGCCGCCCTCGCGGCCACGTTCGAGCAAGTTCTGCCGCTACGGCACGACATCACGCGGTTGGCCGCGGGTCGCCGGAACGTGATCTTCGTGGCCCGGGGATCCTCCGACAACGCAGGCGTCTACGGCCGCTACCTGACCGAGATCCACGCGGGCCGGCAGGCATCCCTGGCCGCCCCGTCGGTGGCGACCTTGTACGGCGCCAACCTCGACCTGTCGAACTCGTTGGTCGTCGCGGTCAGCCAGTCCGGTGCGACCCAGGAGATCGTCGACACGGCCGAGTGGGCCAAGCGCAACGGCGCCGCGGTCGTCGGCATCACGAACGACGGCAACAGCCCGCTGGCATCGACAGCCGACGTCGCCCTGATCACGCAGGCGGGCAAGGAACTCGCCGTACCGGCGACCAAGACGTACACCACCCAGCTCGCCGCGATCACCGTCGCGGTCGATGCGCTGGCTCAGCGTCCTGGGACGCTCGACGCGGACATCGCCCGGGTCCCGGACGCGGCGTCCAAGATGCTCGACGGGTCGGTCGAGGCCGCTGCGGACCTGCTGGCCGGTGCACACGATGTGCTCGCGAGTGGTCGCGGGCTCACGTTCGGGACGACGCTCGAGGTTGCTCTCAAGCTGGAGGAGACCTGCCTGCAGCCGGTCCGCGGTCTGTCGTACGCCGACCTGAAGCACGGGCCGATCGCGGTCGTCGACTCGGACCTGGTGACGATCCTGGTCGCAGCCGCCGACGGTCCTGCCCTGCCTGGCATGACCGAGCTGGCCGGCCTGGTCCGCGAGAAGGGCAGCAAGATCCTGGGCATCGGCGGCGACCCGACCTTCGCCTCCCGTTGCGACGTCGACCTCCCCGGTCCCGACCTCCCGGAGACCCTCGCTCCGCTCGCCCTCGTCATCCCGGCCCAGCGAGCCATCGAGTCCCTCGCCCGCAAACTCGGCCTGGACCCCGACGCTCCCCGAGGCCTCCGCAAGGTCACCCAAACCGACTGACAACTTCCCGATCAAAGTGCTCATTCGGTGAGCACTTTGACTGGAAAGGTGGTGGTCATCAACCGGGGAACACCGAGGAGAAGGACCACCACCATGATGCGAGGATTCGCCACTGTCAGCTTCTACGCCGCCGATGTGAAGGCCGCCCGGGAGTGGTACTCGAAGCTGCTCGGGATCGAGGCGTACTACGCGGTCCCGAGTGTCGAGGAGCCGGCCTACGTCGAGTTCCGGTTCGGCGATTTCCAGTGCGAACTGGGGATCATCGACGCGAAGTACGCGCCGCACCCGGTGGACAACGGTCCGGCCGGCGCGATCGTCTCCTGGCACGTCGACGACCTCGAGGGTCAGCTCGAGCGCCTGGTCGAGCTCGGCGCCACGGTCCTAGAGGGCATCGTCGAGCGCGGGAACAACACCGGCTTCCGGACCGCGTCGGTCGTCGACCCGTTCGGCAACATCATCGGCATCATGAACAACCCCCACTACCTGCAGATCCTCACCGACCTGAAGGCCTGACCAGCCGGGTTCGGTCGGGACGGTGGGGTGTTTTCGGAATGGCCTTGACTTGGAGTGCACTCCAGCAGGAAGTCTGGTGGGCGTGAACGATGAACCGGACGTGGAAACCTGTGGCATCGACGAGCTTGTCCCGGACGGCGACGGCCCGTTGCCGATCAGCCGGGTCGCGGAGCTGACCGGGCTGTCACCCGACACGCTCCGTTGGTACGAGCGAGTGGGTCTCCTGGAAGAGGTGACCCGCGACAGTGCCGGGCGGCGGCAGTACGTGCCGAGAGATCTGCGGCGACTGACGCTGCTGATGCGCCTGCGCGCGACCGGCATGCCGGTCAGCGAGATGCAGCACTATGCCCAGCTCGCGAAGGCGGGCGATCCCACAGAGCCGGAACGCAAACAACTACTGGAGGAGCACCGCAACCGGGTGCTGAGCCACATCGCCGATCTCCACCGCGATCTCGAGATCATCAACCGCAAGATCGCGAGCTACCGCGGTTCCCAGCGATCAGTCCCGGCGTAACGCCTCGCACCAAGTGGCGCACTCGGATCACGCAGCACCTCGCATCAAATGGCGCCTGGGGCCACGTGGCGCCTCGGACACGTAGTGGCTCGCATCAGTTGGCGCCCTCGGATCACGTAGTGCCTCGCATCAAGTGGCGCCACGGACCATGTGGGACCTCGCAATGCGTAGCACTCGGACCACGTGAGGACTCGGAGCAAGTGGCATCTCGGATTGCGTAGTGACTTCAAGGTAAGGGAGTAATTGATGCTGTACAGAACTATCGGTGGCCGGCGGACCGTCAGCGGGCTGTGCCTGGGGACGATGAACTTCGGTACGTCGACCGACCCGGACACGGCCGCCACCATCCTCGACCGTTTCGTCGAAGCCGGCGGGACCTTCATCGACACCTCCAACAACTACGGGCAATGGGGCAAGGAGGCCGGCCTGAGCGAAGAGGTGATCGGGCAATGGCTGCGATCGCGAGGCACCCGGGATCAGGTCGTCATCGCCACGAAGTGCGGCGCCCGGACGACCAAGCCGGGCGACCCGGGCGACGCCCATTGGGAGGGGCTCAGTGCGGCGGTCGTCGAGACCGCCGCCAAGGAGAGTCTTGGCCGGCTGGGCATCGACCGTATCGATCTCTTCTACGCGCACATCGACAACCGGGCTACGCCGCTCGAGGAAACAGTCGGCGCGTTCGGACGGCTCGCTGCCGAAGGTGTGGTCGATGTGATCGGCTGCAGCAACACCACTAGCTGGCGGGTGGAACAAGCGCGCCGGCTGGCACAGGACCAGGGCGTCGAGCAGTACTCGGTGCTTCAGCAGCGCTACACCTACCTCTGGCCGAGCCCGTTGCCGTTGACCGGTGTCGACCGCCTCGGCACTCCGCATTTCTCACACGCGGGGATCGAGCACTTCGACTACCTGAGCGAACACCGGGACATGACATTGGTTGCCTATAGCCCCCTTCTGGCCGGCGCGTACAGTCGTCCTGAACGGCCACTCCCGGCGGTCAGCGGCTATGCGCATCCCAGTGCATCCATGCGTTTCGAGGTACTTCGCCAGGTAGCACAAGAGCTCGGCGCCACCACGAACCAGGTCGTCCTGGCCTGGATGCTGCACCAGGACCCAGTCGTCATCCCGTTGTTCGGCGCCTCGTCCGTCGCGCAGCTCGACGAGGCCCTCGGCGCCCTCGAGATCGACCTGGACACCGACCTCCTGGAACGACTCAACAACGCCTAACAAGGACAACGCGCCGCGGACGCTGTCCGGTCACGGGATGCCGACGGATCCGGGTAGGACGCACGCTCGCGAGCACTCCAGAGCTCACGAGCCCTGGGGCATAGCCGACCTGCTCGCGAGCACTCCGAGGCTTGCGAGCACTCCGGGGCTCGCGAGCGCCGGGGGCCACAGCTGACCTGCCGTACTTCGCGGGATGCCGACGGATACGGGTACGACGTGTGCTCGCCAGCGCTCCAGGGCTTGCGAGCGCCGGGGCACAGCCGAGTTGTAGTGCTTCGCGGGGCGCTGGTGGGCTGGAGTTGGTTGTGCGGTTTACGACGGCGGATCGCGGTTGTTATAGGTGGCCGCGGTGGGTTAGGGCTGTGGTGATCTGATCAGCTGCAGCTTGGAGATGCGGCAGGACCTCGGCGCGCAGTGACGCGGGCGTCGAGCGAGACGCGTGAGCCGAGACGTTGAGGGCGGCGATCGTGCGCCCGCGGGAGTTCCGGATCGGCGCTGCGATTGAGCGGAGACCCAGTTCCAACTCCTGGTCGACCAACGCGAACCCGTCCACGCGGGCCCGGCTCACCGTCTCGCGCAGCTTGTCCGGAGCCGTGACCGTGCGGGCGGTGAGCGACTCGGCCTGAAGAGTCGCGAGGTACGACGTGAGTTCGTCGTCGGTGAGGTCCGCGAGCAGGACCCGGCCCATCGACGTCGGGTACGCCGGAAGCCGGGCGCCGACCCCGAGTGCCACTGTCATGATCCGGCTGGTCGGCACGCGAGCGACGTACACGATGTCGGGAAGGTCGAGGGTTGCGATCGAGCAGGACTCGCGCGTTTTGGCGCTGAGCTCCTCCATGAACGGACCGGCGAGTTCGCCGAGGTCGAGCGAGGACAAGTACGCCCAGCCGAGCGCGAGGACGCGCGGGGTCAGCGAGAAGCGGCGGGTGTCGCTGCGGACGTACCCGAGCTCCTCCAGCGTGAGCAGGATCCGGCGCGCTGTCGCTGGAGTAATCCCGACGGAGCGCGCGACCTCGCTCAAGGTCAGCGACGGTGCGTCGGCCGAGAATGCCCGGATCACCGCGAGCCCGCGCTCCAGCCCTTGCAGAAACGTCCCTGTAGACGCCTCACCCGCCATCGGCTAGCCTACTTTTCGTTGAAAGAAGAACTATTCGCTCAGCGAAATCCTAGCGGAGCAGCCCATGCCAGGTCCAGTTCCCCGTGCGTGCCTGATGACTGTCGCGCGCCGACGCGGGCCGCGGGAGGTACCAGATGCCTGAGTCGGAGTTCGTGCACACGTTTCTGCCCGGGCGGGTGGTGTTCGGGGCGGGGTCGCTGGATCGCGTGGCGGCCGAGGTCGAGCTGCTCGGCGTACGGCGGGTGCTGCTGATCGCGACCAACTCCGCCCGGGACGCGGCCGATGTGGTCGAGGTCGAGTTGGGCGACCGCTTCGCCGGGCGGATCGACGGCGTCGCGCAACACGTCCCGACGAAGGTCGCGGAGGACGCGCGGGCAAAGGCCCGCGAGATCGGCGCCGACGGGATAGTCGCGATCGGTGGCGGATCCGCCATCGGCCTGGCAAAGGCAGTAGCCCTGACAAACGCCCTCCCCGAGCAAGCAGCAAGCAACCCGCAGGCGGAAGCAGCAGGCGGGCTGCGAGCAGAAGCGGCAGGCAGCCTGCGGGCGGAAGCGGCAGGCGGGGTGCCGGAGGGAGCGGCCGGTGGGGTGCCGATCGTGGCGGTGCCGACGACGTACGCGGGGTCCGAGATGACGCCGGTTTGGGGTGAGACGTCCGGTGGGAGCAAGACCACCGGCACAGATCTGAACGTGCTGCCGAAGGTCGTCATCTACGACCCGGTGCTCAGCCAGCACCTGCCGCTGAAGGTGACAGCGGCGAGCGTCGCCAACGCGATCGCGCACTGCGTAGAAGCAGTCTGGACACCGAAGGCCGACCCCATCACCGAAACCACCGCAGTGGAAGGCCTACGCGCGCTATCGACGGGACTCACCAAGGTCCTCGAGAGCCCAACAGATCTAGATGCCCGAAGCAACCTCTTGTACGGCGCCTGCCTCGCCGGATCCGCCCTCGCAACAGCCGGCACCGGACTCCACCACAAGCTCTGCCACCTCCTCGGCGGCACCTACAACCTCCCGCACGCCGAGACCCACGCCGCAGTACTCCCCCAGGTGGCCCGCCTCAACGCCCCCGCCGTACCAAAAGCCAAAGCCCGCTTGGAAGACGCGCTGCAAACCGACGACCTGGCCACCGGCCTCTACGACCTGTTCACCACAGCTGGCGTCCCGACGAGCCTCCACACCCTAGGGCTGAGCGAGGAGCAGGCGAGGGAAGCGGCCCACGCCTTCCAGCCGACAGCGAACCCGATCCCCGTGACCGAAGAACTGGTGCAGGAGATTCTCACCCGCGCCTGGGCCGGCACCCGACCCGACAGCCTGGAGCTATGAGGAGCGACCGGATGGACCTGCAAGGCGACGCCCTGACCGACGCGGTCGTGGCGAGCTTCGACGGCAGCAAGGACGAGCGGACGAAGACGGTCATGAGCGCCCTGGTGCGTCATCTGCACGCGTTCGCGCGGGAGGTGAACCTGACCGAGGCGGAGTACTTCACCGGGATCGACTTCCTCACCCGTACCGGCCAGATCTCGACCGAGACCCGCCAGGAGTTCGTGCTGCTGGCCGACGTACTCGGGCTGTCGATGCTCACCGTCGGACTCGGCAACCCCAGTACATCGGGTGCCACCGAGTCGACCGTGTTCGGGCCGTTCTTCGTCGAAGGTTCACCCGGAGTCGAGCTGGGCGCAGACATCGCGAACGGCGCCCCCGGACAGCCGTGCCTGGTCAGCGGGCGGGTACTGACCACGAAGGGCGAGCCGATCGCCGGAGCGCTGGTCGAGACCTGGCAGGCCGACGAGGACGGGTTCTACGACGTCCAGAAGGAAACCGACGGCCCCCAGAACCGGGCCCATCTGACAACTGATGCTGACGGCAACTATTCGTTCTGGGCGGTGAAGCCGGTCGCCTACCCGATCCCGGACGACGGCCCGGTCGGCGAGCTCCTCCGCGCCGGTGGCCGCGGTCCGATGCGTCCGGCTCACATCCACTTCATGGTCACGGCTCCCGGGTACGCGCGCCTCATCACCCACGTCTTCGCTCAAGGCGACCAGTACCTGGAGAGCGACGCGGTCTTCGGCGTCAAAGACTCGCTGATCGCCGAGTTCACCGAACACCCGGCCGGCACCACAGCACCGGACGGCAGCACAGCACCGGACGGCAGCACAGCGCCGGATGGCAAGACCCCCGACAAGCCCTACTACTCCGTCAGCTACGACCTGGTGCTGGCCAGCGAGGAGACGCAGCAGTGATCACCACAGACGTGCTCATCGTCGGCAGCGGCCCGGCCGGCGGTGCCGCCTCCCTCTTCCTGTCCACGTACGGCGTCGACAACGTCGTACTGTCCCGCTACGGGTGGACCGCGAACACGCCCCGCGCGCACATCACCAACCAGCGCACGATCGAACTGATGCGGGACATGGGTATCGAGGACCAGGTGGTCGACAAGGGCACCGCGCATCACCTGATGGGCGAGACCGCGTTCTGCACCAGCCTGGCGGGCGAGGAGATCGGCCGCATCCGTACGTGGGGTACGCATCCGCGCCGGCTGGCCGACTACACCGAGGCCAGCCCGACCCTCCCCTGCGATCTGCCGCAGACCCTGTTCGAGCCGATCCTCGTCAGTACGGCGGCCAGCCGGGGCGCGCGACTCCGGTTCAACACGGAGTACCTCTCCCTGGAGCAGGACGAGGACGGCGTCACCGCCACGGTCCGGGACCGACTCAGCGGAGAGACCTTCCAGATCCGCGCGAAGTACCTGATCGGCGCCGACGGCGGCCGCAGCAAGGTGGCGCAAGACATCGGGTTGCCGATGGCGGGCGCGATGGACATCGAAGGCTCGATGAACATCGTCTTCGAAGCCGACCTGAGCCGGTACGTCGCCCATCGCCCGAGCGTCCTGTACTGGGTCCTCCAGCCCGGCGCGCAGATCGGCGGGATCGGCGCCGGCCTGATCCGGATGGTCCGTCCGTGGAACGAGTGGCTCATCGTCTGGGGCTACGACATCAGCCAGCCGGCGCCGGTGGTCGACGAGGCGATGGCGACCGAGATCGTGCACAACCTGGTCGGCGACGACACGATCGACGTGAAGCTGAAGGGTACGTCGGTCTGGAGCGTCAACCACATGTACGCCGAACAGGCCTCGAAGGGCCGTGTGTTCTGTATGGGCGACGCGATCCACCGGCATCCGCCGAGCAACGGCCTTGGCTCGAACACGTCGATCCAGGACGCGTACAACCTGGCCTGGAAGCTGGCGCTGGTACTCAAGGGCCAGGCGGCGCCCGAACTGCTTCAGACCTACGACGAGGAACGGACGCCGATCGCGAAGCAGATCGTGGACCGGGCGAATCTGAGCCGGACCCAGTTCGGCCAGATCTTCCGGGCGCTCGGGATGACACCTGACGCCCCCGCCGGGCGGACGATCGAGTCGCGTAAGGACGACACCCCGGAGGGTGCCGCCCAGCGCGAGGAGCTACGGACCGCGATCGAGCTGAAGGACTACGAGTTCAACGCCCACGGCGTGGAGCTCGGTCAGCGCTACCGCTCAGCGGCCGTCGTCCCGGACGGCACAGCCGCACCCTCCTACGATCGCGACGAGGAGCTGTTCTACCACCCGACGACCTGGCCGGGGGCCCGGATCCCGCACTGCTGGCTGACGCGCGGATCGGAGACGGTCAGCACGCTCGATGTTGTCGGGAAGGGACGGTTCACGCTGCTCACCGGGATCGGTGGCGAGGCGTGGGTCAAGGGAGCACAGTCCGTGTCCGAGCAGCTCGGCGTACCGATCGAGGCGTTCGTGATCGGCCCCGGCCACGAGCTCGAGGACCTGTACGGCGACTGGTCCCGGGTGCGCGAGATCCCGGACGGCGGCTGCCTGCTGGTCCGGCCGGATCAGCACATCGCGTTTCGGGCCTTCGCGCAGCCCGCCGACCCGACCGAGTCCCTCCGCCAGGCTCTCAGCACGTTGCTAGGCCGCTGAGAGCATGACCGTGCCCGCCCGCTGAGAGTGAGCGGGCACGGTCAAGCAGCGGAGGATTGCCGGTCCTCGCGGAGGATCTGATCGAGAATCGCCGAGATCTCGGCGGTCTCCGCGTCCAGCAACGTGATCAGGGCGACCCGGGACACCTCGGTCCGCGCCTCCAGGGCGGCGGCGCTCAAGGCACGCACGGTCCCTAACTCGTGAATCAGTTCGTCCCACAGCGCGTTCATCAACAACCCCCATGATTCCGTCACAAACCCGTACGACGTACTTGATGCACATCGAGCCCCCCGAGTTGGGGCTGACTTTGATCGAGAAGCCTCACTTCTGTCGTACGGGACAACGCGGCACCCGGCCCCGGGGTTACGGACGCGTCAGGAATCTCCAGCTGTGCGCCGGCACGAGCAGCGGGTCACCGACCGGCTCGCCGTCCTCCGGTTGCGCACCGACCGTCAGCCCGCTCGAGTCCACCGGGAAGCGCTCAGCCTGGTCCGAGATGTTGAGCAGCAGCAGTACAACGCCCTCGTCGCCGACCGTCCGTAGGGCGACCAACTGGTTGGTCAGGTGCTCGACCGTCGTCCGGCCCCGGGTCAGCCACGCGTTACGCCGCCGTACGCCGATCAACCGTTGATGCAACCGGTAGGTCGGCCAGCCGTCCGGTGACAGCTCGGCGGGCGCAGCCGGGAAGGCAGGCCGGATCGCGTCGTCCCCACCGATCCGGTCCTCCTTCAGGCCGCGGAACGCCTGCTCGTCGCCGTAGTAGATGCTCGGTACGCCGCCAACCGCGAACAGGATCGCGAGCGCGTGACCGAGGTGCCGCTCGTCCGCCAGCTGGGTCGCGATCCGGGTCACGTCGTGATTGCCGACGAACGTCTGCGGCACGAACGTGTCGAGCAGCTCGTCGTGCCGCCCGAGGGCGTAGGCGAGCTCGAAGAAGTTGCCGTCGTTGAGCGAACTCCAGATCGCCTTCCAGAGCTCGTACTGCGTGACCGAGTCGAGGCCGCTACCGGCGACGTACCCGGCGTAGTCGCCGTGGATGACCTCGCCGAAGAACCAGGCGTCGGGATAACGCTCGCGTGGAAGGACCGCCCGCCAGAACTCGGCCGGTACGGCGTACGCCGCATCGAGCCGCCACCCGTCGACACCGCGATCGAGCCAGTGGCTCAACACATCGGAAACGTACTGCGACACTTCGGGCCGGCTGTGGTCCAGCGCGACGAGCTGCTCATGCCCCTCGAAGGTGTCGAGCGTGCCGTCCGGGCGATGGCGGAACCAGTCGGCCGGACCGTTGAAGGACCGCGCGACATGGTTGAAGACGCCGTCGAGAGCGACCCGGAGACCGCGAGCGTGGGCTTGCGCCACGAGCCGGTCGAAGTCCGCGTCGTCACCCAGGCGCGGGTCGATCCGGAAATGGTCGATGGTGTCGTAGCCGTGCGTCTCGGAAGCGAAGACCGGGCCGAGTAGGAGCCCTGAGCAACCAAGCTCGATCGCGTAGTCGAGCCAGTTCTCCAACTGGGACAGGCGATGGACGACCGGCGTACGTGCATCCTTCTCCGCGCCGACGAAACCGAGGGGATAGACTTGCCACCAGATTGCGTGGTCAGCCCACATGAATTCTCCTTACAACACTGGGAATCAAGGCGATCGAGCAACCGAAGACGGTGTCGATCAGACGGTAGCCGACGGTGGACAGTGCGGGCGTGCGGCCGAGGTCGAGCAGGAGGACGAGGAGTGGCGTCATCACCGTTGCGTAGGCGGCGTAGTTGCGCACCTTGAGCAACGGTCGCGCTCCTGCCAGCAGAGCCACGATTGCGACGATCACCCAGGACGGGGGTACCCACAGGATCACCGCGGCGCCGATCAGTACGCCGATGCAAGTTCCGAGGCATCTTTGTGTTGCTCGTAGCAACGATCCGCCACCGCGCCGGAGAACGATCACTACCGCGACGGCGATCCAGTACGCCTTGTCCTGATGCCAGAGCACCCCGATCACCTCGGCCAGCGCCAAGCATGGCAGGAGTTGCGCCGGGTACCGCCATCCGTCTGCCCGGCGCAGGTTGCGCAGCCAGCGGCGCCGCAACGCCTCGTACGACGGTCCTGCCGCGCGACTCTGAGCCGACAAGAACGGCAAAGCGACCACGACAGCCCAGGCGGCGCCGATCGCGAACCACAGCGCGACTTCCGCCGGATCAGCCGCCGCGCCGACGCCGGTAGCAATCACCAGGAACGTGACGAACCGCGTCGTCACGTCAGCCGTCCATCGACTGAACCCACCAACCACACCAGCAACCGCGGCCAGCACCACCACCCCGATCGCGGTGACCCACCCACGCCCGCCCAACCAAGCCCCCGCGAACGCGGCCGCCGTCACGACCATCCCCACAACACCAAGCCGAACCGCCCTCCCACCAAAAGAGGAGAAGTGGCGCCAACCACCAGCCGACAACCCACTGGGGAGGGCGGTTGCCATGGCGCCTAGGGCGGCGTAGGAGGCGTGGACGAGGTGGCCGGAGAGGACGCCGTACGCGACCGGGGGTGCCATGGCGAGGGCGGCGGTGATGATCGCCGCGCGACCGACGGGTGGGTCGGGCGACCAGCGCAGGATGTCTCGCGGCGCCAGGACTGTCATAGTAAGCTTAGCTTAGCATTCACGAGCACGATGAGCGGAGAATTAGTAAGTGGAAGCTTATGACCCACAGAAGACCGCGGTGGCTCTGCGGCGGGCGAGCACGCGGTTGGCGTTGCGGTTGCGGGCCGAGCGGCCGACCGAAGGGCTGGGGAGCACGGGGATCGCCGTGCTGGGACAGCTACATCGGCGGGGTGAGCTGACAGCGAGTGAGATCGCGGCATCCGAGCGGGTGCAGCCGCAGTCGCTCACGCGGGTGCTGGCGAGTCTCGAAGAGCAGGAGCTGATCAGCCGGTCCCAGGACACCCGGGACCGGCGGCGGCACACGATCGAGCTCACGGCCATCGGGCGACAGCTGCTGAAGGACCACATGCAGAGCTCGGACGACTGGCTCACCGACGCGATCAGCGAGCGCCTCAACCCGACCGAGCGTGCAGTGCTCCAGCTCGCAGCCGACCTGCTGGATCAACTACTGGATGGCTGACCAAACGTGTGCCGGCGGATCCAAGCGTGCATGGCGATCGCCGCCGCCGCACTCGCGTTGATCGAGCGGGTCGACCCGAACTGGGCGATCGACAACACGTCCGTGCAGATCGCATGCGCCTCAGCGGTCAACCCAGGCCCCTCCTGACCGAAGAGCAACACGCACTCAGCCGGCAGATCGTAGGTCTCCAACGGAACCGAGCCCGGCAGATTGTCGATCCCGATTACGGGCAACGCCTGCGAACCGGCGTACGACGCCAGGTCCGCCAGCTGCGGGTGATGCCGCACATGCTGGTACCGGTCCGTCACCATCGCACCGCGCCGGTTCCACTTCCGGTTCCCGACGATGTGCACCTCGGCCGCGAGGAACGCGTTGGCTGTCCGCACCACCGACCCGATATTGAGGTCGTGCTGCCAGTTCTCGATCGCGATATGGAACGGGTTCCGCTGCTCGTCGAGGTCCGCGACGATCGCCGACAACGTCCAATACCGGTACTTGTCGACCACGTTCCGCCGGTCCCCGCCCGCCAGCAACTCCGGATCCAGCCGTGGATCGTCAGGCCATTCGCCTTCCCACGGCCCGACTCCGACCTCGGCCGGCCCGACCACATCTGCTCCGCGTAGATCATCGCCACTCAGCTCCTGCACAGCTGGGGACGCTACCCTGTCCGCGTGCTTCTACATGTCGTGATGCTGATGCCGAACTGGATGGACCCGGAGTACCTGCTGAACTGGCTGGGTGACTGGGCCCTCTGGGGCACGGCCGCGGTGGTGTTCATCGAGTGCGGATTGCTGTTCCCGATCCTGCCCGGTGATTCACTGCTGTTCGCCGTCGGCCTGTTCATCGCGGCCGGGACGATCGACGTCCCACTCTGGCTCGCCTGCGTGATCCTCACCGTCTCGGCGTTCCTGGGCAACGTGTCCGGTTACTACATCGGCAGAGCACTCGGTACGACGCTCTTCCGCAATCCGAACGCTCGTTTCCTGAAACCCAAGTACATCGAGCAAACGCACGAGTTCTTCGAGCGGTACGGCCCGCGGGCGCTGGTGCTGGCCCGGTTCGTCCCGATCGTGCGGACGTTCATCACGATCGTGGCCGGCGCGGGCAGGATGGATCCGAAGAAGTTCTTCCTCTGGACCGGGATCGGCGCCGTCCTCTGGGCCTGCGGTGTGACCCTGCTGGGCCACGCGCTCGGCAACGTCGACTTCATCCACAAGAACCTCGAGGCAGCGCTCGTCCTGCTGGTGCTGATCTCGCTGATCCCCATGGTCGTCGAGTACCTGCTGGCCAGGCGCCGCTCCCGCAACGCGACCGCGGAGAATGGCCCGAAGCACGCCGGTCCCAAGCACGCGGCCGCCAACAACCACAACGACTGACGTGCGGATCCCGCTCCTGGAGGACGACCTCACCGAGCCCGGGATCATCGATCCGGCGGACATCTACAAGGCGAACGGCGCACCCCGTCGCGCGGTCATGTGCTTCTTCGCCGAGGTGGTCGAGGCGGCCGACGGATCGGCTCACGCATCGCTGGGAGCACAGGACCGTCGTCCGATGTACGTCACCAGCTGGAAGGGCGAGGAGCTCGCCTACTTCTATCCGGGCCTGGGCGCTCCGGCGGCCTGTGTGGCGATGGAGGCCGCGATTGCCATGGGCTGCCGGGATTTCGTCGCCGTCGGCGGTGCCGGTGCGCTGATCCCGGAACTCGCAATGGGCGAGGTGGTCATCGCGGAACAGGCGCTCCGCGACGAAGGTACGTCGTACCACTATCTGCCGCCGGAACGGTTCGTGAGCGCGGATCCGACCGTGAGCGCCGCGATCGCCGCGAGTCTCGAGGCGGCGGACATGCCGTATCGGAGCGGTACGACGTGGACGACCGACGCGATCTTCCGTGAGCCGCGCACACGGCTGGAGCGCCGCGTGGCCGAAGGCTGTGTGACGGTCGAGATGGAGGCGGCGGCGTTTTTCGCGGTCGCCAAGTATCGCGAGGTTCGAGTGGGTCAGCTGCTCTACGCCGGCGATGCGCTGGCCGGCGACAAGTGGGACAGCCGGGGCTGGATGCAGGCAGAGGACGTTCGTACGGCGCTCTTCGACCAAGCGCTGGATGCAGCCGCGAGACTCTAGTGCCCGAACGGGAAATGCGCCTCTGACCAAACCCAGTCGGTGCTCAAGGAATCCAGGTCCGCGACCATGACCGGACCGCTGAGCAGCGCACCGACGACCTGACCGGAGCCGAGTGAACACGCCACCCGGATCTCGCCTGCCGCGTGGTACCAGACCAGCGCCCCCCGTGGCGCGGGCCCCTCGCGCAGCAGGGCGTGATGGTCGAGCCACTGGACCGCGTCGGCCGCGTCGTGCCAGCCACTGTCCTGGGCATAGCCGAACGCCATCCGCTGGAACTTCAGCGGCCAGTCCTGCCAAGCGGTCGAACCGACGCGTTCCAGCTGCCAGTTCAATGCCGCCTCAGCGTCCCGCGGGTTCGCGACCCGCGGGACATTTCGGCCCTCCACGACAACGTCCCCCCAGGCCATAGTTCTCCCCCGATTCCCCGAACCGCCGGCCTGTCCGCCGTCGTACAAGGAAGATCTTGACGCGGGCCGATACAGCCGCCGTACATTCAGAACGTCAACCACACCACGTGATCAGCCGGCTGCGGCACCCGCGTCGAACGCGGTCAACTCCCGCCGGCACTCGGCCGCCTTGTCGTCGTTGGCCGCCTGCTGCCAGACCCGCGCGGCGCGGTCGAGGGTACGCCGGGCCGAGTCGAGGTTGCCCGTGGACAGGTAGAGCCGGCCGAGCTGCTGGGCCGCCTGCCCCTCGACGCTGCGATCGCCCAGCCGGTGGCCGATGTCGATCGCGTCGAGCAGCATCTTCCGGGCCGCCGCGACCTCACCGCGAGCCATCAGCGCCTCGCCGAGATCGGTCCGCGCGTACGTCGCACAGTGGTCGTCGCCGATGCCGTTGAAGATCGCCAGCGCGGTCCGCAACTGCCGGATCGCCTGGTCGTACTGTCCTTGTTTGCTCCGGAGCGCCGCGATCCGCCGCCGCACCTTGGCCTCGCGGTGGCTGTCCACGCGCCGGGTGGCGAGCAGGAACGCCTGGGCCAGATAGCGCCCGGCCGTCACCGTGTCGTCGCGGGACAGCCAGACGTTCGCCGCCGCGGTCCGGGCCAGCGCTTCCGCGTTGGCGTTGCCGACCTCGACGAAGGCTTCGATGGCTTTCTCGTACTGCGCCAGGCCTTCGGCCAGCGAACTGCGTTCCCGCAGCCAGGTGCCCAGACCGACGGCCGTGATGCCCTCGCCGAGCCGCTCCCCGACCTCGGCGAACAGCGGCGCGGCCGCCTGGAAGTGCCGCCAGGCGTCGTCCCAGTCGTCCTTGTAGAGGGCGAGCTGACCAAGGTTGCGATGCATGATCGCCTCGGCCCGCCGATCACCGCAGGCGATCGCATTGAGCAGGCCCTGCTGGTGCGATCCGTTCCAGTCGTCGAACCCGGCCCGCATGTCCAGGTACGGCCCCCAGGCCGCGGCGATCCGCCAGGCGTACTCGTGCAGCCCGTTCTGCGCCGCGGCCCGGATCGCGGGCACGAAGGTGCTGCGCTCGCTGTCGAACCACGCGATCGCGTCGGTCTCGGTGAACGGCGACGGATCCGGCGCCGTCAACGGACCGGTGTGCTCGTGTACGCCGAAGTATTCGAAAGCCAGGGCCTTGTTGGCCCGGCGCATCTTGTTCAGGATCGCGTCGAGAACGATCTCCACATCGCGCACGGCCTGGGCCTTCTGGTCCGCGTCGCCGACACCGAGGGCGTGCAGCCGCAGGAGATCGTGAACCCGGTAGCGCGCCGTACCGCGCTGGTCGACCGAGCTGATCCGGACCAGGTTGACCTCGATCAGTCGGTCCAGACTCCGGCGTACGGAGGCTGGTGAGGCGACCGCTTCCAGGGCCCGAGCGGAGAAGACGCCGACGGCGAAGTGGCCGATGAGGCGGTAGAGCCGGGCCTCCTCCGGGCTGAGGGCGTCGTAGCTCAGGTCGGCGCTCGTACGGACCGCCAGCTCGCCGATGCTCAGCTCGTCGAGGCGGGACGACTCGTCACGCAACCGCCGGGCCAGCTCGCGTGCGCTCAAGTCGGGACGCTGGGCCAGCCGGCTGCCCACGATCCGGATCGCAAGCGGCAGGTTGGCGCAGGCGGCGAGGATCTCCTCGGCCTCGGGTGAGGTCCGGTCGACCCGGCCGGCCCCGGCCACCGATTCGAGCAGCGCGGTCGCTTCGCGGTCGTCGAACGTGTCGAGCGGCATGCTGTCCGCACCGGCCAGATCCATCAGCCGGTTGCGACTCGTGACGACGACCGCCGAGGCACCCGTACCGGGCATCAGCGGAGTGACCTGACCAGCCGTGGCCACGTCGTCGAGGATGATCAGCACCCGGCGGCTGGCCAGCTCGGACCGCAGCATCGCCGACCGCCGCTCCGGGTCGGTCGGGACCGCGTAGTCCGGCAGGTTCAGGCTGAGCAGCAGATCGGTCAGCGCGGCGGCCGGATCGCGCGGCTGGGTCGCGCCGTGCATGTCCAGATAGATCTGACCGTCCGGAAACGACTCCCGGACCAGATGCCCGAGTCGTACGGCGAGTGACGTCTTGCCGGTCCCGGGAGCTCCGGAGATGACCGCGATCGGCGGGCGCACCGGGTCGCGACCACAGACGAGGTCGCGCAGCTGCTCCAGGTGGTCGTGGCGGCCGCTGAAGTCGGGCAGGTCAAGGGGCAACTGGCTCGGCGGGCGCTGCGGATCCGTCAGCTCCGGCGCGGACATCGGACCGGGTTGTACTTCTGGCCCGGGGCGTTCCGTCGTACGCGCTGAGGGGATGCCCGGGTTCGGCCAGTTGGCGGAGCGGCCGTTCTCGGCGCGGGCGCCGGCGGCTTCGAGTTCGGGGCCCGGCTTGATGTCGAGCTCGTCGGCCAGGGTCTGTACGGCTTTGGTGTAAGCGGCGCGCGCTTCACCGACCCGGCCGGCGGCCAGCAGGGCGTCGACCAGGCGACGCCAGAGCTGTTCGTCGTACGGGTCGTCGGTGAGGCGTGCACTCAGGAGTACGGCGGCTCCGCTCGCATCGCCGAACTCGAGCCGCAGGTCGAGCAGGTTGTCGACCAGGCCGCGGTGCTGCGCCTCGAGGCGGGCGATCGTGCCCTCCCAGGCCGCCGGGATGATCAGGTCGTCCAGCGGGCTGCCGCGCCAGAGCGAGTGGGCCCGGGACAGCACCTGCATCGCCTGCCGGCCCTCACCGGCGTCGCGGAGGTGGCCACCTTCGGCGAGCAGCGACTCGAACAGGCTGGCGTCGAGCTCGTCGACCCCGACCTCGATGCTGTAGCCGGCGGCCGAGGTGTCGATCGGCGCGGGCAGTCCGGCCTCTTGCAGTACGCCGCGCAGGACGCGGACGTAGGTGCGGATGTTCGCGGTCGCGGAGCGCGGCGGGCTCGTCTCCCAGAGTGCGTCCGCGATCAGATCGGTGGAGACGAACCGGTTCGGGTGGAGCAGCAACGTGGCCAGCAACTGACGCGGTTTCGCCGCCTTCAGCGGCTGGCCCTGAGCGTGCACGAGGCGCAGAGGTCCGAGGATTCCGTACCTCAGACTGTCCACTCGTTCTCGCCTCTCCACTCTGGAACCGACCTATCGTGGCATCCGCCTACACCCGGCGGGAAGGCCGATGTACGCCGGATGTATCTCACTGCGTCAGGGTTGACATAGGTACCGGGGGGAGGGCAGGCCCGGTGGTGGCGACTTGACCGCCGTCACCACCAGGCCGGCACTGGTTGGGAGCTCTGGGTCGGGGGTCCTGGGCTACGGGGAAAACCGGTGCCTACTGGCCACCGGTGAACGGCGGTTGTCCGTCCTGCGGCGCGGGGGAACCCGCAGGCGGTCCGCCCACCGGTGGCTGTGCCTGCCCCTGGTATCCCTGACCTTGGTATCCCTGGCCCTGGTACGGCGGCTGCTGACCCGGCTGGCCCTGGTAGCCCGGCGGGATCTGCTGCGGCGGGTAGTTGCCCTGGTCACCCGGCATCTGCGGGTGGATCTGACCGGACGACGGCGCACCCGGCTGCATCTGCGGCGGCGCCTGCTCGCCCGCGACCGAGCCGATCGTGCCGAACGAGACCTGCGGGACCGAGCGGACCGCCTCGTCCTTCACCTCGAAGTAGCCGGCCTTCTCGAACTTGAAGCCACCGGCGATCAGGTTCGACGGGAACGCCTCGATCCGGGTGTTGTAGTCGCCGACGTTCGCGTTGTAGAACCGGCGGCCGGCCGCGATCCGGTCCTCGGTGTCGGTCAGCTCGCGCTGCAGACCGAGGAAGTTCTGGTTCGACTGGAGCTGTGGGTAGGCCTCGACCGAGATCATCATCTGCCGCAGCGCGCCGGACAGCTCGCCCTCCGCCGCCGCCCGCTGCTCCGGGTTCGCGCCCTGCACGTTGACGGCCTGGGTGCGCAGCCGGGCGACCTCCTCGAACACGTGCCGCTCGTGCGCGGCGTACGCCCGGACGGTTTCGACCAGGTTCGGGATCAGGTCGTACCGGCGGTGCAACTCGACGTCGATCTGCCGCCAGGACTCCTGAATCAGGTTCCGCTGCTTGACGAACCGGTTGTACGACGTGATCAGCGCGACGGCCAGTATCACGACGATCACCACGACCGCGATGATGACGAAAGTCATTCCCTGCTCCCGAGTGTCGATAATGCTGCTTGCGACTCTACGGGTAGCCAGGTCCGCCGGGTGGTTACTGCAGACGGGGATCCACGCCGGCGTAGTCGCGCCAGACGTACGGCGGGACCTGCAGGACGACCTGCTGGAGCAGGGCGAGGCGGTTCATCACCTCGGTGGGGTCATGGGCGCCTTTGTCCCAGCCGACGAGGGAGTTCCCTTCGATCCGCCAGCCGATCTCGCCGCGGGCCAGCAGGAGTTCCATCATCCGTGGCGTGACGACCGCGTGCCCGAACCGCTCGTCGTCGGCCTTCACCCGGAAGGCCCGGTTGAACTGGTCGCTCTCGAACTGGATGTCCCGGAAGCAGAAGGCGTTGGCCACGGCGCCGCCGAAGATCCCCTCATGGGTGACCTCCAGGTGCGGCAGTGTGCCCGGGAGCTGCAGCACGACCACGCCGAACTTGTGGGTCTGCGTCGTACGACGGCCGTGCGAGTCGGTCGAGTGGGTCTGGTAGCTGTAGTCGAAGGCAACCATCTGGTGACCGTTGAACGGACCGGAAAGCACGTTCTGGACCCGCCGGTTGTCACCGGTCTGGAACGGCGTACCGGCCCACTGGCCGGCCAGCATGTTGTTGGCCTGGACGTACGACCAGCCTTGCTGCGCGGCGAATCCGGCGAACAGCTCCCGCCGCTTCTTCGCGCGAATGTAGCTGAAGTAGAAGAGGCCGGCACCGACGAGGACAGCGAACAGAACGATCAGGACTGTGCTGCTCTGCATCAGCTGAGACCCAGATCCTCGAGCCCGAACACCGCCCGGTATTCCAGGCCCTCGGACTCCACCTTCTCGCGCGCGCCGGTCGCCCGGTCCACGATCACCGCGACGGCAACGACCTCTGCCCCGGCCTGCCGCAACGCCTCGACCGCGGTGAGCACCGATCCCCCGGTGGTCGACGTGTCCTCGACCGCGAGCACCCGGCGGCCCTTCACGTCCGGCCCCTCGATCCGCCGCTGCAGCCCGTGCGTCTTCTCGGCCTTGCGTACGACGAACGCGTCCAGCGCACGCCCGTCCTGCGCGGCCGCGTGCAGCATCGACATCGCCACCGGGTCGGCACCGAGCGTCAGGCCGCCGACCGCGTCGTACTCGAGGTCCTTGGTCAGCTCCAGCATCGCCGGACCGATCAGCGGCGCGGCCGCCGAGTCCAGCGTGATCCGCCGCAGGTCGACGTAGTAGTCGGCTTCCTTGCCGGAGGCCAACGTCACCCGCCCATGCACGATGGCCTTGGTCCTGACCTGCTCCAGCAACCCGTCCCGGTCGTAGCTCATGAGCGTTGAGCTTAGAACAAGGCCGAGCTCACTACTTCTTGCTCGCCTTCACCAGGTGCCCGAAGGCGACTGATCGGTCCGGGGAGTGGAAGAGGTCCTGGCAGGTGGTCAAGGTGATGACGGACTTGCTCGGCGTCTCCCGCGGCTTGCCCGGGACGGGGTCGAGGACCCAGCTGTCGGTGGGCTTGACCGTGAGGTCGCGGGGCGAGCCGTCGAGTTCGTAGGTGTAGACGACATCGGCGGTTTCGACCAGGACCAGGTCGCCTTTGCGCAGGTCGAGGAGCTTGCGGAACGGGGAGCCGTGGGTGACGCGGTGGCCGGCGATGGCGAAGTTGCCTGGTTGGCCCGGCATCTGGGTCTGGGGATAGTGGCCGATACCGCGGGACAGGTCGTCCTTGCCGACGCCTTCCACGACAGGCTTCTCCCAGTCCGCACCGAACTTGGGGATCCGCAGCAGGACGATCGGCGTACCGGTCGACGGCGGTGTGGTCAACGGGGTCTTCCAGTCGTCACGCAGGGACTTCTCCGCCTCGCCCATCTTCTGGTTCGAGGTGATGCCGGTGCCGAAGTACTGCCAGCCGGCCCACCCGAGCAGCCCGAGCCCCGCCACCAGCAGGACGATCCCCAACCCTCGTACCAGTCCCCGCATGCGGAACAGTATGCAGTTCAACTGCAAAGGCTGTGTACGACGTGTCGATGGACGGGTGTGGTTGCCCAGGACGACGATGTGGGCATGAAGGCGCTCGTGAAGGCCGAGGCGAAGCCCGGTCTGTGGTTGCAGGAAGTTCCGGAGCCGAAGATCGAGGCCGACGAGGTCCTGATCAAGGTGCTCCGGACAGGTCTGTGCGGCACCGACCTGCACATCCAGAACTGGGATCCCTGGGCGCAGAAGAACGTGCCGGTGCCGATGGTCACCGGGCACGAGTTCTGCGGCGAGGTGGTCGAGGTCGGCGTCGGCGTCCGCGATGTCGCGGTGGGCGACCTGGTCAGCGGCGAGGGCCACCTGGTCTGTGGCCGCTGCCGCAACTGCCGCGCCGGCCGCCGTCACCTCTGCATCAAGACGCGCGGCCTGGGTGTGCACGTGCCGGGCGCGTTCGCGGAGTACGTCGCTCTGCCCGCCAGCAACGCGTGGGTCCACCGGGACGAGGTCGACCTGGATGTCGCCGCGGTCTTCGACCCGTTCGGCAACGCCGTACACACTGCCTTGTCGTTCCCGCTGGTCGGTGAGGACGTGCTGATCACCGGCGCCGGGCCGATCGGCGTGATGGCCGCGGCGGTCGCGTTGCACGCCGGTGCGCGGAACGTGGTGATCACGGACCTGTCGGAGTACCGGCTGGACCTCGCGCGCAAGATCGGCGTGACCCGGGCGGTCAACGTCGACTCGGAGACGATCGCGGAGGCGCAGCGGAACCTGGGCATGCGCGAGGGCTTCGACGTGGGTATGGAGATGTCCGGTCAGCCGGCCGCGCTGCGGGACATGCTCGCGAACATGACGCACGGCGGGAAGGTCGCGATGCTCGGCCTGCCGTCGGACGAGATCTCGATCGACTGGAGCACGGTGGTGCTCAACATGCTGACGATCAAGGGCATCTACGGCCGGGAGATGTTCGAGACCTGGTACTCGATGTCGGTCATGCTGGAACGTGGACTGGACCTGACCCCGGTGATCACCCACCGGTTCGGGTACGGCGACTTCGAGCGAGCCTTCGACGTCGCACGCCAGGGGCAGTGCGGCAAGGTGATCATGGACTGGACGACCGAAGCACTGGAGGAGAGGCACTGATGTTCGGGCGGATGCGCGACGACCTGACGACGACAATCGGCGAGATCCGGGACGCCGGACTGTACAAGTCCGAGCGGGTGATCACCTCACCCCAGCAGTCGCTGATCTCCGTTGCGTCTGGCAACGAAGTGCTGAACTTCTGCGCGAACAACTACCTCGGCCTGGCCGACCACCCCGAGGTGATCGCGGCAGCCCGGGACGCCTTGGATCGTTGGGGTTTCGGGATGGCGTCGGTCCGCTTCATCTGCGGGACGCAGCAGATCCACAAGGACCTGGAAGGTGCGCTGAGCAACTTCCTTGGTACTGAGGACACCATCCTCTACAGCTCTTGCTTCGACGCGAACGGCGGCCTGTTCGAGACCCTGCTCGGCGCCGAGGACGCGATCATCTCCGACGAGCTCAACCACGCCAGCATCATCGACGGTGTCCGGCTCTCGAAGGCTCGTCGCTTCCGCTACAAGAACCGCGACATGGCCGACCTCGAGGCCCAACTGAAGGACGCCGCCGACGCCCGCTACCGGCTGATCGCGACCGACGGCGTCTTCTCGATGGACGGGTACGTCGCTCCCCTCGACGAGATCTGCGACCTGGCCGAGCGGTACGACGCGCTCGTCATGGTGGACGACTCCCACGCGGTCGGTTTCGTCGGCTCGGACGGCGCCGGTACGCCGTCGCTGTTCGGCGTGAAGGATCGGGTCGACGTCGTCACCGGCACCCTCGGCAAGGCGCTCGGCGGTGCGTCCGGCGGCTACGTCTCCGGCCGTCGCGAGATCGTCGAACTCCTCCGCCAGCGCTCCCGCCCGTACCTGTTCTCCAACTCCCTGGCCCCGTCGGTGACGGCCGCCTCCCTGAAGGCGCTCGAACTCATCGGCGGCTCGAGCGACCTCCGCGACAAGCTGGCCGCGAACACGAAGCTCTTCCGCACCAAGATGACCGAGGCGGGCTTCGACGTACTCCCCGGCGAACACCCCATCTCCCCCGTCATGATCGGCGACGCCGCCGAAGCCGGCCGCCTGGCCGACAAGCTCCTCGGCCTCGGCATCTACGTCATCGGCTTCTCCTACCCCGTCGTCCCCCACGGCAAGGCCCGAATCCGAGTCCAACTCTCCGCCGCCCACTCCACCGACGACGTCGAACGAGCCATCACCGCCTTCACCGAAGCCCGCGCCGCGCTCGCGCAAGCCTGATCGGTACCAGGTCTGGCACCGATAGCGGTACCATGCGGGTATGGCCACGAACCTGCGACTCAGCCCGGAGGTAGCTGCCGCCCTCCAGGCGGAGGCCGAGCGCACCGGAAAGTCACAGCAGGAGATCATTCGGGATGCCGTTGCTCGACATCTCCACCTGATCGGGCACGAGGCGCCTCTTTCGGACCGGGAGCAGGCCCGAGTGGCCGGCCTGGTTCGGCCGGCACGGGTGCCGTACCGGCGGGCGGCACCTCGGCTCCGCCTTCCGGAAGGTATGACCAGTCTCGAGCTGCTCGATCGAGAGGACCGGCTCTGATGCGTGTGTATGTGGACAGCAGCGCGCTCATCAAGCGAGTGGTCCTCGAAGACGAGTCCGACGCGTTGCTGGACTTCCTCGACGCGCATTACCAACAGGACGACCTGCTGACCTCGTCCTCCCTGGCCTGGATCGAGGTCTCGCGTGCCGTGATGGCTCGCGCCAGGTCGCCGATCGCGGCCGGCGACCTGATCGACGAAGCGATGTCCGGTATCGACGAACGCCCGATGACCGCCGACGTCATCAGCGTTGCGCGCCGCGTCGAGCCGCTGATCTTGCGCAGCCTCGACGCTATTCACCTCACTACAGCGGTCCTGATCGACGCTGACGTCGTCGTCACCTACGACGATCGCCTCGCCGACGCATGCCGGCGAAATTCTCTTGCCGTCGCATCACCCGGACGCGAGTAGACGCACTCAGCTGACTTTGTCGGTGGGGCGGGGGAGGATGCGGGCATGGCGGTTTTGAGTGTTAAGGCGGTCAATCGGGCTACGCTCGCGCGGCAACTGTTGCTGGAGCGGGAGGGCGCGACGGGGGTTGACGTCGTGCGACGGCTGGTGGGGATGCAGGGGCAGGAGCCCAAGCATCCGTACGTCGGGTTGTGGACTCGGATCACTGGGTTCGAGGAGTCGGAGCTCGATGACGCGGTCAAGGCGCGGGAGGTTGTCCGGGCGACGATGTTCCGGGGGACGTTGCACCTGGTGACGGCCGCGGACTATCTGCGGTTTCGGAGCACGGTGAGTCCGGTGCTCGAGGCCGGGCTGAAGGTGCTCGGCGATCGGGGCGCGGGGCTGGAGCCGGCGAAGGTGGTGGCTGCGGCGAAGAAGCTGCTGGCGAAGGAGCCGCTGACCTTCACCGAGGTTCGGGACGCCTTGCAGCAGCAGTTCCCCGAGGTGAACGAGCGCGCGCTCGGGTTCTGCACCCGAATGATGGTTCCGCTGGTGATGTACCCGACGGACGCGCGGTGGAGTTGGTCCGCGAACGCGCGCTTCACGCCGGCCGAGGACTGGATCGGCGGGAAGCTGATCGCCGAGTCGCTGGCAGCAGAGCTCGTCACTCGCTACCTGGCCGCCTTCGGCCCAGCCACCCCCGCGGACTTCCAGACCTGGTCCGGACTGCAGAAGGCGAAGCCACTGTTCGACTCGCTCGAGCTGGAGACCTTCACGGACGAGGCCGGCAAGACGTTGTACGACGTACCCGATGGGCCGCGGCCGGATCCGGACACCGCGGCACCGGTGCGCTTCCTGCCCGAGTTCGACAACGTGCTGCTCTCGCACGCGAAACGGGAGCGGATCATCGCGGACGAGCACAAGCCGGCCGTGTACACGAAGAATCTCCGGGTGAAGGCGACGTACACCGTCGATGGCCTGGTCGCGGGGCTGTGGACGGCGGAAAAGAAGCGGGGTGTGGCGACTCTCACCATCACACCGTTCGGGCGGACGCTGAAGAAGACGATGACGGAGCTGGAGCGGGAAGGCACCGCGCTGCTGGAGTTCCTGGAGCCGGATGCAAAGTCCTACGCAGTGGTTACGGGCAGTTGATGAGGTTGTTGTCACACGTCGGATGACTGGGCCAGAACCGCTCGGCCCGGTGGAATAGACAGATGAGCACAGTCCCCACCATCACTCTGGACAACGGCGTCGAGATCCCGCAGCTGGGCCTGGGGGTCTGGCAGGTCGAGGACGAGATCGTCGCCGACGTGGTCACGACCGCGTTCGAGGCCGGCTACCGGCACATCGACACCGCGGCCGCCTATCAGAACGAGGCCGGCGTCGGGCGCGCGATCGCGGCCGCCGGTCTACCTCGCGACGACCTGTTCATCACGACCAAGCTGCAGAACGGTGACCAGGGCTACGACAGCACGCTGGCCGCGTTCGACCGCAGCATCGCGCAGCTCGGCCTCGAGTACGTCGACCTGTACCTGATCCACTGGCAGTGCCTGAAGCGGGACAAGTACGTCGACACCTGGAAGGCGTTCGAGCAGCTGTACGCCGACAAGCGGGTACGCGCGATCGGCGTCTCGAACTTCCACGAGCCTGCCCTGCGGCGGATCTTCGAGGAGACCACGATCCGCCCGGCGGTGAACCAGATCGAGCTGCACCCGGCGCTGCCGCAGGACGAGCTGCGCGCGTTCAACGCGGAGAACGACATCATCACCGAGTCGTGGAGCCCGCTGGCACAGGGCCAACTGCTGGACCAGCCGGCCCTGCGGACGCTGGCCGACAAGCACGGCAAGACGCCGGCGCAGGTCGTCATCCGCTGGCACCTCCAGCTCGGCAACGTGGTGATCCCGAAGTCGAAGACCCCGAGCCGGATCCAGGAGAACATCGCCGTCTTCGACTTCCAGCTCGACAACGACGACATGGCCGCGATCGCCGATCTCGAGACCGGCGTACGCACCGGCGGCGACCCCGACGTCTTCGGCTGAGCCGCTAGACCGACTCGAGGAACCGGGCCAGGACAGGCGAACGGTTGTCCGGCGACCAGGCGACGGAGAGTTGCCAGGGTGGTAGGTCGTCGGACAACTCGCGATAGACGACGAAGTCCGGGTTCGACAGCGGAGCCGGGGTGATCAGCAGCGAGACCCCGAGACCGGCGGCGACGAGCGACACGATCGTCTGTACGTCGGCGGCCTCCTGCTCGATCCGCGGTGAGAACCCGGCCGCCCGGCAGAACCCGACGATCGTGTCGTGGACGGCCGGCCCACTCGGCCGCGAGTACAGCACGAACGCCTCCTCCGCGAGGTCGGCCAGCCGGACCCGCTTCCGTCGGGCCAACCGATGCTGCGCCGGCAGCGCCACCACGAGCGGGTCCGCCGACACCACCCGTGAGGTCAGTCGAGGCCCCAGTTGTACGGCGTCTGTCCCACCAGCCGACGCCGGCCGCAGCAACCCCACATCGATCCGCCCGTCCCGCAGCGCCTCGGTCTGGCGGATCGTGGTCATCGACTCCAGGTCCAGAATCACCTGCGGATAGGCCGCCCGGAACGGCCCCAGGATCCGCGGCAGCACCTCGAAGGTCGCCGACTGGACGAACCGCAGCCGCAGCGTCCCGAGCTCACCACGTTGGGTCCGCTGCGCCGTGCGTACCGCCTCGTCGGACCGCCGGAGCAGCTCCCTCGCGTCGGCCAGGAAGGTCTCGCCGGCCGCGGTCAGCACGAACCGTTTCCGGACCCGGGCGAACAGTTCCACCCCGAGATCGTGTTCGAGCGCGGCGATCTGGCGGCTCAGGGACGGCTGGGTGAGGTGCAGTTTGAGGGCGGCGCGGCCGACGTTCAGCTCCTCGGCCACCACGACGAACGACCTGAGCAGGCGCAGTTCCATACCGTCAATCATGCACCATGCGCATCAACTCTGCACTGAAGTTTCATTGGACGCATCAAGGGCCTCGTTCCTACCGTTGAAGGGACGAAAGGAACCACCGTGCAATACATCCCGTTCTCCATGATCAAGTCGATCCACGAACAGACCCATTCCGCCGAGCCCCATGCCCCGGTTCGCCCCTATATCCCGCCGCGCCACCCACTCCGCGCTGTGAAGCGCTGGCTGCGACGCTCGCGCCCCGTCCCGCCGGCGCCTGCCCCGCCGCTGCCTGCCCCGCCGCTGCGTGCCCCGCTGACACTGGTCTCGGCTGCAGAAGGTCCGGACGGGCTGTGCGAAGCTGAGGTCCGTGATCGAGGTACGACGCCTACGGGTGTTGCGCGCGCTTGCTGACCACGGGACTGTGACCGCGGCCGCCGAGGTGCTGCATCTGACGCCCTCGGCGGTCTCGCAGCAACTGGCCGCACTGGAATCCGAAGTCGGTCAGGAGCTGCTCGAACGCCGCGGCCGCCGGGTCGTGATCACCTCGGCCGGCCGCCTGCTCCTCGCCCACACCGACACCATCCTGGCCGAGGTCGAACGCGCCGAGGACGCGATGCGGCTGCACGCGAACGGCACCACCGGCGAGGTCCGGGTCACCGCCTTCGCGACCGCGATCAGCCTGCTCGTGGCTCCGACGCTGACCCGCCTCCGCGAGACCAGCCCCGGCCTCGACCTCGTCGTTCGCGACGCCGAAGGACACCAAGGCATCACCCAACTGCTCGACGGCGACGCCGACATCGCGATCGCCGTCGAGCACCGCGGCTCACCCCGCGCCGACGACCAGCGCCTGGTCCGAATCCCCTTGTACGCCGAGCCTTTCGTGGCGGTCCTGCCGCCGTCACACCCGGCTGCGGGACAGGACACTGTCGAGCTCTCGCTGCTCGCCGGGGACGACTGGGTGATGACCGCCCCCGGCAACCCGATCCGGGACGTCGTACTGCTGGCGTGCGAGCAGGCCGGTTTTCAGCCGCGCGTCGTCCATCAGTCCGACGACTTCCGGGCCGTCGCCGCTCTGGTCGCGGCCGGCGGAGGCGTCTCGCTCGTCCCACGCCTCGCCGTACCGACGCCCACTCTTGCGGTGATCCGGCCGCTCCCTGAGCCGGTGCCGACCCGGCGCGTGTACGCCGCCGTACGCCGCAGCCGGGCCGACCATCCGTTGCTCACGGCAACTCTCGGCGTGCTGACCGAGGTTGCCGAGAAGCTCTGACTCAGCCCAGGTGGCCGGCGGCGGTACGGGCCAGCGCCTCGAAGTGAGCGGGGGCCACGCCCTTGCCCATCTCGCGGAAGGCGAGGACCGAGACCACGTTGCCCTGGCGGGTCACGGCATACGGGAAGCCGCCGTCCTCACTCCCCGGGTCGCTCGGCAGCGGGTAGTCGTACCAGCGCAGGATCGTAGTGACGTTGCCGAGGGCAAGCGTGCGGTTCTCGGTCAGCTTGCGGGCGTGCGTCGGCGCGGGATCGAGCGCCTTGCAGGACTTGATCGTCGCCACGATCTTCTCGTACGCCGCCTTCGCCGCGGCCGGGCTCTCGTACCGGGTCAGGAACTGGCCGCCGGAGGCATCCAGGTCGGTCGTGAAGTTCCGGGCCAGGCTCCCCTTGACGCCGTTCCCCCGCGTCGACGCGGACCCACAGATCGGGTCGCTGCCGGCGTTCGTCACCACCCAGCCCCGCTTCGGATCCGCCGTTGCGACGTCCTTCCCGGTGAGCAGCATCCCACTGCTGAGCCGCGCCTCCGGCTGCTGCGACGGTGTCGCGGACGGCTTCGGCGTCTTCTCCACCACCGGCACCCCTCGCTCCGGCGTCTCCGCGGCCGTCGGCGTCGCACTCGGCCCGCCGGTCGTGCCCGTCGTACTCGTGCTCGTGGTCGATCCCACCGACGGCGAGCCACCGTCCGTTTGGTTGCCGCAGGCCACCAAACCCAGCCCGACCACTACCAGTCCCGCTGCGGCAGTGAAACGCCGCATCCCCCGTCCGTACATGGCTTTCCAACCCTTTCGCGACGCCTCGTTGAGTGAGGAGCTTGATCTGTGCTCCGTTGGACGCACCATCCAGCGGGTTGGTTGGCTGCGGAAATTCAGACCCGACGGCGGCCGTCCAGACCGACGGTGGACACACGGGCGATCAGAGCGCGCGGGATGTAGCGGGTGGCCGCGACGATGAGCTTGTAGCGGAGGCTGGGAATCGAGATCGCCTTCCCCTGCATCAGGTCCTTCCAGGCGGCGTCGACCAGCTCCGTCGCATCCAGCCACATGAACGACGGGATGATCGTCTTGTCCATCCCCATCCGCTCGTGGAACTCGGTCCGCACGAAGCCCGGGCACAACGCCATCACCGCGACACCTCGCGAATGCAGCTCGATCGCCAGCCCGGCGGTGAAGTTCGTGACCCAGGACTTGTGCGCGCTGTAGCTCCCCCGCTGCAGGAACCCGGCCACGGATGACACATTGATCACCGCGCCGGACCCCCGCTCGATCATCGGGAGTACGGCGGCATGCGTGAGCCGCAGTACGACGCGAACCAGCAGGTCGAACTGGTTCTCCTCGACGTCGATCGGGTTCGCCCAGAACGGCTTCTTCTGCCCGAAGCCGGCGTTGTTCACCAGCACCTCGATCGGCCCGGCCTGGAACCGCGCCTCCACCCTGGCCAGGTCGTCGGCATCGGTCAGGTCCGCGGCAAGCACCTCACACGCGACGCCGTGCAGGCGGGTCAGCTCGGTCGCGACCTCCTTGAGCCGCGTCTCGTCCCGCGACACCAGCACCAGGTCGTACCCTTCCAGCGCCAGCTTGTCCGCGAACGCCCGGCCGATCCCGGTCGTCGGCCCGGTAATGAGGGCAGTCGCCACGTCTCCAGTCCTCCCGTAGATGCCGCCACCCAGTCTGTCACTACTCTGGTCTGGTGCTGGCGGACATCGACACCTGGATCCTGGATCTCGACAACACGCTCTACCCCGCCGACTCGGCGCTGGCCGCGCAACTCACGCACGGCATCGTCTCGACGATCGCCGAGTACTACGGCACCGACGTCCCCGGTGCCCGGCAGATCCAGGCCGAGCTGGTGGCGCAGTACGGCACCTCGCTGCGGGGAGCCATGGTCACCGGCACGATCGACCCGCACGACTTCCTCAGCTTCGAGCGCCGGATCGACTACTCGGTGATCAGCCCGGACCCGGCGCTCGCCGTTGCGCTCACTGCGTTGCCGGGTCGCAGGTACGTCTACACGAACGGGTCGGCGTACCACGCCGAACAGGCGCTCCGGCAGCTTGGCCTGAGCGCCTGCTTCGACGGCGTCTTCGACATCCTCGCCGGTGATCTGATTCCGAAGCCCTACCCGGAGAGCCTGGACGCGTTCCTGAAGCTCTTCGACGTGGAGCCCGGCCGAGCGGCGATGTTCGACGACCTCGCCGTCAACCTCGAGCTGCCGCGGGCCCGAGGGATGGCGACGATCCTGGTCGACGGGACAGGGACGCCGTACGAACAGCTTGACGAGCGGCACTGGCGGGTGCGGGATCTGAAGGGCTTCCTGCACCTACTGCGGTGACGGCCCGGCCGGTCCCGGCACGCCCCCGGGACCGGCCGGACATCTCAGGTGACCGGCAGGCGGTATACGCCGCCGCCGGCGGTTCCGGCGTACAACCAGCGTCCGTCGGGTGACGTGGTGACGCTTTCGACGTCGAGGTTCGGCAGACCGTCGGAGATGTTCTGCCAGCTCCTGCCGCCGTCGCGGCTGGTCAGCACGCCCCGGCCGCCGACCGGCAAGCCGGCCGAATCGCTGTCCGCACCGGCTGCGGCGTAGAGCTTGCCGTTGGAGGCGAACGTCAGTGCGGTGATGTTCAACCGGAACCCGGAGGTCGCGGCAGCCCGGACGGTCCGGCCTCCGTCGCGGCTCTCGAACAACCCGTTGCCGCCCATGACCAGGTGGTCGGGATTCTTCGGGTCGCGCGCGATCACCGACACCGGCGTACTGGACACCCGGCTGATCGTCCGGCCGCCGTTGTCCGATCGGTACAGCCCTTGCGATCCACCGAGCAAGATCTGCTCCGGGTTGTGCGGGTCCGCGACGATCGTGGTGACGTCGACGGGCAGGTTGTTCTTCCGCCAGGTCTTCCCGCCGTCCCGGCTGACCACCACGCCCGGCCCGAGCAGGTCGACGATCGCGGCGTAGATGTAGTTGCGGTTCACCGGGTCGACGACGAGCTGATAGACGTACGCGTCGGTCTGCACGCCCAACTCCGTCTTCCAGGTCACGCCACCGTCGGTCGACTCGTCGATGGACGGACGGCTTTGCGCGTTCGCGACGGCCCGGAACATCCGATGCGCGTCCGCCGGATCGGTCGTCACTGCCGTGACCCGGTTGCCGAGGAGGCCGTCGGCACCGTTGGAGCCCCAGTCCCGGTCGGCCGGACCTGGTACGCGCTGCACCGGCAACGCGTGCTCGAAGGTAGAGAACGTCGTACCTGCGACCAGCGTGGCCTGGCCCGACTGGTCCTTTCCGACCGCGAGCGCGTGTACGTCGGCGGCCGTGAGACCGACCCGCTCGTACGTCGCACCATTGTCGTCGGTGACGAACACGCCGTTGCTCGCGGCGGAGATCACCAACCGACCGGCCTGCGGCGACGAGATGCGGTACACATCACCCGCCACCGGCACGGGGATCGTCGACCACTCGTTCACGCCCGGCCGATCGACGAAGATCTCCGACTCGGTCGAGGCGTACAGGTCGCCGTTCACTACATCCAGTGCCCGGAAGGTCTCGCCCACCGGCGCGGTCTTACTGGGTTGCCAGGTGACACCCTGGTCGTGCGAGACGTACAGCGCGTCCGGGGTGCTGAGCACCAACCGATTGCTGTCGCCGGCCACCTCCTCCACGAACTGGTCGCTGACGGTCGAGGTGAACAGCTTCCGGGCCGGCTCCGGCGTACCGTCGATGTTCCTGATCACGTACAGGACGCGGGCGACGCCGAAGTACAGGTCATGGCCGATCAGCCGGACCTGCTGGAGGTCGTCACCGGGCACCGGGTAGCTGTTCCAGGTCTGCCCCTTGTCGGTGCTCACGTGGATGGCGTTGTCGAAGCCCGGTACGACGAGGATCCGCCCGGTCGGGTCGATCGAGAGATCCCGTGGGCTCACGTCCGGGAACGGCATCGTCGTCCAGGTCTCGCCGGCGTCGTGACTGACCAGGAGCTTGCCCTGGTACGTCGGGTCCGGCTCGCCCTCGACCGCGAGGTACACGGTGCCCGGCTGGGTCGGATCGGCCGCGAGACCCATGTTCGTACCGCCGCCGATCGGCAGGTTCCGCAGTTCGTGCCAGGTCTTGCCGGAGTCGTCGGTCCGGAAGATGCCAGGCCGCGGCGACCGGTCCGGCAGCGCGTACATCCGGCCCGGCTTCGAGTCGTAGGCGACCGTCGTCGCACCCTCACTGGTCGGGCCGACCGACTGCCAGCCGTCCGCCCCCGATCCGTGCGAAGGCGCAAGCTGCTCGTACGTCGCCACCCCGTCGAGTCGGGCGCCCGAAGTCGTCCGGGCGACCGCCGCGATCGAGTAGGCACCGGCAGGTCCGGTCGGCACGGTGTACTTCCACCAGCCCGGCTGGTCCAAGGTCGCCGTACCGATGACCGGGCGGTGGGATCCCGGCTTGGTCACCGACACCTGCGGCGGCGCGGCCAGGCCGGCCTCGGAGTGGACGAAGATCGTGGAGCCGGCGATGGCCGGATCCGGGTTGGCGTGCAGGACGAGCGGCCGGACGGCGAGCGACCACGGCACGGTGAGGTCCGCGGACCCGTCGGTCTTGGCCCGCAGCCAGCCACTGAGGTCGGCGGCACCGGCCGGGCGGGCACCGGTCACCGTCACCCGGACGGTCACCTTCTGGCCCTTTCCGAGCCTTGCGCTGCGGGGAGACACGTCGACCTTCACCGCCGTGCCGGTCGCCGGCGTGGCGTCCAGACGAACGGTCCGCGTCGACGACGAGACGTTGGTCAACGTGACCGTGGTCGTGCCGTCGAGCGTGTGACTACCCAGGTCAGCGACACCGAGGTTCAGCGATCGGCGGTCGGGCAGCACCGACAACTTGTCGGACGCAGCTACGTCGAGACGGCCGGCTCCCTGAACGTCGGCGTCGTACCCGCTCAGTACGTGGGCGCCACCGGTGAGGGCGGCCATGATCTGGCCGACGGTCCAGTCCGGGTGTGCTTGTTTCAGCAGCGCGGCGGCACCGGCGACGTGCGGTGCGGCCATGCTGGTGCCGCTGTCGTCGGCGTACTGACCGCCGGGCCAGGTTGAACGGATCTCGACACCCGGTGCGACCAGGTCGGGCTTGATCGCGAAGCTCCCGGACACCGGGCCCTGGGCGCTGAACGACGCGATCTGGTCAGTGGCGTCCGTACCGCCAATGTGGATCCGCACCGGTCCCGCGGTCATCCACTGCTGGAGGTCCGAGGCTTCAGTCCCGTTGATCAGGACCGCGACCGCCGAACTCTTGCCGGGGTCTTGTGCCCTACCGGCAGCGAAGGCGGGAACCAGTAGGTGGCCGCCACCGCCCGTGTAGTAGTTGGGGGTTCGGAACAGTACGGCCTTCGCGCCGTGCTGTTCGGCCGTCGCCAGGATCTGTCCGTACTGCTGGCTGTTGTAGGCCACGATGACGGCCTTGCCGGTGGCATCGATCGTGTCGTAGGCGCTCGGATCGCCGCTCTTCGCGTCGACGACCTCGAGGTCCTCACCGTGGGCCGGCGGGTTCGCGGACAAGAACGTCCGCTCGGCGTTCAGCACCCGCCGGACCGGCGTGGTGACGGTGACCGTCGGCAGGTCGACGCCGGTGATGCTCGCGCCGACCGCGAGAACGTCGGGTGCCTCGGCCGGCGAGCCGACCGTCCCCGCTCCCGGGCCGTTGTTCCCGGCGGCGGCGACCACGACCACACCGTCGTGGACCGCGGCCTCGGTCGCCGCTTCGAGCGGGTCGTTCTGCTCCGGGTCACCACTCAGGCTCAGGTTCACGACGTCCGCACGGTAGGGGTTGTCCGGAGCGACCGCGGCCTCGAGCCCGGCGATGATCTTCGACTCCGGACCCTCGCCCTGGTCGTTCAGCACCTTGTACGCCGCCAGTCGCGCGGCCGGGGCGACACCGGTCCGCCCGTCCGGGCTGGTGCTGCTGCCGGCGATGATGCCGGCGACATGGGTGCCGTGTCCGTTGTCGTCCATCGGGTCGTCGTCGCCGTTGACGAAGTCGTACCCGGCAACGACTTTGTGTCCGCGCCCGAACCCGGCACCGAGGTCCGGATGGTTGTAGTCGATCCCGGTGTCGAGCACCGCGATCGTGCGGCCGGCACCGGTGACCGCCGTACCCTTGCTGTCTTTCGTCTGCCAGACCTGGGGTGCGTTGATCTGGGTCAGAGCGGCGTCGCCGCTGGAGTGCAACTGGCGGTCCGGAGACACCGCGAGTACGCCGGGCAGGGTCCGGAGCCGGGCCGCACCGGCCGCGTCTGTGGTGACTGCGTAACCGTTGAACAGCTGATTGAACTCGTGGGTGACGGTGGCCTGGATCCCCGCTGCTGCGAGGTTCTGGCGGAACGCGGCGTGCGCGGCCGCTTGTGGCTGGACCGCGGTTCCGGCGGTCAGAGTCGGGGCGCCGGCAAGCTGGACGATCACCTGGGTGGTGGCCGGTGCCGGAGTAGTCAGTGGGGTGGCGAGAGCTGGGCGGGCGGCGGCGAGGACCAGGGCGAGTGGCATCGCCAGTGCCACCGCCCCTCGCGCAGCACGATGCGGTACAGAAACCATGGGGGCACTCCCGATAGCAGGGCGAAATCGATCGGTGACGAATGCAGTCTGCGCAGGATGGCGAGCCGGCAGCCAGCGAATCGGGAGGCACGAAACAGTCATTGGCCTTCTCCGGCCATTGACCGAAATCGGCTGCGCCACGGCGGATTCCGCGCGTACGCTCGCCAGGATGTCCAGTCAGGAGAGCGACGACGCCGGCAAGCTCGCCGTCCTCGGCGTCTCCGCGATGGACGAGCGGCTGTACCGGTTGTTGCTCAACGCACCGAGTTCGACCTTGACCGAGTTGATCGCCGGGACGGACATCGGTGCGGCCCGGGCCAGGCTCGCCGTACGGCGGCTCGAGCGCTTCGGACTGATCAACCGGCGGCCCGGCACACCGGCCCGCTACCTGCCCGCGCCACCGGATGTCGCCGTCGGAGCTCTGATCGCCCAGCACCATGACGAACTGGAGCGAGCCAGGCTGACCGCGGAGTGCCTCGTCGACGACTTCCACCGCGGCACCCGCTACGAACACGCCTCGCAGGTCGTCGAGCTGATCGAGGGCCGCGCCGCCGTCAACCAGCGCGCCGTCCAGTTGATGCAGAGCGCCGAGCAGGAGGTGCTCATCCTCGACAAGCCGCCGTACGTCGGGGCCCAGGACAACCCGGATGAGATGGCCGCACTGGCTCGCGGCGTGCGTTGGCGGGCGATCTACTCCACCGAGTCGCTGACCGAGCCAGGACAACTGGCCGCGGTGACGGCCTTCCGCGACGCCGGGGAACAGGCCCGGCTGTCGCCGCTGGTGCCGACAAAGCTCGCGATCGTGGACCGCCGGCTGGCGCTGCTGCCGTTGAACAGCGACGGTCCCGCCGAGAGCGGGGTGCTGGTGCATCCGAGCTCGATGCTCTCGCTGATGATCACGTACTTCGAGAGTGTGTGGGAGCGCAGCATCCTGTTCGACCAGCACCTGCACGGCGGCCAGGCGCCGGCCCGGTCGGAACAGCAGGTGCTGCAGCTGTTGTCGGCCGGGCTCAAGGACGAGGCGATCGCCCGCCAGCTCGGCATCAGCCTCCGGACCACGCGCCGGTGGATCGCCCAGGTGATGGCGACCCGGGGCGTCACAACCCGGTTCCAGCTCGGACTCGTGATCGCCGGGGAGCTGGGCGGCGTCACTCCCTGACCTCTGACGACTTCTGGCAGCCAAGCGTCGGCTTGGTGGCTTCGGTCAGAATGTGACCGCAAGTGGTCTGAGGACTTACGCTGCAAGCCCAGATCGAGGAGGTGGCGAGTGGCAGCTACGGACAAGGCGTTGGCAGGCCTGCGTCAGATGATCGCGTCCGGTGAGCTCGGGCCGGGAGCCAAGTTCCCGCCGGAGCCCGAGCTGTGCGATCACCTCGGCGTGTCCCGCAGTTCGTTGCGCGAGGCGGCCCGCTCGCTGGCCGCGCTCGGCGTGATCGAGTCGCGGCACGGATCCGGTACGTACGTCTCCGCACTGGATCCCGCGGAGATCATCAGCCGGTTCTCGCTGTCGGTCCAGCTCATCCCGCTCGAAGGCGTCCTCCAGTTGCTCGAGGTCCGCCGCGTGCTCGAGTCCCACGCCACCGCCGCGGCCGCCGCCCGCCAGGACCCGGACCTCGAGTCCCGGCTGAGCGACATCCTCGACCGTCTCGAAGCGACCGAGGACGCGAGCGAGATCCAGAACCTCGACGCCGAGTTCCACGACACGATCTGTACGGCGGGTGGCAATCCGACCGTCACCGCGCTGACCGGCGTGATCCGTGGCCGGGGCGGCCACTACCGCATCTTCGAACCCGGCGCCGACTTCGACGCGATCAAGCAGACCAGCGACCGCGGCCACCGCGCGATCCTCGCCGCCATCGCCAACCGCGACCCGGCCGCCGCCTCCACCGCAGCCTCGGCCCACATCGCCCAAACCGAACTCTGGCTCCGCGCCCTCCGCCCCGAGCCGCAGCCAACCCCACCGGCTGACTGAGAGAATATTTCTTTCAACTGTCGAGATCTTGCGTAAGGTTGGTCGGGACCATAACCTCCAGGCAGCTTCGTCTGGGAGGGGATCCGCCAATGTCCCGATCGCGTCGGCGCTTGACCGCGCTTGCACTCACGACTGCCGTTCTCGGCTCACTGCTCACGTCGCAGGCTGCGGCCACCAGGCCTGCGCCGCGCATCACCCGCGCCGGCCTGGATCCGGCGCTGGTCGCCGGGCGAGGTGCGGAGGTGCCGTTCGTCGAGCAGGAGGCGGAGAACGCCTACTTCACCGGCGAGAAGATCGGGCCCGGCCGGGAGGCCTACACGTTGCCGGCCGAGGCTTCCGGGCGGACCGCCGTACGGCTGCAGGCCAAGCAGTACGTCGAATTCACGCTGACCAAGCCGGCCAACGCGTTGACGCTTCGCTACAGCATTCCGGACGCGCCGGGCGGTGGTGGGATCACGGCACCGTTGGAGGTGAGCGTCAACGGGAAGTCGAAGCGGACGATGACGCTGACGTCGCAGTACGCCTGGCTGTACGGGATGTATCCGTTCTCCAACGACCCGAACGTCGACCCGATCCCGGGCTGGTGGAAGCCAGAACCGGACCCGGTCGCGAAGCCGTTCCGGCCGAACCACTTCTACGACGAACAGCGCGTGCTGCTGGACCGGACGTACCGGGCCGGCGATCACGTCCGGTTCGCCGTACCCCGCAACTCTTCGGCTGCTTGGTATGTCCTCGACGTCGCCGACTTCGAGCTGGTGAAGGCTCCGCTGCGGCAACCCGCTCGATCCCTCGACGTGCGGCTGTTCGGCGCTGATCCCAGCGGTCGGCACGACGCCGCGCCGGCCATCGAGCGGACGATCGCCGCCGCCAAGCGGATCGGCTGGTCGGTGTTCATCCCGGCGGGGACCTACCAGGTCAACCGGCACATCGTCGTTGACAAGGTCACCATCCGCGGCGCCGGCAACTGGTGGACGATCATCAAGGGCAAGGTCCTGCCGCTGGCCCAGCCGGCACCGGACAAGTCCGTCCACAGCGCGCCCGGGTTCTACGGCAAGTACGCCGATGCCGGCGGCAGCACCCAGGTTCACCTGGCCGACTTCGCGCTCGAGAGCGACGTTCGGGAACGGATCGACACCGATCAGGTGAACGGGATCGGCGGCGCGATCGGCGGCGGCTCGACGATCGAGAACCTCTACCTGCACCACACCAAGGTCGGTATCTGGCTGGACGGCCCGATGGACGGTCTGCTGATCCGCAACAACGTCATCACCGACGCGATCGCCGACGGGATGAACCTGCATCTCGGCGTCTCGAACGTCCGCGCCACCGACAACTTCGTCCGCAACAGCGGCGACGACGGCCTCGCGATGTGGTCGGAGTCGAACCCTTCCGGCTTGGTCAACCACAACAACGTCTACGACCACAACACCGTGCAGACGCCCGTACTCGCGAACAACATCGCGATCTACGGCGGCCGGGACAACGCGGTCACCGACAACCTCGTCGCCGACCCGATCCGCGAAGGCAGCACGCTGCACGCCGGGTCGCGGTTCAACGCGACGCCGTTCGAGGGGACGCTGACCTTCGCCCGCAACACCACGGTCCGTGGCGGTCCGCGGGATCTCAACTGGGACATCGGGCTCGGCGCGATCTGGCTGTACGCGTTGCAGTCGACGATGGCCGGGACGATCGAGATCACGGACAGTTCGTTCCTGGACTCGACGTACAACGCGATGATGTTCGTGGTCGACTGGCCGGTGAAGGACGACTACGGGATCACGAACGTTGCCGTGCGCAACATCAAGGTCGACGGGACCGGGACCAACGTGGTCAACGCACGGGTCGGCGGCTGGGCCACGTTCGAGAACGTGGACGCGCGCAACGTCGGGGCTCCGTTCGTCAACAACTGCGGGACGTTCCACTTCGAAGGGCCGCCGGAGTTCGACGTACGCCTACTGGCCGGCAACGACGGCGGCTGGACCGGCGCGACGTGGTGCGAGGACCGCCCTGCCGTCGTACCACCGCCGCCGCCGTCCCCCTGGAGCTAGACCTCGACCATGGTCGGCGCTTTCTCCTGGACCGTCGCGATCCGGTGGCTGCCCCGGAACGCCAGGATCAGGACGATCGCGCCGACCAGCACGATGGCCGCGCCGACCAGGGCCGCGACGTGCATCGCGTGGATGAAGGCGTCGTTCGCGGCCTGCACCAGGTTCGGCCGGTTGAGCGTGCCGGCCACGTGCCGGGTCGCCTCGGCCGAGGTGCCGGCGGCCTGTGCGTTCGGCAGGCCGGCGAGCGTGGGCTCGATCCGGTGCTGGTACGTCGACGACACGATCGTGCCCAGGATGGCGACACCGAGAACGCTGCCGACCTGACGGAGGGTGTTGTTGACCGCTGACCCGGCTCCCATCCGGTCGAGCGGCAGGGCTGCCATCACGGCGGCCGTGGTCGGAGCGGTGGTCATGCCGATGGACAGTCCGACCACCTCGCCGACGACGCCGATCCACAGCAGCGGGGTGTTGACGTCGTACAACAGGTTCAGGGCGGAGCACGCGGCGAGTACGACGACCGCCGTACCCGAGATCCTGGCCACGCCGAATCGGGCCGCGAGCCGGGCGCCCAGCTGCGAGCCGATGATCACGCCGGTTGCTGCGGGCAACGACATCAGGCCGGCGGACAGAGCGCTCATCCCGCGTGCACCTTGCAGGTAGAAGGCGAGGTAGAAGCTCTGGCCGGTGAGCAGCAGGAAGACGACCGCGAGGGTGAAGTTGCCGGCCGCGAAGCGGCGGTTGCGGAACAGCCGCGGGTCGAAGCTCGGCTGCTTCTCCCGCCACTCGGAGAGGATGAAACCGGCCAGCAGGACGAGTCCGGCGGCGATGCTGCCCCACACCTGCCAGCGGTTCCAGCCACCTTGGTGGCCGCCTTCGATCAGTCCGTACGAGAGACCGAGCAGGCCGAGCGTGGACAGGCCGAGGCCGAGCGGGTCGAGCCGGCGACGCTGCGGGCTGCGCGGGTTCGGCAGCACCATCGCGGCGCCGATCAGGCCGAACGCGACGATCGGCAGGTTGATGGTGAAGACGGAACCCCACCAGAAGTGGTCGAGCAGCAAGCCGCCCAGTACCGGTCCGACCGCGACGCCGACACCGGCCGACGATCCCCAGACCGCGATCGCGGCGGCCCGGCGCTCCGGCGGGAACGTCCAGCCGATGATCGCCATCGACGGCGGCATGATCAGCGCGCCACCGAGGCCCATGGTCGCGCGGGCCAGGATCAGTGCGACCGGGTCACCGGCCCAGGCAGCCCAGGCTGATGAGGCGCCGAAGATCAGCAGGCCGAGCATGAGGATGGTCCGGTGCCCGAAGCGGTCACCGAGGGCACCGGCGAGGAACAGAGCGGTCGCGAACAGCAGCGAATAGATGCCGACGGCCCATTGCAGCTGGCCGGGCGTGGCGCCGAGGCCCTCGACCGGGTCGGCGAGGCGCTCGAGGGCGATGCCGAGGACGGTCGAGTCGATCCAGATCAGGACGGCCGACACGACCAGGACGGCGAGGATGCGGCGTTGCCGCGGGGGGTCGATCGAGGACACGAAATCTCCTATAATTGTCAGGACCCTGACGAGGTTTCGATCATCCTCGATTGACAGGAACCTGTCAATCTCCTTTTCGCGTCCTTCCACGGGCCGGGCAGAATGGGCAACATGGACCCCTACCAGGACGACGGCTGCGTGACCTTTCTCGTCCGTCACGCCTGGCTGAGCATGCGCTCGGCCCTCGCGGTGGCGCTCGACGAGCACGGACTGTCGGTGCAGCAGTACGGGACGCTGCTCTGCGTCCGGAAGGAGCCAGGACTGACCATCGCCGACGTCGGCCGGGTGGTCGGGACGACACGGCAGTCGGCGAACGAACTGATCGCCGGGATGGAGCGGGCCGGACTGGTCGAACGCCGACCGAACCCGAAGGACCGCCGTACGCAGCAGGTCCACCTCACCGAGGCCGGCGCGGGCAAACTCGCCGAGGCGGCACCGGCGATCCGCAAGCTCGAGGACGAGCTCGAGGCCGCGTTCAGCACCGCGGACCGCAGCACGGCCCGCAACTGGCTCACTCACATGGTGGAGACCGCCGAGGGTTAAGGTCGAACGCATGCGCGCACACGCTGAGCGGTTGACCGGCCTCGGTACGACGATCTTCGCTGAGATGTCCGCCCTCGCGGCCGCGACCGGCTCGGTCAACCTCGGCCAGGGGTTCCCCGACACCGACGGGCCGGACTCGCTGCTCGAGGACGCGATCGCGGCGATCCGGGCCGGCGCCAATCAGTACGCACCGGCTCGCGGCGTACCGTCGTTGCGGCAGGCGATCGTCGATCACCAGCAGCGGTTCTACGGGCTTCCTTACGATCCCGATACGCAGGTCCTGGTCACGACCGGCGCCACCGAGGCGGTCGCCGCCGCCCTGCTCGCTTTCGTCGAGCCGGGTGATGAGGTGATCGCGCTCGAGCCGTACTACGACTCGTACGCGGCCGGCATCGCCTTCGCCGGCGGGCGGCGGGTCCCGGTCACGTTGCGGGCACCTTCCTATCGTCTCGATCTGGACGAGTTGCGCGCGGCCGTGACACCTCGGACCAAGGTCCTGCTGATCAACTCGCCGCACAACCCCACGGGCACGGTCCTCACCGACGAGGAGCTGCGCGGCGTCTGCGCGGTTGCTGTCGAGCACGACCTGGTCGTCATCACCGACGAGGTCTACGAGCACCTCTTGTACGACGGACTCGAGCACCGGCCGTTGGCGTCGTACGACGGAATGGCCGAGCGGACGGTGTCGATCAGCAGTGCGGGCAAGACGTTCGCGGTCACCGGGTGGAAGATCGGGTGGGTCACCGGGAGCCCGGCGGTGGTGACTGCGGTGACGACGGCCAAGCAGTTCCTCACCTTCACCTCCGGTGCGCCGTTCCAGCCGGCCGTCGCGCATGCACTTGCTCTAGGCAACGACTACTTCGACGGCCTCCGCGCCGACCTGCAGTCCCGCCGCGACCTCCTCTGCGACGGCCTGGCCGCCCTGGGCTTCGAGGTCCACCGCCCGCAAGGCACCTACTTCGTCACCACCGACATCCGCCCCCTCGGCCACACCGACGGGATCGAGTTCTGCCGCATGCTCCCCGAACGCACCGGCGTAGTAGCCATCCCCCACCAGGTCTTCTACGACAACCAGTCCCACGGCCGCCCCCTCGTCCGCTGGGCCTTCTGCAAACAACCCACAATCCTCCAAGAAGCCCTAACCCGCCTCCAAAAACTCTGAAGCACTGTGGATTGGTGAGACATCGGTCGTCTCTTGTGGCAAACTTGAGGCAGCTCGCCAGGTGCTGCTTGGTGAGAAGTGAAGCTGGGATCCCCACCGGAGGATGGGACCCAGCTTTCGCGCTTTCTAGCGGACATTCACCTCATGCTCGGTCAGGATCTCCGACATCGCGAGCAACCACCGGGGTTCACCAAGTCTCGCGGCAGTGGCAGCACCCGCGACGGCATCGGGGATCCACAGCATCGGTTCGTCTCTCGGGCGCGCGAAACCGACTTTGAAACCGCGGGGAATGATGCCCTTGTCCCGCGCGTAGTCGACGAGACGCAGATCGCGCCGGTCGGGTGTCGCGGTGCGCGACTCCAGGCAGACCTCAGTCACGCCGATCAGCGCCAACTCGTAGTACAGCCGCTCGAGGCAGCAGCGCCGGGCTCGCTCCTGCTTCGAACGATGGACGGGCGATCCTGCGGTGATGATCGCCGACAGATCGAGCCGGGCAATCGCTGCCGCGATGCGATCCCGGCGCTTGCTGGACTCGTCGACCCAATGCAACCGACCGCCTCTGGTCAGAGTGAGGCCGCGCATGATGTCCCGCATCCCGCTCACTGCGGCTGTCTCGGTGATCGCGGCGGCGACGGTGTAAGTGCCGGCCGGTTGCCGAGGCCCCGCAACGATCACCGACTCGTCGACCCAGGCGGACAACGTGAACTCGCCGGGGAGGGTGGAATCAAACACCCGAAGGATTGTCCTGGAAATCGCCGCATCGCCGCTGGGTCTGTCCACAGGTTTGGTGGGGCAGGTTGGGGCAGGGCGGGGCAGATTGTTAGTCGAGGAAGGGGGCGAGGGAATCTGGGTCTCGGACGAGGGCTGTGGATTGATCGTCGGCGGTGAGGATAGGGCGTTGGATCAGGATGGGGTGGGCGATCATGGCGGCGATCCAGTCGGGGCGGTGGAGGTCGTCTCGGGGGAGGGACTGGAGGGTTTGGGCTTCCGGTTCGTTGTGGCGGACCAGGTGCCAGGGGTCGAGGTCCAGGCGGGTCAGGACGGCGGCCAGCTCTTCCGCGGTGGGCGGGTCGTCCAGGTAGCGGCGGACGGTGTAGGTGACGCCGGCCTCGTCCAAGGCCTTCGTGGCGGCTTGGCATTTGGAGCAGGCGGGGTTGATCCAGATCTCCACGGAAGGGTCCTTCAGCGGTGTTGGAACCAGAGTTTGGTGGGGGGTTGGAACATGAGGACCAGGAGGGTTACGTGGATGGCCAGGCCGAGGATGCCGGCGGGGAGGGACATGACGCCGCCTAGGACGCCCATGACTGCGACCCCGATGAGGACGTAGCGGGACCAGGCTCGGCGTTTGCGGAGGTAGAGGCCTGGGAGGGCGTAGAGGAGGGCGCAGAAGAGCGCGGCGGCCACCGCGGCGGGCTGGTTGTCTTTCGAGCCGGTGAGGACCTCGGAGATCTGCTCACCGGCGGACGTCAGCGCCAGGGCGGCCAGGAGAACGCACAGTGCACCCAGGCCGAGCGAGATGATCGTCGCGATGGTGACCTGCTTCGGCGGGTCCTGCTGATGGCTGTACGAGCCGGCGCCGTAGACACCGCCGTACGCTCCCGGGGCATCGCCGTACGCGCTCGGTCGGTCGCTGTACGGCGTAACACTCGGCGGCTGTGGCCCATTGGCGGAGCCGAAGACGCCGCGGTACGGGCCGGGCCTGTCCTCGGTCGAGTCGTCGCCGTGCTGCTCGGTCATGCGGTGAAGTGTTCCTTCCAGCTGCCCCTGCCCCCGATCCTCCCAGATCGACCAAACCTCGCCGGGTTCACGCTCCGATGACGGTGATGTCGAGATGCGGAAACACCAGGTAGGGCTGGAGGTCGGCAGCGGTCAACGGAGTGTCGCCCGTGCTGAAGCGCACTGTCGTGCCGGTGGTGCCGTCCGGGGCGATGGCCTCGAGGTCGGTGACCGGGATGCCGTGTTCGTAGCGTTGGGTCCAGGCGCCGTCGAGTCGGCGGTTGGTGTGCGTGAGCTGCGCACTGAGCGCGGCGACCACAGACATGCCGCGGCGTGGGTGACCGTCGGGGAGCAACGGCGCGGACGGGTCCCGGAAGAACCGCAGGTCCTCGGTCGCCATGACCGGCTTCTTCACCACGTTGCCGTCCTCGTCGACCCGGGTGTCGGTGCCACGACCGTTGTCAGCGATCGAGATCGATCCGTCCGGGTGGAACGTGATCGTGCAACTCCCCCGCCGACCGGCGGCCTCGGCCTCGTCCTCCGGGTGCGCGATGACCTCCAGAACGAGATGGAGTACGCCGCCAGGTGCGTAGACGTCGGCGTGATCACGGATGTGCCGCAGATGGGCGTGGTCGACCGAACCGGCCCAGTCGTGCGTGGTGTTGGCCCATCCCGCGCGTGGTTTCGTCACTGCCCTATTCTCCCCGATTCCTTTCGGGTGTGCAGCCGGTCTACAGGTAGTCAGTGCAGATTCTGGAGGGCCAACATGCGCAAGATCATCGCGTCGACGTTGATGACACTCGACGGTGTGGTGGAGGACCCGGGCGGCTTCGGCGGTACGCCGTTCGGCGGGTGGGCGTCGGCGTACTTCGATGCGGATGCGGTCGAGCGGTCGATCGAGAAGTTGTCGGGGTGCGACTACTTTCTCTGTGGGCGGCGTACGTACGAGATGTTCGCCGCGGCGTGGGGTGACGCGGAGGGACCGTACGCGGATCGGCTCCGGAGCCTTCCGAAGCTGGTGGCTTCCACCAGCCTCACCAACGACCTCACCTGGAACGCCTCGCTGCTCGAAGGCGACGCAGTGACCGAGCTGAAGCGGATCAAGCAGGAGCCGGGCGGCGACATCATGATGTACGGCAACCCGACCCTCCTGCGGACCCTGCTGGAGAACGGTCTCGTCGATCAACTCGACATCAGCCTGCATCCGCTGGTCCTCGGCACGGGCGCCAAGCTCTTCCCGGCCGGCACACCGCGGACCGAGCTGACCCTCGTCAGCCAAACGACCGTCCCCACCGGCGTCACGATCCTCACCTACCGCCCGGCCTGACAAAGCCGACAGCCGGGCCGCACGAGGCGACCCGGCTGTTGGGGATCAATTCCTGGCGACGTCCAGCGCGTCCTTGGACTCGTTGAGCGTCACGTTGACGGTGTCGCCGTCGCGGACCGACCCGTCCAGCAGGCCCCGGGCCAGCTCGTCCCCGATCGCGGACTGCACCAGGCGGCGGAGCGGACGAGCGCCGTACACCGGGTCGTACCCGGTCATCGCGAGCCACTCCATCGCGCCTTCGTCGACGTTCAGCGTGATGCGGCGGTCCGTGAGGCGCCGCTGCAGGGCCTCGATCTGGAGGGCGACGATCTTGGTCAGCTCCTCGCTCCCCAGCGCGTCGAACAGCACGATCTCGTCGAGCCGGTTGATGAACTCCGGCTTGAACGACTGCCGTACGACGGCCATCACCTGGTCACGCTTGACCTTGTCGTCGATCGACAGGTCCGCGAGGTACGCCGACCCCAGGTTGCTGGTCAGGATCAGGATCACATTGCGGAAGTCGACCGTACGACCCTGGCCGTCGGTCAGGCGACCGTCGTCCAGCACCTGCAGCAGGATGTCGAAGACCTCGGGATGCGCCTTCTCCACCTCGTCGAGCAGGATCACCGAGTACGGACGGCGACGGACAGCCTCGGTGAGCTGGCCACCCTCCTCGTACCCGACGTAGCCGGGCGGGGCGCCGACGAGCCGCGCGACGCTGTGCTTCTCGCCGTACTCCGACATGTCGATCCGGACCATCGCCCGCTCGTCGTCGAAGAGGAAGTCCGCGAGCGCCTTGGCCAGCTCGGTCTTACCCACACCGGTCGGACCGAGGAACAGGAACGAACCAGTCGGCCGATCCGGATCCGAGATCCCTGCCCGAGCACGGCGTACGGCGTCACTGACAGCCTTGACCGCCTCGCGCTGACCGATCAGGCGATGACCCAGCTCGTCCTCCATCCGGAGCAGCTTGCCGGTCTCGCCCTCGAGCAGCCGGCCGGTCGGGATGCCGGTCCACATCGCGATCACCTCGGCGATCTCGGTCGGCCCGACCTCCTCGTTGACCATCGCGTCCGGGCCGTCGGCGAGCTCGGGCTCCTCCGACGCCTCGTCCAGCTCCTTGGTCAGCTCGGGGATCTCGCCGTACAGGATCCGGGAAGCGGTCTCGAAGTCGCCGTCGCGCTGGGCCCGCTCGGCCTGGCCGCGGAGCTCGTCGATGCGCTCCTTGACCTCGCCGATGCGGTTCAGGCCGGACTTCTCCTTCTCCCAGCGGGCCTCGAGCGCGCGCAGCTCCTCCTCGCGGTCGGCGAGGTCTGCGCGCAGCCGCTCCAACCGCTCCTGGCTGGACGCGTCCTCCTCGCGCGACAGCGCGAGCTCCTCCATCTTCAGCCGGTCGACGGTACGCCGGAGCGAGTCGATCTCGACCGGGGACGAGTCGATCTCCATCCGCAGCCGGGACGCGGCCTCGTCGACCAGGTCGATCGCCTTGTCGGGCAGCTGCCGGCCGGAGATGTAGCGGTGCGACAGCGTGGCTGCCGCGACCAGAGCGGAGTCGGAGATCGCGACCTTGTGGTGCGCCTCGTAGCGCTCCTTCAGGCCACGCAGGATCGCGATCGAGTCCTCGACCGACGGCTCACCGACGAACACCTGCTGGAAGCGACGCTCCAGCGCGGGGTCCTTCTCGATCCGGGTCCGGTACTCGTCCAGCGTGGTGGCCCCGATCATCCGGAGCTCACCCCGGGCCAGCATCGGCTTCAGCATGTTGCCGGCGTCCATCGCGCCCTCGCCGGACGCACCGGCGCCGACGACGGTGTGCAGCTCGTCGATGAACGTGATGACCTGACCGTCGGACTCCTTGATCTCGGTCAGCACGGCCTTCAGCCGCTCCTCGAACTCACCGCGGTACTTCGCGCCGGCGACCATCGCGCCGAGGTCGAGGCTGATCAGCCGGCGGCCACGCAGCGACTCGGGCACGTCACCGGCCACGATCCGCTGGGCCAGCCCCTCGACGACGGCGGTCTTGCCGACGCCGGGCTCACCGATCAGGACCGGGTTGTTCTTGGTACGCCGGGACAGCACCTGGACCACCCTGCGGATCTCGGAGTCACGGCCGATCACCGGGTCGAGCTTGCCGTCCCGGGCCCGCTCGGTCAGGTCGACGCCGTACTTCTCCAAGGTCTTGGTGGTGCCCTCTGCCTCCGGGGAGGTGATCCGGCGGTTGCCGCGCATCTGGTCGAACGCCTGCAGCAGCGCATCCGGCGTCACGCCGAGCGCGGTCTTCGCGGTGCCCTCGACGGTGGCGAGCGCGATCACGAGGTGCTCGGTCGAGACGTACTCGTCCCCGAGACCCAGCGCCCGCTGCTCCGCCTGGTTCAGCACGTCACTCGTCTTCGGTGACAGGCTCGGCGCCTGCACGCTGCCACCGCTCGCCTTCGGCAACCGGCTCAGCTGCTCGGCGGTCTTCCGGCGTACGGCGTCGAGGTCTGCGCCGGCGGCCTCGAGCAGACCGATCGTCGCCCCCTCCGGCTGCGCCAGCAGCGCGGACAACAGATGAATGGGCTCCACGGTCGGGTTGCCCGCCGCGGAGGTCTGACGGATCGCGACCGACAGGGTTTCCCGGGCCAGCGTCGTCAACCGCTGAACGTCCATCTAGTTCCAGCCTTTCAAGCTCACGTAACTACTGTCACTAGACACAACTTATCCAAACTTGAGTCCATTCCACTCAACTCTGAGAAATCTCCGGGAAAACTCAGGGTTGTGGGGTGACGAGACCGGTCGCCAGGTCGTACACGTGACCGGTAACGCTCACCTTGGGTGACACCAGCGGTGAATTGCGTAGCCGATCGACGTCGACCCGCACGGTGACCTGCGGATCCGCGACCACCGAGGCCTCCAGCGCCGCCTCGGAGAGACCGGTCGCGGCCGCAGTCCGCTGCCGGAAGTCCGGGTCCGCGAGCAGGCCGGTCCCGCACTGCGTGTGGTGAATCACAGCGACCTCGAACAGCGTGTCCGCCCCACCACTCCACTGCTCGGCCAGGAATGCGAGGAAGGCGACGTCGTTGATCACGGCCGGCGTCACCCGCCCACCCGCATTGCGGATCACCGGAGCGTCACCGAGCTCAAGCCCGAGCACCCGAGCGGGATCAACCCGGTGGTCGAGGCAGGTCACCACTACAACCGGCACCGCCGGCAGGCCGAGCGTCGTCGGTGAGTAGGTCAGAGCGAATTTCTCATTGCGGTCGAGCAAGGGCGTCAAGCGAGTCATGGCTACTCCTTCGAAATCATGTGGACACTGTCCACAATAACAACAATGTGGACGCTGTCCACATCGGTTATCCTCGGGTGCATGACAGGCCAGGCGGGACGGCGCGCGCGGGGCGTGGTGCGCGAGGGTCTGGTCGCCGCTGGGCTCGAGCTGGCGCGGACCGGTGGACCCGAGGCGGTTCTGTTGCGAGAGGCAACGAGGGCTGTGGGCGTCGTACCGAATGCCGCCTATCGGCACTTCGCCGATCGGGACGAGTTGCTTGCCGCTGTGTGCACGGCTGCTATGCAGGAGCTCGCCGATCGGATGGCCGCGGGCGTGAAGAAGGTGCGCGGGAAGCATGGTGATGCCGCGGCCGCCGGTCGTCGGCTGGGCGCGATCGGCACCGCGTACCTCGCGTTCGCGCGCGAGGAACCAGGGCTGTTCGCAACCGCGTTCGCGGTGCCACAACAGCACGAGTACGCCGACTCCGATGGCTCACCCTTGGGTCAGCTGCGTGCCGTCCTCGACGAACTGGTCGACGCCGGTGTGCTCGACCCCAGCCGGCGGGACGGCATCGAGTACCCGATCTGGTCGACCGTGCACGGGCTCGCCGTACTGGCTGGGCAGGGGCCGCTGCGCGACGCACCGGAGGCCACTCGACGGCAGTTCGAGCAACTCACTCTCGCCTTCATCGCCGGCGGACTGTGAGTCACTTGCCGGCTGAGACCAGGCCGGCGTCGTACGCGAGGATCACCGCCTGAACGCGGTCCCGCAGGCCGGTCTTGGCCAGCATCCGGCTGACGTGGGTCTTGACCGTGTGCTCGGTCAGGTGCAGCTCGGCCGCGATCTCCGCATTCGAGTTGCCCTTGGCAACCAGCTCCAGGACTTCACGTTCCCGCGCGGTGAGTACGTCGAGTCGCGCCGCCACCGCCGGGTCGAGCCGGGTGTCGGCGAAGCGGTCGATCAGCCGCCGGGTCACCGGCGGTGCGAGCAGCGCGTCGCCGGCCGCGATCACCCGGACCGCGTTGATCAACTCGTCCCGCGACGACCGCTTCAGCAGGAATCCGCTGGCCCCGGCCCGCAGCGCGTCGTACACGTACTCGTCGAGATCGAACGTGGTCAGGATCAGCACCTTCGGCCCACCGGCCAGCCGCCGGGTCGCCTCGATCCCGTCCATCACCGGCATCCGTACGTCCATCAGTACCACGGCCAGATCGAGTACGGCGGCCGCCTTGGCGATCGCGTCCGCGCCGTCGACCGCCTGCGCGACCACCTCGATATCCGGCTGCCCGTCGAGGATCATCGCGATCCCGTCCCGGACGAGGTCCTGGTCGTCGACCACCATCACCTTGATCACTCGGCGACTCCGGGGATCCAGGCCCTGATCGTGGTGCCCGCACCTGGTGCGGTGTCGATCGACAGCGTTCCGTGGTGAACCCGCACCCGCTCGCGCATCCCGGCCAGACCGTGCCGTCCACCCGTGCCCGTCGCCAGGTCGAAGCCCACGCCGTCGTCTGCGACCTCGACCGCAATGCCCTCGTCGCGGCTCTCCACCGTCACCCGCACTCCCGTCGCCTTCGCATGCCGCACCGCGTTGGTCAGTCCCTCCTGGACCAGACGGTACGCCGTGAGCTGATGGCCGGCCGGCGGCGCCGTGGGGTCGCCGGACAGGTTCAGCGAGATCGGGAGCTGGTCGGACGAGACGTCGGTCACCAGCTGGCGCAGGTCCTCCAGCCCCGGCTGCGGAGCCAGCTGTGGATCCGGCACACCGTCGGCGTCCCGCAGGGCCGACAGCAACCGATCCAGCTCACCCAACGCACGCCGGCCGGCATCACCGATCCGCTGGAACCCAGCCAGTACGTCGGCTTCGCCGCGCCGGACCAGATCCGGCCCGGTCTCCGCCTGGATCACCATCAGGTTCACCGCGTGCGCCACGACGTCGTGCAGGTCCCGGGCGATGTGCGACCGCTCGGTCAGCACGACCTGCTCGGCCTCCCGCTCGACGACCTCCGCCTCCAGCTCCGCCTCGCGACGGGCCGCCTCACGGTTGCGCCCGTACAGCCGGACCGCGATGCCCGCGCAGACCGGGACGAGCAGGCTCAGTGACAAGCTGATCGGCCACTGCCGGTCGACCATCTCGTCGTAGGTCAGGTTCCGCAGCCGGTGCCCGAAGTCCCAGATGAACGGCTGCTGAGCGAGCTTCGGAAACAGGAGCACCATTTGCGGATACCGGATCAGGGCCGCGATCGCCGGCAGGGCGGCGAGTACGACGATCGCCGTCGGCACCGACCAGTACAGCGGAGGACGAGCGGTCCCGAGTGAGTACAGCGCGACCGCGAGCGCGAGCAGGATGGTCCAGAGCTCATCGGTCTGCCAGTACGACAGCAGGGCCGCGATCGCGAGAACCACAGTCGGGACAGCCGGCCACCGCCGTCGGACCACGAGCGTCAGCGGTGCGAACGCCACCGCGTAGGGCATCCAGCCAGGTGCGGTCCACCAGTTCCCATGCACTCGGTCCGCCCACAGCTCGACCAGGACCGGCGAAGTCAGCGCCACCCCGATCAGGACATCGACCGGTAGCGTGTCGGTCCTGCGCAGTAGGGCGGCCCGCAGGTCTTCCACTCGCTGTCCGGTGGTACGGCGTACGGCGACAAGCCCACGGTGTCGCCGCAGGACCATGACCGCGACACACCAGACCACGACCGCGACCGACACCCACCGCGGCCAACTGGCTGCCGCCACTCGCTCCCAGGCCACTCTGGCGAGCCCGAGGATGGTGGTGATCGATCCGTCCGGATGCTCGAAACGCACGTAGACGTGCAGGTACACGCGCCCCACAAGTGTCTCCCGGTTCACGTCCGCGAGAACCGGGACGGCCGCCAGCACCACCGTGAGGATCAGACCCGTCGCCGTACCCCAGCGGGTCGGGAGCGACCACACGGCCAGCAGACAGCCGACGAGCAGCGGCCAGGCGATTCCGCCGGTCAGCAGCGACCACCCGTACGCACCGGCGAGCAGGCCGGTGAGGGCCAAGGCCGGATCGATCCGGCGGACGGCGATCAACAGCGGGGTCAAGGCAACGAATCCGGCGATCAGCAGCGGCGCGTAGGCCCAGTAATCGGCGCGCTGCACGAGCCAGTACTGGGTCACCGCCAGCGCTCCCACCGCGAGCACGACGTCCGGCCAGGTGATCCCCGCGCCACTGGAACTCGTGGCCAGCAGGCTTCGCAGTCGATCCGTCACGCGTCCATTCTGACGGCCGGCAGGCCCGCCTGCCGTCACTCTCAGGAGTGACACCTGGGTCATTCGAAAGTGCCCTGGACCGGCGTACGACGTCCGTCCTGGCAGCGATCCAGGTTGACTCCAGCGCGCGATGTGGCGGGACGTGCTGCGCGGCGAGGGTCGAAGACATGACCATTGACCTTGTTCCGGCACGGGTCCGGCAGCGGATCCCTGTCCCGGTGTTGGTGCTGGCGGCAACGATCTTTCCGCTGCTCTGCGTACTGTTCTGGCGGCCGACCAGCCAGATGTCGGACCTGCGCGTGTACTACGCGGCCGCCCGCGGCCTGATCGACGGGCAGGACATCTACACCGTCCATCACCAGTACGCAGGCATGGGACTCGGGTTCACCTATCCCCCGTTCGCGGCGATCGTCCTGACACCCCTGGCCCTCGGCCAGGAGTTCGGTCGGCTGCTGATGACGCTGCTCTCCGGAACGGCATTGCTGGTGGTCGGCTGGAGTACAGCGAAGACTCTGCGCTGGGGAACTGCGACAGGTTTGGGGATCGCCTTCGCCGGGCTGCTGTTCGAGCCGGTGCGAACCACGTTCGGACTCGGCCAGCTCAATCTGATCCTGCTCGCCCTGTTGATGCTGGATCTGCTCGGACATGTGCCCCCGAAGTACCGCGGCATCCTCGTCGGTGTCGCCACCGGCATCAAGCTGACCCCGGGCATCTTCATCATGTTCCTGCTGATCACCCGCCAGTTCCGGGCGGCGGCGATCGCGGCCGGTACGACCCTCGTGACGATCGTGATCGGCTGGCTGGTGACGCCAGGCCCGGCCACTGACTTCTGGACCCGGTACATCTTCGATCCGGGCCGTCCAGGTCCGGCCCAGTACGTCGGCAATCAGTCGCTGCGGGGCGTGATCGCCCGTATCACCGGAGACTCGGCGGCGATCGTACCGCTGTGGTTGCTCGGGGCAACGGTCATCGGCGCGGCCGGGCTGCTCGCGGCACGGCGGTTGCACGCCCGTGGCGCTGTCTTCGAGGCTGTCGTCGTGACCGCGGTCACCGGATTGGTCGTGTCGCCGATCTCATGGACGAACCACTGGGTCTGGGCCCTGCCCGCGGCCGCGCTGCTCTGGGCACGCCGCCGTACCGTGATCGGCGCGATCTGGACGGTCGTGTTCATCGTGGGCCTGCCGTGGTTGATGCCGTTCGCGCACGACCAGGAATACGACTGGAACTTGGTGCAGTCAGTCGCGGGTGACGCCTATCTGCTCAGCGCGCTGATCCTGATTTACGGACTGAGCCGCAACTGTCAACCGTATGACGGCCGCCGGGGTTTCTACCTGTGACACCTCCTTCCGGTCACTGCCGGAAGGACCGCCCGGTTCAGGAGGACCTTTGCACCCCTTCCGCTGGATAACGCCCCTCGTGGGCCTCGGCCTGGCATTCGGCACACCCGCCGTCGCCGATGCCGGCACCCCACCATCGCCAAGACCCCAGGCCAAGGCGGCCTCGACCACACTCACGCTGATCACGGGCGACCGGGTCCGGGTCACCACCCCACCAGGTGGACGTGAACAGGTCACGTTCCAGCCCGGTCCGGGCAGTAGCTCGGACGCGGCGCTCACGAGCTACGTGAACGGCCACACCTACGTCGTACCGACCTCGGCTGCGGCCGACGTCACCGCCGGCCGCCTCGACCGGACCCTGTTCGACGTCACCACCCTGATCGCCGAAGGCGACGACGACACCAAGTCGTCCACGCTGCCGGTGATCATCGACTACTCCGGCAGCGCCAAGACCGCGCTCGGTCGGGCCCGCACCGCTGTGCCCGGTACGACGGGAGCCCGGGTACTGACCAGCATCGGCGCCCGCGCGACCCGGGTCCAGAAGAACTCGGCGGGCACGTTCTGGCGCTCGCTGACCCCTGGCAAGACAGCTCGGGTCACTGGCACCGTCGAGCGGGTCGCACTGGACCGTCGCGTCAAGGTCAGTCTCGACCAGAGCGTCCCGCAGATCGGTGCGCCGGCCGCCTGGGCGCGAGGCTTCACCGGCAAGGGCGTCAAGATCGCGGTGCTGGACACCGGCATCGACCCGACCCACCCGGACCTGGCCGGCCGTATCGCTGCCACGGCGAACTTCAGTGACGCCGAGGATGTTGTCGACCACTTCGGACACGGCACCCACGTGGCGAGCATCGCGGCAGGTACCGGCGCCGCGTCCGGCGGCAAGTACAAGGGCGTCGCCCCCGACGCCACACTGCTGAACGGCAAGGTGCTCGACGACCACGGCAACGGCTACGACTCCGGCGTCATCGCCGGGATGGAATGGGCGGCCGCGCAGGGTGCGTCGGTCGTCAATCTGAGCCTCGGCAGCGGCCCGTCCGACGGCACCGACGAGGCATCGCAGGCGGTGAACCGGCTGAGCAAGGACACCGGCACCCTCTTCGTCATTGCCGCCGGCAACTGCTACGACCCGACGCCGCAGCCGTACAACGTGAGTGCGCCGGCGGCGGCCGACGAAGCCCTTGCCGTAGGCAACATGCAGGACGACGGGTCGATGAACGGCTCGTCCTGCCGCGGGCCGCGTAAGGGTGACGGCGCGTTGAAGCCGGAGATCTCCGCGCCGGGCACCGACATCGTGGCCGCGCGCGCCGCCGGGACCACTCTCGGAGAACCGGTCGACGAGCACTACACCACACTGACCGGGACCTCGATGGCCACTCCGCACGTGGCGGGCACGGCCGCGCTGCTGGCCCAGGCTCATCCGGATTGGAAGGGCGACACCCTGAGGGCCAGGCTGATCTCGACCGCCGACCCGCAACCGGGCAGCCGTGTCGACGAACAGGGCGCGGGCCGCGTGGACGCCGACCAGGCCACGCTCACCGACGTCACGGTGGACACCGGAGAACTCGAACTGGGCAAGCTGGCCTGGCCGTTCCCGGCGAAGGACGAGGTCAGCCGCGTCCTGACGTACCACAACCCGACCGCGAGCCCGGTCACGTTGCAGCTCGCCGCCAGCGTCGACCCGGCCAAGGCGACACCCACGCTGAGTGCGGACCACCTCGTCGTACCGGCGAACGGTGACGCCAAGGTCACCGTCACCGCGGACCGCGCGTCGGCCGGTATCGGCACATACTCCGGTCGGGTCACGGCCACGGCCGAAGGGGCCGACCCGCTGGTCACCACCTTCGGCTGGTACGCCGAGCCGGAGCTGTACGACCTCACGGTCAAGGCCGTCATGCACGACGGATCGCCGGCCAACGGCGACCTCTTGCTGATCCGGCTCGACGGCGAACAGCCCGACCTCGGCCAGAACGGCACTGTGCCGATCGTCGACGGCGCCGGCAAGGTCCGCGTCCCGCCGGGCCGGTACGCCGCCTCGACGGTGCTCCAGACGGCGCCGAGCGACACCACCCCCAGCCGCTTCGACCTTGTGACGAGTGGCGAGACCGTGGTCAGCAAGGACACCACGATCACCCTTGACGCCCGGACGACGATCACGACCGACGTCGGTGTCCACGGCAGGGGCGATCTGACCGCCCGCGAGGCCGGAGTGCAGTACGTCCGAACGGCTCCGGGGGGCACGATGACCTCCGGAGTCTCGGCCACCGGGTCGAAGCGGGTCTTCGCGGCGACCAGGGAGTCCAAGCCGACGACCGGATCGGCCGAGCTCAGCTACGGCACCCGGCTGGAACAGGCTCCGTTCCTGGCGTCGATCATCGGCGGCCCGTCCTTCCCGGTGCTCGACTTCTACTTCGGTCCGCGCTTCACCGGCCGCAAGGACCTGTCGGTCTTCGACGGCGGCACGGGAACACCGGCCGAGCTGGCGGGGGCGACCGGGAAGCTGGCCCTGATCCGGACCGATGACAACTCCGGGCCGAACGGCGAGTTGACGAAGAACGCAGAGGACGCCGGCGCGGCCGCAGTGATCCTTTACACCGCGGACGTCCCCGGCGACGGGGCGGTGTACCCGTACTGGGCACTCGGCGACAACGGTGAGGCGAAGATCCCGGCGATGCGGACCTCCAGGGTGAGCGCCCGGCAGCTGCTCGACCGGCTGCACTCCGGTCCGGTCAGCGTCCGGATCACCGGGCAGGCGGTGACGCCGTACGTCTACGACCTGCTGGTGCCGTGGAAGGACCAGTTGCCGACGCATCCGGTGGTGAGTGTCAAACCCGATCAGCTGGCGCGGATCGACGAGACCTTCGGCGGCCAGGTGCCTGGCGTACCCGTCTCCGAATCCCGGACCGGGACGACCCCGGCGGGCGCCGAATTCGGCAGCTGGCTGATCCCGACGTTCCCCACCCCGGCCCAGCGGACTGCCTATGTGCTCGCCGACCGGATCAAGTGGACCCAGCAGTTGGTGCTCGACAACGGCAACGCCAACGTCGGTATGCGGGGCTTGCCGACGACATACCGCCCCGGTGAACGCTCCAGCTACCGCTGGATGGCGCCGGTCGCGAACAGCGGCCTGCCCGACTACGCCGGCGACCTCAACTCGATGGTCGGCCGGATCGACGGGGGCTTGAGTGTCGGGCTCAGCACCTTCGGCCACGGGCGGGACCAGTACATGCCGGCGGGGTTCGGTGGCGGCGACACCGCCCTCACCGTGACCCGGAACGGCACCGAGATCCTGTCCACGACCGACAGTGGCGGCTGGATCGACGATGTCCCGGCCGACGCTGCCGACTACACGATCGACCTGTTGGCCGGCTCGAACCCCGCCGTCTTCAAGTACTCCACGAAGGTGGCGACGACCTGGAAGTTCCGGTCCAGGGGTGGCGACGACGAGCGGATGCCGTTGGTGCTGGTGGATCTCGACGTACCGCAGGCGAACGTCGCCGGCCAGGTCAAGACCGGCAAGCCGGTCAGCATCGACCTCGGTCTGCGACACCAGGCGGGGTCGGGAACTACGGCGAAGCTGGCCAAGCCCACGCTCGAGATGTCGTACGACGGGACGCACTGGAGCACCGTGTCCCTGACCGCGACCGGCGCCGGCAAATACACCGCGAAGGTGACCCATCCGGTCTCGGCGGCCGGTAAGTCGCCCTCTCTGCGGCTGCACGCGGCCGATGCGGACGGCAACAGCATCACTCAGCAGATCACCAACGCCTACGGCGTGAAGTAGCCAACGACCGAGGCCGCCGATCTGTCAGTAGCAGCTGGCAGATCGGCGACCGGCCGGTTGCTCCTGGTTCACGGGCTGAACTCGGAGGCGCGGATGCGGTAGACCTGCAGGTTCAGGTCGTAGTACTTGTCGGTCTCGCCGACCCATTCCATCCCGAGGCGGCGGGCGGTGGCGATGGCGCGCTTGTTGTTCGGGCGAGCGACGGCGAAGAGCTCGTCGACCGCGCCGTCCTTGAACGCCCACGTCATCAAGGCCCGGCTGGCCTCGGTCGCGTACCCCTGGCCCCAGGCGCTCGGCCGCAACTGCCAGCCGATCTCCAGATCCTCCTCGTACGGCGGGAGCAGCCGGATGAGCAGAGCGCCGACCACCTCACCGTCTTCGCGGCGGGTGATCGCCCAGCGGCCGGCCGGTACGACGAAGTTCGGTTGGGCCTCGGTCCAGGCCTGCAGGATCAGGCGCATGCTCGCCGCGTCGGGGACCTTGTCGATCGCCGGCGACAGCCAGGGCGCCACATCGGCCGAGCCGTAGATCTCCAGCGCGGCGTCGGCGTCGTCTTCTTCCCAGTCCCGGATGAGGAGACGGTCTGTCTGCAGACTCACAGTCACCCAGCAAGGGTAGGCCGCTATGGGCCGCAGACAACATGTCCGGAGGATGAACGTGAGAGCCGCAGGGCGGTCCGGAAACGGACCACCCTGCGGGGGCCGAAGGGCGCTTGGGGGAAGCGCGCCTCCGGCTGTGGAGGCGTCGCGGGGGAACGACGGCCTCCACCGGAACCGGAGGTTCCGAGGGGGTGTCGGAACGCTCCGGTGGTCAGGTGTGAGCGGCTGACTCGTGGCCGGTGGTGCGGGCGCCGGTCAGCGCGGTCCCAGCTCGAGCGGCTGGGTCCGGATCCAGCGGGTCGTCGTCTGCTGCCGGCCCATGGCGATCACATCGCCGGCCGGGCCGGCCGAGAAGACCCGGCTGTTGGTGCTCTGTCGCGACACACCAACGCCGCGCTGGACTTCTGCCAGTAGCTGGTTGACCCGCTTGCGCAGATCTTCCACTTCCGACTGTAGCGCGAGGATGTGCCGAATTCCCGCGAGGTTGACGCCCTCTTCCTGGGACAGGTGCTGCACATAACGCAGCTTCGCCACGTCGTACGCCGAGTACCGCCGACCCCGGCCGGACGCCCGGCTCGGCGTGACCAATCCGAGCCGGTCGTACTGGCGCAGGGTCTGCGGGTGCATGCCGGCCAGCTGGGCCGCCACCGAGATCACGTAGATCGGGGTGCGGTCGTCCCAGGTCGGCACCTGGCTGAACGGGAGGCCCATCAGGAACTCCCGAACAGCCCGGCCCGCAGGTCAGGGTGTTCCGAGGCCGAGTTGAACTCCTGCAGCTTCGTGCGCTGCTCCTCGTTCAGCTCGTGCGGGACCTGCACCTCGATGGTGAGCAGCAGGTCGCCCTTCGAACCGTCCCGCCGGACCGACCCCTTGCCACGGACGCGCAGCTTGCTGCCGTTCGCCGTACCAGCGGGGATCCGGACCGTGACGGGCATGCCGTCCAGGGTCGGAACCTTGATCTCGGCGCCGAGCGCGGCCTCGGTGAAGCTCACCGGGACGCTCAGCGTCAGGTGCTCGCCCTGCCGGCCGAAGATCCGGTGCGACTTGACGTGCACGGTGACGTAGAGGTCGCCCGCTGGGCCACCTCGCTCGCCGGCCGCGCCCTTGCCCTTCAGCCGGATCCGCTGACCGTCCTGCACGCCCGCGGGGATGCGGACCTGCATGGTCTTGCTCGACTGGCCGCGGCCGGAGCCGTGGCAGGTCTCGCACGGCTCGTCGACGACCAGGCCGCGACCCTTGCACTCGGTGCACGGCTCGGTCATGGCGAACACGCCGCCCTGGACCGAGGTCTGCATGCCCGTGCCCTCGCACTTCAGGCAGACCTTCGGCACCGTGCCGTACTTCGCGCCGGTGCCCCGGCAGGTCTTGCACGGCTCGTCGCTGGTCATCCGCAGCCCGACGGTGACACCGTTCACGGCCTCGGCGAACTCGATCGTCGCCTCGGTCTCGATGTCCGCGCCGCGCCGCGGCCGCGCCGTCGACGAGGTGGTCGTGGTCCGGCCGCCACCGCCGAACATGCCGCCCAGGATGTCGCCGAGCCCGCTGCCACCAGCTCCGCCGGTGCCTCCGCCGCGGTTGAACAGGTCGCCGACGTCGAAGTTGAACCCGCCGCCGCCCTGACCACTGCCGCCCGGCATCCGGAAACCGCCGCTACCGAACAGCCGGCGGGCCTCGTCGTACTCCTTGCGCTTCTTCGGGTCGCCGACGACGTCGTACGCCTCGGAGACCTCCTTGAACTTGGCCTCCGCGGACGCGTCACCGGCGTTGGAGTCGGGGTGGTACTTGCGCGCCAGCTTGCGGTAGGACTTCTTGATCTCGTCGGCCTCGGCGGTCTTGGAGACGCCGAGAACCTTGTAGAAGTCCTTCTCGAGCCAGTCCTTCGTGCTCACCTGGCGCCTCCCCTCCCGTCGCGGTCGCTGTTACTCCGCGGACCTGTCCGCGTCTTCATCTGTACTCTCCACCGGTACATCGGCCGGTACGGCGTCAGCCGGTAGCTGCTCGGTCGGTTCCGAGACGGCCACCCGGGCCGCACGCAGCACCCGCTCGCCGAGGCGGTAGCCCGGCTGCATGACCATCGTCGCGGTCGGGCCGTCCACCTCGTCGGAGTAGTTGTGCAGCAGGGCCTCGTGGATGCGCGGGTCGAAGGTGTCACCCTTCTCGCCGAACCGCACCAGGCCGAGCTTCTCGGTGACCCGCTCCAGTGACTCGGCGACCGCCTTGAAGGCGCCCTCGAGCTCACCGGCCTCGCGGGCCCGGCCGACGTCGTCGAGGATCCCGAGCAGCTCGGTCAGCACGGAGCCGATCACCAGCTCGCGCGAGGCCTCGCGGTCCCGGTCCACCCGCCGCTTGTAGTTCACGTACTCGGCCTGCAGTCGCTGCAGGTCCGCCGTACGCTCGGCGAGCGCCTCGGTCAACAGTGCTTCCTGGGCCGACGGGCCGATCAGGTCGGACGGGTCCCGCGGCGGCTGTGCGCCCGGGGTGCCCGGCATTCCCGGCTGGGCGCCGGGCGCGGGAGGCTGCGAAGTCTCCCGCGCCGCGCCGGTGTCCGGGTCGATCCGGCGCTTGTCCCGGACGACGGGCTCGCCGTCGCCGAACTCGCTGCCAGTGGGTCGATCCGTCACTTGTCCTCCGTCTTGTCCTGCGGCCGGTCCTCGTCCACGATCTCGGCGTCGACCACGTCGTCGTCGTTGCTGCTGCTCGAGCTCTCGTCGGAGGTGTTCTCCTCGGAGGATCCGCCGGCGGCCTGGGCGTTCGCGTACATCGCGGCACCCATCTTCTGGCTGGACTGGGCGAGCTTCTCCGACGCGGTCTTGATCGCGTCGGCGTCGTCACCCTCGAGCGCCTTCTTCAGCTCGGCGACGCCGTCCTTGACCTCGGTCTTGACGTCGTCGGGGACCTTGTCCTCGTTCTCCTGCAGGAACTTCTCGGTCTGGTAGACCAAGCCCTCCGCCTGGTTGCGGGACTCCACGGCCTCGCGGCGCTGGCGGTCCTCCTCGGCGTACTGCTCGGCGTCGCGGACCATCTGGTCGATGTCGGTCTTCGGCAGCGCGGAGCCACCGGTGACCGTCATCCGCTGCTCCTTGCCGGTGGCGAGGTCCTTGGCGTTGACGTGCACGATGCCGTTCGCGTCGATGTCGAAGGTGACCTCGATCTGCGGCACGTTCCGCGGCGCCGGCGGCAGGCCGGTCAGCTCGAAGTTGCCGAGCGACTTGTTGTCGCGCGCCATCTCCCGCTCGCCCTGGTAGACCTGGATCATCACCGACGGCTGGTTGTCCTCGGCCGTGGTGAAGATCTCCGAGCCCTTGGTCGGGATCGTGGTGTTGCGCTCGATGATCTTGGTGAACACGCCACCCTTGGTCTCGATCCCCAGGCTCAGCGGGGTCACGTCGAGCAGCAGGACGTCCTTGACCTCACCCTTCAGCACACCGGCCTGCAGGGAGGCTCCGACGGCGACGACCTCGTCCGGGTTCACACCCTTGTTCGGGTCCTTGCCACCGGTCAGCTCCTTGACCAGCTCGGCGACCGCGGGCATCCGGGTCGAACCGCCGACCAGGATGACGTGGTCGATCTTCGCCACGTCGATGCCGGCGTCCTTGATGACGGCCTTGAACGGGGCGCGGGCGCGCTCGAGCAGGTCGTTGGTCATCTTCTGGAACTCGGCCCGGGAGAGCTTCTCCTCCAGGTGCAGCGGGCCCGACTCGGTCAGGCTCAGGTACGGCAGGTGGATCGTGGTCTCGGCCGCGGCGGAGAGCTCGATCTTGGCCTTCTCAGCGGCCTCGGTGAGGCGCTGCATGGCCATCTTGTCGCCGGACAGGTCGGTGCCGTTCTTGTTCTTGAACTGGGTCACCAGCCACTGCACGATCCGGTTGTCCCAGTCGTCACCACCGAGGTGGTTGTCACCGCTGGTCGCCTTCACCTCGAAGACGCCGTCGCCGATCTCGAGCAGCGACACGTCGAACGTGCCCCCACCGAGGTCGAAGACCAGGATGGTCTGCTCGGTGCCCTTGTCCAGGCCGTAGGCAAGCGCGGCCGCGGTCGGCTCGTTGACGATCCGGTGCACCTTCAGGCCGGCGATCTCCCCGGCCTCCTTGGTCGCCTGGCGCTGCGCGTCGGAGAAGTAGGCCGGCACGGTGATGACCGCGTCCGTGACCTGCTCACCCAAATACGCCTCGGCGTCCCGCTTCAGCTTCTGCAGCACGAACGCGCTGATCTGCTGCGGGGTGAACTTCTTCCCGTCGATGTCCACGCTCCAGCTCTCGCCCATGTGACGCTTGACGGAGCGGATGGTGCGGTCGACGTTGGTGGTCGCCTGGCGCTTCGCCACCTCGCCGACCAGGACCTCGCCGTTCTTGGCGAAAGCCACCACCGAGGGCGTCGTGCGCGCTCCCTCGGCGTTGGGGATGACGGTGGGCTCGCCACCTTCCAGTACGGCGATGACAGAGTTCGTCGTACCGAGATCGATACCGACCGCGCGGGCCATGCTTTACCTCCACGAAGTTGAGTGATACAGACTCAATGTTGCCTTGCCGACCGCCTCGGTTCAAATCCCCCGCCGGCGATTAGCTCGGCAAAGACGGAACAGCGTCGCAAACTTGAGTTCACTAGACTCAACATGACACACGGCCCAGGTCATTCCCAAGGTCACCCCCGGATTTCCGGGTTCCGGCCAGGGTTCACCCAGGGTGACCCCTCCCGGAGCAAGCGTTTTCCGTGGGAGGGTGACAGCGTGAAGCTCCGCCCAATGACCTCCGCTGACGATGCCGCGGTTCTTGCCCTCAATGCCGCAGCGGAAGGTCTGGTCGAGCCACTCGGACCCGACCGGCTGGACTGGCTCCGACTGATCGCTGCCCACGCCGTCGTGGTCGACCTCGACGGCCGCCCGGCCGGCTTCGTCCTCACGTTCACCCCGGGGTCGGCGTACGACGGCCTCGAGTTCGGCTGGTTCGCCCAGACCTACGCCGACCGCTTCCTGTTCATCGAGCGGATCGTGGTCGACGCCGAACACCGCCGCCAGGGCCTGGCCGCCTCGGTCTACCGCGCGATCGAACGAGCCGCCAAGCCCTTCGACCGCGTCGTCACCCGGATCATCTCCGACCCACCCAACGTCGCCGGCCTCGCCTTCCACAACAACCGCGGCTACTTCGAAGTAGCCAAACAACGCCTGGCCAACGGCACCACGACCGCCCTCTTCTCCAAAGACCTCGCCGATTAGGGGCGGACGCCCAACACTCACAAACCTCGCTTCAACTCACGCTGTCGCGCTCAACTCCAGTCGCGCCACGCGTCTGAGGCGTGGTTTCTCACCTGAGCGCTGCAGAGCACTGGGGGCTCGGAGTGATCAACCGGCCGACCCTCCCACACGTCACCCTCGAGCCGGGTCGCGTTCGACGCCGGACCGGGCTCCCGTGCACCCTGCACTGGGCATCGGTGCCGGCCCTGGACGATGTGACCACTCCCCTGCGCACTGTGCTCGACTGCCTTCGCACGCTCACGCTCGCTGAAGCACTCGAACACCACGGCACTCGCCGGGCTCTGGTGAAGGACTGCCGCCGGCAGGTCAACCTGGCCATCCGTGGCTGGTCGATCCTTCGGTTCAGCTGGGAGGACGTGATGTTCGACGGGGAGTGGGTGATGAGCGCAGTCGAACAGGCGACCGGACTCCAGCCACTCACTAAGCGCGTGTTGCGCGCGGCCTGACGAGGGAGCTGAGCGTGCGGACGCCAGCCGGAGCGAGGTTGGTGAGTGTGGGACGTCCGCCCTCACACAGGACGGCCGCTGACGAACGTATGGGAGACCAGGGGGACACCCGGGCGGTAGGAGAGGTGTAGGTGGGTGGGGGCTTCCAGGATGGTCAGGTCGGCCTGGGCGCCTGGGGTGAGGTGGCCGAGGTCGGGGCGACGGAGGGACTTGGCGCCGCCGGCGGTGGCTGACCAGAGGGCTTCGGCGGGGGTCAGCTGCATCTCGCGGACGGCCAGGGCGATGCAGAACGGCATCGAGGACGAGTAGCCGGAGCCCGGGTTGCAGTCGGTGGCCAGGGCTACGGTGACGCCGGCGTCGAGGAGACGACGGGCGTTCGGGTACGGCGAACGCGTCGAGAACTCGATCGACGGGAGAAGCCCCGCGACCACTCCAGCCGAGGCCAGGGCATCGATATCGGCATCCGTGAGATAGGTGCAGTGGTCGGCCGCGGCGGCGCCGACCTCACAGGCCAGTTGGACACCGGGGCCCTCGCCCAGCTGGTTTGCATGGACGCGGGCCTGCAGGCCGCGCTTCAGGCCGGCTTCGAGGATCGCGCGCCCCTGATCCTCGTCGAACGCACCCCGCTCCACGAACACGTCGATCCACTTGGCGTGCTCAGCGACCGCGTCGAGCATCGGCCCGGTCACCAAGGACACGTAGCCCGCCGGGTCGTCGGCGTACTCGGCGGGTACGACGTGCGCCCCGAGGTACGTCGTCTCCCCGGTGAAGTGCCCCGCGATCTCCAGGGCTCGCGCCTCGTCGCGGGCGGTCAGCCCGTACCCGGACTTGATCTCGACCGTCGTCGTACCCTGCCGGCGCATCTCAGCCACCAGCCGGGCGACGTTCGCGGTGAGCTGTTCGTCGGTGGCCTGCCGGGTCGCGGCGACCGTGGTCCGGATCCCTCCGGCGGAGTACGGCGTACCTGTCATCCGGGCCGCGAACTCCTCGGCCCGGTCGCCGGCGAACACCAGGTGGGAGTGGGAATCCACGAAGCCGGGGATCACCGCACGTCCGCCCACATCCATCGCGGAGTCGGCTTCCGGGGCTTCGCGTCGGGACCCAACCCATGCGACCTTGCTGCCCTCGATCACCAGGGCCGCGTCGTGCAGCTCACCGAGGAGATCACCGCGGGCCGGGTCGTTGGTCACCAACGAGCCGATGCCGGTGATCAAGAGAGAGGTCACCGGGTCACCGCCGCGATCGAGGCGGCCAACTCGCCGGCGACGTCCAGCTTCGCGTGCTTGCCGTCGACAACCAGGTGCTTGCCGGACACAACCACGTCACTCACATCGGCCGCCGACGCGGCGAACACCGCTGTCTCCACGGTCCCGCCCGTTCCCGCCGTACGGACGCTGTCCGGGCGGACGGCGACCAAGTCGGCGCGGGCACCTACAGCGATCGTCCCGGCGTCGTTGAAGCCGATCGAACGGTGACCGTCAACCGTTGCTGCACGCAACAATTCCGAGGCGGACCAATGCCCACGTTCCTGGGAAGCGAGCCGTTCGTCCAGTTCCACCGCGCGCATCTCTTCGAAGAGGTCGATCACCGCGTGGCTGTCCGACCCGAGCGTCAACGGCGAACCGGCGTCGCGGAGCGCCACCGACGGTCCGATCCCGTCGGCCAGGTCCCGCTCGGTCGTCGGGCACAAACACGAGTACGCCGATGAGCTGCCGAGCACACTGATATCGACATCGGTGAGGTGCGTCGCGTGCACGGCACTCGTCCGGCCGCTGAGGAACCCGGCCTCGTCGAGGACCTGCGCCGGGGTGCGTCCGTACGCCTCGAGGCAGGCAGCGTTCTCGGCGACCTGCTCGGACAGATGGATGTGCAGAGGTACATCGGGGAACGCAGAGGCGACCGCGCCGAGCTGTTCCTGCGGTACGCCGCGGATCGAGTGGGCGGCCGCGCCGATCACGACGTCGTCGGAGCCGGAGAGCAAGGAGACCCGCGTGGCCCAGCTGGCCGCGTCGCCGTCGCTGAAGCGTTGCTGCACTTCGTTGAGCGGCTGGTCGATCCCGCCGGCGATATAACACGTGTCCAGCAAGGTGATCCGGATCCCGGCGTCACGTGCGGCGGCGATCAGCGCCGCACCCATGGCGTTCGGGTCGTCGTAGCGGCGGCCGTCCTGGTCGTGGTGCAGGTAGTGGAACTCGCCGACCGCGGTGATCCCGGCGAGCAGCATTTCGCCGTACACGGCTCGGGCGAGGTCGTAGTAGGACTCGGGCGTGAGGGCTGAGGCGACGGCGTACATCTGGTCGCGCCAGGTCCAAAAGGTGCCGCGCTCGGTCTGCGTGCGGCCGCGGAGGGCTCGGTGGAACGCGTGGCTGTGGCAGTTCGCGAGTCCTGGGAGCACGAGCCCGTCGAGCCGTACAGCCTCGCCCGGCTCCGCGTCGACCTGGACGTCGGCGAACCGCCCGTCCGTGACGGTGACCAGGACGCCGGAGGCGAGGCCGGTCGGGAGGAGGGCGGTCGAGCACCAGTACGACGTCACTTGGCGAGGTCCTTCAGTACGGCGGCCAGAGCGTCGACGCCGGCGAGACAGTCGTCCATTTCGGCGTACTCGGCGGGTGAATGGGAGATGCCGGTCGGGTTGCGGACGAACAGCATCGCGGTCGGGATGCCGGCGGCCGAGAACACGCCGGCGTCGTGGCCGGCGCCGGTGGGGAGGACCGGGGCGCCGTCGAGTACGTCGACCAGGCGGTCGCGGAGACCGGCCGGGAAGTCGACGATCGGGGAGACGGACTCGGGGGTGACCTCGAGCGTCGTACCGTCGCGTTCGGCTCGCTCGGTGGCTTGCTTGGTGATTGCTGCGAGCAACAATTGCAGGGTGGCGTCGCCCGCGGCGCGCGCGTCGAGCCAGGCGGTTACCTGGGAGGGTACGGCGTTGGTGCCGTTGGGCTCGACCGAGAGCCGGCCGAAGGTGGCGCGGGCTCCGGCCAGGCGGGCTTGTTTGTTGGCGGCGAGAGCAGTCATCGCGTAGGTGAGCATCGGGTCGTGGCGGTCTTCCATCAACGTCGTGCCGGCGTGGTTCGCCTCGCCGGTGAACGTGAACCGGAACCGCCCGTGCGGCCAGATCGAACTCGCCACCCCCACGGGCGCCGTCAGTCCCCGCCCTTGCTCGACGTGCAGCTCGACGAACGTCCCCATCCGCTCGAGCAACGGCGACGGCCCGACTCCGGCCGGATCGATCCCCGCTTCCTCCAGAGCCGCCTGCAGCGAAACCCCAGAACGGTCCGCCAAGGCTAGAGCCTTCGACGCAGGCAACACACCGGCCGCCACCCGAGACCCCAAACAAGGCATCCCGAACCGCGACCCTTCCTCCTCCACAAACGCCCCGACCCCGATCGGCACAGCCGGGATGAACCCCTCGTCCCGCAACCGATCAACAGCCGCCAACGCACTCACAACTCCAAGCGGCCCATCAAAAGCACCCCCGTCAATGACGGAGTCGAGATGACTCCCCGTCACAACACCCGGCCGGAAAGCCGGCCCACCGGCCGGCTCCCCGCCCGGGGATGGAGATGAGAGAAGTCCCCCCAGTGGTGGAGGTTGGGTGAGGTCCCCGTCGTGGGGCGACGGGTTCCACCAGGCGATCTGGTTGCCGATGCCGTCTGATTCCAGGGTTAGGCCGCGGGCGGCGCACTGGTCTTCGAACCAGTGCGTCGCGTCGCGTTCGGACGGGGTCCAGCCGCCTCGGTGGTAGCCGCCGGTTTCGGGGCTACGACCAATGGCGGACTGGTCCGCCCACAGGGATTCGAAGCTCAAGACAGCGGGTTCTTCGACAGCCAGTCCTTGGCCACCGCGTCCGCGCTCTCCTTGCCGACGTCGATCCGCTTGACCAGGTCGGTCAGGGCGTCGGTGGTGAGCTTGGCGTCGACCGCGTTCAGCACCGAGGCGATGTCGTCCGACTTGTGGTCGGTCCGGATCAACGGAACGATGTTGTTCGGGGGCAGGATGTTCTCCGGGTCGTCCAGCTGGACCAGGCCCTGCTCCTTGATCACCGACTGGGTGGTGAACAGGTTCGTCACCTGGATCTGGTTGTCCTCGAGCGCCTTGATGCTCAGCGGGCCACCGGCGTCCAGCGTCTTGTACTCCTTGAACTCGACGCCGTACTTGTCCTTCAGCCCCTTCAGACCGGCAGACCGGACCTTGAACTCCGAGCTACCGCCCGCGACCAGGTCCTTGCCCACGGCCTTCAGGTCACCCAGCGACTTCAGGCTGTACTTGTCCGCGGTCGCCTTGGTCACCACGATGGTGTCCTCGTCGGCGGCCGGCGACTTGTCCAGCACCTCCAGGCCCGGCGTCAGCGCCTTCTTCAGCGCGTCGTACGCCTTGTCCGGGTCGGTCTCGGTCGAGGCCTTGTCGAAGTAGGCCAGCGCGGCACCGGTGTACTCCGGCACCAGGTCGACCGACCCGTCCTTGATCGCGGCCATGTAGGTCTCGCGGTTACCGATGTTCGGCTTCTTCTTGACCTCGATGCCCTTGGTGGCGATGGCCTGACCGTAGATCTCCGCGAGCAGCTGGCTCTCGGAGAAGTCGGCCGATCCGACGGTGATGCTGGTCACCTTGGAGGGCGCGGGCGAGGACCCCGCGTTGTCGCTGCCGAGCTGGTCGCCCCCACCCCCACAACCAGCCAGGCCGAGCACCGCCACCCCGGCGATCGCAGTACGGATGAGTGTGGATCTCAACACGAGAGCCTCCAGTGTTCTCGTTCAGCCACCGGCCGGTGCCGATGGACGCAGTGCAAGTTGATCAGGTACGTCGGACAGTTCAGCCCGCCCGCAGTCCTTCGGAGACCGTGAGCCGGCCGATCAGCGCGAACAGCGCGTCGAGCGCGATCGCGAGCAGGGCCACCAGCAGGGCGCCGGTGAACATCTGCGGGAAGTCGCGGAGCTTCAGCCCGTCGACCACGTACCGGCCGAGACCGCCGAGCGACACCAGTGCGGCGATCGTCGCGGTCGAGACGATCTGCAGGGTGGCGCTGCGCACACCGGAGATGATCAGCGGCAGCGCGATCGGGATCTCCACCTTGGTCAGGATCTCCCGCCCGGTCATCCCCATCCCCCGCGCCGCGTCGATCGTGGCCGGATCGACACCCGCCAGACCGGCGTACGTCGACGCCAGGATCGGCGGGATACCGAGGGCCACCAGCGCGATCAGCACCGGCAGGAAGCCGATCTGGTCGGTCAGCAGGACGGCGAGCATCAGCAGGCCGAGGCTCGGCAGCGCACGCGCCGCGTTGCCCAGGTTGATCGCCAGGAACGCGCCGCGCCGGGTGTGCCCGATCCGCAGCCCGATCGGCAACGCGATCACGACCGAGAGCCCGAGCGCGGCAAACGTGTACCAGAGGTGCTGGACGATCCGCGCCCAGATGCCCTCGTTGCCGGACCAGTTGAACGAGTCGCTGAGGTACTCCCACATGTCAGGCCACCTCTCCGACCGGGGTCGCGACCCGCGCCCACGGCGTCAGGACCCGTTGCAACGTCACCAGGATCAGGTCGGCGACCAGCGCCAGCAGCAACGACAGCACCACGCCGACCACCACCGGGGTGAGGAAGTCCTTCTGGAAGCCGAGCGTGAACAGCTCGCCCAGGCCGCCGATACCGATCACGGCGCCGACACTCACCATCGAGATGTTCGCCACTGTGACGACGCGCAGCCCGGTGAAGATGACCGGTACCGCGATCGGCAGGTCGACCGCGATCAGCCGGTGCAGCGGGCTGTACCCGACCGCGATCGCCGATTGCCGTACGTCGGTCGGCACGGAACGCAACCCGTCGATCACGTTACGGATCAACAGGGAGACCGTATAGATGGTCAGCGCGACGATGATGTTGGCCGTGGCCAGCACCTTCGTCCCCAGGATCGCCGGGATCACGATGAAGAGCGCGATCGACGGCAGGGAGTACAGCACGCCACCGAAGGCGATCAGCGGGTTCGCCAACCAGGAGTAGCGGGTGGCGACGTACCCGAGTGGCACCGAGATGATCAGCCCGAGCAGGACCGGCACGATCGCCAAATAGAGGTGTTCGCGCAACTGCTCCCAGATGAGCCCGGTGTTGTCACCGATCCAGGTCATGAGCGCAATGCTTCCGCGACCGTGCCCTGGTCGACCACGCCGACGGCACGCCCGTCGTTGTCGACGCAGACGCCCAAGCCGTTCGGGGACGTCAGTACGGCGTCCAGGGCCGCGCGCAACGAGTCACCCTGCTTGAACACAGCGCCGACCGGCAACAGCTCGTCCGTCGGGCTGCCGTTGCGCCAGCCGACCGGTACGCCGTCCTGCAGTTCGAGCTCGGACGGCACCGGCTTGATCGGCAGATCGTTGTGGATGAACGTCAGCGCGCGGTAACCGCGATCCTGCCCGACGAACCCGCGGACGAAGTCGTCGACCGGATGCGCGAGCAGCTCCGCCGGCGGCGAGAACTGGGCCAGCTTGCCGCCGACCTTCAGTACGGCGACGTTGTCACCGAGCTTGATCGCCTCGTCGATGTCATGGGTGACGAACACGATGGTCTTGCCGATATCGCGCTGGAGCCGGAGCAGCTCCTCCTGCAACTGGTGCCGCACGATCGGGTCGACGGCACTGAACGGCTCGTCCATCAGCATGATCGCCGGGTCGGCCGCGAGTGCGCGGGCCACACCGACTCGTTGCTGCTGGCCACCGGACAGCTGGGCCGGATACCGCTGCGCCAGCTTGAGGTCCAGGCCGACGCGCTCGAGCAGCTCCATCGCGGTGTCGCGGGTCTTCTTCTTGTCCCAGCCGAGCAGGCCGGGCACGGTGCCGACGTTCTCCACCACGGTCTTGTGCGGGAACAGGCCGGCGTGCTGGATCACGTACCCGATTCCGCGCCGCAGGGTGACCGCGTCCTTGCTGTTGATGTCCTCACCGTCGATCGAGATCGTCCCGCCGGTCCGCTCGATCGTGCGATTGATCATCCGCAGCGACGTGGTCTTGCCACAGCCGGACGGACCGACGAACACGGTGATCTGATTGCTCGGGATCCGCAGGGACAAGGTGTCGACGGCGACGGTGCCGTCCGGATACCGCTTGGTGACGTCCTCGAACTCGATCATGGCGCCCCTTCGCGCTGGTCGTCGGTCGCCCGAACGACCCTAGCGGAACCGGAGACCGATGCCACGTGATCGCACCGAATCTCGCTTCTTGGAAAGTGCACCATAGCGGTAGGCATTGCCACGGTCGCACTCTGTGTCAGTTCTCCCGCATCGGGATCCTGACGCCCTTCTCCTCCGCGACCTCGACGGCCTTGTCGTAGCCGGCGTCGACGTGCCGGATCACACCCATCGCCGGGTCGTTGCTCAGCACCCGCTTCAGCTTCTGCCGGGCCAGGTCGGTGCCGTCGGCAACCGAAACCTGACCGGCGTGGATGGACCGGCCGATGCCGACGCCACCGCCGTGGTGGATCGACACCCAGGAAGCACCGCTGGACACGTTCACCATCGCGTTCAGCAACGGCCAGTCCGCGATCGCGTCCGAGCCGTCGAGCATGCCTTCGGTCTCCCGGTACGGCGATGCCACGCTGCCGGTGTCCAGGTGATCGCGGCCGATCACGATCGGCGCCTCGAGCTCGCCGGAGGCAACCATGTCGTTGAACCGGACGCCGGCCTTATCCCGTTCACCCTGTCCCAGCCAGCAGATCCGGGCCGGCAGCCCCTGGAACGCGACCCGCTCGCCGGCCATCGTGATCCAGCGCCGCAGGTGCTCGTTGTCCGGGAACAGCTCCAGGATCGCCTGGTCCGTCTTCGCGATGTCGGCCGGGTTGCCCGACAGCGCCGCCCACCGGAACGGGCCCTTTCCCTCACAGAACAAGGGCCTGATGTACGCCGGCACGAAGCCGGGGAACTCGAACGCCCGCGAGAATCCGGCTTTCCGGGCCTCGTCGCGAATCGAGTTGCCGTAGTCGAACACCTCCGCGCCCGCGTCCTGGAACCCCACCATCGCGGCGACGTGGCGAGCCATCGAGGCCTGCGCGCGCTCGGTGAATCCGGCCGGGTCCTTCTCGCGGGCGGTGGTCCAGTCGTCGAAGTCGATGCCCACCGGCAGGTACATCAGCGGGTCGTGCGCCGAGGTCTGGTCGGTGACGATGTCGATCGGCGCGCCCAGCTCGAGCAGCTCCGGCACGATCACCGCGGCGTTGCCGAGGACACCGATGGACAGCGGCCGGCGGGCCTTCTTCGCCTCTTCGGCCAACCGGAGCGCATCGTCCAGCGACTTGGCGCGGACGTCGAGGTAGCGGTGCTCGATCCGGCGGTCGATCCGGGACGAGTCGACGTCGATGCAGATCGCGACGCCGTCGTTCATCGTGACGGCCAGCGGCTGCGCGCCACCCATGCCGCCGAGCCCGGCGGTCAGCGTGATCGTGCCGGCCAGCGAGCCACCGAACTTCTTGTCCGCGACCGCGCCGAACGTCTCGTACGTGCCCTGCAGGATGCCCTGGGTGCCAATGTAGATCCACGATCCGGCCGTCATCTGGCCGTACATGGTCAGGCCCATCGCCTCGAGCTTGCGGAACTCCTCCCAGGTGGCCCAGTCGCCGACGAGGTTCGAGTTCGCGATCAGTACGCGCGGCGCCCATTCGTGGGTCTGCATCACGCCGACGGGCTTGCCGGACTGCACCAGCATGGTCTCGTCGTCCTTCAGCGTGGTCAGCGTGCGCACCATCGCGTCGAACGAGTTCCAGTCCCGGGCGGCCTTGCCGGAACCGCCGTACACGACCAGTTCGTCGGGGTGCTCGGCGACCTCGGGGTCGAGGTTGTTCTGCAGCATCCGCAGCGCGGCTTCCTGCTGCCAGCCGCGGGCGGTCAGCGTGGTACCGCGGGGTGCGCGCACAGGACGGGGTCCGGACATGGGTGATCCAGCCTTTCTAGTTAAGGGGGCCGGTGACGGCCTCGGCGACGGTGATGTAGGTGCCGTTGGCAACGAGTTGGACGGAGTGCTCGAGCTCGGGGGCGAGATGGCGGTCGGTGCCCGGACCTTCGACGTACTCGCGGAGTGCGGCCACGACCGCGCCGGTCGCCGGGGACGGGGTCAGCGGCGCGCGCAGGTCGAGCGCCCGCGCTGCGGTGAGGATCTCGATCGCGAGCACCCGCTGGAGCCCGTCGATCGCCTTGCGCAGCTTGCGTGCGGCCGACCAGCCCATCGAGACGTGGTCCTCTTGCATGGCGCTGCTAGGAATCGAGTCGACACTGGCCGGTACGGCGAGCCGCTTCAGCTCGGACACGATCGCGGCCTGCGTGTACTGCGCGATCATGTGCCCACTGTCGACCCCGGGATCGTCCGCGAGGAACGCGTTCAGCCCGTGGTTGCGAGCGACATCGAGGAAGCGATCGGTACGACGTTCGCTGATCGACGCGACGTCCGCGACAGCAATCGCGAGGAAGTCGAGCACGTAGCCGACCGGCGCGCCGTGGAAGTTGCCGTTGGACTCGACCCGTCCATCGGGCAGGACGACCGGGTTGTCGATCGCGGCGGCGAGCTCGTACCCGGCGACCGTGGCCGCGTGGGCGGCCGTATCGCGCGCGGCGCCGTGCACTTGCGGGGAGCATCGGAGCGAATAGGCGTCCTGCACCCGGTTGCAGTCCGGCCCACGGTGACTGGCGACGACTCCGCTGTCGGCGAGGATCGTGCGCAGGTTGGCGGCGGACAACGCCTGACCGGGGTGCGGACGAAGGGCCTGCAGGTCCTCGGCGAACACGCGGTCGGTGGCGAGCTGGCCCTCGACACTCATCGCGGCGGCGAGGTCGGCGGTCTTGAAGAGCCGGTCGAGATCGGCCAGCGCGAGTACCAGCATGCCGAGCATGCCGTCGGTGCCGTTGATCAGCGCGAGACCTTCCTTCTCCGCCAGTACGACGGGCGTCAGGCCATGGGCCGGCAACGCGTCGCGGGCGTTCAGAAGGTTGCCGTCGGCATCTCTGACCGGACCTTCACCCATCACCGCGAGTGCGACATGGGACAGCGGCGCGAGGTCGCCGGAACAACCGAGACTGCCGTACTCATGCACTACTGGAGTCAGGTGCGCGTTCAGCAAACCGGCGTACGCCTGGGCGGTTTCGACCTTTACGCCGGTGCGGCCGGTGGCGAGGGTGGACAGTCGCAGTAGGGCAAGCGCTCGGACGACCTCGGTCTCCACCTCCGGGCCGGAGCCGGCGGCGTGCGAGCGGACCAGGCTGCGCTGCAACTGCGCACGCAATTCGGGTGCGATGTGCCGGGTCGCAAGCGCGCCGAAGCCGGTCGAAACGCCGTAGTGCGGCGTATCCGCGTGGGCCAGAGCCTCGATCGCGGCCCGGGACTTGGCGATCTCTTCGAGGGCTTGGTCGTCGATGCGAACCTGCGCCCCGTGCCGCGCTACCGCGACCACATCGGCCGCACTGAGCGGGCCGATGCCGACAATCACTGTGCTGGTCTCTTCCACCCGATCATTGCACCGCGCGCCACCACCAACGGACAGCAGCGCCGCCGACTTTCTGTCTCGGGTCTGAGACATCCGTGAACCCTCGGCCCGATTACAGTCTGCGCATGGTGTTCGAGATCCGGACGGCGGTACCGGAGGATGCGGTCGGGATCGCGAGGGTGTGGGCCGCGGTGATGCCGCACTTGGTGAAGACGGCCCGCGGAGTCGAGACCGAGCTCCGGTCCGGTACGAGCAAGGTCGTCCTGATCGCGGTCGAGGGTGCCGAGGTCGTCGGCTACGGCAACGTGTATCTGCCCCCGCCGGGCGAGCAGGCCGGGCGGCTGCGGATCACCGTGCAGGTGCCGCCGGAGTCGCGGCGCCGTGGGATCGGGAGCGCGCTGGCTGAGGCGATCTCCGCCGCGGCCGAGCAGGCCGGAGGCACTGGTCTGCTGGTCGTTGTCAGGGACGACGATGCGTCGAAGGAGTTCGCGATCAACCGCGGCTTCACCATCGGTCGGCAGATGAGCCATTCCACTGCGGAACTCAGCGGCGTACCGGAACCGCCGGCTGTTCCCGCGGGTCTACAGCTTGTGACTTACGAGCAGGTGGAGCCGCGGCAGGTCTGGCTGGCGAGCACGGCCGTCGCCGACGGTGATCCGAGTGGTTTGTCGGACTCACCGGCGTACGACGAATGGGTTGCGACGTGGTGGCATCACCCGGACCTGCGCCACGATCTGAGTACGGCGGTGCTCGACGGGGACACGGTGTTGTCGTTCGCGACCACCAGCGCGGATCCGGAGCGCGGGGTGATCTGGTCGAGCCTGACCGGGACGATCCCGGCGGCGCGCGGGCGTGGGCTGGCGAAGCTCGTCAAGGCCGAGGCGCTGACGCGCGCCCGGAACGCCGGGTTGACCACCGCACACACCGGCAACGACGCCGCGAACGAGCCGATGCTCGCGGTGAACGCATGGCTCGGCTACCACCTGGCGTCGGGCGCTTGGACCGCGGAGAAAGCTCTGTGATGCGATTCGCACTGACGTTGGCGTTCTTCGCAGGACTGTCCTTCGCCGTTGGCTTGCTGATGTCGGGCGAGGAATTCTGCGACTGGGGTGTCGCCGGCGGGCTGTTCGCGCTGGCCGTGGCGGGCGAGAGTCTGCGGTTCTGGTTGAAGCGGAGCCGCGCCAAGAACCGGCAATCGTCCGAAATCTGAGACGAGGCGGCTACGCTGCCGTTGTGAGCGGCAACGTTCCCGCCTCGACCCGCACCCTGCGGGTACTGACGTTCCTGGCCACCCAGCCCGGACCGGTACCGATGGAACGCATCGCGTCCGCGGTAGGCCTGCCGCGCTCATCGACGTACCACTTGCTGCGGGCAATGATCGACGAGGGCTTCGTCGTTCACCTGCCCGAGGAGAAGCGGTTTGGGCTCGGGGTGGCCGCCTTCGAGATCGGATCGGCTTATCTGCGGCACGATCCGCTCGAGCGGTTGGCTCGTCCGTTGCTCGTGCAGCTTGTCGCGGAGATCGGTCAGACGGCGCATCTCGGCGTACTGCATGGTCGTGAACTCGTCTATCTGCTGAAGGAACAGCCGCCCCGGCCGGTGACGCTGGTGACGGATGTCGGCGTACGCCTGCCTGCGACGCTGACCGCATCGGGGCGCGCTTTGCTCGCGGAGTTGCCGCCTGCGCAGGTCCGGGCGCTCTTTCCCGGTCCGGAGAGCTTCGTACGACGGACCGATCATGGACCGCAGTCCCTCACCCAACTCCGACGGCTGCTGGCGGACGAGAAGCGCCAGGGTTTTGCGGTCGAAGACTCCTACATCACCCCCGGCCTCGCCTCCGTGGCCAGCGCCGCCCTGGACCACGCCGGCCACCCGGCCGCCGCCATCTCCGTCACCTTCCGCACCGACACCATCCCCCCATCAGAACGCCCCCTCCTGGCCCACCGCATCCGCCAGGCCGCGACCGCTCTCACCCGCCGCCTTCACGGCTAAGAACCCTCCGACGCAGGGGGCGCTAGGGCGTGTCTCGGCTCCAGGGGTTCGCGAGTTGATCGCCCAGCCGGCTGCGGGAATAGAGGACGACGCGGCCGGAGCGGGCTCTGGTGACCAGGCCGGTGGAGTGAAGCGCGGACAGGTGCTGGGAGACGGCGCTCGGCGACACCTCGCGCCGGCGGGCGAGCTCGACCGTGGAGGTGGGGGCGGTCAGGTCGAGGAGGAGACTGGCCCTGGACTTCCCGAGAAGGTCCGTCAGCGCTCCGGGCCGGCGAGCCGGACGAGATTCCCACAGGGTCCCGACGCCGCGGGCCGGGTAGGCGACGGTCGGCGGCTCCGCCGGATCGACCGGACTGATCGCGTGCTTGGCGAAGAGGGTCGGCACCAGCCAGAATCCGCGACCGCGGACATCGGCGTCATAGTCCAGCTGGTACGACGACACCCTCAGCCGCAGCACGCCGTCCGACCAGCGAGCGCTCGGGTCGAGCCCGGTCAGCACGGCGGCCGCACCGTCCCGGGCGAGCAGCTGGGCGCGATGCACCATGTCCGCCTCCAGCAAGGCCCGCATCCTGGACCAGTGCGGCGCCATCGCCAGCTCCCAGTACGACGCCATCGCGGCACACACCCGATCACGCAGTCGACGCGGTGTGGCGCACAGTTCCTCGAGCACGGGCGGCAGTGGCCGGCCGCCGTACGCACGGATGACATCCGCAACCGCCCGCCGCGGGGGAGTCGCGCGAACCCTGGTCAGCTCCTCCTCGACGTCCGGTAGCGGCGAGGCCGGTCGAGGCGTGACGAAGTCCGGTAGCCACTGCACCTCGGGCGCGACGAGAGCGAGCAGCAGCTCACGCTCCGGCCGGTCCCGCAATGCGGCGCTCGTCTGCCGGATCCATGGCAGGTGCAGCACGTGCGCGGACGGCTCGGTCAACGCCCACAGACTCGTCGCCGTCTCCAGCAACGGCGAGCACGCGAAGCGCATATCCGCCAGGTCGTCGACCCCGAGCCGGTAGCTGATCATTAAGCTATATCCTAATCATCTGGCTCCCGCGGCCCAGGTCCCGGTTTCATTGACGGGATGAGACAGATCCACCTCACCGCCCGGCCGGACGGCGTCCCGACCAGCGAGCTGTTCGCCTTCGTCGACACCCCGGACCTCACCCCGCCGCCCGGCGCCGCGCTGGTCGAGAATCTCTGGCTCTCCGTCGATCCGTACATGCGCGAGATGATGGACGCCGGGTCCGAGCTGAACGCTCCGCTGGAGGGCCGGGCACTCGGTCGGGTGCTCTCCTCCCACACCCCGGAGTACACCGCCGGAGACGTCGTCTTCCACCGTGGCGGCTGGCGCACGCATGCGCTGGTGCGGCCGCAGGACAGCCGCCTGATCGAGCCGGTCGACGGCGTGCCGCTGTCCGCACACCTCGGCATTCTCGGCGGCACCGGCCTGTCCGCGTACGTCGGCCTGCGCCGCGTACTGGACCTGCAGCCGGGCGAGACACTCTTCGTGTCCGCGGCCGCCGGCGGGGTCGGCACGGCAGCCGCGCGGATCGCGAAGCTGCTCGGCGCCGGACGCGTCATCGGCAGCACCGGCTCCGGCCGGAAGGCGAAGCACCTCGTCGACACGGTCGGGTACGACGTCGCGATCAACTACCGCAACGGCTCACTGACCGAGCAGCTGGCCGCGGCCGCCCCCGACGGCATCGATGCGTACCTGGACAACGTCGGCGGCGACCACCTCAGCGCTGCGATCGACGTCCTGAAGCAGAACGGCCGGATCGCGTGGTGCGGCGCGGTGTCGACGTACAACCACCAGGCTTCCGCGGCGCCGGGCAATCTGTTCGACATCGTCGAGAAGGAGCTCCGGCTCGAAGGGTTCCTGGTCAGCAACAACCTCGATCTGAGGCCGGAGCTGATCGACTTCCTCACGCCGCACCTGCAGTTCGGGGCCGTGCAGTCGGACCAGACGGTCGTGGACGGGTTCGAGCACACGGTCGAAGCGTTCCTGGCGATGCTGCGGGGCGAGAACCTCGGGAAGATGCTGGTACGGCTCTGACCTCAGGCGGACTCGGCCGGGTGTTCGACCTGGCGGTCGCCCCATTGGGTCATCAGGCCTCGGGCTATTTCCAGGTCTTCTCGGAGGGAGCGGTCTGTCAGGTCGCCGGGGAGGGCGGTCAGGGCGTCGGCCAGCCAGGGGGCGATGGCGGCGGGAGTCAGGTCGTCGGGGGTCAGGGCGGCCAGGCGGATGGCTCGGACTGCGGTGACCAGCTCGCTGGCGAGGACCTCGCGGAGGGCGTCCAGCAGCTGGCCGGTCAGTACGGCGGCTTGGGGGGCGAAGCTGGCGTGGTGCTCGGCTCCTCGGGAGAGGGTTGCCGTGCCCAGGGTGGCGGGCTGGGCGGATGAACGGACCGAGGACAGGGCGTCGTGGGCGACGTACTCGATCATCATGACGCCGGAGCTCGCCTCGGCCCCGCTCGCCAGGAAGCGGCTGAGGCCGGTGAAGTCGGGGTCGACCAGGTTCGCGACGCGGGAGGTGGAGAGGGTCGCGACGCTGTGCAGGCTGAGGCGGAGTGAGTCCAGGGCGAGGGCGATCGGCATCCCGTGCCAGTTGCCGTTGTGGAGGACGGTGTCGCCGGCAACCAACGGGTTCTCGGCGGAGGCGTTGATGTCGATCCGGAGACTGTTGCCGAGCGCATCCACATGATCGACTGCCGGACCAAGCACCTGCGCAAAAGCCCTTAAGCCAAAGGGATCCTGGATCCTTGCGGGTGGAATCGGCAACCCGTCTAGCAGCCCGCGCATCCGGCGCGCGACCCGGACCTGCCCCGGCTGCGGACGAGCCTCGTGCACGCGTACGTCGTACACCTCGCCGTTGCCGCGCATCGCCACATGCGAGAGCGCCCCGACGATCGGTACGACGTTGATCAGCGTCGCGGCCTCGACGTACGCGAGGCAACACTCGGCCAGCGTGATCGCGTTGCTCGAGAGCAGCGGGAGCGCACTCGTCCCGTCGATGACCGGGCCGAGGGCTAGACCGAGTTCGGCCAGCGGTCCGAGGTCGCCGGTCCCGATCGCGCCACCGCGGTGCAGGTCGGGCAGGACGTCGTCGTTGAGCAGGGCAACGATCGCGTCGGCCACCTCGGGCTCGAGCCCGGAGCCGCCGGAGGCGAGTTGGTTGACCCGGATCAGCAGCCCGAGCCGGACCACATCCTTCGGGTACGACGTTGTGCCAGTGGTGGAATGCGATCCGAGCAACCGGGCGCCGTGCTCGGGGTCGGAGGTGAGCACGTCCCGGTTGGCGCCGACCCCGGTCGTCCGCCCGTACACCGGCCGCCGCAACGCGACCTCGGCCACCGCAACGGCCGACTCGTGCATCCGCTTCCGGGCGTCGTCAGTCAGTCGCACCGCCGTACGCCGTTGCCCGAGCGCAACGGCCTCGAGCGGCGTCAACCCGCTCCCGGAAAGCTCCACCGGCTCCATCCACCCAGTGTGAGACCGACCTCAGCCTCGGAGTAAGCGACTCGCCTCGTCAACCGTCTGAGATCCGAGACGTGCCCACTCGAGCACCAGCACAGTGAACGGCAGCACGGGATCGGGACGCCTGCCGAACTGAGCGTTGACCACCAACAACCGGTCACCCGCGAGGGCGAGCGTCGTGGGAGTCGCGAACCGCGGATCCGTGTGCTCGCCGAGAGGAATCGCACGACCGTCGGCGGTCAGACGCAGCATGGACAGGAAGAACTCGGCGGTCTGCGCGGTCTCACCGCGGTTGCAGACACCGATCAGCAGATCATCGACCAGGAGCAAGCCGTCGGCCGCGTAGTCGGTGGCGATGACGGCCGCCGACCCGTCGGGATCGATCCGCCAGAGGACCTCATCGCCCTGATCGGCCACGTAGAGAACGCCATCCTGCGCAGTGATGCCGTTGAGATAGCCGGCCCGCGGGAGCCTGATCGAGTCCGGCGGAGCCTCGATCGCGCGCAGATCGAACCGCCACACGATCGGCTGGCTCGAGTCGGTGACGAACGCGTGGTCGCCACTCACCCACACGTCGTTCAGGTAGCCGTCGACCGCCTGGCGGGCGACGAGTGCGCGGGTCTCAACGTCGTACGCGTGGAACAACCCGGTCTTCCCGCCACACACCAACAACTGCGACTCGTACGTCGTGAGCCCGAGAGCCACCGCACGGTCTGGGTCCGGTGGGAGCCACACCGAGGCCGTCTCTTCGGTCAGGCGGCCGCGGAAGATGGTGCCGTCGGCACTGCTCCCGACGAAGTAGTCGTCGGCCGGACCGAGGGTGATGCCCTCCGGGTAGACCGCGGCACCGGGGAGGGCGTACTGGGTGATCGGCATGCGCCGGACAGTACAAAGCCCACCCGGCTCCGGCAACGGAGTTCGGGTGGGCTCGAAGCCAGGTGTTACTTCTGGCCGTAGCGCTTCTTGAACTTCTCCACGCGGCCCTGGGTGTCCATGACACGCTGCTGGCCCGTGTAGAACGGGTGGCTGGCGGACGAGATCTCGACGTCGACGACCGGGTAGGTGTTCCCGTCGTGCCACTCGATGGTCTCGTTGCTCTCGCGCGTCGACCCGGTGAGGAAGCTGAAGTTGCCGGACTTGTCCCTGAAGACGACCCGGCGGTAATCGGGGTGGATGTCCTTCTTCATGCAGCCGTACTTCCTTCCAAGTAGGGAGCGAACGGATCGGTCAAGGGGTGGACCGCTTCATCCGCACGAAGGACACAACCATCCAGGCGCTCCCGTAATTCCCGCACGTCCAGGTCGATACCGGTGATGGACAGGTACGACGCGCGATCGCCGTACTCGGGGTGCCACTCGAGGGCCGAGCGGGCCTGGTGCTGCTGCCCGACGGACGGCCAGCGGTCGGCAGGCAGGTCGGCGAGCCACGGACCCAGGACGCCGATCGCGACGTTGGTGCCGAAGCTGTCCCAGCTGAGCCGCCTCCGGTGCTGGGTCGCGATCCACACCGTCCCGCGCCCGCGCGCCGTCCCGGCGACCAGATCCTCCAGCGCGTCATACAACCGCTCAGGATGGAAGGGCCGGTTCGACTGCCAGACGAGGGTCCGGACCGACCCGTCATCCGCCAGCGGCGCCACGATCGACCCCGGCTCGACGGCGTCGGGACCCTTCAGTTGTACGCCGATCAGCCCGGCCGGCGTCGTCTTCACCAGCAACTGTGGATTGATCGCCCGGATCAGGCCGCGGACCGTGTCATCGTCGCTGCTGAGGATCGCCGCGCCGGCGTACTCGAGCTGCCGGACGATCACTTCGGCGATGGCCCGGCCGTCCTCGACCGCGGTCGGGATGCCACGCTCCCGGATCAGCTGCTCGCCGGTCAGGTCCGCGATCACACTGCCCGTGTCGACCGTCGTGACGACCGCGTCCACCCGGAGCTCGCTACCGCCGTCCCGGGCGATCTCATCGGCGAGCGCCCGGGTGTCCCCGGCGGCGGGCACGTTCACGATCGCGACGTCGTACCGCTCGACCGCCGCGATGCTGAGCAGGAGCTGGACCAGCGAGTCACGCATCGCGCAGGAGACGCACGGGTGCGCCATCTCGATCACCTCGCGGTCGATGATCCCAGCGGCGGTCCGGGCGATCCGTACGACGGAGCCGTCGGTCAGCCCACTGACGTCGTACTCGATCAGGACCCCGGTCGGTCCGGCGGCGAGCAGATTCGCCGCGATCGCGTCCCGGAACCCCTCGTCGAGACCTGTCAGCAAGGTCACCGGCAGCATCCAGACTCCCGTCTTATTGAAAACGATAACCAATACAAGGTACCCTCCGAACCGGAATAGCGGCCACCCCGTCGGCGTTCTTCACAGCGAGGGTCACCCGCCAGGTGTCCCAGGAAAGGACAGTATGGCCAAGCGCAACGACCTCCGCCCGATCGTGAAGCTCCGCAGCACGGCAGGCACCGGCTTCACCTATGTAACGCGGAAGAACCGCCGGAACAATCCCGACCGGCTGGTGATCCGCAAGTACGACCCCGCCGTCCGGCTCCACGTCGACTTCCGCGAAGAGCGGTAAGACAGCACAACGACCCTCCGCGGTTCGCGGAGGGTCGTCGTACGTCTGGAGTCAGATCCGGTTGTAGGCCTTCAAGGTGCGGAGTGCGCCGACGCTGACGATGCCGCGGTACTCGAGCGTGGCCGCCGGACCGGGCGGCTCCCAGGTGATGGCCCAGCCGCCGTCGGCCTGCTGGTCGGCGACGAGCCGATCGAGGTGGCCCTCGAGCTGGGCGTCCGTGAACAGCGGCCGCCAGAAGCTGTCCGGCGTCGGCGCGAACTGCAGCGGAGTGACGCCGTCCGTCGGATCCGAGGCGTCGGCACGGAAATAGCCGACCTTGGGCAGCCAGTCCCGGACCCGGTCGAAGTCGACGTCGTCGGTGTGCTCGAGGAACTCGAGCGACTCGTGCAGGGAGTGGGCTTCGTCGGGCAGACCCTTGGCCAGCTCGGCCGCGCACCAGGCGCCGGCCTTGTCCCGCCACGGGTGCTCGATACCGAACTTCTGCAGCCGCCCGACCAGGCCGGCGGTCGGGTTGATGCTGGGCTGGTAGGTCCACTCGCTGATGTGCTCGGCCCGCGGGTAGCCCTCGACGGCGGGACCACACAGGGGTACGGCGCCGTCGGCGTTCGCGATCTGGCCCAGCCAGTCGGCGGCCCGGCGGATCATCGTCTCGTCCTGGGTGCCAGCTGCGAGCAGGGTGTCGAACGCGACCTCGACGTCGAGCGGGAGGCTGTCCGGGCAGCGCTTGTCCGGCTCGAGACCGTGCCCGAAGCCGCCGTCGGCGTTCTGATAACCGCGGAGCGCGTCGACCACGCCCTGCGCGTCGGCGTCCTCGAAGAGCGTGGCGAACAACCGGCGTTCGACCAGCCGAGCGTCCCGCCGGACGAAATCACGACCTGCGCTGAAGATGTCCATACCCCGACCCTCTCGCACTTCCACCCCCTGCGTATTGAACGAAACGGACGTGAGGCCGGCGTTGGAGATCACGGCGGCGGCATGAGGATGCTGTGAGGACCGGGTGTCGGATCCGGCCGCCGGCCTGAGGGTGGAGGCGTGAGCGGGGATGAGCGGCATCGGCTGGGTGTGATCGGTGGTTTGGCGGCGCTGTCACTGGACGCGATGGCGTCGGTGGCTTACGGGCCGGAGGCCATCGTTCTGATCCTCGCCCTCGGCGGGGCGAACGCGATCGGGCTGACGTTGCCGGTCACGCTGGCGATCGCGGGCCTACTGCTCGTGCTCGTCCTGTCCTACCGGCAGGTGATCGCGGCCTTCCCGAACGGCGGCGGTTCGTACGGCGTCTCCAAGCGCTACCTCGGCCGCCGAGCCAGCCTGGTCGCCGGTGCATCACTGGTGATCGACTACGTGCTGAACGTGGCCGTGTCGGTCGCAGCCGGGGTCGCCGCGCTGACTTCCGCCGTACCCGGTCTCTATGGCTATCGCGTGTGGCTGGCTCTCGCCGTCCTCGCGATCGTGACCGCGGTGAACCTGAAGGGCGTGGCGAACTCCGCGCGGATGTTCATCGTGCCGACGGCCGTGTTCGTGGCGGCCATCCTGACGGTGATTCTGGCCGGTCTGCTCCGCGGCGAACCCGCGGTCACCACCACGAGCGCGGAGCAGGCCGGTCAGATTCACGCCATCGGGGTTCTCCTGCTGCTGAAGGCGTTCGCCAACGGTTGCGCGGCACTCACGGGCGTCGAAGCGATCGCGAACGCCGTACCGAGTTTCCGCAAGCCGCGGGCGGTTCGGGCGCAGCGGGCCGAGCTCGTGCTCGGGGTGCTGCTCGCGACGATGCTGATCGGGCTGGCCGTGCTGATCAAGAAGTTCGAGATCAAGCCGGTCGAGGGCGTGACCGTGCTGTCGCAGCTCGCTGATGCCTCGCTCGGGCACGGATTCGGGTACTACGTCGTGCAGTTCTCGACCGTGATCCTGCTGGCGCTGGCGGCGAACACGTCGTACGGCGGACTTCCCGTGCTCGCGCAGTTGCTCGCCAAGGATCACTTCGTACCGCACGTCTTCAAGCTCCGTGGGCAGCGGCAGGTGTACCGCTACGGGATCGGGTTCCTCACGCTCGTATCGGCGGTCCTGTTGATCGCCGCGCGCGGTGACATGAATACGTTGGTCCCGCTGTTCGCGATCGGGGTATTCGTCGGGTTCACGCTGTCGCAGGCCGGGATGGTCCGGCACTGGTGGCACACGCGGCCGGGCGGGTGGCGGTTCAAGCTGGCGCTGAACGGGCTCGGGGCCGTTCTGACCGGGGTGGCCGCGGTCGTCGTCACCGCGACCAAGTTCACCGAGGGCGCCTGGCTGATCGTGATCGCCTTGCCGGCTCTCGTCGTACTGATGCAGGCCGTACAGCGGAACTATCGACGGATCGGTGTCCGGCTGGAGCTCGGCCGGGTCCCGGATCGTCCGAAGGCGCACCGGTCGCGGGTCCTCGTACCGGTGAACGGCGTCAGCAAGCTGACCCGGGACGCGATCTCGGTGGCGTCCGGGCTCGGGCATGACGTGGTGGCTGTGCATGCGGTGAACGCGAGCGACCCGGACGACGTGCGTGACTTCAACAAGCTGATCGCGGACTGGGAGCGCTGGAATCCCGGCGTACCCCTGGTCGCGTTGACGGACGATCGACGCAGGCTCACCGATCCGATCGTCCGATACGTCAAGCACCTCGAGATCGAGACCGTCTTCGTCCTGATCCCCGAGATCGAGCCCGAGCACCTCTGGCAACGCCTGCTGCAGAACCAGCGCGGCGCCCTGCTCGCGCACGCCCTCCGTCGCCACACCAACGCGGTCGTCTGCCGGATGCGTTTCCGCATCCCCGACACCGACCCGGCCACCGAGGTCGAGCCGACCCTGGTCACCATCAGCCGGAGCGCCTGATCGCCTACGGTTCGAAGCGGTAGCCCATGCCTGGTTCGGTCAGGAGGTGCTTCGGGCGAGCTGGGTCGGCTTCGAGTTTGCGGCGGAGTTGGCCCATGTAGAAGCGGAGGTTGCCGCTGGCGGATTCGTAGCCGGGGCCCCAGACCTCGGTGAGGAGTTGGCGTTGGGACATCAGCTTGCCGGGGTGGCGGACCAGGACCTCGAGCAGGTGCCACTCGGTCGGGGTGAGACGGATGTCCTCGCCGTTCTCCAGAGTCACCCGCTTCGCGGCCAGGTCGACGGTGGCGCCGCCGACGGTCACGACCGGCTGGTCCTGCGCGATGTTGGCGCGACGCAGTACGGCGCGCATCCGGGCCAGCAACTCGTCGATCCCGAACGGCTTGGTCACGTAGTCGTCCGCACCCGCGTCCAGCGCCTCGACCTTGTCGGTCTGGTCGGTCCGCCCGGACAGCACCAGGATCGGCGCCTCGGTCCACCCGCGCAGGCCGCGGATCACGTCGACGCCGTCGAAGTCCGGCAACCCGAGGTCGAGAATCACCAACTCCGGCGGGTGCTGGGCCGCCACCTTCAACGCCGACGTACCCGTGCCGGCCAGATGCACCTCGTACCCACGCGCCTTCAGGTTGATCTGCAGCGCCCGGACGATCTGAGGTTCGTCATCGATCACCAGAACTCTGGTCATTCGTCGACCTCCTGCTCGAAGCGTTCGCGAGATCCCGGCACCGGAGCGTCGACCGAGCGCACGGTTGCGGTCGGCATCGACACCACCATGGTCAGGCCTCCACCGGGAGTGTCCTCGGGCTGCAGCGTTCCGTGCATCGCCTCGGCCAGACCACGGGCCAGGGCCAGGCCCAGCCCGACGCCGACGGTGTTGTCGGTGTCGCCGAGCCGCTGGAAGGGCGCGAACACCCGATCCCGGTCTGCCCGCGGGATCCCCGGTCCTCGGTCGATCACCCGGATCTCCACGATGTCGCCGAGCGCGCTCCCGCTGATCAGCGGCGGCCGTCCGGGCGGCGAGTAGCGGATCGCGTTGGCCAGCAGGTTCGCCACCACCCGCTCCAGCAACGCCGGGTCGGCCTCGACCAACGGCAGCGTGTGCGGGATATCCACCGTCACCTTGTCCCCGTCGTCACCGATCTCAGCCAGTACGCCGGGCAGGACCTCGTCCAACGCCATCGGCCGAGTGAAGACAGGAAGTACGCCGGCTTGCAGTCGACTGAGGTCGAGCAGGTTGTCCACCAGTCGCGACAACCGATCGAGCGACTCATCTGCCGTCTCCAGCAGCTCCTCGCGCTCGGACTCGCTCCACTCCACGTCATCACTACGCAGGCTGGTCACCGACGCCTTCGCCGACGCCAGCGGCGACCGGAGATCATGGCCGACCGCCCGGAGTAGCGCCGTACGCAGCTTGTCGGCCTCGGCCAGCGGCTTCGCCTCAGCGGCGGCCTCACTCAGCCTGGCCTTGTCGACCAACGCGGCAGCGTGGGCGGCGAACGCTCCAACCAGCCGACGCTCGTCCGCGGCCAACTGATGGCCCTGAAGCACGAGGACCAGGTCGTCACGCGCCGGGATCTCCGCGTCGGCCTCCTCCGGCCGGGTGCACGTCAGCGTGCCGGCCGAGGCCAACGGCCGCCAGACCTCGGTCAGCTCATCGTCGTCCACCCGCTCCATCAGGCAGGCCCCGGTCATCCCGAACGCCTCGCGCACCCGTTCGAGCAGTGCGGGCAAAGCAGTCTCGCCACGCAACACCGAGCCGGCCAACGTCGCCAGCGTCTCGGACTCAGCCGCGGCCCGAGCCGCCTGCCGAGTACGCCGAGCCGCCCGGTCAACGACCGAACTCACCATCGCCGCGACCAGCACGAAGATCGCCAACGCGAGCGCGTTGTTCAGCTCGGCAATCGTGAAGGTCCGAGTCGGCGGCGTGAAGAAGTAGTTCAGTACGACGGTCCCGCCGATCGCGGTCAGCAACGCCGGCCAGAGTCCACCGACCAACGCAACCACGACGACCGCCAGGAGGAATGCCAGTACGTTGCTGGTCAGGTTGAGGTTGTCCCCACCCAGACCGAGCAGGAGCGCGAGCAGTGGGGGCAGGACGACGGCCAGGATGAACCCCTGCACCTTCCGCCTGCGGGACAAGCTTCCGCGCAACCGCGGCAACCGGCCACGGCCCATCAGCGAGTGGGTGACGATGTGTACGTCGATGTCCCCTGAGTCCCGAATCGTGCTGGACCCGATCCCCGGGCCGGTGAGCACCGACGACACCCGGGACCTGCGCGAACCACCGAGAACGAGCTGGGTGGCGTTCTCCGCGCGGGCGAACGTCAGCAGGGCGTCGGAGATGTCGTCACCGACGACCTGGTGATAGGTGCCGCCCAGGCTCTCGACCAGGTTGCGCTGTTCGGCCAGCCGTTTCGGGTCGGCGCCGGTCAGGCCGTCGGAGCGGGCGACATGGACTGCGAGCAGGTCTCCACCGGACGACCTGGCGGCGATGCGGGCGGCACGCCGGATCAGTGTCTCGCCCTCGGGACCGCCGGTGAGCGCGACGACGACGCGCTCCCGGGCCTCCCAGGTCGAATCGATGTCATGTTGGGCACGGTACTGCTGGAGACCGGCGTCGACCCGGTCGGCGAGCCAGAGCAACGCGAGTTCGCGCAGGGCAGACAGGTTGCCGACCCGGAAATAGTTGCCCAGGGCAGCATCTATCTTGTCGGCCGCGTAGACGTTGCCGTGCGCCATCCGCCGGCGCAACGCCTCCGGCGTCATGTCGACCAGCTCGATCTGGTCCGCGGCCCGGACCACCCGGTCCGGCACGGTTTCCTGCTGCGGTACGCCGGTGATCTTCTCGACCACGTCGTTGATCGACTCGAGGTGCTGGATGTTGACCGCCGAGATCACGTCGATCCCGGCGGCCAGCAGCTCCTCGATGTCCTGCCAGCGCTTCTCGTTCCGGCTGCCCGGCACGTTGGTGTGCGCCAGCTCGTCGACCAGGGCGACCTCGGGCCGCCGGGCCAGCACCGCGTCGATGTCCATCTCGGTGAAGCTCGCGCCGCGGTAGTCGAGGATCCGGCGCGGCACCAGCTCCAGCCCGTGGAGCATCTCCTCGGTGTGCTGCCGGCCGTGGGTCTCGACGAATCCGACCACCACATCGGTACCGCGAGTCACCCTGCGCTGACCCTCGCCCAGCATCTTGTAGGTCTTACCCACACCGGGCGCGGCGCCAAGGTAGATCCGCAGATGCCCACGGCCGCTCTTACTCATGCATCCATGCTCTCAGAGTGCAGCGAGAGCGTTGTTGAGCTTCACCACGTTGACTGCGGGCTCCCCGAGGAAGCCGAGCGTGCGGCCCTTCGTGTTGTCCTTCACCAACTGTTGCACCGTCGCCACGTCCAGACCACGCTCACGGGCGACCCGGTTGACCTGCAGAGCGGCGTACGCCGGGCTGATGGCCGGGTCGAGACCGCTGCCACTGGCGGTGACCGCGTCCGGCGGGACCTGCGCCGGGTCGACACCCTCGAGCTCCGCGACCGCGGCCCGCCGCTCGTCGATCAGCTTGACCAGATCGGCGTTGTTCGGCCCGTACTGCGAGGCCGCACTGCCCATCGCGTCGTAGTCGACCGCGGACGGCCGGGTCTGGAACCACTTCGGGTCCGCGACCATGATCGCGTTGCCGTCGTCGTCCTTCTTGCCACTGTCCTGGGTGTAGGCCTGGCCGATCAGGTCGGACGCGGTGTCCTTGCCGTCGACCTTGACGATCGAACCGTTCGCGTTGCCGTGGAAGAGGGCCTGTGCGACGCCGGTCATCACCAGCGGGTAGACGATCCCGAGGATCGCCGTGAACACGAGCAGCGCCCGCAGCGCCACCCCGAACTGCCGGACCGAGCCGGGCAGATTGCTTGCCATTGACAACTAGCCCTTCAAGAGTTGGACACTGTTAGCGGAGACCGGGGATCAAGGAGATCACCAGGTCCAGGAGTTTGATTCCGACGAACGGGCTGATCAGACCGCCGACGCCGTAGATCAGCAGGTTGCGGCGCAGCATCGCGGACGCGGACGAGGGCTTGTACTGAACGCCCCGCAGAGCCAGCGGTACCAGTGCCACGATCACCAGCGCGTTGAACACGATGGCGGACACGATCGCCGACTCCGGCGAGTGCAGCCCCATGATGTTCAGCTTGTCCAGCCCCGGGTACGCCGCCGCGAACAGCGCCGGCAGGATCGCGAAGTACTTGGCCACGTCGTTCGCGATCGAGAACGTGGTCAGCGATCCGCGGGTGATCAGCAACTGCTTGCCGATCTCAACGATCTCGATCAGCTTGGTCGGGTTGGAGTCGAGGTCGACCATGTTGCCGGCCTCCTTGGCGGCCGACGTCCCGCTGTTCATCGCCACCCCGACATCGGCCTGGGCCAGCGCCGGAGCGTCGTTCGTGCCGTCACCGGTCATCGCGACCAGGCGGCCACCCTCCTGCTCCTTCTTGATCAGCGCCATCTTGTCCTCGGGCGTCGCCTCGGCCAGGAAGTCGTCGACCCCGGCCTCCTCGGCGATCGCGCGCGCGGTCAGCTGGTTGTCACCGGTGATCATCACGGTCCGGATGCCCATCGCGCGCATCTGGTCGAACCGCTCCCGCATGCCTTCCTTGACCACGTCCTTCAGGTGGATGACGCCGAGTGCGCGCGCCTTGCCGTTCACGGTCTCGGCGACGACGAGCGGCGTACCGCCGGAAGCAGAGATGCCGTCGACCATCTCGCCGAGCTTCGGGTCGGTGGTCCCGCCGTGCTGGCTGATCCAGGCGTTGACCGCACCGGCCGCGCCCTTACGGACTTGCCGGCCGTCCACGTCCACGCCGCTCATCCGGGTCTGTGCGGTGAACTCCACGAAAGTTGCGTGCGGCAACTCTCCGGTGTGCCGCTCACGCAGTCCGTACCCGGTCTTCGCCAGTACGACGATCGACCGGCCCTCCGGTGTTTCGTCGGCCAGGCTGGACAGCTGCGCCGCGTCGGCGAGCTCGGTGTCGGTCACACCCTCGACCGGGATGAACTCCGACGCCTGCCGGTTACCCAGCGTGATGGTGCCGGTCTTGTCGAGCAGCAGCGTGTTCACGTCACCCGCGGCCTCGACGGCCCGGCCGGACATCGCCAGGACGTTGCGCTGGACCAGCCGGTCCATGCCCGCGATACCGATCGCGGACAGCAGCGCACCGATCGTGGTCGGGATCAGGCAGACCAGCAGGGCCACCAGGATCACGATGCTCAGATCCGTCTTCGCGTACGCCGCGAACGTCGGCAGCGTCACCGTGGCGACCAGGAAGACGATGGTCAGGCTGGCCAGCAGGATGTTCAGCGCGATCTCGTTCGGCGTCTTCTGCCGGGAGGCGCCCTCGACCAGGGCGATCATCCGGTCGATGAAGCTCTCACCGGGTTTGGTGGTGATCTTCACGACGATCCGGTCCGACAGCACCTTGGTGCCACCGGTGACCGCGCTGCGGTCGCCGCCGGACTCACGGATGACCGGGGCCGACTCGCCGGTGATGGCCGACTCGTCGACGCTCGCGACGCCCTCGACGACGTCACCGTCGCCGGGGATGATCTGCCCGGCCTCGACGACCACCAGGTCACCCAGCTGGAGCTGGGTCGCAGGGATCTCCTCCTCGCGGTCACCGGCCAGCCGGCGTGCGGTGGTCTCGGTCTTGGCCCGGCGCAGCGTCTCGGCCTGGGCCTTGCCCCGGCCCTCGGCGACCGCCTCGGCCAGGTTGGCGAAGATCACGGTCAGCCAGAGCCAGACCACGATCCACCAGACGAACACGCTCGAGTCGGTGAAGGCGAAGATCGTCGACGCGACCGCACCCACCTCGACCACGAACATGACCGGGTTCTTCACCATCACCCGCGGGTCGAGCTTGCGCAGCGCGTCCGGCAAGGAGGTGAGCAGCATCTTGGGGTCGAACAGACCCGACGCTGCGCGTTTCGGAGATGCCGCCGGCGTGGTTGCGGGCGGCCTTACGAGCGTGGTCACAGTCCCTCCGCGAGGGGTCCAAGAGTCAGTGCGGGGAAGTAGGTCAGGCCGGTCACGATCAGGACGGTGCCGACGAGCATCGTCACGAACAGGGCCTTGTGAGTGGGCAGCGTGCCCTGGGTCACCGGTACCGGTTGCTGCTGGGCGAGCGAGCCGGCCAGGGCGAGTGCGAACACGATCGGGACGAACCGGCCGAGCAGCATCACCAGCCCGAGGGCGGTGTTGTAGAACGGGATGTTCGCGCTGATACCGCCGAACGCGCTGCCGTTGTTGTTACCGGCCGAGGTGAACGCGTAGAGGACTTCGGAGAACCCGTGTGGGCTGTCGGTGTTGAAGATCGACGCCCGGGCCACCGCGAGTCCCATCGCCAGCGAGGCACCGACCAGTACGACGGTCGGCGTCGTCAGGATGTACAGCGAGACCAGTTTCATCTCGCGTGCGGTGATCTTCTTCTTCAGGTACTCCGGGGTCCGTCCGACCATGAGGCCCGCGACGAACACGGCCAGGATGGCGAGGATCAACATGCCGTAGAGCCCGGTCCCGGTACCACCCGGACTGACTTCTCCCAGCATCATGTGGAAGAGCGTCGTACCGCCGCCCAGTGGGGTGAACGAGTCGTGCGCCGAGTTCACCGCGCCGGTCGACGTACCTGTCGTCGAGGTTGCGAACAGGGCTGACGCCCATTCGCCGAAGCGGGTCTCCTTGCCCTCCATCGCGGCACCCGCGGCCTGGGTCGCCGTACCGGCGCCCTGGGTCTCGAAGAAGGTGGCGGCGAAGGTGAAGGCGGCCCAGAGGGTGCCCATCACACCGAGGATCGCGTAGCCCTGCCGCTTGTCCTTGACCATCAGGCCGAAGGTCCGGGTCAGGGCGACCGGGATGACCAGCTCGAGGAAGATCTCGAACAGGTTCGACAGGCCGTTCGGGTTCTCGAACGGGTGCGCCGAGTTGGCGTTGTAGAAGCCACCACCGTTGGTGCCAAGCTCCTTGATGACCTCCTGGCTGGCCACGGGGCCGCCGGGGATGGTCTGCGATTGGCCGACCACCGAGGCGACCTCGTGTCCGCCGGAGAAGTTCTGGACGACACCCATCGCGACCAGCGCGAGAGTGCCCAGGACCGCGATCGGCAGCAGCACCCGCAGCGTGGTCCGGGTCAGGTCGACCCAGAAGTTGCCGAGCCGGTCGGTCTTGGCCCGGGCGAAGCCGCGGATCAGGGCGACCGCCACGGTCATACCGACGGCCGCGGACAGGAAGTTCTGTACGGCGAGGCCGGCGAACTGGACCAGGTGGCCCATCGTCACCTCGGGCGAGTACGACTGCCAGTTGGTGTTCGCGACGAAGGACGCAGCCGTGTTGAACGCCAGCCCCGACTCGACGTTCGGCAGGCCCAGCGACAGCGGCAGCCAGTGCTGCAGGCGCTGCAACAGGTAGAGCAGTACGACGCTGAGCGCGGAGAACGCGATCAGGGACCGGGCGTACACGCCCCAGGTCTGATCGGCCTTCGCGTCGACGCCGAAGAGCTTGTAGGTCACGCGCTCGATCCGCAGGTCCTTGTCGGACGTGTAGACGCGGGCCATGTACCCACCCAGCGGCCGGTAGACGGCGGCCAGGCACAGGAGTAGGAAGCCGACCTGCAACAGGCCGGCCGCGGTGTCTGACATCAGAACCTCTCGGGGAAGATCAGGGCGGCGACCAAGTAGAGGACCAGGGCCACGGCGACCACCAGGCCGGCGATGTTCTCGGCGCTCACAACTTCTCCACTCCACGCAGCGCGTACCAGATGGCCGCGAACACGACGACGGTGACGGCGAGGTAGATCACGTCATGCATGACGCCACCACCTCGTGGCAACAGATGCTCATGAGTTCACTGCACATCGCTCGCTGCCCGATCAGGAGTGTTCTCGCAGGCCTCTCACACCCACTGACAGAGCTCTCACACGCTTCTCACATACTTACGCTGGCATTCCCACCAACAGACGAGGGAAGAACAAGCACGTGACTGAACTGGACATCCCCGCCCCCGCCGAGCAGTTCTTCTCCGCGGAGACCCGGGAGGCGCTGGTGGAAGCGAGCCGCAAGCTCGCCGAGCGTCTCCAGGCCCACACCGACGCTCTGCTCGCGATGACCGGCGAAGAGGAGCAGACCGCGCTCTACGAGGAGAACGCGGCGCTCGAGGAACTCGTCGAGGACTGGAACGACGCCGTCTTCGAACACACCGGTACGGCGCCGCTGCTGCTGGACGACGCGGTCGACGAAGAGGACGAGGAAGAGGCCGAGCAGGACCAGGTGATCAGCGTGGTGTCCCGGTTCGACCTGCGCGTGGTCGACCTGGACGCACTGCTCGAGGCCGGCCGGGCCGCGCAGGAACGGCACCCGGCCGAGCTGGACGAGACCGCCGAGCGGGAGCCGGTGGAATCGGCCGAGCAGGCCATCTACGAGATCAGCCGCGAGGTCGGCGAGGCGTGGTTCGAGCTACCGGGCATCGAGATGGTGGCCGGCGCCCGCGCGTACGTCGTACCGGAGGCTCCCTTCGAGCCGCTGGACGCGGACGCCGAGGACGTGGTGACCGAACTCGTCGCCCCGAACGGCGTAGCCACCCACGCCGAGACCTGGGCCTAGACCAGTAGTTGGCCGTCGAGCGTCGTGACGGCCTGACCGGTGAGCTGGACGCGGTCGCCGACGGTGGCGACACGGACGACACCGCCTCGGGCGGACGCCTGGTATCCGACCAGTTCGTCCCGTCCGAGGCGCTCGGCCCAGTACGGCGCCAGCGCCGTGTGCGCACTCCCGCAGACAGGGTCCTCCGGGATCCCGCTGGCCGGAGCGAAGAACCTGGACACGAAGTCGTAGCCGGAGTCCGCGGGGGCGGTGACGATCGTCCCCCGGTTCCGGTCGCGCTGATTGAGCGCCTTCACCCGACCCAGGTCCGGCGCCAACGCCCGGACGGCCGCTTCGTCGGCCAGTACGACGAGAACGTCGGACAACTCGCCCGTGCTGTGCACACTGACCGGCTCGGCACCCAGTGCCTCGACCAACCCAGCCGGCACCTCGGCCACGGCCGGTCGGTTGACCGGGAAATCGAGGGTGATCCACCCGTCGTCGATCGCGGCCGTGAGTACGCCGCTCCTGGTCGCGAAACTCACCTTCCCGCTGACCAGCCCGTCCGACACCAGGGCGTGCGTCGTCGCCAGCGTCGCGTGACCACAGAGATCGACCTCGATGGTCGGCGTGAACCAGCGGAGGTCCCAGTCCGCGTCAGCGCGCTCCGACGGACGGGCGAACGCGGTCTCCGCGTGCTGCATCTCGGCCGCGACGGTCTGCATCCAAGCGCCGTCCGGCCAGGCACCCGCCTCGAGCAGGCACACACCGGCCGGGTTCCCGGTGAACGGACGATCGGCGAACGCGTCAACGACCCTGATCCTCATGATCTCGACGCTAAGCCGTGCTGCGTTGCGGTTGATATAGCCACTCGGTGCCGAGTGGCCCGCTACGCCATCGCGACGGCGTCGATCTCGAGCAGCCAGTTCTCGGCGTAGATGTCGCAGATGATGACCGTGAGAGCCGGGGCGTGGTCGCCGAGGACCTCTTCGCGGATCTTCGAGTTCATCGCGCGGTACTGTCGGTCGGACAGGTGCGTGGTCACCTTGACCAGGTTGCCGATGCCCATCCCGGCCTCGGTCAGGACCGCGAGCACGTTGCGCCAGACCATCCGGCACTGCGCCTCGAACGTCTCCGGCACCCGGCCGTGTTCGTTACCCCACGGAACCTGTCCACTGACGAACACCATCCGCTGCGCGCCCTCTACCTGGACGCCGTGGGTGTAGTTCCCTGTCGCCGGCGGCAAGATCACCGGATTCAACGGCTCGATCGCAAGACGTGACATGTACTCCCCCTCCTACTCACCTACTGCTTCCCCACCCCGAGGTCGCTTCATGTCTACCTTGCCCGGATTGAACCGCCTAGCCAAACCGGCCGTGTCGATGGTGTTCCGCATCCCGACCGACAGGAAAGTGACATGTCACTTCGCTCGAACGGCCGTCCACTCGCTGTTGCGGCCGCACTCGTCAGCGGTCTCGCTCTGGTCGCACCCGCGACCGCCAGTGCTCATTCGAACCACGGCGGGCCGAGGCATCTCGCCGTACAGCAGGTCAACCTGGTCTCGGACCAGGCCGGCAAGGCCAGCCTGCAGGACGCCGACCTGGTGAACCCGTGGGGCCTCGCGCTCGGCGCGACCTCCCCGCTGTGGACGTCAAACCAAGGTACGTCGACCTCCACGCTCTACTCGTCCGCACCGGCCGCGACCGTCGCGACCAAGGTGCCCACCATCCGCGTGAACGTGCCGCTGCCGACCGGGCAGGTCTCGAACCCCGGCACCGGCTTCGTCCTCAGCAACGGGACCGTGAGTGGCCCGGCCCGGTTCATCTTCTCGACCCTGACCGGACAGATCGCGGCCTGGGGACCGCCGGTCTCGCCGTTGATGGGTGCGGCGGAGATCAAGGCCACGACTCCGGGCGCTGCCTACACCGGCCTGGCGATCTCTCCGACCGCCGACCGTCTGTACGCCGCCAACTTCGCGCAGGGCCGGATCGACGTCTTCGACAGCACCTTCGCTCCGGTGAAGCTGCCATGGTGGGCGTTCCGTGACTCCTCGCTGCCGAAGGGGTACTCGCCCTTCAACGCGCAGACGCTGAACGGGCACATCTTCGTCGCCTACGCCAAGGTCGACCCGAAGACCGGTCGCAACGCTGCCGGTCGCGGCCTCGGCTTCGTCGACGAGTTCACGGTCGACGGCAAGCTCGTCAGCCGGGTCGCCTCCCGTGGTGACCTGAACGCGCCGTGGGGTCTCGCCCTGGCCCCCGCCGCGTGGGGCCAGCCGGCCGGCACGTTGCTGGTCGGTAACTTCGGTGACGGCCGGATCAACATCCTGCAGCCGAAGTCCCACAACCGCTACAAGACCGATGGTCAGGTCCGCGACGCCAGGGGCAAGACCCTGAAGATCGACGGTCTCTGGGCCCTGCTCCAGGGCACCGCGACCACTGGCGGCACCGACGCCCTCTGGTTCTCGGCCGGCCCCGACCACGAGACGCACGGCCTGGTCGGCGTACTGCGTCTGTCCTGAACCCAGCCGCCTCCGCCCGCCGGCCGCTAAGGTCGGCGGGTGGAACGGACGGTCGAGCAACTACTGGGCGTCCGGGTGACCGACCGCGCAGACCTCGACAGCAGCGAACTGGCCCCGGCAGCTCAGGTGTTCAGGGGCTTTTCGAACCAGTGATGGGCGTAGGGCTCGGTGTTGAAGGGCGGGACCTCCTGGTACCCCGAGGCCCGGTAGAGCGCGATTGCCTCGGTGAGGTTGCGGTTGGTCTCGAGCCGTACGGCGGGAGCACCATGAGCGGCAGCCTCCCGCTCGAGCTCTGACAGCAACCGCCGCCCGACGCCGAGCCCTCTCACGTCCGGTGACACCCACATCCGCTTGAGCTCCGCCGGCTCGTCTCCGTGCAGCTTCAGCCCACCACAACCGACTGGCTCCGACCGAAGCGTTGCCATCAGCAACAATCCCGCCGGCAATGTCAGCTCGGCATTCCCCGCCGGGATACTGCGAGCATGGTCGAACCCGGCCTCGAACCGCCGGCCGAGCTCCTCGAAGTACGCCTGCAAGCAGTACTGCGCCTCCGGACGCCGCGGATCCACCACCTCGACCCGCACCATCGACGCCGTCAGCAACCGCGAAACCTCATCCATCGCGGCCACCAACCGCACCCGCTGCCGCTCACTCAACGGGGCCAGGATCGACGCGGCCAACTCATCGGACCGCTCGTCAAGCAGCCTTCGCTCGGCAACACCCTGCTCGGTCAGCCGGGCGATCCGCACCCGCCCGTCCCCGGCACTCGTCTCCACTCGGACCAGTCCGTCACTCTCCAACGAGCGCAGCAGTCGGCTCAGATACCCCGAATCCAGCTCCAGTTGGGCTCGCAGCGCCCGTACGTCACACCCGTCCGGACCGATCTCCCACAGGACCCGGTCCAGGCCCAACGACCGATCGCGGCCCAGGTAGGCCTCCTGCAGCACCCCGGCCCGCTGCGTGACGACCCGATGGAATCTCCTGACCTCGGCAACCTCCATTCGCTGACTTTAGTCAGAGAAGAGTCAGTTGGCGAGGTCGGCGGTGGCGGTGTGGCCGGCGGTGGCGGTGCGGCGGAGGAAGTCGACGAGGACTTCGAGTTCGGCGACTGAATAGTCGGCGAGGAGGTCGTCCATCGAGCTGTTCATGCCTGCGTAGAGGTGGAACACCTCACCGCTGCGATCGCGGACGGCGCGGACGGTGACCGCGCGACGGTCGGGCCCGTCCGGATCACGTTCGCGGACGACCCAGCCGCCGCGTTGCAAGCGATCGAGTACGCCGGTCATCGTGGCCGGATGCAGGCCCGCCCGCCGGGCCACTTCGCTCGGGCTCATCGGTCCGTGCCGCCCGATCAGTTCCAGGCAGTCCAGGTCGACGTCCTTGAGGGCGAGATGCGATCCGACCTGGCGATTGAGCATCGCGAGCTGATTACTCAGCTCCCGCAGCGAGTCCTTGATCTCGGTCGCCAGCCGCCGCCTGCTCCGACCCCCACCAGAAGCTCCCGAACTCATACCATCTGCTCCTCAGGTCGTACGACATCCGCACGACACCCTACCCAGCGGGCACCTGGAACGCGTCCGCATGATCCGCGACCCACCGCGTGAACGTACGAGCCTGGCGACCGAGAATCCGCTCCACCTCGTCAGTGACCTCGGCCGGCTTTCCGGCACCGCGCTCGTATCTGCCCATCAGCGCGGTGACGAAGGCCTCGGGCAGACCCCTCGCGACCATCCCGCGAATCGCCTGCTCCGGCGGCACCTCCTGGAACTGGAGGTCCCGACCGGTGACCTCGCCGATGATGCCGACCATCTCCTCGTGCGTCACCGACTGCGGTCCGGTCACCGGGATCCGGCGACCGTCGAGACTGTCGTCCACCAGCGCCTGGGCGATCACGGCCGCGAGGTCCATTTCGTGGATCGGGGCTTCCGCGAAGTCGCCGTACGGCGCTCTGAGGATGTCACCCGCACGAGCCTGCGCACCGAACAGGCCGATGGTGTTCACGGCGAACGTGCTCGAGCGCACCGCCACCCACGGCAGTCCCCCGGTGACGACCGCGTCCTCGACCTCTTTGTTGCGGTCACCGTTGGCCCGCGACGGCTGGTACGCCGGGTCGTCGTCGACATTCACCGCCGACAAGACGACGACCCGACGTACGCCGCTCTCGGCCGCCAACGCGACCAACTTCTCCGCGGCCTCGCCGACCGCTCGCGGGTGCACGAAGAGAACGTCAGCCCCTTCGAGAACACCCGCGGCCTCCTCCGGCCGAGCCAGGTCCGCCCGCCGGACGTCCACTCCGGCGGGCAGTGTTGCGGCGTCGGCCGACCTGGCTACCGCCCGTACGTCGAGCCCTTGATCCCTCAGCAGTGCGACCAACGGACGCCCGACCACGCCCGTCGCTCCCGTGACCACGATCATGCCCACTCCAATCCTGCGGTCCATATCGTATGGATCTCATATTATCTGGGAATGATCATGGCGCAAGAGGGATCGTCAGGCCCGCTGGCCGATGCCGAAGAGGAGGGAGCTGGATTGGACGAGCTCGGGATGTCGGTCCGCGAGGCGGGAGCACTCCAGTGCGGTGCGGAGTGGATCCGGCTCGCGGAGACTGTCGGGCAGCGGCTGACCTTGGTAGTGCGCGTCGATCATCACGGTGAGCCAGCCGCCCGGACCTGTCAGGCCGTGGATCGTGACGCCGCGCAGGCCGGAGTTCATCAGCTCGGACCTCAACTGGGCGACGGTGTGGTACGTCGTCTCCGCCATCCGCTCGTTCTGCGGACTGAACCCGTCGCGGAGGATCTCCGTGACCACACCCTGTCGCTGGATCAGCGTGTTGGCCAACGTCGAGCCGATCAGGTTGGCGGCCCGGTTGATCGCGATCACCGCGACGAACCCACCGAGCTTCGTCACCCGAGTCGCTTCTCGCAGCGCCAACTGCCGATCGGACGCCTCCCGCAGGTGATACATCGGGCCGGCCACAAACGTGCCGTCGAACTCCTCGTCGTCCCACGGCAGCTGCCGCGCATCCCCTTGTACAGCGCTGATCCCGGCCTCGGTCGCCTGGACGATGTGCCGCTCGATCGGGTCGATCAGCTGGACGTTGTACCCACGTTGCTGAAGCCAGCCCGCGTGCACACCAGGCCCACCACCGATATCCGCAACCGCCGCGGGCGGTGGAGGCAGATACCGCGTCAGCAGATCCTGAACCCGAGCCAGCTCGAGCCGCCCCTTGATCGACGCCCCCAACCGCCCCGCCTCGTCATACCGCTCCCCGTAATGCTCCTCTAGCTCCCCATGAATCGTCATGACAAGCAATCCTCACCACGGACCCCCGTCCGAGGCAGGCCAGATCAAGGGGCAACCCGGGGCAGATAGAGGATGCGGACCGCCAGCACTACACAACCTGCTCGAGAGCAGGATCCCTCAGGCTCACCGGAGGTGGCCTGCGGCACTTGATGAGTGCTGGCGGTCCGCTGTCCTACTCAGTCGATCGGGCGGAGTTCGTCGGCGTAGGAGACGGAGACCCGGCGGAGTACGCCGTCCTTGACGGAGTACTGGCCCATGCGCCACAGGGGTGGGCTGTAGGCGTGGACGGTGACGCTGCCCTTGTCGAGACCGGTGAGACGGTGGATGTGGTCGGGGCCGAAGCCGTACACGTCGCCGGCCTCGACCTCGGTCTCGATCGACTCGGTGCCGATCGCGAGGTTGTGCTCGACCAGCTTCCCGCGGGCAACGGCGACCGCACCGGAGGACACATCGTGGTCGTGCCAGCCGGTGTCGTTGACCGGAGTCCAGCAGATCAGCCACACATCGACGTTCGCGTCCCGATGCAGCGAGGCGAAGACCCGCTCCTCATCGCTGTACGCGACCTTGTCCTCCCACAGATGCGGTTGCGCAGCGAGCGAGGCGGCCAGCTCGGACAGCTCAGCGGGGTCCAGATCACGTCCCGGAAGGTTGTCCAGCGACAGACAGTCGTTGAGCTCCACGAGCCGGCTGGCCTGGCGCGCCGGCACGACGGGTACGTCGGTGATGGGCTGAGCAGTCACTGCACTCCCCTCTCAGGAGTTGCGTACCGGCCCTCGGGGAGACCCCCGAAGAGCAGCCGGTGCGGATTGTCGTGGCGGATCACCGCGGTCGCGGCGTCGCCTTGGCGTAGCTCGGTGATCCCGGCGTACGGCCGGTCGGTGCCGTGCACGACCTGGTCGATGCCGAGAACCCGCGCCACCGCGTCGATCCCCTGCGGGCCGTAGCTCGAGGTGTCGACGTACAGGTTGGGGTCGATGGTGCCGAGCCGGCCGCCGCGCGCGGCCAGCCGCTCGTGATGCACGGGCGCGAGACCCGCGGCGGCCGCGAAGCACAGCCGCAACTTCGGGTACGAACGTCGCCCGCCGAAGCAGTGCCACGCCCACCAGGCCGCCTGCAGCTGGGTCGTGTAGTCAACAACCGGCGCCCACCACCCGGGCGTCTCGCCGGCCGCGCCGGCCACACCCGGGTGAACGAGGATCGGCTTTCCTGCTCGTTCCATGAGCGCCAGCAGCTCACCCAGAACAGCCCAGCCATCAGGCGTGCCAAGCACATGCGCCGGCAACTGCACTCCAAGAAGCCCCTTATCCAGAAGGGATTCCAGCCCGGCAACGTCCGGCTCGGGCAAGCTCACCGCCGCCCACGCCTTGAACGGAGTCGGGAACTCAGCAGCCCCCAGATGCCACGCGTCGAGCAGCGCCGCATCCCCGAGATGCTCGATCCCGAGCGGGCTCGACAGCGACACGACGGCGAGCGCCGTACCGGAGTCCTGCTCCAGCGCGACCCGCTTGTCGACCGCGTGCGCCGCCGGATCCACGTCGTACGGCGCTTCGGACGCGGTGTGCAGCGTCCATCCGTCCAGGTACGGCGGCTCGCTGCGGGCACGGAGGCGGTCAATGAATTCGACCGGCCACAGGTGCTGGTGGACGTCGATCATCGGCCCCTCCTCCCGGCGATTTGATCAGATTGAAGCGCTTCAGGATGTCTAGAGTGAAGCGCTTCAATGGCCGCGTTGTCAAGTTTTTGTCCACGGACTGGCCTAAGGTCATGGGCATGCCGGGAACGAGCCGGAGGCCGACCCTGAAGGACATCGCCGCCGAGACCGGGCTCTCGATGGCTGCGGTGTCGTACGCGCTGCGCGGTCTGCACGGCACTCCCGAGACCAGACAGCGGGTCCAGGACGCCGCGGACCGGCTCGGCTACCAGGCCGACCCGGTGGCCCGGGCGCTCGCCTCCGGGCGCAGCGGCTCGGTCGGCGTACTGTGCGCTTCCCTCGAGGATCTGTGGCAGCAGCGACTCGCCGCCGCGCTCGGCCGGGAGCTCCTCGCGCCGAACCGGAACGCCTGGATCATCGACTCGGCCGGCGACGCCGACCGGCAGCTCGAGCTCGCCCAGCACCTGGTCGACCACCGCGCCGACGCGATTGTGGTGATCCCGATCAACCCGGCCGCGAAGGGCTGGATCGAGATCGCCGCGCAGGCGCCGGTGATCGCGATCGGCGACGCACTCCCGGGCGCGAAGGCGAAGTCCGAGGTCGTGCTCGACAACGAGACCGGCGTCAGCACGGCCCTGCGCCGACTCGCGGACGCCGGCCACCGGCAGGTCGCCGTACTCAGTCCGACCCGGCGCTTCGAAGTGGAGCGGCCCGCCGAGGAGATCGCTCAGCGGGTCGCCAGGGATCTCAAGCTGAAGGTCCGGATCCTGCAATGCCCGCACGACCTCGCCGGTGCGACCGACGTCGCCCGCGCGCTGCTGACCAGCAACTCGCGCCCGACCGGCATCCTCGCGCTCGCCGACTCGATGGCCTTCGGTGTGTACGCCGCCAGCCGCGAGCTCGGCCTCCGCATCCCGGACGACCTCTCCCTGCTCGGGTACGACGACCAGCCGATGTCCCAGCTGCTCACCCCGCCCCTGTCGACCTTCCACTGGCCGCTCGACGTCCTGGTCGACCACGTCGTCACCCGCGTCACCTCGGCCATCGACACCAACCGCCGGGTCCGCCGGACCACGATCGCCCCGACGCTGATCGAGCGCGGCTCGGTCGCCGCCCCGCCCACCTGAGCGAGACGACGGCCACTGAGCAGCAACATCCACACCGCGAAACTAGACTAATTCACTACACTTACTTCCCGATGCTCACCATGTGGACATCGCGTTCACCCGTGAAGACGCCGGAAGGCCGGCCGAGCGGGTGCTCGGCCGGCCTTCGCGGGGTGGTACTGGGTTACTTGGTACTGGGTTACTTGGTACCGAAGACCTGGAGTTCGGTCATGTCGGTGAACTGGCAGCCACCGAACGCACCGTCCGGGCAGTTGGTCGCGAAGTCCGGAACCTGCGGGCTGAGCATCCAGAACCGCACGTACTGAACCCCGGCGGAGTTGCCGGTCGGGGCGAGCAGGTTGTACTTGCCCCGGTTCGCGGCGCCGAACTCGCCCTCCTGAGCGGTCGCCCAGGTGGTGCCGTCGGCCGACGTCTCGATCCGGTACTTACCGGTCGCGGCGCTGCCCGGGTCACCACAGGTGTTCGACGGGTCGACGTTGAAGGCGCTGACGTTGACCTTCGCCGGCAACTTGATGTCGATGTGCTTGGCGATCATCGTGTTGGTCGGCGTGCCGTTGTCGTCACCGGTGGTGCTGCCCCAGCCGGTGCCCTGCGCGTTGTCGATCGCGAACGCCGGCCCACACTGCGGGCTGAAGTCCGGACCGTTGAAGTCCACTACCGAGCCGCCGCCGGATGCGGCCGCCCAGTTGCGACGCGGTGCGAAGTTGGACTTGGCGCCAGGCTTGACCGTGGCCGCCTGGACCAGCAGCTCGTAGCCCGGGGCCGACATGACCAGCTTCGGGTAGGTGCCGGGAGCGACACCGGTGATGGTGTAGTTACCCTTCGAGTCGGTCGAGGCGGCGTAGTCGCCGGCGTAACCGGACGAGTGTCCGCCGATGTAGACGAGCGCTCCGACCACCGGAGCACCGGTGTCCTTGTCCTTCACGGTGCCGCTGAGCGAGGTGGTCGCACCTGTCGGCGGCTTGTGGAAGTCCTCGGCCGGGAACGCGTCGCCGCCGTCGATGACACCGGCGTACCAGCCCATGCCACGGTTGGCGAAGACGGTCCAGATGGTGTCGGCGTTCTTGCCGCCGCTGGCGACCAGGTCGGCCTGCACGATCGCGTTGCGCATGTCGAGCATGGTCGGGTCGGCCGGCGACAGCTCCATCGCGCGGGTGATGATGCTCATCGCGTAGCTGCGGCCGAAGCGCTCCCGCAGGTCCCACAGCGTCTGGGCCCAGACCTCACCGGAGGCGTGCACCTCGGGCGTGCCACCGATGGTCGGGAAGTCGGCGTACGTGTAGCCGCCCTTCGACCCGTCGGGCTGGATGCAGTTCGGGCTGACCGCCTTGACCCGGCAGTCGAGCGCCTGCGTACGGAACAGCGCGCCGGCCGAGACGTACTTGCCCTCGAGGACCTCGCCGGGAGCGGTGGTGTCCTTCTCCAGGCCGTGCGAGACCAGGTAGTCCTCGGCGTAGAAGTCGCTCCAGGCCTCGCCCATCGAGCCGGCCTGGATGCTGTTCAGCGTCGAGTTGCCGGTCGGGTCGACGACCAGACGGTTGGACAGACCGTGGGTGTACTCGTGGTAGAGGATGCTCGCGTCGTTCGCACCGCTGGCCGGGACCCAGGGGTCCTGGGCGTCGGTCGCGCCCGGGGCGTGCCACAGGTACATCTGCATGGTCGGCGGGGTGCCGTCCGGCGGGGTGTTCATGTTCGCGTTGTCGATGTGGTTCGCGTCCGGGCCGCCGTTCGAGGCGGTGGCCGCGCCGTCGAGCGCGTTCAGGTGGACCGGGTCGCCGTCCACGGCGTCGAACGAGCCGGCCGCCGGGGTGAAGCTGATCGGCGGCTTGGCCAGCCAGTCGTGGAAGTTGCTGGCCAGGTAGAACGCGTTCGTGACGTCCTGGTTCATGTTCGTCTTCCAGGAGTCCGGCTTCGCCGGGTCCCAGGTGCAGATGAACGCGGCCGAGCAGAACGACGAGGAGTTGTTCTGGAAGGGGACCAGCTTGTACTGGCCGCCGGTCGGGGTGCCGGGCACCTTGACCGTCTCACCGGTGTTCGGCTGGTTGTCGTCGTTCACGTCCGCCCAGGCCGCGACCGACGTACCGTCCAGCAGCGTCTTGGCGTTCTTCGGCAGCCACTTGTTGTAGATCAGGTTCTCGACCCGCTGCGTGCCGCCCTTGGGGGCGCCCGGGTAGTTGTCCTGGACGAGCGCGTCGCCGTTGCCCGCGCTGGACAGGTCCCGGCGGTAGAGCAGGGCGCCGGTCTGGGCGTCGATGACGTGGGTGTAGACCTTCGTGCCGCCGGCGTTGACGTACGTCATCCAGCCCTTGCGCAGCCCGTCGGCGGTGTGGAACCACACCTGCTTCGCGGTGTCGCCGTTGCTGAACGTGGTGCTGACACCCGCGGTCTTCGCGGTCGCGTTCTTCGCCGTACCGCCGATGTCCTCGATCGCGACGGAACGCGCCGCGGGGGCCGACACCTTCGGAGTGGCGGTGGCGGACTTGGCCTGGGCCTGCGAGGCCAGTCCGGCCACCGGCGAACCCATCACCGAGATCAGCTGGCCGTTCTTGGTGACGTTGGCCTTCAGGCCGTTGCCGAACACCTCGACACCGTCGACCACCTGGGACCAGAACACGTGGTGGGTGCCCAGCTCGTCGACGTAGTCCTTGCGCAGCTTCAGCGTGCCCAGGTCGGCGTCGGAGAGCTTGAAGACCTCCGGGTGCGCCTTCACGTAGGCCAGCGCGATGTCCTTCGCCTTCTTCGCGCTCTTGCCGGTGAGGAAGCCGTTCAGCTTGGTCACCTGGGCCGGGGTCCCGGTGTTCGGGTCCAGCTGGACGACGCCCTGGGTGCCGAGCGAGTTCCGGAACTTCTCCGAGGCCGCGGTCTCCTTGCCGGCCACCTTGGCGGCGCGGTCGTGGGTGGTCTTGGCGTTCGGAGTACGGGCGTCGTAATTGCCCTTGCGCTCCTTGCCGCTGAGGTTCTCGGCCTGAGCTGCCTTGCCCTTGCCTTCACCAGGACCGGCGGTCTGGGCCGCGGTAGCGCCACCGGCGGCCGTCACGGCCAGCACAGTGGCGGCGGAGACGGCGGTGGTGACTGCCAGGAGCCCCCGCCCTCTGCGTGATGCTTTCACAGAAAAACTCCAGGGAGGTCGTTTGCGGGTCGCCCTCCACGACCCGTCCGGGGGCGACCTTAGGCCGGTCGGAGCTTCCTGGGAAGGGAAATCACCGGAATGACGTGGGGACGAGGGTTGTCCTTCGTGCCCGGAACAGTACTAGGAGCAACAGAAGAATGGTCGCACCCAGCCAGCAACCCGCCACGACAAGTGTCACGGCCCGCTCTGTACCGAGAGATGAACGGGCGGACCCCAATCGCGGTAGGGGTCCGCCCGTTCGCTTTGGAGGCCCTTAGAAGGCGCTGGCGCCGTTGGGGGTGCCGAGGCCGGTCGGGCCGTCCCAGCCGGTGCGTGCGGTGCACCACTGGACGGTCGGGCACGAGCCGTTGCTACCGCTGGTCACGTCGAACAGGGAGCTCGCGTGGCCGTACGGCAGCGCGTTCGCGTAACCGGTGGTGTTCCCGGACAGCGCGTAGACCGCCGCGATGATCGGGGCGGCCTCACTGGTGCCACCGAACTGCGCCCAGGTCGACGCGGTCTTGCTGGTCGGGTAGTAGATCGCCATCCCGCCCTTGCTCGGGTCGGCGGCCGCGGACACATCCGCCATCGCCCGCTTCGAGCAGCCGGTGCCGAACGACGCCGCCGCACTCAACGCGGTGTTGTACGTCGAGCACCCGGAACCGGCACCCGACCACACCGTCTCGCTCCACCCACGGGAGTTGCTGGCGGCAACAAGCGACGTACCGCCGACGGCCGTCGTGTACGCCGAGGACGCCGGGTAGCTGCCACCCTGGTAGCCGTCGTCACCCGTGGATGCGGTGACGGCGATGCCCGGGTGGTTGTAGTACTTGCCGTACGTCGAGTCGGACGCGTCACCACCGCCGTAGCTGTTGGAAATGGCAACGACCCCGGCCTGCTTGGCTGCGGTCTGGACCGCTGTGCCGAGGTCGGCGAAGCTGGCCGAGTTCGCCTGGACGACGACGATCTTCGCGTCCGGCGCCGCGGCCGAGACCGCGTCGACGTCGAGGGCCTGCTCGCCGGCCCAACCCACGTTGAACGTCGGCAACGTCGTACCGCCGGTCTGGTTGATGATCTTCAGGCAGCCGTTGGCCTTGGTACACGAGGACAGGCCGAACTGGGACCGGTAGACGCCGAGGTCGCGCTCCAGGCTCGGATAGCCGTACGCGTCGACGATCGCGACCGTACGTCCGGATGCGTTCAGACCGTTCAGCTTGTACGCGTCGCGCAGGCCGGACGGGGTGAGCCCGGTCGCTGGTGGGGCGCTGGCCGCTGGAGCGAAACCTTGCGCGTCGACCAGCTTGACCGCGTTGCAACTCGCGGTGTTCTTGGCCTTCGCGGTGGAACACACGCGGGCGGCGTGCTTCCCGGCGGTGTACGACGGGGCGGCGGCCCCCTGCGTGGGGACTGCTTGTGCGGTGACTGCTTGTGCGGTCAGCCCAGCGACGGCTAGTGCGCCGGCACCCAGGGCGGACACGAGAATCCGTTGCCTCACAGGACTCCTCGAGTTGAGCAGGCCACCGTCCCAGGACCGTTCGTCGGGGGGGCGGTGACCGGCGGGGTGGGGGTGCCGAAATCGTCCGTCCATCGCGGTGCTCGAATCCAGCGATCGGCCCCCTGACAAATGTCATAGGTGCACCCGTGACACCCGCCCCGATCCGACCGGATTTTCCGCGGGCTGACGGGGCCGCGCGGATCGGGCCGGACAGTGAAGGATTCCCCCTGTGTTTCGCGGGCCGCGGCCTTGACACGGTTTCGGCCACCGGGCCTATCCTTGCGAGAAATCGATTTCCCGCAATTGCCGGAGGCAACCGATGGATCCGTCCCCGCTCAGCCGTCGTACCTTCCTGCAAGCGGCCGGAGGTACGGCGCTCGCCGCCGCGCTGGCCGGCTGCGGGGGCAGCGACGACGGCGGCGGTGGGTCGTCGACGAAGGAGCTGTCGTTCGTCTACATGGGCACCGCCGAGCAGCAGGCCACCTGGAACAAGCTGTTCGCGAAGTTCAGCGAGCAGCACCCGGAGATCAAGCTCAAGGCCGAGGGCATCCCGCTGTCGAACTGGGGTGACTTCTTCAACAAGCTGTCCACCCGGCTGGCCGGCGGTCAGGTGCCGGACGTGATCCAGGTGGCGACCGAGGGGCAGCGGCTGTTCGCCTCGAAGGGCCTGCTCGCGCCGCTCGACGACTACATCAGCAAGGACAAGTCCACGATCGACGAGTACTACGCCGACATGGACCCGAACCTGATCGAATGGGACAAGAAGTACGCGTCCACGGACGGGAAGACCTACTACCTGCCGGGCGAGTTCAACACGATGTGCATGTGGTACTCGAAGGAGCTGTTCGCCAAGGCCGGCGTACCCGAGCCCAGCCCGAAATGGACCTGGGACGACTTCCGGCACGCGTGTGAGCAGATCAAGGCGAAGACCGGCGCCTTCGGGTACGCCGCCGGTCCGGAGTACTTCGCGGCGATCATGCCGTGGCTGCTGACCAACGGGACCAGCAGCTTCAACGACGACTGGTCGAAGCCGACGTACAACGATCCGGCGGTGATCGAGGCGGCCGAGTTCAACCGGAAGCTGGTCGCCGACAAGCTGTCGCCGCCGCCGGGTGGCACGTTCGACGCGACGACCGCGGCGGCCCAGGGCAAGCTCGCGATGTTCGGTGGTGGCCGGTGGCCGATCATCAGCATCCGCAACCTCAAGGCGACGGCGAAGATGGGCATCGTGCCGTGGCCGACCAAGGTGAAGCAGGGCTCACCGGTCGGCTGGAACGGCTACCCGATCATGAAGGCGTCGAAGAAGAAGGACGACGCCTGGACGTTCATCAAGTTCCTGATCTCCAAGGAGGGTTCGTCGTTCTTCGCCCAGCTCGGCGGCACGATCGTCCCGGCCCGTAAGTCGATCGCGAACAGCGAGTCGTTCCTGACCGACGCACCGAAGGGGACCGAGTACCTCTACCAGGCGCTGAGCTACGCGACCCCGATCCCGTCGCCGGACAAGGGTGCCGCCGTACAGAAGGCGGTCGAGGACGGGTGGAAGCAGGTGCTGACCGGGAACGCGTCGCCGGCCGACGCGCTCGGCAAGGCGCAGACCGCGCTGGAGGGGTTGGTCTGAAACCCCACCGCCGGGACTGGCTGCCGGGCTACCTGTTCATCAGCCCCGCGGTCCTCCTCTTCCTGGTCTTCGTCGCGGCTCCGCTGCTCGCCGCGTTCGGGCTGAGCCTGTTCCACTGGGACCTGCTGAGTACGCCGGAGTTCGCCGGCCTGGACAACTTCAAGCAATTGGTGACCGACGGCGCCACCGTCCGCGCGATCGTCAACACGTTCGTGTTCGCGATCTCCTCCGTCGTCACGCACATCGGCATCGGCATGCTGCTCGCGCTCGGCGTCCATCGGACCATGACCCGGGGAACGAAATACTTCGTCCGTACGGCGTACTTCTTTCCGTTCCTCGTCTCCTGGGCCGCGGTCGCGCTGATCTGGAAGTACGTCCTGGATCCGGCGTTCGGACCGGCGAACTACTACCTCTCGGCGACGACCAACTGGCTCGCGTCGCCGACCTGGGCGTTGCCGACGCTGATCGTGGTCGACTGGTGGCACACGATCGGATACACGTTCATCATCCTGCTGGCTGGACTGCAGACCGTGCCGGCTCAACTGCATGAGGCCGCCCGGGTGGACGGCGCGAACGCCTGGTGGCGGTTCTGGAGTGTCACGCTGCCGGTGATGTCGCCGACGATCTTCTTCGCGACCGTGATCACGTTCATCGGCGCGTTCCAGATCTTCGACCCGATGGTGATCATGACGCAGGGCGGTCCGGACGGCGCGACCCGGAGCATCGTGCAGTACACCTACGAGAAGGGCTTCCAGTCCTTCGAGGTCGGGTACGCCGCCGCCCTGTCGCTGGTGTTGTTCGTCGTGATCATGATCGTCACCGGGCTGCAGTTCCGGCTGAGCCGACGGTGGGTACACCAGTGAAGGGCAAGCTGCTCGACCTCGTCCTGGTACTCGGCGGGCTGCTGATGATCGCGCCGCTGGTCTGGTTGATCGTGAACGCGTTGTCCGAGCCGATCAACGCCTTCCAGTTGCCGCCGCAGTGGATCCCACGGCCGCCGACGCTGCAGAACTTCCAGCAGGTGCCGGACCTGATTCCGTTCGCGCAGATGGCGTGGAACAGCCTGCAGATCGCCGTACTCACGACTGCCGGTGCACTGCTGACCAGTGCGCTGGCGGCGTACGCGTTCTCCCGGTTGCGGTTCCCCGGGCGCGATCAGATCTTCTCGGTGCTGTTGGCGGCACTCGTCGTACCGGTGCAGCTGACCGTCGTCCCGATCTTCATCATGATGCGCTGGTTGCATCTGGTCGACACCACGGTGGCGATCTGGTTGCCGGCGCTGGTGAACGTGTTCGGGATCTTCTTCCTGCGGCAGTACATCGCGTCGATCCCACGGGAGCTGGACGAAGCAGCGATCATGGACGGCGCCGGGCATTTCTGGATCCTGTTCCGGGTGATCCTGCCGCTGGCCCGGCCGGGACTGACCGCGCTCGGGATCTTCGTGTTCGAGGCGTCCTGGAACAACTTCTTCTGGCCGTACATCTTCCTGTCGTCGCCGGAGAAGATGACGCTGCCCGTCGGCCTCGTGTCACTGCAGGGCGCGATGGGTGGCGGTCCGGCGGTCGTACTGTTCGCTGCGATCACGCTGGTGGTGCTGCCGATCCTCGTGCTGTTCCTGATCTTCCAGCGGTCCTTCATCGCCTCCATCGCATCGACGGGCCTGCGGGTATGACCGACCACCTACCCGCCGCCTTCCGCGCGCTGTGGCATGAGCTCCCGCTGGTCGCCGCCTCCGGAGTCCTCGTCTGTACGGCGTTCGGCCTGGTAGTGCTCGTCAGCCCGGGCCTGTCCCCCATCAGCGTGCTCCTTGGCGCACTGCTCGTCGGACCGGTCTGGGCAGCCGTCATCGCGACTACTGACTCGGTAGTACTCCGTCAACGCGGTGGCGTGCTCCTACTACTGGTGAACCTTCGTCGTTACGGACTTGCGGGCCTTGAAGTGGCCATCCTTCCTGCTGTGGTTGGCGCGCTCGCTCTGGTCAACCGGGACCTCTACACCGGTCCGGTCTTCGCGATCCCCCTGGCTGTCAGCGGTTGCTTCGGCGTTCTCGCCGTACTGGCTTCCTGCTACGCGTTCAGCCTCCGGGTGACTGGTGGGCTCCGCGGCAAGGCTCTCTGGCTCACCGCGCTCCACTTGGTCGCGCGTGCACCGCTCGTGCCACTCGGCGTACTCGCACTGGCTTTTGTCGCGCTGCTGCTCGGCACGTCGGTGACTGCATCACTGCTTCTGCTTGCCCCCGGCCCGGTGGCGTTGTTCGCCTCCGCTGGTACATGGACGGAGAATCATGCGCTACACCGGTGACAACCTTCGACACTTCGCACTGCCACTCGGCGGCCTCGGGACCGGTACGGTCGCGCTGGCCGGCAACGGCGCACTGCGGCAATGGCAGCTGCACAACATCGGCAACCACGAGGGGCATGTCCCGGACAGCTTCTTCGCTCTCCGGCTCTCCCGCGTCGAGCCGCCCGTGGACGAGGTCCGTTTACTGCAAGGGCCTCCGCTGACTCCGTCCGACACGCCTCTTGTCACCGACGACGTCGTACCGCCTGGTGAGTCGCGCCTGCACGAGCTCCTCAGGCCGGTCGGGACACCAACGGTGACCGCCACGTACCCCGGCGCTCGCGTCGACTTCGACACCGACCTCCCGATCGAGGTCAGCATGTCTGTCTTCAATCCGCTGGTGCCTTCCGACGCTGGGGCCAGCTCGCAACCGGTAGCCGCGTTCACCTTTGTTCTGCACAACCCCGGTGAGATCGCGGTGCACGGCAAGCTCGCAGGAGCGCTGCAGAACTCGGTCGGCTGGGACGGCGTCACCCCGATCGACGGCGTCTCCTGCAGCCTGTACGGCGGCAACACCAACCGGGTCCGGCGACACGGCGACTGGACCTCGCTCGTACTGGAGAACGGCTCGCTGCCCGCGGATCACCCCGGCGCCGGCCAACTCGTGCTCACGACCGACGGACCGCGTGCACTGACCTACGCGCAGTGGTCCCGGCCCGAGGAGTTCGTTGCCTTCCTCAACGGGCCGGCACAGCCCGTCGGCGGTGCTAGTGCAGCTGGCAGCACGTGGAACGGTGGTCTCGCGGTCCCCTTCGCGCTTGCACCCGGTGAGTCCGCTGAAGTGCAGTTCCTGATCGCGTGGCACTTCCCGAACCGATATGTCGACTTCAACCAGTTCGGACCGCACCCGGAGTACGGACACAGCCGGTTCTGGCTGGGCAACGACTACACCCGCCGTACGCCGGACGCCGTCGCCGCAGCCGAGTCCTTCATCGCTCGGTGGTCGGAGCTTCAGGACTTGACCACTGGTTGGCGTGAGGCGTTCGAGTCGAGCAGTCTCCCCGGTGAGGCCGGATCACGGCTGGCTGCGCTCGTGGCCGACGTACGCAGTCCTACTGTCTTCCAGGGTGCCGACGGCAACGTGCTCGGGTTCGAGGGGGTGCTCGGGGCGTCCACAGTGATGTGGGGCGGACGGTACGGCGGCTCGTGTCCGCTCAACTGCACCCACGTGTGGAACTACGAGCAGACGCTGTCCCGGCTGTTCCCGTCGTTGGAGCAGACCATGCGGGACACGGAGTACGACGTGATGCAGGCACCCGAGGGGTACATCCCGCACCGGGTCCGGGCGCCGCTGTACCACCGGCAGCTGTGGGACGTGCCGATCGGCGGGCCGGAGGAGCCTGCGCTGGACGGGATGCTCGGGACCGTCCTCAAGACGTATCGCGAGGTGCGTCAGGGGGCAGGGCTCGAGTGGCTGCGCGGCCGTTGGCCTGCTGTGGTCCGGCTGCTCGCGCACATCCGCGGGAAGTGGGAGAAGGACGGCGTACTGCTCGGCATTCAGCCCAGCACGCACGACATCGACCTGTGTGGCGTCAACTCGTTCATGGGCACTCTTTGGCTGGCCGCACTGCGGTCCGCGGAGGAGATGGCTCTGCTACTCGGCGAGGACTCCAAGGACTACCGGGATCTCTTCGAGCGCGGGAGTGCGGCGTACGACGAGCAGCTGTTCACCGGCGAGTACTACCGGCAGGTGCTGGCGCCGGAGGACACGCGGGACTTCCAGTGGGGTGACGGGTGCCTCGCGGATCAGTTGATCGGGCAGTGGTGGGCGCATCAGTTGCAGCTGGGGTACTTGCTTCCGGCGGACCACATCAAGACTGCGCTGCGGAACGTCGTACGACACAACCTCCGCACCGGCTTCCGCGACTTCGACCACCCCTACCGGGTTTTCGCCGACGAGGACGACACCGGCCTCCTGATGTGCACCTGGCCCCACGGCGGCCGCCCCGACATTCCGACCCGCTACTGCGACGAGGTCTGGACCGGCTCCGAGTACCAGGTAGCCGCCCACTGCCTGTACGAAGGCCTCATCGACGAGGGCATGTCCATTCTGACCGGCCTCTGGACCCGGTACGACGGCACCCGCCGCAACCCCTTCAACCCCATCGAATGCGGCGACCACTACATCCGCAACGCCGCCGGCTGGTCAGTCCTAGAAGCCCTGACCGGCTACCACCACAACGCAATAACCAACACCATCACCTTCGCCCCACTAGCCCTCGCCCGCTCCGGCGACACCTGGAGCACCCCCTTCGTCACCAACACCGGCTGGGGCACCGCCACCCGCACCCCCGAATCCCTAACCCTCACCTGCCAAGCCGGCCACCTAGCCCCAACCACCATCCACCTCGACGGCACCCCCTACCCGGTAGACACCCCCATCCACCCCGGAAAACCCTTGGTGATCCCGACAACCTGACGCCTACCGTCAATGCCATGTCGTTGGTCGAACGCGCGAAGGCATTACAGACCGAAGCCCAGGACCTCTTCCACCACCTGGATCTAGGCACCGCCTTCCCCTGGCCACCGATCCTCATCGGCAGCGCCCTGTCCGGCCTAATGGTCGACCGCGACCTAGACGTAATGTTCAACGCCCCGACGCCACCACCACAACAATCCTGACCGGCCTAACCACCCTCACCAACCGCGTAGAACTTCAAACAGTCGCCTTCCGCGACGAACGATCCACCCGCCGCCCCACCCCCGCCACAACCGACGAACGCTTCTACGCCATCCTCCAAACCCCCACCTGGAAAATAGACCTAACCTTCTGGCTCCACGCAGTCGACCGCCCCCACGTCCGGCGCGCGATCCAGCTCAGCCAGGCCAGCAGCTCGCAGCGCCTCGCCATCCTCGAACTGAAGCAGGAACGTCGCGCCGTGGAGAGCACTGAGATCTACGAGGCCGTTCTCCGCCACGGCGTCCGCACACTGGCGGAGCTCGATGCACATCTGGAGTCGAGCCAATGATCTCCCTGACCACGCTGTGGCTCAGGGATTGCGGGTTGGCGGGACCACGGGGTGGTCGACGCGGGCGACAGCCCGCTGATCGACGGCGACAGCCGGCGTGGGATGCACCGGCGACAGCCGGGGGTGGGTGGGAGCGCGCGTAGCTGGCTCGACGAGGAGCAGCGCGACGAGGAGGGACTGCGTAGCACGCGGGGGTGGACCACGTGAACGTGAGTTGGTCGGGGTACTGAAGAGTGCCGGCCGTCCGGCAACGCCGCCGGGCGGTCGGCACTCGGTCAGGGGAGGTCCAGGGTTGCGTACTCCTGGTCGGTGAAGAGGCGGGATCTGATCAGGAAGCGGATTCCTTCGGGGGCTTCTACGGAGAAGCCGCTGCCTCGGCCTTTGACCACGTCGACGGTGAGTTGGGTGTGCTTCCAGTACTCGTACTGATTCGCGGACATCCAGAACTGGATCGGCCGGTCCAGGCCGTCCACGACCAGGTCGCCGAGATGCACGTCCGCCGACCCCGTTCGAAATTCCCCGTCCGGGTAGCACATCGGCGAACTGCCGTCGCAGCACCCACCGGACTGGTGGAACATCAGCGGACCGTGCACCTCGGTGAGACGGCGGAGCCAGCCCGCCGCCTCGTCCGAGAGCAACACCTTGTCGACCATGGTCAGAAGAACCCGAGCTTGTTCGGGCTGTAGCTGACCAGCAGGTTCTTCGTCTGCTGGTAGTGGTCGAGCATCATCTTGTGGTTCTCGCGGCCGATGCCCGAGTTCTTGTACCCGCCGAACGCCGCGTGCGCGGGGTACGTGTGGTACGAGTTCGTCCAGACCCGCCCGGCCTGGATCTCCCGACCGGCCCGGTACGCCGTGTTGATATCGCGCGACCAGACACCGGCACCGAGGCCGTAGAGCGTGTCGTTGGCGATCTTCATCGCGTCGGCGTAGTCGTCGAACCTGGTCACCGAGACCACCGGCCCGAAGATCTCCTCCTGGAAGATCCGCATCTTGTTGTCGCCCTCGAAGATCGTCGGCTGGATGTAGTACCCGCCGGACAGGTCCCCGTCGAGCTCGGCGCGGTCGCCGCCGGTGACCACGCGAGCGCCTTCTTCCTTGCCGATCGCGAGGTAGGCAAGGATTTTCTCGTACTGGTCGTTGCTGGCCTGCGCGCCCATCATCGTCTCGGTGTCGAGCGGGTTGCCCATCTTGATCGCGTTCGTCCGCGCGGTCGCGTCGCCGAGGAAGTCGTCGTAGATCGACGACTGGATCAGTGCCCGGGACGGACAGGTGCAGACCTCGCCCTGGTTCAGCGCGAACATCGTGAAGCCCTCGAGCGCCTTGTCGTAGAAGTCGTCCCGCGAGGACGCGACATCGGCGAAGAACACGTTCGGGCTCTTGCCGCCGAGCTCCAGCGTGACCGGGATGATGTTCTCCGAGGCGTACTGCATGATCAGCCGGCCGGTCGTGGTCTCACCAGTGAACGCGACCTTGGCAACTCTGTTGCTTGAGGCAAGCGGTTTGCCGGCCTCGACGCCGAACCCGTTGACGATGTTGAGTACGCCGGGCGGCAGCAGGTCCTGGATCAGCTCCATGAACACGTGGATCGATGCCGGTGTCTGCTCGGCCGGCTTCAGTACGACGGTATTGCCGGCCGCCAGCGCGGGAGCCAGCTTCCACGTCGCCATCAGGATCGGGAAGTTCCACGGGATGATCTGAGCGACCACGCCGAGCGGCTCGTGGAAGTGGTACGCGATGGTGTCGTCGTCGATCACCGACACCGAGCCCTCCTGGGCCCGCAGCGCGCCGGCGAAGTACCGGAAGTGGTCGATCACCAGCGGCATGTCCGCGCCGAGCGTCTCGCGCACGGCCTTGCCGTTGTCCCAGGACTCGGCGACCGCGAGCAGCTCGAGGTTGGCCTCGACCCGGTCGGCGATCTTGTTCAGGATGTTCGCCCGTTCGGCCGGCGACGTACGTCCCCAGGCGGGCGCGGCACCATGGGCGGCGTCGAGTGCGCGCTCGACGTCGTCCGCCGTACCGCGCGCGATCTCGGTGAAGTTCTCGCCGGTGATCGGGGTCGGATTCTCGAAGTACCCGCCCTTGGCCGGTGGCACCCACTCGCCACCGATGAAGTGGTCGTAGCGCGATTTGTAAGTGACCGGGCTGCCATCCTGCCCGGGAGCTGCGAAGATCGTCACAGGTCCTCCTCTGGGAATCCAGACGTTTGCCCGAACGTAGGAGGATGGACGTTGCACGGACGTTGCACCGTGGAGTGAGGCGGAGTGGACACACCGGAGCAGGCCCGCCGACTGAGCGAGCTGTACGACGAGGTGCTCGGTGGCGGCCGTGCGCCGGACGCACCGCGCCCGCTCGTCGCTGCGTCCTGGGAGCGTTCCCTGGCGGCCTCGGTCGATCCGGAGCTGGACGCACCGCCGGTGATCATCGACTCGGACGCGATCGAGGAGCTCCGCGAGCACCATCCGCTCCGCGCCGTCCTCCCGGTGTTGCGGCAGACGCTCACCACGATCGCCGACGAGGCGTCGCACATCATGATCATCACCGACGCCCGGGGCACGATCCTGTGGCGCGAGGGGTCGTCCGAGGTCAAACGCCAGGCCGACCGGATCGCGCTCTCCGAGGGCGCGGTGTGGTCCGAGGACAACATCGGAACGAACGGCATGGGTACGTCGCTCGCCGTCGGAGCACCGGTGCAGATCCACTCGGCCGAGCACCTGGTCCGGCGGATCCACGAGTGGACGTGTGCGGCAGCGCCGGTCCACGACCCTGACACCGGAAAGCTGCTCGGTGCGGTCGATGTTTCGGGCCCGCTCAGCACGGTCCACCCTGCAATGGTCGCACTGGTCACCGCCGCGGCGCAGCTTGCGGAGGGTCAGCTGCGGGTCCGGATGGCCGCGGCCGATGAGATGCTGCGCGCCCGCAACATGCGCCACCTGATGGCATTGGGCGATGCGCCGGGTGCGCTGCTGACGCCGAGCGGACGAGTGCTCGCCGTACAACCGCTTGAATGGCTGCCCAACCGCCTGATCGTCCCGGACGGTGCGGACCGGATCGACCTCGGCGACGGTCGCGAGGGTCTGATCGAGCAGCTCGACGAGGGCTATCTGCTCCGCATTCCTGGTACGCCGGTACGCCGGACCCGACCGTCGCTGCGGTTGAAGCTCCTCGGAGCCGGTCAACCGATCGCGGTCGTCGCCGGCCGGGAGATCGCACTGACGTTGCGGCGAGCCGAAGTACTCGCGCTGCTGCTCCTCCACCCGGCCGGTCTCACCGCCGAGCAGTTGATGCTGCATCTGTACGGCGACGAGGGCAACCCGACCACTGTCCGCGCCGAGATGCACCGACTGCGGAACCTCCTCGGCGGCGGCGTACTCGACACCAAGCCGTACCGGATCATCGCCGACGTGACCGGCGACGTGACCGACGCGCAGCTCGCGCTCAGCAACGGCGACCTCCCGGGCGCCCTGGACCTGTACGCCGGTCCTCTGCTGGCGAGGTCGGACGCACCGGCGTTGAGATCCGAACGCGACGAGCTCGACGCGACGATGCGCCGGGCGGTCCTGGATGCCGACGACCCTGACCTGCTCTGGCGGTTCGCCCAGACCACCACCGGCGCCGAGGATCTGGAGATCTTCGAAGTCCTCGCCACCGGTCTCCCCGCGACCGACCCCCGCCACCCCGCGGTCGTCGCCCGTCTGGACCGGCTGGCCCGCTAGCCCCTGCTCCTCCGGGCCTAGGCTCGGGCGCGTGACGAAGCGAGTACCGCGAGCGGAGAGTCAGGCCCGGACCAGGGCACGCCTGTTGCGGGCCGCCGCCGAACTCTTCGCCGCGCAGGGCGTGAATGGCACGTCGGTGGAGCAGATCGCAGAGCGCGCCGGCTACACGCGCGGCGCGTTCTACGGGAACTTCGCCGGCAAACCCGAGCTCGTGGCCGCCCTGCTGACCGAGCGGACCCGCCGCGAGTACGACGAGGTACGCGCGATCGCCGAAGGACCGGACCCGGCCGACACGTTCCGGCACTGGCATCGGCGCCGGACCGCCCAGGAGCCCGACTGGCTGTCGCTGCGGCTGGAACTGCTGCTGTATGCGACCCGCGAGCCGGCCGGCGTCCGCGACCAACTCCGGGAGCGGGAACGCTTTGCCCGGAACGCGCTGGCGGCGGGCCTCGAGCGACTCTTCACCGAGCAGGGGAAGACCCCGCCCGCCGACCTCGCCCAGCTCGCGCTGATCATTCACGCCCTCGAGGACGGCCTGCTCATCCAGCGCGCTCTCGACCCGGACGCGGTCTCCGCCGAAGCGGTCCTCGACGCATATCTGCTGATCACGCGGGCATGGCTCGAGTAACTCAGATACAGTTGTGTATATGAATGCCGTACGGACCTACCGCGTCGTCGTCAGGGGCGAACTCACCGATGTGGACGACGACCAGCGCGCGACACTGCTCGCCGAGATCGACAAGCACGACCTGCTCGTCGCCGGCTACAGCGAGACCGGCGACCTGACGTACGACGAAAGCCTGCGCCCGTTCACCGTGCGCTGCCTGCTCGTGCAGCCGGCCGACCGGCCCGACCAGGACGCCGTCGACCATGGCCTGCTGACCGCGATCACCCTCCTCGAGTCCCGGGGGCTCGCCTACCAGCACCTCCGCGCCACCGCCACCTGCCTCGAAGACATCAAGATCCGTCGCCCCAGGCGCACCGCGAGCTGACCTCTGGACTGCCTACTCTCGGAATGACTTGTCCCGCCAGTAGGAGATGCCTATGCCCCGCAGGGCCGCCACCGCACAGTCCGACGGGCCCGTGATGGTCGAGGTACTCATGCTCGGCCGGAACGGAACCGTTCGTGTCGAGGTGGATCCGTCCGTCGAGCGGGCAACGATCGAGGTGCTGACCGACGACCCGTCCGGGCCGTCGGCCGACGCGGTTACCGAAGGTGCCGTGCACTGGGAGGCGCAGGGACGTGATCCCGAGCTCGTGGCGACCGGCAAATCCCCGACGGTCGAGCATCCGCATCCGGTGCCCGGCGGGCGGCTGGTGGCGCGGATCCAAACGCCCGGTATCGACCCGCGCGAGGGCTCTCGCGTCGAGGTCGTCGCGCGCGTACCGATCAACAGCGCGGTGGACGTCGACGCCGACACCGCGGATGTCGATGTACTGGTGTCCGGCGCTGCCGATCGCGAGGTCGGTGCTGCCGACGTAAGTGTCGCTTCTCGAGGCGGTGAGGTGCGGGTCGCCCGCTCCGCGTCGGTGTTCGCCGAAGGATCGAGGCACACCTGGGTCGGAGAGTCCGGCGAGGTCGCGATCCACGGGGGTGAGGGCAGCGTCGAGATCGGCAGAGTCACCCAAGGGCTTACGGTGCAGCGGGAGACCGGCTCGGTCGTCGTCGGGGATGTCGCGGGCGACCACAGCTCGGTGCAACTCGGCGACGGCGACATCACGGTGAACGTCAGCGGCTCCGGGGAGCACACCTTCAGGGCCCGGAACGGCCTGGTGACGGGCACCCGGACCGGCGACAGCTCGGTGCAGGCGACAGACTCCCGCGGCCCGGTCCAGCTCCACGACGCAGGCGCGGCCGAGGGAGCTGCGACAGGCGCCGCCGCGGCAGCTCCGGTGACCCCAGCCAAGGCCGGCGTGGCCTCCGTGAGGCATGGCAACAGCCCCGAGCAGCGCCTGCGCGGCACCGGGATCGGCTGACGGCAGTCATCCAGACGACCCTGTACCCGGTCAAGTGAGACGGGACACGCGGGCGTGAGGATTGCCGCATCCACATGACTGGCGAGTAACCGACCAATAACATCGCTGGTATGCAGATCCTCGCCATCGTCGTCTCGCTCGCGATCGCCGCTGTCGGTGTCGCGTTGTTCGGCAAGACGATCGGGCACATGGTGTCCGTCATCAAGCTCGGCCAGCCGGCCGGTCGTACCGACCACCCGGGGCAGCGGACCGCGACGCTCGCCAAGGAGTCGCTGCTGCACACCCGGATGCTGCAGTGGAGCCACATCGGCGTACTGCACTGGTTCGTCGCGTTCGGATTCATCGGGCTGTTCCTCAGCCTGGTGACGGCGTTCGGGCAGCTGTTCCACGCCCACTACGCACTCCCGGTGATCGGCCACTGGTTCGTCTTCGAGTGGGTCAGCGAGTTCCTGACCTGGACCGGCCTGGTCGCGATCATCGGGCTGATCGCGATCCGGTTGCGCAACCTGCCGTGGGGTGAGAAGGGCCGGTACAGCAGGTTCTTCGGCTCGACCGCCTGGCAGGCGTACTACGTCGAGTACACGATCCTCGGCGTACTGATCTGCATCCTGCTGCTGCGCGGACTCGAGTACCAGCTCGGCGCCGGGACCAAGTTCCACTTCCCCAGCACGTTCTTCGTCGGCACCGGCCTGTTCGGCGGACTGTCCGAGCACGGGCTCGAGAACGCGATCTACCTGGTCGCGATGATCAAGATCCTGATCTCGTTCGCCTGGATGATCACGATCTCGCTGAACGCGACGATGGGCGTTGCGTGGCACCGCTTCACTGCCTGGCCGAACATCTGGTTCAAGCGGAAGGCCGATGGTGGTACGGCGCTGGGAGCCCTCCAGCCGATCATGGTCAAGGGCGAGCCGATCGACTTCGAGAACATCGAGGAACTCGACGAGGACGCGGCGCTGGGTGTCGGCAAGCTCGAGGACTTCACCTGGAAGGGCTTGCTCGACTTCACCACCTGCACCGAGTGCGGCCGCTGCCAGTCGCAGTGCCCGGCCTGGAACACCGAGAAGCCGTTGTCGCCCAAGCTGATCATGATGAACCTCCGCGAGCACGCGTACGCCAAGGCGCCGTACCTGCTGGCCTCGTCCGACGACGACCGCAAGTCCCTGCCGGAGTTGGTACTCGCGGAACAGGACAAGCCGCTCGTCGGTCCGGCGGATGTCGCGGTCATCGACGAGGACGCGCTGTGGGCCTGCACCTCCTGTGGTGCGTGTGTCCAGCAGTGCCCGGTCGACATCGAGCACGTCGACGCGATCATGGACATGCGCCGCTACCAGGTGCTGATCGAGTCGTCGTTCCCGTCCGAGCTGAACGGACTCTTCAAGGGCCTGGAAAACAAGGGCAATCCGTGGAACATGAACCCGTCCGGCCGGATGGACTGGGCCAAGGACCTGCCGTTCGAGGTCAAGCAGGTCGGCACCGACGTGGAGACCCTGGCCGAGGTCGAGTACCTGTTCTGGGTCGGCTGCGCCGGCGCGTACGAGGACCGCGCGAAGAAGACCACGCAGGCCGTTGCCGAACTGCTCAACATCGCCGGCGTGAGCTTCGCCGTACTGGGTGATGGCGAGACCTGCACGGGCGACCCGGCCCGGCGGTCCGGCAACGAGTTCGTCTTCCAGCAGCTGGCGATGCAGAACGCGGAGGTCTTCAAGGAGACCGGCGCGAAGAAGGTCGTCTCGACCTGCGCACACTGCTTCAACACGTTGAAGAACGAGTACTCCCAGCTGGGCGTCGAGCTCGACGTCATCCACCACACCCAACTGCTGAACCGCCTGGTCCGCGAGGGCAAGCTGACCCCGGTCGCCCCGGCAGACAGCTCACTCAACGGCCAGAAGATCACCTACCACGACCCGTGCTACCTGGGCCGGCACAACCAGGTGTACGACGCCCCGCGCGAACTGCTCGACATCATCCCGGGCGCGGAGTACGCCGAGATGCCGCGGAACCAGACCAAGTCCTTCTGCTGTGGCGCGGGTGGTGCCCGGATGTGGATGGAGGAGAAGATCGGCAGCCGGATCAACCTGAACCGGACCACCGAGGCGGTCGAGACCGGTGCGGACAAGATTGCCACCGGCTGCCCGTTCTGCCGGGTGATGCTGTCGGACGGCCTGACCGCGAAGCAGGCCGACGGCTCGGCCCCCGAGTCGGTCGAGGTTCAGGACGTCGCCCAGCTCCTGCTCGCTTCGGTCAAGCGTTCCTGATTGCAATTAGCTGCAAAAGCCTTCCTCTCCAGGTGGTCCAGACCATAAGATCCGACGGCTTGGATCACCTGGGGAGGAATCAGCACCATGAAGTTCCGTGTCGCCGTGGCCGCCGTACCGCTCGTTCTCGGCCTGGCCGCCTGCGGCTCCGGCAACCCGCAAGCCACCGGCTACCGGCCGTCGGTTCCGGTCGAGAGCAACACCGCCGCGTCACTCAAGCCGGCGCCGGTCAAGCCGGCGCCCGTCGCGCACCTGAACCGGGCGAACCTGGTCCCCGCGATGAACGCCGCGCTGACCAAACAGAAGTCGTGGCGGATCGCCCTCGACATGACGGTCAACGGCACCACTCTGCTGACCATGAGCGGCATCCAGACCGCGAAGCCATTGGCCATGTCGATGGACTTCTCCGGGGCGGCGATCGGGAACAAGTCCGGCAAGATCATTCTGGTCGGCAAGACGCTGTACACGTCGATCCCGGGGATGACTCCGGCCGGGAAGTATGTGAAGGCCACCGGAGCCAACGCGGCCGAGCTTCGCTCGATGCTCGACGGTGGTGATCCGAGCAAGCTGTTCGCCTCCCTGTCCTCGGTGGCGAGCGTGCAGTTCGCCGGCACCAAGACCGTCGGGGCCGAGAAGCTGGACCGCTACACCGTCACGGTCGACACGGCGAAGGCGCTGAAGGCGATGAACCAGCAGGTGCCGTCCGGCGCACCGAAGACCATCGCCTACGAGATCCTGCTGGACTCCGGCCATCGGGTGCGGGAACTGCGCTACGAGGCATCCGGTTTGAGCTTCAGGACCTCGATCTCCGAGTACAACAAGCCGGTCCACATCACCGCGCCGCCGGCGAGCAAGATCGTCAGTCGCTGAGGCCGGAATCGGTCACTTCACACTGGTCTGTGAGAAGTTCTCGTAATCTGCTGTTAGCCAGGTAGAAGTTTACCTGTCCCTGAAGTGATCACAGCAGATGATCGAGTGGGCTGGTGCCGATGAGTAGTACGCGAAGAAGCTTTCTGACCGTTACCGGAACAGCAGCCGCACTGGCGCTGACCGGAAGTCTGCCCGAGATCGGGAGTGCGGCGGCCGGCTGGACCGGCCGCCCCGATCGGCGGGATCCGTTCACGCTCGGCGTCGCCTCGGGCGATCCGCTGCCCGACGCGGTGGTGATCTGGACCCGGCTCGCGCCGGAGCCACTCGCGCCGTTCGGCGGGATGGATCGCCGTCCGGTCGACGTCCAGTGGCAGGTCGCCGAGGACGAGCACTTCCGCCGGATCGTCCGCCACGGCGAGACGAAGGCCCGGCCGGAGTCGAGTCACTCCGTGCATGTCGACGTACGAGGGCTGCGGCCGTGGCGGCACTACTGGTATCGCTTCCGCGTGAACGGGCGGTTCAGCCCGGTCGGTCGCACCAAGACCGCGCCGCCGGCGGATGCGAACCTGCCCGAGTTGTCGCTGGCGTTCGCGTCCTGCCAGGCGAACTGGGAGGGCTGGTACACGGCGTACGCCGATATGGCGAAGCGGGACCACGATGTCGTCTTCTTCCTCGGCGACTACATCTACGAGTTCGGCATCGATCGCGGGATCCGGCCGGACTCGAACGAGCCGTACATCACCCAGCAGACCGTGACGCTGGACGAGTACCGGCAGCGCTATGCGGCGTACAAGCTCGATCCGGACCTGCAACAGGCCCATGCCGTCGCGCCGTGGATCGTCACGCTGGACGACCATGAGGTAGTCGACAACTGGGCCGACGACGCGCATCCGAGTGCACCGCCCGCGCAGTTCCTCGTACGCCGGGCCAACGCCTTCCGCGCGTACTGGGAACACATGCCGCTGCGGCTCGCGCAGTTGCCGAAGGGCCCGGACATGCAGCTCTACCGGCGGATCCAGTACGGGCGGCTGGCCGAGTTCAGCGTGCTCGACACCCGCCAGTACCGCTCGGACCAGGCGTACGGCGACGGCACCAAGGCACCCGGTCCGGAGACGAAGGACCCGGCCCGCACGATCACCGGTGACGCGCAGGAGAAGTGGCTGCTCGACGGCTGGACCGCATCGCGAGCGCGCTGGAACGTGATGGCGCACCAGACCGCGATCGCCCGCCTCGACACCAAGGACGGCCCGGACGTACTGGTCCCGATGGACACCTGGGACGGGTACGAGGCGTCCCGCGACCGAGTTCTCGGCGGCGCCGCGCAGCGCAAGGTCCGCAACCTGGTCTCGATCGCCGGCGATCTGCACCGCAGCGTCGCCTCCGACCTCAAGCTGGACTTCACCGACCCCTCGTCACCGACGGTCGGAGCCGAGTTCGTCGGTACGTCGATCACGTCCGGGATCGACGGCATGGACCTCGACCCGGGCGGCCAGACGCTGCTCAACGAGAACCCGCACATCAAGTTCGGCAACTTCCAGCGCGGCTACGTCAGCTGCACCATCACCCCGCAGCGGTGGATCTCCGACTACCGCGTGGTCGACAAGGTCAGCGTCCAGAACGGCACCGTCAGTACCCGGACCAAACTCGTCGTCGAAGACGGCGTCCCGGGCATCTCCGAGGAGCAGCGATGAAGATCCGCTGGCAGTCCGTCACCCTGGCCGCCGCCGTGGCGGCAAGTCTGACCGGCGCGAGTTCGGTGCCCCAGGCAACGAAAGACGTGGCCGTGAGCACCGATCCGCAGCAGCTCAGTGTGGTCGGCCTACCCTGCTTACCCGGCTATCTGAACCTCACCATGACCAACACCGGCAGCAAGGATCGGTACGCCGACCTGACGCTCGATCCGAGTGGTCCGTTGCAACTGTCCCGGGAGCTGTTCTCTTCCTGGCTCCCGGCCGTCGATCCCGACCAGCCGGTGTCAGCACCGGTCGAGGTCCGGGTGCCGCGCGACACCAAGCCCGGCAAGTACCAGATCGACCTCGAGGTCGACCGGTCCCGGCTGACCGTCCCGGTGACCGTGAATCCCCTGCCACCCAAGGGTCCTGGCGACAATCTCGCCCTCGGCGAGCAGGCGGCCGCGTCCTCGACGCACGGGAACTTCACCCTCTGCGGCGCGCTCGACGGCGACAAGGACTCCGAGCACTGGGACACGTTGACCGGCTGGAACGACGGCACCCGAGCGGTCTTCCCGGACACGTACGACGTTGCCCTGTCCCAGCCGGCCACGATCAGCCGCGTCGAGCTCTACACCTTGGACTCGACCAAGTACCCGGCTACCGTCCAAGGCCTGCGCGACTGGGACGTCCAGGTCCAGAACAACGGCGCCTGGCAGACGGTCGCCCAGGTCCGCGGCAACACCGTCGGTCACGTCACCTCGACCTTCACCCCCGTCCAGGCCACTGCCGTCCGCATCCTCTGCCTCGACGGCAACGACCACACCTACTCGCGCATCGTCGAGCTCGAGGTCTACTAACGCAGGTACGACCCTCCGTTGAAGTCCAGAACGGCGCCACTCGACCACCCGGCCTGCGGTGACGCGAGCCAGTAGATGGCGTCAGCAACCTCCTCCGCGGTGGCGGTGCGATTGAACGGGCTCTGAGCCCGAATCGCATCGCCACCCGGACCCGCCAGGAAGCTCTCAGTCATATCCGTGGCGATGAATCCGGGCGCGATTGACGTCACGGTGATGTCATGTGGCGCCAACGAAACAGCAAGTGACTGTCCCAACGAGTGCAATCCAGCCTTGGAAGCGCCGTACGCGGGCACATCCGGCTCGCCTCGGTAGGCCCCGCGCGATCCGACATTGACGATCGCGCCCCGCCGTACGCCCTCGGCAGGCTCCTTGTCGAGCATCTGCCGCGCCACGCACCAGGTCACGTGCGCCGCCCCTTCCAGATTCACCGCCAACGTACGACGCCACGCCGAAACCCACTCGTCGTACGACGTCTCCGCCAGCGGATGCCCGATCCGCCGGGACCCCGCGACCGGCTCGTCGACGAACATCGCCGCGTTGTTCACCAAAACATCGATCCGCCCGAGCAGTGTGGCCGATTCCTCAACCAGGGCAGGGATTGCGGCCGAATCACCAAGATCTGCAGCCACCACCGCGTGACCGTTTCCAGGCAGTCCGGCCCGGATCTCCTCGGCCCGGTCGACCGCCCCGCGGCAGTGCAGCACGACCCGATCGCCGGCCTGGGCGAACGCCCGCGCGGCGGCCGCGCCGACACCCCTGGACGCGCCTGTGACGAGCACTCCTCTGGACACAGTTCCTCCTGTCGACGACTGGCTCTCATTGTGCCGTGCCGCGGCCATGCCGCCACCGTGACGACGCCATGACATCAACTCTGACATCAGAGGGGTTGACAGTGACGTCACGATGACGTCATGCTTGCTGCCATGGAACTTGACCACTACCTCGAATCGGTCCGGCGGAGCGTGGAGAACGCAACCGCCCTGGCCGACGACCAGACTCGCTCCGTGGCACAGCGCCTCGGGGCCACGCTGGATGACGCGGGCCGCCTGGCCCTCATCTCAGCCCTGTCCGACGCCGCCGGGGAGATCAGCCGCGAGCTGTCCCCGGGTTCGGTCGAGCTCCGGATGGCCGGTGGCCGTCCCGAGTTCGTGGTTACGCCGGCTCCCAGCCAGCTGACCGGTCCGGACGAGACTGACGACGACATCGACGAGACCGACACCGAGGTCACCGACGAGGTGATCCCGGACGCCGACGAGCCGACCGCGCGGATCACCCTGCGGCTGCCGATGTCGGTGAAGAACAGGGCGGACGCAGCTGCCGCGGAGGACGGGATCTCCCTGAACGCGTGGCTGATGCGCACCGTGATGACCGAGCTGGGCGACCGCGGCCGCCGCGGCACACGCCCGCCCCGGCCACCGCGCCCGCCGCGCGCCGGTGTCTTCGGCCCGGACGGACCGCTGGGTCCGAACGGCCCGCTCGGCCCCGACGGGGTCTTCGGACCGAACGGCGTGTTCGGCCCGGGTGGCCCCTTCAGCGACGAGGGCGTGTTCGGATCCGACGACCGCGGCCGACGTGGCCGGGGTGACCGGGACCGGGCCGACCGGGACCGCCGGCGCGACGACCGCGACCGCCGCCGCGACGACAAGGAACGCCGGCGGGACGAGAATCAGCGCCGTGGCAATGGTGGCCACGGTCCGGGACAACGGATGACGGGATGGGTCCAGTGAGCTTCAGCAAGCAGATCGTCGAGGACGCGAGCAAGCTCGACCGGGTCCGGATCGAGATCGGCTCCGGCAGGGTCGAGATCGTGCCGGCCGACGGCACCGAGACCGTGGTCGACCTGGACGTCGACAGCGGCCCCGAGGACGACGTCGCCTTCTACATCGAGGACGGCGAGCTGATCGTCGAGGGTCCCCGCAACGTCCGTGGCCGCGGCCCGGAGATCCAGGTCCGGATCGCCACCCCGTCCACCCTGGAGGCGCGGATCAAGACCGGCTCCGGCGACATCGACGTACGGATGCCGTTGAGTACGGCGCGACTGTCGACCGGCTCGGGCGACGTCAACGTCGAGCAGGTCGAGGGCGACCTCGGGGTCAGCACCGGCAGCGGAGACGTCCAGGTCGGGCACGCCGGTGGCGTGGTCCGGGCCAGCACCGGCTCGGGGTCGATCGACATCGGCGAGGCTGCCGACGCGGTCGGGCTGAGCACCGGCTCCGGCGACGTCAAGGTCGGCGACGCGGCCGGTCCCACCACCGTCAAGGTCGGCTCGGGTGACATCACCATCGAGCGGATCCGCGACCACTCGGTCGCCACCTCCGGCTCCGGCGACGTGAAGGTCGAGATCGCCGACGGGCCGAGCGTCCAGGCCGAGACGGCCCGCGGCGACGTCCAGATCGGGGTCCCCGACGGCGTCCCGGCGTACCTGGACCTGAAGACCGTCACCGGACGGATCCGGTGCGAGCTGGAGCCCGGCGACAAGCCGGCCGAGGGCGACCGCACGCTGACGCTGCGGGCCCGGACCGTTTCGGGCGACATCACCGTCCTGAAGGTCTGACACCACTCACCCAGGAGGTCCCGCCGGCCGACGCCAGGCGGCGGGACCTGGGCGAAGCACTGCCGAAAACAGCCAGAAGACCCAGAAACATCACACGGGGACAAGTTGAGGGGAGCACGACCATGATCACCGAACACCAAGAGATCGCACGCTACCGAGTCGCCGAGCAGCTGCGGGCCGCCGAGGTCCGGGCCCAGAGCCGCGACGACAAGCCGAGCGGCACCCGACACGGCCTGGCCGCAGCGCTTCGCCGCCTGGCCGACCGCCTCGAGCCCGCCTCCCGGCGGCTGACCGAGCCCCAGCTCCAGGTCCAGCCGCAGCCCCGCCACCGTGGTACCGGACTCTCGGTCGTCCGATGACCGGCGTACCGCTGACCGGCCCAGCCGCCGCCCTGTGTGGTCTGCTCTGGCGGCTGGGACTGGTCCGGGCGGGAACGCAAGCACGCGGCTGACGGTGCAGGTTGCTGCAACCCCTGTGGATAACGGCGATCGGGACCCGCGAACACTGCTAGCGTTCAGGCGATCATTCTCGGTCGACCTGGGGAGAGTAACCAACGATGCTGCGTCCGATGGTCGCAACAGCCGCCGTCACCGCCGCCGTCGTCCTGCTGGCCGGGTGCGGCGGCAACGACAAGAAGTCCGACTCGGAGCCCGAACAGGGCGGCCAGTCCAACACCTCGGCCACGCCGTCCACCCCGACCGTCCCGTCCTTCGACCCGCCGAAGGCGTTCGCGCTCGCCGCGGCGTACCCGTCGGCCGACTACCAGGGACGCTCCACGCTTGACGAGTCCCAGGTCGGCATCGCCGGCCAGGTCGTGCTCGTCGGCGGCTGGGCCGGGCTCAGCGGGCACGATGTCGCCGACCCGACCAAGACCTGGACGATCCCGTCCAAGGCGGCCGAAACGACCGTGGTCAACGAATCGACCAAGCCGATGGTGGTCAAGGTCGACGGCAAGGACGTCGCAGTGGTCGCGTACGCCGAGACCGACAAGGGCAACGGCACGCAGAAGCCGAAGGGCCTGGTCCTGATCCAGTGGATCGACGTGATGTCCGGCCAGAAGGTCGCCGAGATCTCCACGCCGGTGAGCACGCTGGAAGGGACCGGCACCGACGCGATCGGCACCCCGAACCTGATGAACACGGCGTACGACCCGGACAGCGGCCAGGTCGCCGTCGGTGTGAGTGCCGCCCGGAGCATCAACGCGAAGCGGAACGACCTGACCGTGTACGCGGACCCGAAGACGCAGAAGGCCACGATCGTGGCGGGCATCAACCCGGCCGCCGTCCATGACGGCGTGGTGGCGGGTGCGAAGGGTGAACAGTCGGACAACGCCACCGACGGCACGATGATGCTGGTCGACGGTGCGAGCGGGAAGGTCACGAAGCAGCTCCCGTTGAAGCTGGCCTACCTGACGCCGGTCGCCGGCACCACCAAGCACGCGTACTTCTACGGCATGAAGTACATCGACTACGGCCAGGGGACCAAGACCGAATCCCTCTACGCGATCGATCTGTCCACCGGTGCCCTGGTGCAGACGGCGCCCGCACTCCCGCCGGAAGGCATCGGCGCCGGCGGCTACTCGTGCTTCCCGGACCAGACGACCTCGGTCGTCTGCACCAACGGCAAGGAGATCATCGGCCTCGACGACACGACCGGCAAGAAGGCCTGGGGCTTCAACGACAAGTCCGGCGGCCGCGTCGTACCCGACCTGACCGCGGCGTTCCACGGCGTCGTGTACGCGAAGACCGAGGCGCAGCCGGTGCTGCTCGATGCGAAGACCGGTCAGGACCTGCCGAGCGCGGCCCCGTCGGGCAGTCCTTCGTCAGGCGACACGCCCTCGACGGGTGACACGCCATCGACCGGCGATACTCCCTCGACCGGTGACACGCCGTCGGACAGCGAGTCCTCGTCCGGCAACCCGAGCCCCGGCAACGGTGACCTGGGCCTCTTCAACGGCAAGGTGGAGTCGCCGGTGGCTGTGTCTGCCTACGGAGGCGTCTACCGCCAGGAGGCGAGCGGCACCGACCAGATGGATCTCGAGTCGATCTGCATCTATCTCAAGCCGACCGCGTGAGTTGATGACAAAGGGCCCGGGATGATTCCCGGGCCCTTTCGTTTGCGCTCAGACGTCGGTGCGGTGGAAGTTCTTGTACGAACGTGACGGCGTCGGACCACGTTGTCCCTGGTAGCGGGAACCGTACTTCGCCGAACCGTACGGATGCTCGGCCGGCGACGAGAGCCGGAAGAAGCAGAGCTGGCCGATCTTCATTCCCGGCCAGAGCTTGATCGGCAACGTCGCGACGTTCGACAACTCCAGCGTCACGTGGCCGGAGAAGCCGGGGTCGATGAACCCGGCGGTCGAGTGCGTCAGCAGTCCGAGCCGGCCCAGCGAGGACTTGCCCTCAAGCCGCGCCGCGACGTCATCGGGCAGCGTCACCAGCTCGTACGTCGATCCCAGCACGAACTCGCCGGGATGCAGGATGAACGGCTCCTCACCGTCCGGCTCGACCAGCCGGGTCAGGTCGGGCTGTTCGTCGGCCGGATCGATATGCGGGTATTTGTGGTTCTCGAACACTCGGAAGAACCGGTCCAGCCGTACGTCGACACTCGACGGCTGCACCATCGCAGCATCGAACGGATCCAGCTCGACCCGTTTCGCATCGATCTCGGCCAGGATGTCACGGTCGGAGAGCAGCACGGGTCGCACGTTAGCAGCGTGCTGCTCATCCGCCCAGTCAGAGCCGTTGTCAACCGCGCGGGGATATCCCCGCGAGTTGTGCCTTCTCCCCCGGTATACGAGGGGAGAAGGCTCACGTGGAGGGGATATCCCCTCCACTGGCGATGCCTGTGTCGGCCCGGTCCGTTGGCTGGTGGTGGATCATCCGGAGCCCTCAGCTCTCCGGCGGGACGCACCACCAGACCTTCACGGGACTCGGTTCCGGTACCGTTGCGGCGTACCAGACCCGGGCCTTAGGCAACTAATTCAGCCTGACAGCTTGTTGAAGCGCGACACCTGGGTGGCGAAGGTCTTCACCTGCGCCGGCGACCAGTCCTTGAGCAGGTCCTCGATCACCTTGTGCCGCTTCTTCCTGGCCGCCGCCAGCTTGCGCTTTCCGGCCGCGGTCAGTGTCAGCAGAGTCGCCCGTGCATCCGACTTGTCGGCCGCACGCTTCAGCAGACCCTCTTCTTCCAGCCGTGCGCAGGCCCGGCTGACCGGACCCTTGTCCACCTCGAGAGCAGCCACCAGGTCGGCCATCCGCACCGGTGCCAGCTCCTCGACGTGGTTCAGCAACGCGTACTGCGCCGGCTCCAGGTCCGGATGCGCCTCGTCGGACAGCGTCCGCTGCAAACCGCGCAGCCGCCGTGCCAACGTGACGAGCTCCTTCTCCAGGTTCTCCAGCGCGTCACTCGTGTCTGTTGCCACCGTTCACCCCTTCATCCAGTTGCCCCGCAACCATCTTGTCCGGTCCCTGCGAGGACCGCATCCTCACGTTGCGTTCCAAATGTTGCCCCCGGCAACGCGTTCTAATCTGCCAGAAAGTACCGGACCTGCCCAGTCCTGAGCGTGCCCTTTGTGGAAAACTGCCCAAGAACCCCCCGCGCAAACCGCTGACAGACGCCTTTTCGATGCATTCGGCACCATCCGGCTGACGTCGCAACAACACGCCGCCGTTTCGACCCGCCCCCACCGTGCCTCGCCCGCACCGATCGGCTATGCTCTTCTCGCCTGTCGGGTTCCGTCGGCGCGCGGGTGTAGTTCAATGGCAGAACATCAGCTTCCCAAGCTGACAGTGCGGGTTCGATTCCCGTCACCCGCTCCAGATGTCACAGCCCAGGCCCGTATGTTCGGACCTGGGCTTTGTTGTGCACCGTCGCGGTGGGTCAAACGGTTGATCACGTAAGGTTTCGGTGCTGTCGCAAACCGTTGCCTTGGTCAACCGTTCGCAAACTCAGCTCCCGGCCGTGATCGGAACCGCTACCGCGGGAACCGCGACCAGCCCTCGCCGCACTCTCTTCATCGGATCTCTTTGGTTAAATCTTCGCCAACTTGTATTGGCCTCCGATATTCAACGCCACCTTGTCCTCACTCCTCACTTGAATAAGGAGCGAGCATCAGGTCGAGCTGGGCGGTCAAGAAGTTGGGGAGAGAGCCCCAGCCGTTGACCGACCAAACGTGGAGAGCACCGGTGAAGCAGACCAGGGTGTGACGGGCAAGGGCTGGTACGTCGGTGTCGGCGCGGAGCTCGCCGGCTTCGACAGCGGATTGGTACAGGCGAGCACAGCTGTCGACGATGGCCGCCGAGTAGGCCACGGCATGCTTCCGGAACTCGGGGTCGGCGACGTCGAACCCGAACCCGTAGCCGAGCTGCTCACGGTGCTTGATGTTGGCAACGGCCGACACCGCGAAGTCCCGCAGCGCGGCCAGCGGCGACGCATTCCTGTCCTCTGCTTTCTCGGCGGCACGCAGCACGAGCGATGGCGAGCGAGCAGCCGAGGCGAGCAGCAGCCCGCGTTTGGAACCGAAGCGCTGCATCAGCGTCGGCGGCGCGAGACCGACCCGCGAACCGACCGCCGCCAGCGTCAGTCTCACCGGTCCCAGTTCGGCCAGAACCTGGCGGGTCGCAGCCAGGATCGCGTCGTCGCTGACCAGCCGCGGCCGGGCCATCTCACCGCCTCCAAGTTTGTGAACGGCCATTCGTTAATTGATGAAACAGTAACAGATCCGTGTGCAGTCAGTTATTCAGTGTCAACGGAGTGAACACGGGGTCCGTTCGGGGTCCCGCGCGCATTTCGTTGCCCGGTCCACCCGCCGCGGCCCGGGCTCGTCGTACAACGGGAGCCTTTCATGCGTTTCGCCCGCACCGTCCTGGGTCTGCTGCTGACGTTGGCCGGCCTGGTCGTCACCGTTGCCGGAGCCCTGGCAGCCTTCTGGCTGGTCGGCCCGGACAACACGATCAGCACGCCGATCCGGCCGCTGAACAGTCAGGGACTTGCCGTCGTCACCGCGCCTGATCTGCTGGACCGGCACGGCCCGATCCTGCATGTCACCGCGACCAGCGACAAGCCGCTGTTCGTCGGCGTCGGGCAGGACCTCGACGTCCGCGACTACTTGACCGGTGCCGCGCACACCCGGCTGATCCGGTTCGACCCACCGGCGACGTACGGCACTCAGGACATGCGCGGTGGTACCACCAAGCTGACACCACCGAGCGAGCTCGACTGGTGGGTCGCGAAGTCCGGCACGGGCGAGCCGTCCGTCGAGTGGCCGATCCAGGACGGCCGGTACGACGTCGTCCTGATGAACGCGGACGGGAGTCCGGCCGTCGGCGCACAGGTCCGCTTCGGCGTCGAGCTGCACCGCGCGTTCGGGATCTGCCTGGTCGGTCTTGGCGCCGGCATCCTCATCCTCGCGCTCGGTCTGATGCTCACCTTCCGCCGGCGGCGTGCTCAGGTGACGACCGCCTCCCCGATCACGATCCCGCCGGCCCGCATCCAGCCGACGACGCCGGCGTACTCCGCGCCGGAGACCGCCCAAGCCGTCGCACCGATGCCCGCGGCACCTGAATCCGACGAGCCGGCATTCGCCACCTCCGCCACACCGTCCGCCCCCGCGCCGGAGCCCGTGTCGCCGTACGCGCCGGAGCGGGTCAGCCCGTTCGCACCGGCGCCGTCCGCGGTGCCGGCAGCCCCGATGTTCATGTCTCCCGCGGCAGTCGCCAAGGCGAAGTCCCCCGCCCGCCTGGTCGCCGTCGGCTCCATGCAGGACCACCGCAGTTACGACGCCCACACCTACGAGGACCGCTCATACGAAGACCGCTCCTACGAGGACCGCGCCTACGAAGACCGCGCGTACGAGGAGCCGACCGTGGAGCAGCCGGTCGTGGACGAGCCCGAGACCGTCTCCCTGGTCGAGTCGCCGGAGTTCCAGAAGAGCGACGAGGCAGTCCGCAAGACCGCCGCTCTCCTGGCCAGCGGCGCAATGTTGCTCACGACAACGAGTTGCGCGCTGCTGCCGGCCAAGAACACCGCCGAGCTGACCGAGACCCGCCCGGCCGTCACGCTCGCCGACGCACAGGCGGTCGTCCGGCGCTACAACGACCTGAACAACAAGGCCAACCAGACCCGCGACCCCAAGCTGTCCGAGTCGATCGAGGCGAACCCGACGCTGACCCAGACCCGGGCCGGCTATCTGATCGGCAGCAAGCTCGACACCACCGGCAAGGACAAGGACAAGCCGTTCACCTTCACCGAGCCGAAGATCGGGGCGCCCGAGTTCGCGTCGTACCCGATGCGGTTCGTGGTCGACTCCGGGATCTCGAACGCTCCGGACAGCCGCCAGCTCGGCGTCTGGGAGCGGCAGAGTGCGGCGGCCCCGTGGCTGCTGACGAACTCCGTCTACCCGTCGAACGCGGTCAAGCTCCCCTCGCTCGAAGGCCTGCGGAACCCGACCAAGGCCGACCTGGCCAAGCTCCACAGTGAGCCGTCCACGGTCGGCACCGACCTGGCGGCGTACCTGACCGGTGGCCTGAAGGCACCGCAGGCGAAGCTGTTCACGCCCTCCCTCGGTACGACGAAATTGCTCGAGCTGCGGGCAAAGTCCAAGGCCACGGACACCGCCGAGCCGTACATCGCCAGCGTCACCGACGCGTTCCTGCCGTCCGGCGAACCGCTGACCTTCATCACGGCGTCCGGCGAGGCCCTCGTGTTCCTCTCGCTCACCGAGCAGTACCTCCAGCGCGTCGAGCCGGGCTCGAACGCGTACTGGACCAGCGGCGAGGCGACCGCCTTCAGCAGCATGGTCAAGTACACGCAGACCCTGCACCAGGACTACCTCCACCAGGTCGCCGTGGTCATCCCGACGAAGGCGGCCGGCACTCCGATCCGGATCCTGTCGATGGATGGCCAGCTGGTCGGCGCGGGCGGCTCCTGACTCGTCAGCGGTAAGCGCTTGTCGAAGGATAGTTTCACCTGGTTGACTCCCGGGGTGAGGTTTTTCCCATTCGCCCGGGAGTATCAGTGGACATCACCCGTCGCCGCCTGCTGTCGTTCGTACCCGCCACCGCGCTGTTGACCGCCGTCAACCCCGCGCCGACCGCTCGAGCCGCCGACGCCGCAGCAGCCGCGGCCACCGTGGACGTTGACGCGGACCAGTTGCTCGCCAACACGATCGCGATCTACGCGGGTACGGCGGAGTCCAACGCGCGTCCGGAAGTCGCGGCGAAGCTCGCCGCCATGGACAGCACCGCCCGGACCTGGCTGGCGGCGCTGGACACCGCGGGCACCGGTGAGCTCTTCAAGGGCCTCCCGCTCGGTACCAGCGATCCGAATCTGAGTTCGTCGTACCAGCATCTCTATGAGATCGCGCTCGCGACCACGCGCCCCGGCCCGGCGTCCGACCTGCAGGGCAACGAGCAGGTGCGCGCCCGGGTGGCCGAGAAGCTGGTCTGGTTGCACGAGAACTACTACGGCGACCAGTCGAAGGGGTACTACGGCAACTGGTTCACCTGGGAGATCGGCATCTCGACGTTCGTGTCGAAGACGCTCGTTCTGCTCGATGCGCCGGCCGACCTCATCTCGCTGTACGTGCCCTCGATGGACGCCTACCTGCGCAACGGCAAGGACGGCGACGTCGACCTCGACTCGCGGTTCCACACCGGCGCGAACCTGGTCGACATCACCGCCAACCGGGTCCTGCAGGGCGCGCTGATGGGTGATGACGCGCGACTGCGGAAGGCACTGCAGGACCAGTTCACCGTGTTCGCGACCGTCGACCCGTACAACCTCCAGCACGGCGTCACCGATGGGTACTACGCGGACGGCTCGTTCATCCAGCACGCGTCGGTCGCGTACACGGGCTCGTACGGAAAGGGCCTGCTCAGCCGGGTCGTGCAGACCGTCAAGGTGCTCGCGGGGACGGAGTACGCGCAGGGTGACGACCTCGTCGGCGTGGTCCAGGGCTGGGTCGAGCACGGGTTCGCGCCGCTGATCTTCGAGGGCTGGATGATGGAGATCGTCAAGGGCCGCGCGGTCTCCCGGACAGCCACCGGGTACGACGATGTCGCGGTGGTCGTGGAGGCGATCGTCGACCTGGCCGACTACGCGACCGGCGCCGACGCGGGCAGGCTGAAGGCCTTCGCCAAGTTCACCGCCCGGCCGACGATCAACGTGAACAGCTTCGTGTCGCCGGTGAGCATCGGCCGGTACGTCGATATCAAGGCCGATCCCGCGATCGTCCCGGCCGACCTCAACCCGGCCGCAAGCAGTACGGCGTTCAACGCGATGGATCGCACCGTGCACCGGCGGCCCGGCTACGCGTTCGCGCTGGCGCGGAACTCGGAGCGGATCAGCAAGTACGAGTACATGAGCGGCGAGAACCTGATGCCCTGGTTCCAGGGCGACGGCGCGCATTACCTCTACCTGACCGGCCAGGACCAGACCCAGTCGTACGGCGTCGACTACTTCACGACAGTCTCGCCGTACGGGCTGGCCGGGGTCACCGCGCCGGTGGAGACCCGCAAGACGATCCCCGAGCTGTACGGGACGCAGTACTACGACAACCCGCCGACGTTCACCGCGTCGTCGGAGGAGCAGAACACCTACGTGTACTTCCCGACCGGGACCAACGTGCACTCCGGCGGCGCGACGCTCGGCCCGTACGGCGCGGCCGGGTGGGTGCAGTCGGACGACTTCGCGTACGCGTCGCGGGACAGCTTGCCGGACGACTTCGTGGTCTACCGCAACGCGTCGGCGACCAAGTCGTGGTTCCTGCTCGACGACGAGATCGTCGTCCTCGCAGCTGGGGTTGGTGATGCGGATCGCGGGGTGACCACGACGCTCGATACCCGGCTGGCGGCTCCCGGGGACGCTGTCGCAATTACCGGCGTACGGCGGGATGGGCGGGCGTGGACCGGGGCCGGGACGGTCGATCCGCGGTGGTTGCGGTACACCGATGGCCGGGTGGCGTTGGGGTACTACTTCCTGCAGCCGACCGCGGTGTCGGTGGGGCTGGAGCAGGTGACGCGGAGCCGACGGGTGGTGCGGGCGTCGAACCCGGATACCGCGGTGAGCAAGCAGGTCTTCGGGCTGACTGTTGCGCAGCCGGCCGGGACAACGCGGTCGATGGCGTACGCATTGGTGCCTAACGCAACGGAATTCTTGTTGCGGTCTTATCAGCACGGGCGGGTCGTGGTGCTCGCGAATACCTCGCGTTTGCAGGCGATCCAGCATCTCGAACTGCGGCTGACCGGCGCGAACACCTTCACGTCGGGCCATCACAACTTGCCGGGTCTGACCATCGACGGGCCCGCGTCCGTGCTGGTTCAACGACAGTCGAGCGCAGTCACGGTCGCCGTGTCGGACCCGACCACGAAGAGGTCCACGATTACGGTGAACCTCTGGGCCCAGTACCTGCGGCCGGCGTCGGCGACTCCCGGCGTACAGGTGGTTCGGACGCTGACCGGGACGCGGCTGACGTTCACGACCGCGCGGACCTACGGCCGCAGTCTGAGCGTCAAGCTTCTTCCAGCTTGGTGATCAGGGTCTGCATGGTGCTGAGCGTCGTACGGAGGTCGTCGAGGTCGACGGACTTGGCGAGCTCGGAGGTCCACGGGTGCTGGACCATGGCGATCCGCCGGATCGCCCAGTAGCCGGCCTCGGTGCAGGCGAGTAGTTTGGCGCGGCGATGCGCCGGATTCGGGCGGTACTCGGCGAGGCCGCGTTCGACCAGTAGGTCGGCGATCCGCTGGACCGCCTGCCGGCTGACACCCATGATCCGGCCGACGTCGGCGACGGACCGCGGTTCGTCGAGGACGCCGCCGAGTACCTGCCACCATGCGGCGGTGATCCCGCCCTGCGCGGCCAGGTCCTGGGCGGCCTCCATCAGCCGGGCGTTCAGCCGGAAGGTGGCGAGGACGACATCGGTCAAGAGCGCGCCACCTTCCGTCTGCCGCTTCGGCTTCGGCCAGTCTTCGCGCGGTGGAACCGTCATCCCACCAGGATCGGATAGGCGGCCGGGTCGGAGCGGTGGAACACGCCTTCGTACGCGTCCAGCTTCTGCTCGTCCGCGAGCCCGAGCCGCTGCAACGTCGCCCGCGCGAACTGCACCGGCGAGTCGGGTCCGGCCGTGATCACGTCGCCGCCGATCACGGCCCGCTCGTCCACGTAGTTGTCGCCGCCCTGGTAGCCGCTGGCCTGCAGGTACTCCTTCGCCGCACTGGTGTGCTTGCGGTCATCCAGTAGACCCGCCCGCGCCAGCCCGCTCGTCGCACCACAGATCGCCGCCACCGGGATCCCGTCGTCGAGGAACTTCCCGGCCAGCTTCGCGAACGCGTCCCCGCCGCCGTCGTCCCAGGTGGCGGATCCCGCGAGTACCAGCAGGTCGCCTTCATCGGGCTCCACGTCGACGATCGCAATGTCCGGGACGATCCGCAGCCCGCCCATCGTGACCACCGGCTCCGTCGACTCCCCCACCGTCACGACCTGCCACGGCTGCCCGGTGAACCGGCCCGTCCGCAGCTCGACGAGCAGATGCCCGATCTCCCAGTCTGCCCACGTCTCGTACACACCCACATAAGCTGTCTTCATGGACAACATGTTGTCATGTAGTCAACATGTTGTCAATAAACCAGCTGCTTTTTGGTACGCCGCGATGGGATCCTGTCGGGTATGGCCGTACGAAAGCTGACCATGGACGACTGGGCCGAGTTGTGGCCGCTGGTGAAGGGATTCGGCACCGCACTGGATGAACCGGACACCCGGGAGCTCTACACGGGACTGGTCGCCGACCCGCGCTGGGCAGCCTTCGGGTACGACGACAACGGCCTGATCGGCTATGCAGTCATCCAGGACTACGGCCCCCACCTCCGCGCCGGCCGTCATCACCAGGCGCGCCTGCACGACCTCTACGTCCACCCCGACAGCCGCCATACCGGCGCCAGCCGAGCCCTCATGACCGCCGTCATCACCTGGGCCTCCACCCGGGTCCGCCACCTCGAATGGCAGGCCAACGCCCAAACCGCAGCCCCCTTCTACGAACACCTGGGCCACCAAGGCGACCCCTGCCCCCAACCCGAGTACCCCACCTTCCAAGTCCACTTCCCGAACTAGTCGCGGATCTGTTCGGCAGTTGGTTTTAGGTGGAGTAGGGCCAGGGCGGCTAGGGCTGTTGTGGTGGCGGACAGAGCTAGGGCTTGGCGGATGGGGAGGGAGGCCAGGAGGTTTGTTGAGGCGATGAGCGGGACCGTTTGGGCCAGGGAGAGTAGGGACTGCAGGCGGGTCAGGTGGGATCTCGGCGTACTGCGGATGAAGACGGGCGCGACGTGTGAGGTGAACAGGCCGATGCCTAGGCCCTGGATCAGGGTGGCGGCGACCGCTATTGCTACCGACGGCGCCAGCGCGAGGCCTGTCATTGCGAGTGCTGCGAGGAGACAGCCGAGGCCGGCGGCTCGGCCGGCCTGATGGAAGGTCCCGTAGCGGGCTACCAGGAGTGTGATGGTGAGTCCGCCTGCCACGCTTCCGGCGACGACGAAGCCGGTTTGGCCGGCGGACCAGCCCTGGGACCGTGCGAGTAGCGGCACACATAAAGAGGTCACCGGTAGAACGAAGGCCGCTACCAGTGCGACCACTAACAGGACACGTCGCAGGACCGGATCCACCCAGGCGACCCGGAGACCGTCCAGCGCCGCGCGTACGACGGATCCGCGGTCGGTCGGAGGGCTCACGTCGTACGGCGGTTTGATTGCCAGCAGCACGCAGAACAGGACGGCGAAGGTCAGGCCGTCGAGTACGAGCGCACCTACCAGCCCGATCGTGGCGACGAGCAAGCCGCTGAGCGGTCCACCGGCAAGAGTGATGAGCTGGGTCAACGACGTACGCAGCGCCATCGCCTTTGCGAGGTCGTCGTCGCGGACGAAGAGGCGAGGCAGTACGCCGGCAGCCGGTAGCGCGAAGGCGTCGACGGTCCCGACGACTGTTGCGGTCGCCAGCAGCAGGCCTGCCGATACGCCGGCGGCGTGGACGACCAGGGCGAGGGCGAGGCAGCAGGTGCCGACGGTTGCGGAGGAGGCCAGTAGGAGGCGTCGGGGGCCGAGGCGGTCACCTAGTACGCCGCCGAGTAAGAGGAGTACGGCGCGGGGCAGGGTGAAGCCGGTCAGGACCAGCCCGGCCACGTGTGGGCCGATGCCCGTCGCTGCCCAGCCGAGGGCGAAGAACAGGGCGGTGTCGCCGAAGACCGAGAGTGTGGAGCCTGCCAGCCAGCCGTAGTAGGCCCGATTCACCCGTCCAGCCGGACGGGCATCACGAGAGTGGTGAACGTGCCCTGGTCGGCCGAGCGTACGACGACCGGACGGTCCTGCGCGCAGATCTCGAGGAGGACGTCGGGCCCGACGCTCGCTTCCAGTGCGGCGGCGAGGAGGTTCGCGGTGAACCCGATCCGCGCGGCACCTGAGCCGATCACCTCGAGGTTCACGTCGTCGTCGATCGAGAGGGTGTCCGAGGTGATGCTGAAGGCAACGACCTCCCGCCCATGCAGGGCGGTCAACAGCGCGGCGCGGTCCACGACTACCCGGCAAGCTGGTGGAGCGAGACCCTCGAGGATGGTTTGGTACGCCGGATACTCCGCATCCACAACCGCGATCTCACGGACCTCATCGCCACGTACGAGCGTTGCACCATCAGAGTCGATCTCCAGCCGGACGACGTCGCCCGCGGCGGCCCACCTCCCCAGCGCGGCAAGTTCCTCGGCCCGCACGAGCACGCGCGTCGCCGGCCCTTCGAACTCCACGGGTCGCACGGTCCGCACCGCCAGCCGATACCTGTCCGTCGCCACGAACGTGACCTCGTCCGGCGCCAGTTCTACCGACACGCACCCCAGAATCTCCAGCTCCTCGGGAGGTGCACTGCTGGCGGCGGGGGTTACTTGGCGGAGCGCGCTGGATAGTTCGGGGCCTCCCAGAGTGACTGTGGTTTTCGGGGCGAGGAGGTTCGTCAGCAGGTGTTCGGCGGCTGCCCGGGCGGCGGTGGTCTTTGCCTCGACGGTGCGTAGGTGAGCTCGGACCAGTTCCGCCAGTACGGCGGGGTCTGCGTCCAGGGCGACGCGGACGTCGGCCAGGGGGAGGTCGATCTCGCGGAGGTCGCGGAGGAGGTGGGCACGGGGCTGCTGGGACGGGGAGTAGTAGCGGTACCCGTTCGAGCCGTCCACCGACGCGGGCGGGAGCAGTCCGCAGTCGTCGTAGAACCGCAGCGCGCTCGGCGCCAACCCCACCAGCCTGGCGAACTCACTGATCGTCAACATGCACCGACCCTCACCCCTGCACCAACTCGAAGGTCAACTGCGGAGCCGTCCCCACAGGCTCAGGGTCTTGCCGAAGCGTTCGCCCCGAATCCAGTCGAGGATGCTCTTCGCGCACCGCTCCGGCGCCACATCACCCCGCACCGACCGCGGCACATGCTTGCGGAGCTCAGCCGCGTCCGCCAAGGCCTCCGCGATCTGCCCCGGCGCCCAACCACGCCCGGCCAGCCGTTTCCGCCGTACCGCGTCGGGACAGTCCAGATGCAACCACCGGCCCTCCGGCAACTCCGCGGGCAGCAGCGGCGACAGCAGCAGCACGGGGATCCCGGACCGCCGGATCAGCTCGGTGACACGCAACCACAGCGCGTTGTACGCCGGCCAGATCGGGGCCGCGGTCGGAGTCGTGATGTCGAGCCCGAGCAACCGGCCGTGATCGTCCAGTAGCTCGTCCATGTCCATCACAACCAGGTTCCCCGGATTCAACCGGACCAACTCAGGCACCACGGTCGACTTCCCCGCACCAGGTGCACCAGTCACCACGAACAACCTCGTCACAAGGACTAGTGTGCGGTCACTGCACCAGGAGGCGCACGGGAGGCTGCACGTCATCCGTCACGACGGGCAGCCCAGACACCCCCGGAGTGATCGACCCGAGCACGCTCGAGTGCCGTGCGCCCGTGCAGCTCGGGACCGTCCCGCCGAGCCCATGCATCGTCAGGAAGCCCAGTACGGCGAACGCGTACGCCTCCTTCGCCGCGGACGGGAGCCCCAGCTCGTCCGTCGTACGCAGCGGCACCCCCAGCTCCGACTCGAGCAGCTTCATCAGCACCGGGTTGCGGATCCCACCACCTGACGCGATCACCTCGGTCCCGCCGTACCGCCGGACCGCATCCCCGACGGTCCGCGCCGTGAGCATCGTCACAGTGGCGACCAGGTCATCGGCGGGGATCTCGGGCAGACCCTCCATCGCGTGGGCAAGGTACGAGAGGTTGAACAGCTCCTTCCCGGTCGACTTCGGCGCCGGCCGCCCGTAGTACGGATCCGCCAGCAACCGCTCGAGCAACGGCACGTGCACCTGCCCGCGAGCAGCCATCACCCCGTCCGCGTCGAACGGCCGCCCGGTCAGCTCCGTCACAACCGCATCGATCAGCGCGTTCGCCGGACCGGTGTCGAAGGCAACGGGCTCACCGTGCACCACGGTGATGTTCGCGATCCCACCCAGGTTCAACGCCACCGGTACGCCGGTCCGCCCGCGCAACCAGAGCACGTCCATGATGCTGACCAGCGGCGCCCCCTGCCCACCGGCAGCCACATCACGCGCCCGCAGATCGGACACCACAGACACCCCGGTCGCTTCCGCGATCCACGCCGGCTGTCCCAGCTGCAGAGTCCCGCGCACCGAACCGCCGTCGACCCAGTGGAAGACCGTCTGCCCGTGCGACACGATCAGATCGGCGGACCCACCACACAGCTGCTCGACCGCCTGCCGGGCCACCTCGGCGAACGCCTGCCCGATCCCGGTGTCCAGCCGGCACACCTGCTCGACCGTCGTACTTGCCGGTGGCAACGACTGGGCAACGGCAGCACGCAACTCGTCCGAGTAGGGCTGGCTGAGCAGGCCGAGCGGCGTCAGTACCAGCTGATCGCCGTCCAGCCTCAGGTCCGCCGCAGCCGCATCGATCGCGTCGTACGACGTCCCGGACATCAACCCGATGACTCGCATGACCAGGGATCCTCTTCCGTAAGTTTCTCGCACCCGCCACGACCATCTTCGTCCATTACTCACCATCAGCGCGACCCCCGGGATGCAACCATCCGCGCGCCGTTGGTGTTTTCCTGCTTGACAGAGAAGGAGGGACGATGGCGACTCGCGGTGAGGACTTCGACGAGTTCGTCCGCGGCAGCGCGACCCGGCTGCTCCGGACCGCCGTCCTGCTCACCGGCGACCGGCAGGCGGGCGAGGACCTGGTCCAGGAGATGTACGAGCGGATCTACGTGCACTGGCCGCGGATCCGGTCCGGCGCACCGGACGCGTACGCGCGGAAGACGTTGACCAACCTGGCGACGAACCGCTGGCGCACCCGGCGCCGCAGGCCCACCGAGGTGGAGTTCGACGCCGACCACGACCGGCCGACGCCGGACGGTTCCGACCGGCACGCCGTACGGGACGAATTGCTGACCGCACTGCGCGCACTGCCGCCGCGGCAGCGGGCCGTGATCGTCCTGCGGTTCTACGACGACCTGACCGAGACCCAGGCCGCCGAGGCGCTGGGCTGTTCGGTCGGCACCGTGAAGAGCCAGACGTCGCGCGCCCTCGACCGGCTCCGCCTGATCACCGAACCGACGATCCTGGAGGGACTGCGATGACCGATACCGAACTCAAGCACCGCCTGACTGCCGACGTGGAGGACATCGAGGCTCCGTCTGATCTGCTCGACCGCGTCCGCCTCGGCGGCGCCCGCCGTGTCCGCCGGCGCGGACTCACTGCTGTCGGCGCCGGCGCCCTGGCCGTGGCGGCGGTCGCGGCCGGCGTGGTCGCCGTACCCACACTTCGCGACCGCGCAGTGCAGCCGCCGGCCGCGACGTCGACTCCCTGGGTGGATCCGATCAAGGCCGCGCCGGACGATCACTACGCGATCCTGATGAAGCACGACACGGGCGGCGACCTCGCCGGTGACCGGGCGTTCCTCGACCAGGTCCTCGCGACCTGGCGGGCCAAGCAGCGAGCGGAGCATGGCAAACCCGGCAACCCGCTCTCGGGAAACGCCTGGGACGCGATGATCGGAGAGCCGAGGATCTACTGGGCCGGGACGACTCCGGTCGGACGGATGGCGATCGTCGTCCAGCACTACAAGGTGCCGCACCCGGACCCGAAGGTGAAGTACGGTCTCAGCGGCATCCACACGCTGGCCGGCCTCGTCCGCGACGACGGTCACGGACGGCTGATGGACGGCGGGATGGTGTTCCCCTACGACCCGAGCAGCTATCCGGTGTTCTCTGTGCGGGATCCGGGCAAGCCCAGCCTGGCCATCGTCCTGGGGATGGGGAAGCGGCTCGCCTGGGGGCTGACGCGCGACAAGCCCACGCCGATGAAGTTCACCGACGGCGTCGCCGTGAACGTGATACCGGAGGAGATCATCGAGCGGGTGCGGTTCTGGGAGCTTCCCGCCCGGTAGGCCCTTGACAGTGCCGAAGCATCGATCGATGATCGGGGTCGCTATACCGGTTTATCTTCCGTCGCCGCCTGGGGATGCCGCCAGGCGGCGAGGGGTACTTAACCGATATAGCGCACCGCCCACCTTTGACGAGGAGTCGATCGAATGAGTCCACAGCTCATGCGCAGAAGGACCCTGCTGTCAGCTCTCGCCGCCGGCACCGCCGCGGCCGCCACCGGCACCCTGCCCGCGCTGGCGCAGGACAAGCGCTGCAGAGGCCGGAAGACCGGTCCGGTCACGGTCGCCTACATCGAGGTCAACGACCACAGCATGCTGAGCGCCGGCAAGTACACGCTGGCCAACGGCGGCGCCCAGGTGATCGACGTCGCGGTGATCTTCGCGGCGAACATCAACTACGACGGCACCAAGGCCTACCTGTCCTGCAACGAGAACGTGCAGAGCGTGCTCGACAACGTCGCCACCCAGGTCCGGCCCCTGCAGCAGAAGGGCATCAAGGTCCTGCTGTCGATCCTCGGCAACCACCAGGGCGCGGGCTTCGCCAACTTCCCGACCCAGGCCGCGGCCGACGCGTTCGCCCAGGAGCTCGCCGACGCGGTCAACCAGTACGGCCTGGACGGTATCGACTTCGACGACGAGTACGCCGAGTACGGCAACAACGGCACCGGCCAGCCGAACGACTTCTCGTTCGTCTACCTGGTCCAGGCGCTGCGCCAGAAGCTGCCGGACAAGCTGATCACGCTCTACGACATCGGCCCGGCCGCGGATCGCCTGACCTACAACGGCCAGAGCATCGCCAACACCTTCAACTACGCCTGGAACCCGTACTACGGAACCTGGGGCGTCCCGAGCGGCCCGACCTCGAAGTCGCGCCTCTCCCCGGCCGCCGTGTCGTACACAGCAACCAGCTCCTCGACAGCAGCCAGTCTCGCCCAGCGCACGGTCGACGAGGGGTACGGCGTCTTCCTCACCTACAACCTCACCGAGTCCGACACCGCCTCCTACATGACCGCCTTCACCCAGAAGCTCTACGGCAGCGCGACCGTCTACACGCCCTAGACGTCGTACTCCCATCCTGGTTGCCAGTTGAACGGGGCCGTGATCAGGTCCTCCAGCGGAGCGTGGCTGCCCAGGAGGTGTTCGAAGGCCCAGCGGTTTGCCGAGTGGGCTACTACGAGGACGACCTGGCCGTTGTGCCAGCGTTTGAGGTCGGCCAGGAACGAGCGGGTGAGTTCGACCACATCCCAGTAGCTCTGGCCGGCGGGGAATGGTTTGTGGACCCGGTCGACGCGTGGTTCGAGGGCGTCGACCGGGGCGCCGTTCAGGTCGCCGTAGTCGCACTCGCGCAGTCGCCAGTCCTGGAAGTGCGGCACGGTCAGGTCGGCCAGCTCCACCGAATGCACGGCCCGCCGCAGGTCGGAGCTGAAGACGACGTCGACCTCGCGTCGCCGCGCCCCCATCGCGATCGCCTCCCGGATCCCCTCCTCCGACAGTTCGCCGGGCTGCCAGCCGGTCGCGATTCCGCGTTCGTTGTCGCGGGTGGTCGAGTGCGTCTCGTATATCAGCTTCATACCTCACACCCAATCTCACTTTGACCCCGTTACCGGCGGGTATATACTCAAGTTACTCGTGAGTATCACGCTGCGAAGAGGCCAAGCTTCCAAGAGGTAGGGGAATCCTGTGACCCACTACAAGTCGAATCTGCGGGACATCGAGTTCAACCTGCTCGAGGTCCTGGGCCGTGATGCGGTGCTCGGGCAGGGCCCGTACGCCGACATGGACGTCGACACCGCACGTGAGGTGCTGGCGGAGATCGACCGCCTGGCCAGGAACGAGCTCGCCGAGTCGTTCGAGGAGTCCGACCGGACACCGCCGGTCTTCGACCCGGCCACGCACGAGGTGCGGATGCCGGAGGCCTTCAAAAAGAGCTTCCACGCCTACATGGACGCCGAGTGGTACAAGCTCGAGCTCCCGCCGGAGCTGGGTGGTCAGCCGACGCCTCCGTCGCTGCGCTGGGGTGCGGCCGAGCTGGTGCTCGGGTCGAACCCGGCCGTCCACATCTATGCCGCCGGCCCGAACTTCGCGCACGTCGTCTGGCGCAACGGCACCGAGCGGGACAAGAAGATCGCCCACCACATGATCGACCGCGGCTGGGGCGCCACCATGGTGCTGACCGAGCCGGACGCGGGCTCCGACGTCGGCGCCGGCCGCACCAAGGCCACCCTGCAGGACGACGGCACCTGGCACATCGAGGGCGTCAAGCGGTTCATCACCTCGGGCGAGCACGACATGACCGAGAACATCGTCCACCTGGTGCTGGCCCGCCCGCAGGGTGTCGAAGGCGCCGGCGGCCCGGGCACCAAGGGCCTGAGCCTGTTCGTGGTCCCGAAGTACGACTTCGACCTGGAGACCGGCGAGCTGACCGGTGAGCGCAACGGCGCCTTCGTCACCGGGGTCGAGAAGAAGATGGGCATCAAGGTGTCCACCACCTGCGAGATCACCTTCGGCGAGACCGTGCCGGCCAAGGGCTACCTGCTCGGTGAGGTGCACGACGGCATCGCGCAGATGTTCCAGGTGATCGAGTACGCGCGGATGATGGTTGGCACCAAGGCGATCGCCACCCTGTCCACCGGCTACCTGAACGCGCTGGAGTACGCCAAGGAACGGGTCCAGGGCGCCGACCTGACCAACCCGGCCAAGGACGCCCCGCGGGTGACGATCACCCACCACCCCGACGTACGTCGGTCGCTGATGACCCAGAAGGCGTACGCCGAGGCGCTGCGGGCGCTCGTACTGTTCACAGCGACGTACCAGGACCGCGCTGAGCAAGCCCGGTACGCCGGTGAGCACGACCCCGTGGCCGAGGGTGTGAACGATCTGCTGCTGCCGCTGGTGAAGGGCTACGGCTCGGAGAAGTCGTGGACGCTGCTCGGGACCGAGTCGCTGCAGACGTTCGGTGGGTCCGGCTTCCTGCAGGACTACCCGATCGAGCAGTACGTCCGGGACGCGAAGATCGACACGCTCTACGAGGGCACGACCGCGATCCAGGGCCAGGACCTGTTCTTCCGCAAGATCATCAAGGACCAGGGCAAGGCGCTGGGCCACCTGGCCGAGCAGATCCAGGGCTTCGTCGCCTCCGAGGCGGGCAACGGCCGGTTGAAGGAAGAGCGGACGCTGCTGGCCAAGGGCCTGGAGGACACCCAGAAGATTCTGGGCGTGATGGGCCAGGCGCTGATGGCGAGCAACCCGCAGGCGGAGAACGGCGACCCGCGCAACGTCTACAAGGTTGGCCTGAACACCTCCCGGCTGCTGTTCGTGCTCGGTGACCTCGTCTGCTCCTGGCTGATGCTGCGTCAGGCGGAGGTCGCGCTGAACGCCCTCGGCGGCGAGCTGTCCCCGTCCGAGCAGGACTTCTACACCGGCAAGGTCGCGGCGGCCCAGTGGTTCGTCCGCTCCACCATGCCGACGGTCCGCGCCGAGCGGATCAAGGCCGAGCTCACCGACCTCGACATCATGGATCTGCCCGAGTCGGCGTTCTGACAGCTCCTCCGGCTCGGCCACTTGCGCGGGTCGAGCCGGAGGCCACCTCGGGGCAGATTGATCTGCCCCACGATCTGCCCTGGTGAGGACGCGGTTCATGTAGAAGCGTTTCTGCCCGTGGCACCCGCGACCCTGGCTTGGTCTCCCCTGTCCGAGCCAGGGCCGTGTCACGTCCGGGCAGGTCCGCGGCACCCCGGGAACCACGTGTCCAGGTCCCGCGTCCGTGTGTACGTGTCCACCTCCGGTCGTCGTACGCTGTCCGCGATGCCCGCCCGTTTAGTTGCCGTCGCCTTCGTACTCCTCACGTTCCTCCCGGTCCGTGCGGAGGCCGCGACCCCGACGCTGCCCGACCGGATCGCGGCCGCCTGGACGAAGGACCGGGTCTACGTCGACGAGCGGCTCGCCCCGGCGATGCCGGCCACCGAGCTGAGCCGGATCCGCACCGCGGCGTCCACGGCGGGCTTCCCCGTGTACGTCGCGCTCGTGCCCCGGACGCCGGACCTGCTGCCGATCCTCTACGACCTGCCGACGTTGCTGCAGGCACGCACCGGGCAGCCCGGGCTTTACATCATCCAGACGGTCACGGACGAGTACTGGTCCGGCGTGGAGGAGCTCTACCGGCCCGGCAACCTCGCCGGCCGGTCGCTGATCAGCGTGGAGAGCGACGACAAGCAGCGACTCGACATCGTGAACGACCGGCCCGCGCCGCACGTCGTGCGGACCATCCAGCAGGCAGGTACGGCGTACGACGGTCGCGCACTGCCCGCGGTCCCGGCCGGAGACCTGGAGCCGGAGCGTTCCGAACGCGGGATGTCCGTCACCGACAAGGAGAACCGGGCCGCCTACATCGGGCTGGCCGGTGGTGGGTTGGCCGGCTTCGTTCTGACGCTGTGGCTCGCACTCCGCCGGAAGCGACGCAAGCAGGACCCGAAGGGACCGTTCGGCCGGCCTTCCGTCGGTCTGGCGTCGACGAAGACCAAGGCGGATGCGCAGCTCCGGCGTGCCGACCAGGCGGTCGAGCGGCTAAGCAAGCGCGCCAAGCTGTCCGCCCACCAGCTCGACGAGCGTGACGACGCCACCCGTCGGCTGGACGCCGCCCACACCCTGCGTGAGCGGCACCCCGACGATCTCCTCTCGATGGTCGGCGCCCTGGTGCTGGCCCGGCAGGCTGAGCGGGTCGCCGCCGGATCGCCGGTCCAGCCGCCGTGCTTCTTCGACCCGACCCACCAGCCGGGGACCACCACGGTGACCTGGGACGACGACGTCGAGGTGCCCACGTGCCGGAACTGTGCCGCGGTCTTCGCCAAGGGCCGCCGGCCGCTCGGCCTGCGCGTACAGCGGAAGTCCGGTCGGCGCGGCCACGAGATCGTGCCCTACTGGACCCTGGACCCGGAGGACAGCCCGATGGTGGCGACCGGCTTCGGCGCCCTCTCCGACGACCTGCCCGAGCGGATCTCCGGGCGTCTGGACGATGTCCGATGAGACGCGCCGCGATGTTGCTACTGGCAACGATCTTCGTACTCGGCGTACCGGCCGCGGCCGCGGCCTCGGCCTCGGCCACCGTACCGGTGGATCCGCGCATCACTGCGGCGGTGGCCGCCTGGGCGAACGAGCCGCTGTACGTCGACCCGGACTACGCGTCGCTCGCGGATCCGGCGGCGATGCTGGAGAAGATCCGGTCCGCTCCTGTCCCGGTGTACGTCGCCGTGGTGCCGACCGGCGCCTGGTTCCAGGAGAAGGACGACACGGAACTGCTGGCCGGTTGGCTCGCGAACGCCAACAAGAAACCGGGCCTTTACGTCGTGATGGACGGCGACACCTCGAACGGCGCGGAGCACGAGATCCAGGCCCGCGCACTGGGCAAGACCTGGGCGAACGGGGCCAAGCAGGCGTTGAGCAGCCAGCTGTCCGACTACCTGGCCGAGGTCAAGGTCGACGACCGATACGAAGCCAAGCCGGCCCGGAGCACGCCGAACGCGCCGGAGCCACCGGACGAGTCCGAGCCGGAGCGATTCACCGTGGGCAAGGCGATCGGCAACGGACTGGGCGCGGGTCTGCTCGGGATCCTCGGCGGCGCGATCCTCGCCGGCGTGGTGGTGGGAGTGTCGGCGCTGGTCGCCGGCGGACGTGGAGGACGGTCGTGAGAACCCTGAAGGCCCTGGCCCTGCTGCTGGCCGCGCTGGTCACCGCACTGACGTTGACCGCGTCGCCCGCGCAGGCGCAGACCCCGGCGGAGAAGGCCCGCGAGATCGCGACCGCCCTCGGCAAGGATCCGCTGTACATCGACCCGGCGTACCAGTCGGCTCTGCCCGCGACCCTGCGCACCGACCTCAAGAAGAAGGCCACCGCGCTCGGCTACCCGGTCTACTCGATGGTGCTGCCGCTGAGCGCGAGCGACGCGTTCCAGGGCAAGGAGGAGAACGTCCTCACCCTCGTGATCGACGCGATGCAGAAGCCAGGCCTGTACGTCGTGGTCAACGGGGGCGAGCGGTTCCCGTACTACGAGGCGCACCAGTTGCCGCAGCTCGAGGACGATCGGCTGCAGGCGGTCCGCGAGCGAGCCCTCGACGACACCGGGTACGACGCGGGGCCGACCGAGGTGATGGCTCGGATGTACGAGTTGCTGGCCGCTCCCGCACTGCCGCCGGCGAGCCCGACCCGGTCGCCCGCGACCGGATCCAGGTCCGGGTCGGGGTCCGATGACGACCGGGACTCCGACGACTCGTCGACCGGGAAGGTCGTCGGGTTCGTCGTACTGGGTCTGGTTGTTCTGGTGGTGCTCGGGCTGGTCATCGGACTGGTCCGGCGTACTGGTGGTGGCGGGCCGCGGCGGGAGAAGCCGTTCAGCATTCCGCCGCACGTGGCGGCGACGGTTGCTGCCGAGCGGCGGAGGCGGCTGACGCAGGAGACTTCCCTGGAGCTCACCACGCTGGGGTCACAGCTGGCGGCACTCCCTGACGCCCAGGGTCTGGGGCTGCGGCATCAGCAGGCCGCGCTCGACGCGCAGCAGGCAGCCGGCAAGGTCCTCGACTCCTCGAAGGACCTGGTCGACGTGGTCGGCGCGATGGTCCTGCTCGACAAGGCGAGGCGCGAGTACGACGCGGCTGTGGCGGTCGCGGCCGACCGTCCGGTGCCCGACGTACCGGATCTGTGTGCCTTCAATCCCTTGCACGGAAGGTCTTCCGGGAAGCCGACCCAGGTCGAGGCCGACGGTGCGACGCTGACGCTGCCGTTGTGCGCTGCCTGCCGACAGGCGCTGAAGCGGGGCAAGGCGCCGGCCTCGCTGCCGGGCGACAACGGGCCGTACTGGTACGGCACCGATCTGTGGGCGCGGACCTTCTTCGGGTCGCTCGACGAGGACCTGGCCGGGGCTGTGGCCCGGGGCGAGTACCGGTCCTGACCCCGGCGATCCTCAGGAAACCCTCAGGGGCGTCTCGGGGGATCTGCCGGATCCTCCGGGACGGCTCCGCGGCCTACTGTCGAGCCGACAGCGTGGGGCGGGGCAGGAGAAGAGGCGGACGATGGCGGAGAGCAAGCAACTCGGGGCAATCCTTCTGGTGGCGGCGGCCGGGTTGGCGTTCTGGCAGTTCGGGGACAAGGACTCCGACGACAAGCATCAGGTCGACGAGAAGATCACCACCGTCCAGCTGGCCGCCGAGAGCGCCGACATCCGGATCGAGGTGTCCGACGACGACACCACGACGGTCCAGGAGCAGCGGCACTTCTGGCTCTGGAAGCACGGCGACGCCTACTCGGTGAAGGACGGCGTACTGAAGCTCGACGGCGACTGCGGCTGGCAGTGCAGCGCCGACTTCGTCGTCAAGGTCCCGCGGGGGACGAAGGTGACCGGCGAGAACGGCAGCGGCGACCTCTCGATCTCCGGCGTGAGCGGGGTGGACACGAAGTCGCGGTCCGGCAAGATCGAGCTCGACGACGTCTCCGGCGACGTGAAGCTCGACCTCACCTCGGGTGACGTGGAGATCGGAGACCTGGCCGGCAAACTGGACGTGACGGCGAACTCGGGCGACATCAAGGCGTCCGGCCTGAAGGGCGGCCCGGTGCACGTCGAGACCAGCTCCGGTGACATCGAGCTCCAGCTGGCCGAGGCGAACGACGTCCGCGCCAAGGGCACCAGCGGCGACGTCGAGGTGACCGCGCCGTCCGGCGGCTACAAGGTCGCCACCGACACCCACAGCGGCGAGGTCGACAACGAGCTGGGCAACGACCCGAACGGTTCGCACACCATCGACGCCACCACCGTCAGCGGCGACATCGACCTCAGCGCCAACTGACCACGTTTACGAGCCGGGTACCAATCGGGTACCGAGGACACTCGGTGGTTGATGGATTACGTGGTGATGGCGGAGTAGCGTCGTCAGTGTCGCGACTTCATGAGGAGGCTCGGATGAGCATCGGTGTCGGGATCTTTCTGATGGTCGTGGGCGCCATTCTGGCGTTCGCGGTCCGGGATTCGTGGGACGCGGTCGATCTGACGGCGGTGGGCTACATCCTGATCGTTGCCGGAATCGCCGGCATCGCCCTGTCCTTCTACATCACCAACCGGCGCCGGCGCGTCGACACGGACGCGATCGACCCCGCGGTCGAGGAGGAGTACCGGGTCGTCGAGGAGCACCACCGCGACATCAAGGAGTAGACGCTCCGGACAGCACCAGCTCGAGCCGGGCGGAGCCGTCCGGCGTGACGCGGACAGGCACGCCCCAATCCTGCCGGTGCATGTGACACGCGGGGAACTCGACCTCGGCCGAGTCGTCACACGAAGCAGCCTGTACGGCGACGTGCAGGACACCGTCCCCGACCCGCTCGTCGATCACGAGCCGGCGGGTCAGATCGGTCGAGTCGCCCGCGCCTTCGCGGAGCAGGCTCTCCGGGGTCGATGACACGAGCAGTCGCGTCGACGGGCCGTACCGCTCGTCCAGCTTCTGTCCGGGCGGCGGGGTGAACACGACGTCGAGCGTCACCTCGCCACCCGCGATCTCCATCGGTGGACGCTGCGTCCGGGTGCTGAACTCGTCCGCGGTCGCGGACGCACCCAACGGGATCCGGGTCAGCCGGTGCGCGGCCGACTCGACCACGAGCAGTTCGTTGCCCACGACAACAGCTCCGCTGGGCTCGGCCAGTCCGGTCGCCATCGTGTCGACCACCTCGGTGCGCGGGTCGAACCGGCGTACGGCGCCGTTGTAGGTGTCGGCGATCGCGATCGAGCCGTCCGGGAGCGCGGTCACCCCGAGTGGGTGCTGGAGCAGCGCCTCGCTCGCCTTGCCGTCGCGCAGGCCGAAGTCGAACAACCCGGTGCCGACGGCGGTGTGTACCTCGGTGTCGATCCAGCGCAGTGCGGAGATCTCCGCGTCAGCCAGCCAGAGGCGGTCGCCATCCACGGCGAGGCCGCTCGTCTGCGCGAACCACGCCCCGGCCGGCGGGCCGTCCTTCAGGCCTTCGTTGGTGGTGCCGGCGGCAACTTCTGTCACCTTGGTGAACGGGTCGTACGTCCACAACTGGTGAACGCCGGCCATCGCGATCCACACCTTGTCCTGCCACCAGGCGACGTCCCACGGTGAACTGAGGACGTCCGTCCCGTCGCCGTCCATCCATTGCTTGCCGGTGCCAACGAGTGTGGTGACTTCGCCGGACTGCAAGGCGATTCCGCGCAGCGCATGGTTCACGGTGTCCGCGACGACAACGTCGTACCCGAGTCGTGCGGCTACGTCGTCCGGCAGCAGGGTCAGCCCGTTCGGCTCGGCGAACCGCGCCTCGGACGCGCCGCCGTCGACGAAACCACGCTCGCCGGTGCCGATCCGCCGTACGACGGTCTCGGCGTCCGCTTCCAGTTCGACGATGCTGTGGTTGCCGGCGTCCGCGACCAGGAACCCGTTGTCCAGCGCAACGACCTTCGCCGGGAACCGCAGGTCGGTGGGCTCCGCGGCAGGAGCGACGTACGGCGATTTGCCCCGCGTCAGCGTGCCCGCCTTCTCGTGCTCGGCGATCAGCTCCTCGAGCTGTGCATCCAGAGCGTGGGCGTGGCCCTCACCCGAGTACTGCGCGACGATGTAACCGTTGGGGTCGACGAGAACGAGCGTCGGCCAGGCGCGGGCGGTGTAGTTCTGCCACGTCACCAGGTCGGGGTCGTCCAGCACCGGGTGGGCCACCTCGTACCGCTCGACCGCAGCCCGGACGGCCGCCTCTTCGCCCTCATGCGCGAACTTCGGCGAGTGCACCCCGACGATCACCAGCGCATCGCCGTACTTCTCCTCCAACGGCCGCAACTCGTCCAGCACGTGCAGGCAGTTGATACAGCAGAACGTCCAGAAGTCGAGCAGCAGGAACCGCCCCCGGAAGTCCGCGAGCTTCAGCTCCCGTCCCCCGGTGTTCAACCACCCACGACCCCTGAGCTCCGGCGCACGAACATGCATACCCCCATTGTCCGACGCCACTCAACGCCACCCATCACCCGCCCGCCATCCGGAATCCCGCCTGCCTGCAACAGCGGCGGTTATCCCCTGCCGTTGTGGGTTCTCCCTCCTCATATCAACAACCCCATGCCGCGAAGGGATATCCGGCCTCGTGTTCGATGCGTGGGGCGCTGTACCGACGGACGGGTAGTAGTCAACCGGACCGAGGATCTGGCGAGGGGTTCACGCTCGGCACTGGCCAGTCGGAGGAGGTTAAGCCGACCACTACCCGTTGGTCGGTACACGCCCCGGGTCAGCGGGGGAGGATGAGGGTGTCGGTGAGGAGTTTGGCGGTTTTGCGGAGGGTTGCCGGGGATGAGGAGAGGTCGGCGGCGAGGGCGTAGGGGGTGAGGGGTTCGCCGGGGCCGACCAGGCGGTGGCGGTGGGCGAGGAGCCAGACGATGGCTCGGGGCCAGGTGGAGAGGCGGGCCTTGGCGAGGAGCTCGGGGGCGTCGCGGACGAGGCGTTCGGCGATGTCGAAGGCGTCGGGGGCGTACGCGTTGCCGAGGGTCTCGCCGGCCATCAGCCAGGCGTGCGGGGCCAGGACGGAGAGCGTGGCGGCTTGGGACTTGTCCAGACCGTTCAGGTCCGGCTGCGGGGGTGAACCCAGGCCGGACAGCGCCCGGTAGGCGTCTTCCAGGTCGTTGGTGGTGTCGTCGAGGAAGACCCGCTCCCCCGGCTTCGAGCCGACCGGATCGATCATCGCGGCCGCTTCCAGCGCGGGCGACCACACATCAACGGCGTCGACCGCCTCCTCGATGGCGTCCAGCGGCAACTGCGTCCGCTCGCCGGCGAACTCCAGCCACGCCTTCACCACCTGCGGAACGGCTTCAAAATAAGTGCTATCGGCAAGCACCTTGCGTGGCAACCAGTGCGCGAGGAACAACTCCACCAGTACGGCGCTGACCCGCAACGGACCGCCGACGGTGTGATCCACCGCGTGGTCGATCCACAGCCGGACGATGTCGGCGGCATCTTCCGCCAACCCCATCGCATGCTGCGACGCCAGGAACTCCTCCACCAGCTGATCCCGCTGGCGAGGTGACAGCAACGGCCGGATCGGTGGTCGGACCGGGCGCTCCGGCAACTGGGTCAGCCGGTTCACCAGCAGTCCGGAGAAGAACTCGAAGTCCTCGCTCACCGGCGGATCGTCGTAGTCGTTGGTCTCGCCGAGCGCCTGCAGGATGATCCCGGCCGCCGTCGACGGACGCACGGTCCGGATCGTCACCCGGCCGCCGCGCTGATACGCCTCCAGCACCCGGTCCACCGGCGGCCCGACGAACACGTCCTTCACGATCGCGCCGAGATTGTTGTCGATGAACACCACCACGGTGTGCGGATGCTGCTCGTCGTCATAGTCGAGTACGACGCTCAGTCCGTCGCCGGTGATGTCCTCCGACACGATCGCGCTGGTCAGCCGGAACCCGGCGATCCGGCTCACCCAGTCCGGGACCATCGGCTCGGTCCGCACCCGGGACAGATGAGCCCGTTGCAGCGGCAACCGCCCGGCCGGCCCGACCGTCCGGGCCAGCGAAGTCAACAGCACAAAGGAATCCACGTCGTGGCGCTCACCGAGCACGCGGGCGGCGTCGGCCCAGAAGAATCGCTCCACCTCGCCGATCTCGTCCGGACGACCGGCCGGCCACAACTGGTCCGCCAGCATCGCCGCGGATCGCGCCACCGAGGCCTCCGCGATCACCGGGTGCAGCGCGCTCGGGGCGGCGGCGAGGTCGAGAGTAAGCGTTTCGAGCAGGGTCTCCAGCACGGCGACGCTCGGCGTGATGTCGACATCGACACCCGCCGTCGGTCCGTGGTTCGGGCCAGGAGTGGACCCGACCAGCCGTAAATGGCTGGGCCGTCCGTTCCGGCCGCGTGGAGACTTGGTCACCTCCGTGAGGTTACCGCCCAGCAGCAGTCCCCCGCAGTCCGCTGCGCGCGTCCTGTGGACAACTCGACCGGAACACGCCGTCACCGGACGGTTGCGGCCCGTGCTCATCACGAGCACGGGCCGCGGCAGAACGGCGTACCGGAGTCAGCCCTTGAGGGCACCTGCCATCAGGCCGCCGATGAACCAGCGGCCCAGCAGGATGTAGACCAGCAGCGTCGGGAACGAGGTGATCAGCGCGCCCGCCATGCTGGCCGCGTAGTCGACCTTCTGACCGCCGGACAGCGCGGCCAGGCCCAGGGTCACCGGGCCGTTGTTCTGCTGGGTGAGGAACAGCGCGAACAGGAAGTCGTTCCAGACCGAGGTGAACTGCCAGATCAGCGTCACCACGAACCCGGAGATCGAGATCGGCAGGATGATCCGGAGGTAGGTCTGGACCAGCCCCGCGCCGTCCACCCGGGCCGACTCGATGATCTCCATCGGAACGATGGTGGCGTAGTAGTTCCGGAAGATCAGCGTGCAGATCGGCAGACCGTAGATGCAGTGCGCCAGGATCAGCGTCGGCACACCCCGGGTCACGTCCAGCTCGGTGAACGTCGTCCGCAGCGGCAGCATCACCGCCTGGTAGGGGATGAACATGCCGAACAGGATCAACGCGAACACGATGTTCGCGCCGGGGAACCGCCAGCGGGCCAGCACGAACCCGTTGGCCGACCCGATCAGCGAGGAGATGATCGCGGCCGGGATCGCCAGCGACAGCGATCGGATCATGTACGGCTGCAGGACGTCCCAGGCCTTGCGCCACGGGTCCAGCGTCCAAGTCTCCGGCAACGACCACTGCGACGCGGCCGTGGTGTCACCGGAGGTCTTGAAGCTGGTGACCAGTACGACGTACACGGGGATCAGCACGAACACCAGGAAGAGCAGCAGCAGGAGGTAGCGCACCGTCCGGCTGCGCCTGGTCGATCCGTCCGCGATCACCCCGCGCTTCTGCGGTTTCCGGCGGATCGCCGCCGCGGCCTGGCCGGTCGCGGCAGCAGTGGCGTCGACGCTCATTCCTCACTCTCCTGCCGGACGGTGTACGCGATGTACGGGATGACGAGGACGGCGACGACGGCCAGCAGAACAATGGCTATCGCGGCCGCCTTGGCCTGGTCGCTGCGCAAGAGGGTGTTCCACATGTAGACCGAGGGCACCTCGGTACGGAACTGGTTCGGCCCGGTGATCGCGTAGATCAGGTCGAACAGCTTCAGCGACATGTGGCCGAGGATGATCAGCGCGGACAGCGCGATCGGCGACAGCTGCGGGAACAGCACGTGCCGGTACAGCTTGAACTCCGACGCGCCGTCCACCCGGGCCGCCTCGCGCAGCTCCGGCGGGATTCCCCGGAAGCCGGCCAGGAACAGCGCCATGATGTAGCCGGACAGCTGCCAGACCGCAGGGAGTGCGATCGACGCCATCGTCGTCCACCGGCTACCCGCGGTCCACCACGGATTCTCCAGGAAATTCAGGTGGAGAATCGAGAACAACCGGTTCAGCCCGCGGGCCTCGTCGCCCTGGGACGGGTTCAGCAACCAGCCCCAGACCACACCCGAGGCGATCATCGAGATCGCCATCGGGAACAGGTAGATCGACCGGAAGATCGACTCGCCGGGCACGCCCTTCTCCAGCAGCAGTGCCCAGATCAGGCCGAAGATCAGCGTGCCCACGATGAAGGCCACCGTGAGCACGCCGAGGTTCTTCAGCGAGTTGAGGAACCGGTCCTCGCCGAACAGGTGCGCGTAGTTCTCGAACCCGACGTACTCGGCCGGGCCCTTGCGGGCCGTGTGCCGATTGGTCAGCGAGGTGTTGAACGACCAAGCGATCAGCCCGTAGACGAAGTACCCGAGCAGAAGCACGGTCGGCAGCAGCACCAGGGCGCCAGGGCCCCAGGTGCGGATTCTTCCGTGCATGCTCAGCCCACCGTCCAGACAGCGATCCTCAACTCGACGCGCATCAGCTCGGCTTCGTCGCGGTGCCGAGCGCCGACTGCAGCTTGGCGACGTCCTGGCTGCCGCTGAACTGGCTCAGCGCGGACAGGATGTCGTTGTTCTGGCCCAGGGTGCAGGCTGCACCGTGCGCACAGGACGGCACGATCTTGTCCTTCTTCCAGTCCGCCATCGCCGACTGCTGGTACTTCGGGTAGTCAGCCGGTACGGCGTCGGAACGGGCCGGGATCGAGCCCTTCTTGGTGTTGAACGCCTTCTGGCCGTCGGCCGAGCCGGTGACCTTCAGCCAGCACTTCGCACCATCCGGGTCCGCACCGTTGGTCGGCAGCGTGAAGGAGTCCGACAGGTACTGGAAGTTGCCCGCGGTTCCCGGGGCCGGCCAGTAGGTGTAGGCCGTGTCCGCAACCTTGTTGGCCAGCTGCTGCGCGGCGACCCAGTCGCCCATCACGAAGTAGGCGGCCTGGCCCTTGTTCAGGTACTGCAGGGCGTCCGGCCAGTCGATCGCCTCGCGGTCGACGTTGGTGTAGGACAGCAGCTTCTTGTACTTGTCCAGCGCCGCCTTGACCTCGGCACCGTCCCAGCCCTCGCCCTTCCACAGGCCGGTGAACTTGTCCGGACCGAGCTCGGCCAGCAGCACGACCTCGAGCACCATCTCCTGCGCGAAGCCCTTGGAGATGGCCAGCGGCGTCTTCACTCCGGCGGCCTTCAGCTTGTCCATGTCCGCGATCCACGCGTCCACGCTCGCCGGACCGGTGGCCGGGTCGAGGTTGGCCTTCTTCATCACGGCCGGGTTCGTCCAGACCATGTTCGCCCGGTGCACGTTCGCCGGGATCGAGTAGATCTTGCCGTCGACGGTCAGGTTGTCGATCAGGTTCTGCGGGAAGGCCTTGTCCAGGCCGAACTCCTTGTACAGATCACTGATGTCGTCGACCTGGCCGGCGTTGATGTAGTCGCTCAGCTCGGCACCCGCGTGCGCCTGGAACGTGGACGGCGGCTTGCCGGCCTGCAGGTCGTTGGCCAGCACCTGCTTGGCGTTCGAGCCCGCACCACCGGCGACCGCGGAGTTGACGAACTTGTAGTCCTTGCACTCGGTGTTGAACACCGAGACCATGCCGTCCAGACCGGCCTTCTCGCCACCGTCGGCCCACCAGGTGAAGACTGTGACGTCTTTGTTCGCGGACGCGCCCCCACCGTTGCTTCCGCTGTCGTCGCTGTTCCCGCAGGCGCTGACCGCGAGAAGCCCCGCCGCGCTCAGCACCGCGAGGGTCTTACTCAGACCACCACGCATGTTCAATCTCCGATCACTTGGGTGGAGCCGCCCTGACAACGTTGCCCCCTTGACGGCCCCACTCTGGGGCGAGGCCTGCCGGGTGTCAACGTTCCGCGCAGGCGCGTTGCGCAGCCGTGACCCCGGGCACTTCAAGCGTGTGAGAGCGCGCACATCCGACGCCGGAAGGGTGCCGGCGAACACGTTCGCGCAGCTTAGGGGCGCAACATCACCTTGATCGCGCGTCGTTCGTGCATCGCGTTGTAGCCGTCGGCCACCTCCGCGAGCGGCAGCTCCGCGTCGAACACCTTGCCGGGGTTGATCTCCCCGGCCAGGACGTCGGACATGAGGTCCGGCAGATAACGCCGTACCGGCGCCGCTCCACCGGCGAGGCCGACATTACGCTGGAACATCGTCCGGATCGGCGGCTCCACGCCGTGCGGTACGCCGACGAAACCGACGGTGGCACCGGCCCTCGCGACCTCGAAGGCTGTCGTCATCGCCTGACCGGTCCCGACACACTCCAGTACTGCGTCCGCCCCGACCCCGTCGGTCAGTTCGAGTACGGCGTCCTTCGCCGCGTCACCACGTTCGGAAATGATGTCCGTGGCACCGAATTCCTTCGCCAGCTTCTGCCGGGGTTCGTGCCGCGACAACGCGACGACCCGCTCGGCACCCATCCGGGCAGCCGCGAGTACGCCGCAGAGTCCGACCGCGCCGTCACCGACCACGACGACCGTGTCGCCGGCCTTCACCCGGGCCGCGCGAGCGGCGTGCCAGCCCGTGCCCATGACGTCGGAAAGCGTAAGCAGAGAAGGGATGAGCGCATCGTCCGGCACCTCGGGCGTGGCCACCAGCGTGCCGTCGGCGTACGGGAGTTTGACGTACTCGCCCTGGCCGCCGTCGGCCTTGTCGGTGCCGTAGCCGACCATGTTCTGGCAGGCGGTCTGGTAGCCGGCCAGGCAGTGCGGGCAGGTGCCGTCACTGACCACGAACGGCGCGATCACGAAGTCGCCGGGCTTGACCGTGCGAACGTCGGAGCCGACCGCCTCGACCAGGCCGACGAACTCGTGGCCGATCCGGCGCGGCTTGGCGACCGCGGGGTCGCCGCGGTACGGCCAGAGGTCCGACCCACAGATGCACGAGGCAACTACTTTCACCAGCGCGTCCGTAGGTCCCTCGATGCTGGGATCCGGGACCTCTTCCAGCCGGACATCGAACGGCGCGTAGATCGTGGTGGCACGCATGAGCTGAGCTTAGATCGTCACGTAGCGTCCGCGGCGGTGGATCAGTGGGACAATCTCGTCCGCGGCGAGCTCGACGTGGGCGATCTCGAGTTGGACCTGGAGGGCCCAGCCGACTTCGGGCGGGTCAGGGGTGACCAGCGTGCAGCCGGCCCAGGTGCTGACGCCGACCGGGGCCGGGCCCCAGGACGTGTCGGTCCACTCCATCAGGCGGAACGGACCGCCGGGTGCCGGCGCGACGTAGCCGAACGCGTCGGCGACCTGTTGATGGGGCGCGCCGAGCAACGACACCACCGCGGTCCTTGCCTCCCGCAACGTTTCCCAGAGGTCCGAGTCCGGGTCGATCAGGCCGACGACGAATCCGGGTTCGCCGTCGGCGACCAGCATCGACGACACGGTGAGCCCGGCCCGCTTCCCGTCGTACGCCGTCGTCCACAGGCCGACCGGTGACGGCAGTCGCCCGCGGAACCGCCGGACCGGACTCCGCTCGGACTCGGGCGACATGAACGGGTGATCACCGTGGATCGTCATGACTGCACGGTACTTAGCGCACCGTCACCCGGTCCGGCAGGGTGAAGCGGTCGAGCGGGTACGCGCTGAGTCCCATCGCGTGGCGGACCGTCTCCGGCCTGCCCTCCGCGTCGAACGTGAACTGGTACCGCTGACCGTAGGCGCCGCTGTAGTCCTCGGTCACGAGCAGCGAGTCGCCGTCGACCTCGAGGCCGGTCGGCTGGTCCGCGGGATCGCCGCCGGTCGGGTCGAGCCCGTACAGGCGGCCACCGAGCTGGACGATGTCACTGACGCCCCAGAGATTGGCATACCGGCCGGTGAACCGGCTCAGGCCCGCCACGTCCGCCGGCCGGTCCTTCGACCCAGCCAGATCCAGCAGCTTGAAGAACCCCTCGGCGAGCTGCTGCGCCGGGCCGTCGATCGCGTTCGTGAGGACGGAGACCGCGATCCCGGCCGACCCGTCGACCAGGGACCTGGTGATGTGCCCGGGATAGCCACCGCCGTGTCCGAACAGCCGGCGCTCGCCGACCTTCGCGATCTGGAGACCGAGCCCGTACCTCGGCCAGTCCTTGTCCGTGGTCTGCCAGAGCGGGTGCTGCATCTCGCGCTTCGACTTGTCCGTGAGGAGTCGATCGTCACCGGGCAGGTGGGCGGAGAAGTAGGTCGCCAGGTCTCGCGCGTTGCCGAAGAAGCCGGTCGCGGCGGCCAGGGCACGGGTGTCGACGTGCTCGATCGGCACCCGTCGGTCGGCGTACGCCAGCGCGCTGTAGCCGGCGGCGTACTCGCTCGACCGTGCCGGGTCCAGCTCCGGCCCGAGCTCGGTCAGTCCGAGCTTGTCGACAATCGCCTGCTGGACGTAGGAGTTGTACGACGTCCCCGCCGCCGCCTCGATGATGAGACCGAGCAGGCCGTAACCGATGTTCGAGTACTTGAACCGCTCGTTCTCCGGAAGCACCGCCGACGACTCCTCCCGCAGGACCGCGAGCAGCTGATCCCGGTCCGGGAAGCTGGTGTCGAGCTGCCACCAGTCCGCCGCCACGCTGTCCCGGGTGATCCCGCCGGCGTGTGCCAGTAGCTCACGGACGGTCCGGTCACCAAGCGTCGTACCGACGATCTCGGTGACGTGCTGCGAGGCCTGGTCGTCCAGCCGCAGCTTCCCCTGCTCGACGAGCTGCAGCACCGCGGTCGCGGTGAACGTCTTCGAGTGTGATGCGATCCGGAACAGGTGCTGCTCGGTCAGCGGTACGTCGTTCTCCGCATCGGCCACGCCGTACGCCGCCGAGAACGCGACCGAACCCGCTGCGACCACCGCCACCTGCACGCCGGGGATGCGGAGATAGTGCTGATTGAACGCCAGCCAGCTGTCGTAGTAGGTGAGAACTTCGCGCAGACCGTCGGAATCCAGAGCTTCAGGCATGACGCCTAGATTGAATGACGCGGAAGCGACTCGCAACGTAGGCGCCGTCGGTGTAGGTCGCGTTGGCGGCCGGATTGGCCCCGGTGCCGTGGAAATCGCTGAACGCGGCCGACTGGTTCACGAACACCTGACCGGTGAGGTTCTCCGACAGTGCGACGCCGGCGTCGAGGGCGGCCTCGCGGGCCTCGTCGAGCACCTTCGTGTCGGTCGAATAGATCCCGGCGGTCATCGCGCCACCGTCGGTGACGGTCTTCTGGAAGAGGTCGATCGACTCGGCGGTATCGGCCGTCTTGACCAGGAAGGACACCGGCCCGAAGCACTCACGCCCGTACACCTCGGTGTCCTTGGCCTCGATCGCGACCAGCAGCGGGGTCCGGACCACGGCGTCCGGGAAGGCCGGGTGCTGGATCGCGCGCGACTCCAGTACGACGTCGCCGTACTCGGGGGCGAGCTCGAGCCGGCTGATCACGGCCTGGTTCACGATGCCGCCGAGGATCTCGACCGCGCGGGCGTCGTCGCCGAGCAGCTTGCCCATCGCGCCGGCGATCCCGGCGCCGACGTCCTCGAACGACTTGTGGCCCTCGTCGGTCTCGATACCGCCGGCGGGGATGAAGAGGTTCTGGGTGGTCGTGCACATCTGGCCGGAGTAGAGGCTCAGGGTGAAGGCGAGGTTGTTGGTGAGCGCCTTGAACGCGTCGGTGGAGTCGATGATGACCGCGTTGACGCCGGCCTTCTCGGTGAAGACGGTGGCCTGGGTGGCGTTCTGCTCGAGCCACTCGCCGAACTCGCTGCCACCGGTGAAGTCGATCAGCTTGACCTCGGGGCGCTGGGCGAGCGGCTTGGCCAGACCGTCGCCGGCCCGCTCGACCGCCAGCGTGACCAGGTTCGGGTCGAAACCCGCCTCGGCGAGCACCTCGCGGCACACCTCGACGGTGATCGCGAGCGGCAGCACGGCGAGCGGGTGCGGCTTCACGACCACGGCGTTGCCAGTGACCAGGGAGGCGAACAGGCCGGGCCAGGAGTTCCAGGTCGGGAAGGTGTTGCAGCCGATCACCAGCGCGACGCCGCGGCCGGTGACGGTGAACGTCTTCTCCATCCGGATCGGGTCGCCCTTGGCCGGCTTCTCCCAGACCGCGTCGGTGGGGTACCGGTTCATCTCCTCGTGCGCGTACGCGACCGCCTCCAGCGCGCGGTCGAGCGCGTGCGCGCCGCCGGCCTGGAACGCCATCACAAACGCTTGACCACTCGTGTGCTGGACCGCGTTGGCCAGCTCGAAGACCCGCTTGTGGAGCCGGTCGAGGATCTCCAGGGAGACGCCCGTACGAGCGTCGATCCCAGCGCGACGCCAGTCCGCCATACCCTTCTGCGCGGCCGCCAGGAGCTCGTCCAGGCCGTCCTCGACCATCCGGGGGTAGGAGACGTCCAGCGCGATCCCGAACGGCGATGCCTCGGTGACGACCGTGCCGCGTGATCCGGGGGTCTCGAGGGCGTACGTCGTACCCAGGTGGGCCTCGAAGGCGGACTTGCCGTCGGCTGCCGCGGTCTCGCCGTACACCCGCGGGCTCGGCGACTCCGGGAAGGCCGAGTAATACCCGCGGCCGTGGATGGCGGTCAGAGCGGCGTCGAGACGGTCACGATGAGCGGCGAGCAGATCGGTCATAGGGCGATGTTACAGTCGCTGATGTAACCGGCAATAGAGTGTCACAAGTCTCCTTCTCGAGAGGGCAGCTGGATGGGTGACGAACTGGCGGCGCGGGTGGCCGCGGCGATGTGGGCCGAGGACACCGCCAGCGCGGGCCTCGGCATGCGGCTGGTGGACGTCGGTGACGGTACGGCCCGGGTCGAGATGCCGGTTCGCGACGACATGGTCAACGGGCACGGAATCGCGCATGGTGGATTCGTGTTCTGTCTCGCCGACTCCGCGTTCGCCTTCGCGTGCAACTCACGCAACCAGGTCACGGTCGCCCAGGCCTGCGACATCGTCTTCGTCGCACCGGCCAAACGTGGCGACGTACTCGTCGCCGAGGCGACCGAGCGGACGCCGTTCGGCCGGAACGCCATCTACGACGTGACGGTCCGGCGCGGCGACGACGTGATCGCCGAGTTCCGCGGCCGCAGCCGCCAACTGTCCGGCACGATCATCCCGGAGGATTCATGACGCGTGAGGCGTTCCTGGTCGATGGCGTCCGTACGCCGATCGGACGGTACGGCGGTGCACTCTCGGCCGTGCGGCCCGACGACCTCGCGGCCCATGTCATCTCGTCGCTGCTGAACCGGACCGCGATCGACCCGGCGCAGATCGACGACGTGATCCTCGGGTGCGCGAACCAGGCCGGTGAGGACAACCGCAATGTGGCCCGGATGGCGGTGCTGCTGTCCGGACTGCCGGTCTCGGTTCCTGGTACGACGATCAACCGGCTGTGCGGGTCGGGCCTGGACGCGCTCGCCTCGGCGGCCCGGTCGATCATTGCCGGAGACAACGACATCGTCGTGGCCGGTGGGGTCGAGTCGATGTCGCGGGCACCTTTTGTGATGCCTAAGGCAACGACTGCGTTCTCGCGGCAAGCGGAGGTCTTCGACACCACGATCGGCTGGCGGTTCGTGAATCCGGCCTTGAAGGCGCAGTACGGGATCGACTCGATGCCGGAGACGGCCGAGAACGTTGCCGAGGAGTTCGGCATCTCCCGTGCGGATCAGGACTTGTTCGCGCTGCGGTCGCAGCAGCGGGCGGCCAAGGCGCATGCGAACGGGCGGCTGGCCGCGGAGATCGTTTCGGTCGAGGTGCCTGGCAAGCGTGGCTCCACGATCGTCGAAGTCGACGAGCATCCGCGGGAAACGTCGCTTGAGGCGCTGACGGGCTTGAGGACACCGTTCCGTCAGCCCGGCACTGTCACCGCGGGCAACGCGTCCGGGGTGAACGACGGCGCGGCCGCACTGCTCGTGATGAGTGGTGAGGCGGTCGAGCGGCACGGCGCTACTCCGTTGGCCCGGATCGTCGGTACGGCGGCTGCCGGCGTACCGCCGCGGATCATGGGGATCGGCCCGGCTCCCGCCACCCGCAAGCTCCTCGACCGCACTGGGGTTGCGCTGTCGGACATCGGCGTGATCGAGCTGAACGAGGCGTTCGCGTCGCAGTCTCTCGCCGTACTGCGCGAGCTCGGGCTGCCCGACGACGCCGAGCACGTCAACCCGAACGGCGGCGCCATCGCCCTCGGCCACCCACTGGGGATGTCCGGCGCCCGCCTCGCTCTCACCGCCGCCCTGGAGCTTCGCCACCGCGACGCCGGGTATGCGCTGGCCACCATGTGCATCGGCGTCGGGCAGGGCATCGCAACCCTGCTCGCTCGGCCCTAGCGTCTTTTAGGAGTCTTGATGTTCGGTGACGCGTGTCCCGAGGAGTTGCGTGACGCGGGCGAACGGCTGTCCGTGGACGAGCTCCGGTCCCGGCAGCTGTCGTTGCTCCAGTCAACCGTGCGGCGCGCCTACTCGCGGGTGCCTCACTATCGGGCCGCGTTGGACAGCGTGGGGTTCGCGCCGGAGGATCTGCGGGACTTGTCGGATCTGAGCCGGCTGCCGTTCACGGCCAAGAAGGATCTGCGGGACAACTATCCGTTCGGGATGTTCGCCGTACCGCGGACCGAGGTGGCGCGGGTTCATGCGTCCTCGGGTACGACGGGTCGGCCGACGGTGGTCGGGTACACACAGCGGGACCTGGACAACTGGGCGGACCTGATGGCCCGCTCGATCCGGGCGGCCGGTGGGCGTGCGGGCGATATCTGTCATGTTGCCTACGGCTACGGTCTGTTCACCGGTGGGCTCGGCGCGCACTACGGAGCCGAGCGGCTCGGGTGCACCGTCGTACCGGTCTCCGGCGGGATGACCGAGCGGCAGGTCGACCTGATCCGCGACTTCGGGGCGCGGATCATCATGGTCACGCCGTCGTACTTCCTGTCGATCGTGGACGAGATGGAAGCCCGCGGACTCGATCCGCGGGACACGTCGCTGCGGATCGGCATCTTCGGCGCCGAACCGTGGACCGAGCAGATGCGACTGGAGGTCGAGGAGCGAACCGGCATCCACGCGGTCGACATCTACGGCCTCTCCGAGGTGATGGGTCCGGGCGTCGCGCAGGAGTGTGTCGAGACCAAGGACGGACTCCACATCTGGGAGGACCACTTCTACCCGGAGATCATCGACCCGGTCACCGGCGAGGTCCTGCCGGAGGGTTCCGAGGGTGAACTCGTCTTCACCACGCTCACCAAGGAAGCCTTTCCCGTCCTGCGCTACCGCACCCGGGACCTCACCCGACTCCTCCCCGGTACGGCGCGCCCCGGCATGCGCCGAATGGAGAAGATCACCGGCCGCACCGACGACATGATGATCGTCCGCGGCGTCAACGTCTTCCCCACCCAGATAGAAGAACAAATCCTCCTGGTAGAAGGCCTGACCCCTCACTACCTCTGCGTCCTGACCCGCCCCGGCCGCCTGGACGAACTAACCATCCAGGTAGAAGCCACCCCCACCCTCACCGACCACGCCGCCGCCGCCGCGGTGCTGTCCCGCCGAATCAAAGACCGAGTAGGCATAACCGCCACCGTAGAAGTCCTGACCCCCCACGCCCTAGAACGCTCCCTAGGCAAAGCCAAACGAATAAAAGACCTCCGCAACAAGTAGCCCGCTAGATGAGGGAGTCGGGTTGGGGGTCTTGGGGGCGGGACTTGCGGAAAGTGGGTGGGCGGATGTGGGGGCGGATCAGGGCCTCTACCTCGAAGTCTTCCAGGTTGAACTTGGCGGCTATTTCGCGGTACGTCGCTCCGGTGCGGACGTTGTCCACCACGTCTTCTACGCGGACGTCCGAGCCGTCCACCAGCGGTTGGCCGGAGGCTCGGTACGGGTCCACGGTGACGTCGATGTCGTGGTAGATGACCAGGCGGAGGGTTCCGGCGTACCCGTCGTCGGACCAGCCGATGGCGGCTGAGCCTCGGCGGAGGAGGCCGGGGAGGCCGCCTTGGCTGTCGCGGATGCGTTCCCAGCCGGGCTCGCGGCCCTCGGCGGCGATCTCGATCAGGAGGTCGCGGCCGTCGTGGGCCAGTCCGGACCAGGCCAATGGGTAACGGCGGCCGGCGCGGGAGCGGAGCGCGATCGCCGCCTCGCCGATCGCCTGGAGGGACAGACCGGCGTGGCGGAGATGGCGGAGCATGTGGGTTTCGACCAGGCCGGCGAAGGTGATCGTGGGTTCGCCGCGGCCGGCGCTGCGGGACTCGAGCGCGCCTGATCGGAGCCAGTCGCCGAGCGTGGTCGGCGGGAGGCCGAGGTGGAGAGCCACTTCGGCCCGGGTGTAGAGCGGCAGGTCGAACCGTGGGTCCACGTCTCACCTCTTCGCGCGGTGCGGGCGCTGTCTCCCCCTAGAGTGCCAGACCCGACCGCCCGGAAACCCGGTGTCGGGCCGTGATCGGGTTGTGTAGGGTGCTGGTGCCGGCGGATCGACACCCCGGCAGCGGAGAGGAGGTGAGCGCGATGTCGAGTCAGACTGTCGTGCTGCCCATCCGCCGTACCCGCGGCTGAGAGCGGGCAGCTCCGTAGACACAGGAGCTTTCGAATGACCGAAGTAACACGTCCACCGCTGACCTCCGACGAGCGTACCCAGCTGACCGGATGGCTTGATCTGCAGCGTTCGTTCGTCCGGATGAAGTGCGCGGGACTCACCGAGGAAGATGCCCACCGCAAGCTTCTGACCACGTCACCGCTGATGACGATGGCCGGCCTGGTGGCGCACCTGCGCTGGAACGAGTACTCCTGGTTCCAGCTCAACCTGATGGGTGTCCCGAGCACCGGCCAGACCCCCTGGACCGATGACGGCCACCCCGACGCGGAGATGTTCGTCGACGACATCCCGGTGGCCCAGCTGCTCGACGAGTACGACGCCGAGTGCGCGCGATCCAACGAGACGATCGCCGGGCTCTCCCTCGACACCGTCGAGAAGGGCCCGTACGCCGAGCAAGGTGAAGCGGCCTCACTGCGCTACATCCTCTGTCACATGATCGAGGAGACCGCGCGCCATGTCGGCCACATGGACATCATCCGCGAACTCCTAGACGGTCGGGTCGGCTACACGAAGATGGCGGATCTCGAGTGAGTCCGCCGAAGACCGGTGACGAGCGGACACAACTGTCCGCCTGGCTCGATCACCAACGTTCACAGGTTCGTTCGAAGTGCGAAGGTCTGAGCGAGGCCGACGCGCATCGGAAGCTGTTGCCCGCCTCCCCTCTCACGACCGTGGCAGGCCTGGTCGCGCATCTGCGCTGGATCGAGTACTCGTGGTTCTCCGAGAACCTCCTCGGTACGCCGGACACCGGTCAGACCCCGTGGAAGGAGGGTGGCCATCCGGACGCGGAGATGTTCGTCGACGACGTACCGCTGGCTCAACTGCTCGACGAGTACGACGCCGAATGCGCGCGCTCCAACGAGATCCTCGCCGGGTTCACGCTCGACGACGTGGAGCGTCTTGTCCCCCGTGAGGCGGGCGCGGCGTCGGTGCGATACATCCTCTGTCACATGATCGAGGAGACCGCGCGACACCTCGGCCACCTCGACATCGTGCGGGAATTGATCGACGGTAAGACCGGCTAGCAACCGGGCTGACCACCCGGCCGGGCGGACTGATGTAAGAACGTTGCCAGTCCGCCCGGCCGACCCGGTTACGGAGGCACCGGGGGGTGGATAGGATGTCCGGCATCTGGCACGGGGTAGCGACAAGAGGTGTGATGAGGGAACCCTCCGTACGCCGTTATTCCGGGCGGTCCGTCGAGGAGTGGAAGGCTGCGCGCCGGGAGCGACTGCTCGCCGCCGCGCTGGAGTTGTTCGGGACCGAAGGCTATCCGGCGACCTCCGTGGAACGCCTGTGTACACAGGCGAAAGTGTCTACCCGGCACTTCTACCACGAGTTCCAGAACAAGGAGGCTGTGCTTCTCGCAGTACATTCGCAAGTGATCGAATTGGCGGTCCGGACCACCGGTGACGCGCTCGAACGGACCGCCGACCGGCCGGTGCGGGAACGGATCGCCGCCGCCGTCGACTCGTACCTGCGCACGATCATGGCCGACCTCCGCCGGGCCCGGATCTCCTTCGTCGAGGTGGTCGGCACGAGCCCTGCGGTGGAGGAGCAACGAATCGCGTTCCGGGAACTGCTGATCGGCAAGGTCCGCGATCTCGGCGACACCGCGGTCGAGCGGGGCGAGATCAAAAAGAAGGATTTCCGCTTTCTGGGGTTGGCGTTCTTCGGCGCGGTCAACACCGTGGTCTACGACTGGATGCTGGCCGATCCTCGGCCACCCGAGCAGAAGGTGCAGAAGTCCCTGCGGGAGTTGGCGGTCCAGCTCATGACGAGCTGACGCGTTTACGAAGCTCGGCGACCGCGTCCCCACGGGTCATCGCGGCGCCGGCTTCGTACGCAGCATCGAACGCTTCGTTGCCCAAGGCATCATGCAGCTGGTCGTAGGTGCTGCGTACGTCGGCATCCGGGAACGTCCGCATACCCCGCAGCGTCGCGGCCAGGCCGAGCATCCGCGCGGACTGCTCGGTCTCCCCGGCCACAAGGTCGACGTCCGCGGTGGTCTCGACGATGCTCGAGATCAGCGGCATGTCGTCCGAGCCGAGGGCGAGGTCCAGCGCGTGCCGGTTCAGGCTCTGGGCCGTCTCGAGATCATTCATGGCGGCATGCACGCGGCTCAGTTGGGCCGTACTCATCGCCCGGGCATGCGGCGCCATCCGCTCGGCCGGGTGGTTCAGCGCGGCCTGTGCGCGCTCGGCGAGGTCCTTCGCCTCATCCAGGCGGCCCTGCCGCCGAGCGATCCGCGACTTCGCCATGAAGACGAATCCCTGGCCGTCCCGCGACCCGGTCTGCTCGGACAGGCGCAGCGCCTCGTCGAGGTCCGCCTGCGCGCCCTCGATATCACCCAGCTCGAGCCGGCTGATCGCGCTCCCGCCGAGAAGTTGCCCAAGGCCCTCATTGGTGCCGAGCTCCTGGATCAACCGGATCGCTTCCTCGTGGGAGGCCAGCGCCGCCTGGTGATCGCCCTGGCTTCCTTGGTAGCTGGCCAGTCCGCGCAGTGCCAGCGACAGTCCCCACCGCTCGCCGAGCACCCGGAACCCGTCGATCGCGACCTCCAGGTCGGCCGCCATCTGTTCGACCTCACCGTCGTTCTCGTGGAACATCGCGGTCATCAGGATGGCCATGCTCCGGGTCCACGGATCGGCACTCTCGCGCGCGGACTGCAGTGAGTCGTACGCGCCGGCGCGGTCGCGGCGGATCATCGCCCAGATCGCGTTGGTGAAGTAGCCGATGAACGACTCGTCGACCTCTGTGTGCCGCCGGCACAGGTAGCGGACCCGGGCCAGGCCGCGGATCGCCCGCGGCATGATCTCCTCGGCATCCTCGCCACTGTTCAGCGTGCCCAGCGCGTGCAGCATCTCCACCGACGCCCGGTCCAGCGGTGCGCTCGGGCCTGGTACGGCGAGTGCGGCCCGCATCCAGCTGACCGCCTCGGCCGGGCGGCCGCTCATGTTCCAGAACTCGCCGAGCAAGGCGACCAGCTGAACCGCGGTCCAGGCCGAACCCGTGTCGATCGCGGCCCGAAGTGCGTCCAGCAGGTTCTCGTTGTCGGCCTTCAGCCGCGCGATCCACTGGATCTGTTCGCCGGTCCGCAGCCGCTGCGCCGCCTGCTGCAGCAGCTCGCTGAAGTACGCCGTATGCGCGTCCCGGAACTGGTCGCGCTCACCCGAGGCCTTCAACTGCTCAGCGGCGTACGCACGGACTGTCTCGAGCATCCGGTACCGCACCGAGCGGTCGTCGGCCGCGGCTTCGACGAGCGATTTGTCGACAAGCGACGCCAGTACGCCGAGAACCGCCTCGGCCGGGAGGTTGTCGTCACTGCAGACCTGCTCGGCCGCGTCCAGGGTGGCGCCGCCGGAGAACAGCGAGAGGCGCCGAGCGACAGCCTGCTCCTCCGGATCGAGCAGCTCCCAACTCCACTCCACGACTGCGCGCAGGGTCTGGTGCCGGGGCAGCGCGGTCCGGGAACCGCTGGTCAGCAAGCGGAATCGATCCGTCAGCCGGTCGACGATCTGCGGTGGAGTGAGCGCCCGCAACCGGGCGGCGGCCAGCTCGATCGCCAGCGGCATCCCGTCCAGCCGACGGCAGATCTCACCGACGGCCTCGCGGTTGGCGTCGATCAGGTGAAAGTCCGGCCGAACCGCGCGAGCGCGGTCGACGAACAGCTGGATCGCCGGGTACTCGTCGTCGACGCTGTCCTCGGGTGGCATGCCCAGCGGCCCGACCGGATGCAGGTGCTCACCGGGAATGCTCAGAGGCTCTCGACTCGTCGCCAGCACGCGCAACCGCGGGCAGTTGGCGAGCAGCGAGTCGACGAGACCGGCGACCTCCTGGACCAGGTGCTCGCAGTTGTCGAGGACGAGCAGGATCCGGCGATCGCCGATCACCTCGACCAGTCGTTCGGTCGCGGCGCGGCTGGTCGGGAAGGGCTTGGTGAACGTCGTCGGCGGCAGGTCGACGTACTCACTCGCGCCCAGCGCGGACAGCACCGCGGGCGCGACATCGGCGGCGTCGCCGAGTGGGGCGAGCTCGACGAACCAGATGCCGTCGCCACTCTGGTCCACGAGAGTCCGGCCGGTCTCCGTCGCCAGTCTGGTCTTGCCGGCACCACCCGGGCCGACCATCGTCACCAGGCGGGTGCCGTCGCTCAGCAGTCTGGTCAGCTCGGCGACGTCGTCGCGTCGTCCGACGAAGCTGGTCATCGGGGCTCTGAGGTTGCTGCGCGGGGCCGCCTTGGCGACCGGCGCCGGGGTCGCGGTCGCCTGCGGGTCGACGGTGTCGCCGCGAAGTACGGCCACATGCAGGTCGCGCAGCCGGGTGCCCGGATCCGCGCCGAGCTCGTCGGCGAGAGTGGTCCGGACACGTTCGTACGCCGCCAATGCCTCCGCCTGCCGACCGTCGGCGTACAGGGCTCTGATCAGGAGTTCGTGGAGACGTTCGCGGAGTGGGTGGGCGACGGCCAGGCCTTCCAGGTCCGCGACGACCTCACGGGCGTGGCCGCAGATGACGGCGGCTTCGGCCAGGTCTTCCGCCGCGGCGAGCCTGAGTTCGGCGAGGCGGTCGGCTTCGACGGCCGCGAACGGGAGGTCGCGCAGGTCGGTGAGGGCCTCACCGCGCCAAAGGCGGTCGGCCTGGGTGAGGAGTGTGTGGGCCTGCGCCGGGTCGGATGCGAGCAGGCCGCGACCACGCCGTACGAGCTCCTCGAACTGGAGGGCGTCGACGCAGTCCGGGCCGATGGTCAGGGTGTAGCCGGCCGGGCCGGACTGGACCGAGATGCTCGACTCGGTCGCCGGAAGGCCTCCGCGCAGCCGGGACACGAGTGACTGCAGAGCGTTCGCACTCGGGGCCTCGCTGCCCCAGAGACCGTCGACCAGAGTCTCGACGCTCACCGGACGGCCGGCACTCAACGCGAGACGTGCGAGCAATCCGCGCAGCCGGACTCCCCGGACGTCCAGCGGAGTCCCGTCGGCCGCCCACATCGCGAGAGGCCCAAGCACCGCTATGCGCACTCCACCAGCCTCGCACATCACTCCCACAATCCCCCTGCCTTTTGTCACTTGTCTCCCCAATGCCCCGATCCGAGGCTTAAGGTCGGACTTCGTGACCGATATCGCTGCCTCGACGCAGACCGCCCTCACCCGTCTCGTTGCCGATCGTCAGTCCAAGGGCCGGGTGCCCGGGGTGGTGGCCGGGGTGGCCCGCGCCGGGGCGCTGGCCTGGTCGACCGGGATCGGATCCGCGGATCTCGACCAGCCCGGCGTACCGCCGACGGCCGACTCGCAGTTCCTGATCGCGTCGCAGAGCAAGACGCTGACCGCGGTCGCGGTGATGGCATTGCGCGACGAGGGCAAGCTCAGCCTCGACGACACGATCGAGAAGCTGATCCCGGAGAGCAAGCACGAGGGCATCACCGTGCGGCAGATGCTCAGCCACGCGAGCGGGATGCAGCGCGAGCCGGTCGGCGACATCTGGGAGCAGCTGAAGTTCCCGGACCGCGCCGAGCTGGTGGCGGGCTGGAACGAGGCCGAGCGGGTCGGCAGGTCGCACGACCGGTTCCACTACTCGAACCTGGTCTACGCCTTGCTCGGTGAGATCGTCGCGCGACTCGACGGCCGGTCCTGGTACGACGCGATCAAGGCCCGGATCCTGGACCCGCTGGAGATGCGCCGGACCACGGTCGGGATGGACGGCGGTCCCGCACTGACCGGGTACTACGTGCCGCCGTTCTCCGACGTACCGGTGCGGGAGCCGCTGCTGGACCTCGGCGCCACGGCCGCCTGCGGAGGGCTTGCGAGTACGGCGGAAGACCTGGCGAAGTGGGCCATGTTCGTGGCGAACCCGGTCGACGAGGTGCTGTCGAAGGACACCATCGAGGAGATGTGCCAGGTCCAGATCATGGCCGACGTGGACCGGTGGCAGCTCGCCTTCGGACTCGGGTTCATGCTGTTCCGCCGCGGCGATCGCGTCTTCGTGGGTCACGACGGCGGGATGCCGGGTCACATCACGTCGACGTTCGTACACCGCGAGTCCGGCACCGCGGGGATCGCGGCGTTCGGCGCGACCTCGTCGCCCTCACCGAGCGCGCTGGCCACCGACCTGCTCATCAAGGTCCTCGAGGAAGACCCGCTGCCGGTCGACGCCTGGGTCCCGGGCACCGCCGTACCTCCTGAGCTGGAAGGCGTCCTCGGCACCTGGTTCTCCGAGGGTCACCCGTTCGACTTCTCGGTCAAGAACGGCGTACTCCAGGCCAAGGCCCCGGCCGCCGCCGAACACCTCGCCCCGGCCGTCTTCGAACGCATCTCCGAAGACCTCTACCGCACCGTCTCCGGCCGCGAACGCGGCGAACTCCTCCGCATCACCCGCACCCCCGACGGCACCCCCGAAAAGTTGCACTGGGCAACCTACCTCTGCACCCGCCAACCCCTCGGCTTCGCCGACCTCCAGGGCTAGACCACGCAGAAGTCGTTGCCTTCGGGGTCGGCCATCCAGAGGTGGTCGAGGGTGGTGGTGTTGTCTACGGGGACTTCGTGGACGATCGTGGCGCCGGCCGCGGTCAGGCGGTCGGCGACCGCTCGGATGCGTTGCTCGCGGAGGGGTTGGGGTTCGGCGCGGCCGCCGCTGACCTGGAGATCCAGGTGGAGGCGGTTCTTCGCCGTGCGGGGCTCGGGGACCTTGAGGAAGGAGAGGGCGGGGAGTACGCCGTTGGGGTCGGAGATCGCGGCGCCGTCGTTCCACTCCGCCTCGGGGACGTTCTGGGCAGTGAGGAACTCGTCCCAGCTGTCCCAGCCCTTCGGCGGATCCGACTCGACGTAGCCGAGCGCCGTACACCAGAAACGCGCCACCAACCCCGGGTCCGCGCAGTCGATCGTCATCGTCCACTTGGTCGTCATACCGTCCACTTTGACGGACAGCACGGACAAAAAAGGGGGCCGGGTTTCCCCGGCCCCCTTGCTGTTTCTCAGGTACGGCGGCGGTAGGCGCGGATCGCCAGTGGGGCGAAGACCGCGATCAGACCGACCATCCACGCGAGCGTGATCAGCAGCGGCTTCTGCAGATCGCCGCCCAGCATCAGCGCCCGCATCGTGTCGACCAGATACTTGACCGGGTTCACGTTGACGAATGCCTGCAGGAAGCCCGGCAGTGTGCTCGTCTGGACGAACACGTTGCTGCCGAAGGTGAGCGGGAACATCACCAGGAAGGCGACGCCCTGGACACCCTGCGCGGTCTTCAGCGTCAGCCCGAGCCAGACCCAGATCCAGCACATCGACAGCGCGAACAGCAGCACGATCACCAACGCCAGCAGGCCGTTCCCGACCCCGTTCTGGAACCGGAACCCGAGCACGAACCCGGTCGTCATCAGGATCACGATCGACAGCGTGTACCGCACCGCGTCACCGAGAACGGCCCCGATCAGTGGCGCGATCCGGGCGATCGGCAGGCTCCGAAACCGGTCGAACACACCCTTCGCGAAGTCGTCGTTCAGCGCCACTCCGGTGCCCATCGTGGAGAACACGACGGTCTGCACGAGTAGGCCGGGCAACAGGAACGGCAGGTAGTCGTGCCAGGTGCCGCCGTTGGCGATCGCGCCGCCGAAGACGAACAGGAAGAGCACCAGGAAGATGATCGGCTGGAACGTCACGTCCGCCAGGGCTTCCGGGTTCTGCCGGATCCGGACGATGTTGCGCCAGGCCAGCGTGAGGCTCTGCTGTGCCCAGGCGAACGGCCGCGTACGGCGGGCCACGTGGGCCGGTGTCTCAAGTGTTGCGGTGGTCATCGACCCGCTCCTTCCAGGATTGCGTCCTGCTTCTTCTCTTCGGCGGTGTGCCCGGTCAGCGCGAGGAAGACCTCGTCGAGGCTGGGCAGCCGCAGGGCCAGCTCGGTGACCGCGATCCCGGCTTCGTCCAGCCGCCGTACGACGACCGGCATCGACGAACCGTCCGCCACCGGCACGCTGACCAGCGTGTTCACCACGTCGACGGTCGGCCGGGTGCCGGTCGACTCGGCGACGATCGCGGCGACGCGTTCGATGTGCGCGGGCTCGGCCGGGCGGACGTCCAGCGACTGCTTGCCGGCCTGGGCCTTGAGTTCGGCCGGCCGCCCGGAGGCGACCACCGCGCCCTTGTCGAACACCATGATCGAGTCGGCCAGTGCGTCAGCCTCCTCGAGGTACTGCGTGGTGAGGAGCACCGTGGTCCCGTCGAGCACCAGGTTGCGGATCGTCTCCCAGACGCCGTTGCGGGCGTGCGGGTCCAGACCGGTGGTGGGCTCGTCCAGGTACAGGATGCTCGGGTGGCCGACCAGGCTGGCGGCCAGGTCGAGGCGCCGGCGCATACCGCCGGAGTACGTCTTCGCGATCCGGTCACCGGCGTCGGTCAGCTCGAACCGCTCGAGCAGTTCGGCCGCACGGGCCCGGGACTGCTCCCGCGAGTGGCCGAGCAGCCGGCCGATCATGATCAGGTTCCGGCGGCCGGACATGTCCTCGTCGACCGAGGCGTACTGCCCGGTCAGCCCGACGATCTCGCGGACCTTACCGGCCTGCCGGACGACGTCGTACCCGCCGACCATCGCCTGGCCGGCGTCCGGCCGGAGCAGGGTGGCGAGGATGCGGACCGCCGTCGTCTTGCCGGCGCCGTTCGGCCCGAGGACGCCGAGGACCGTGCCGGTCGGCACACTCAGGTCGACGCCGGCCAGGGCGGTGGTGTTGCCATATTTCTTGACCAAGCCGGTTGCCTCGATGGCGACCTGGTTCGTTGTGGTCATCGGTTCCTCCCAGTGGACTCACTTCACTGGGAATACCGTGCAACGCCGTACTGGCACCGCCCTGTCAGGCGGCTGTCAGCCCGTATCAGCCCGCTGGTATCAGCCTTTCAGCGGCACGATCTCGTTGGAGATCAGGGCCTGGTACGCCTCGGGGTTGTAACGGGCCAGGTGACCGCGGGCCTTGCGGCGGTACTTGAGGATCTGCCGGGTGCCGATCGCCCAGAGCACGTACTGGAAGGCCAGTGCGAACTTGAAGTCGTCGATCGTCTGCGGTGCCCCACCCGACGAGGTGTCGAGCAGGATGCCGACCATGCCGATGCAGAGCAGCGTCGCGATGAACCCACCGGTGTTGACCATCCCGTTGGCCGCGCCGAACCTGGTCGACGGGTTGAAGGTCCGCGCGTAGTCCAGTCCGAGCATCGAGCCCGGCCCACCAGCTGCCTGTACGACGATCAGCAGCAGGAGCACCGGCATCGGCGCCTGACCCGGCCACAGCAGTACGACGGTCCACATCAGCACCGAGCCCGCGATCACGGCCAGCACGATCCAGGACCGGTAGAACGGGAAGCGAGCCGCGTACCGCCCGACCAGCGGGCCGTAACAGAGCCCTGCCAGCACCGGGAGGATCAGCATCGCCGCAGCGGTCGTCGGAGCGACACCCTGCCCCTGGACGAGGAACGGGTAGCCCCAGAGCAGTCCGAAGGTGCTACCGGAGAAGCTGGTGGTGAAGTGCGTCCACAGTCCCAGCCGGGTCCCCGGCTCTTTCCACGCCCGCCGCAGGTTGTTCCGGACCTCAGTGAGTGACTGCTTGGTCCGGCGGAGCGGTTCGTCGTACGGGCTGTCCTTGATCAGGAACAGTACGGCGAGACCCGTCAGCAGGCTCAGTACGCTCGCACCGGCGAAGGTGCTCGTCCAGCCGAACGCATGGAAGGCAGCGGCCATCGGGACGGTCGAGATGATCGCACCGATACCACCGAGCATTCCGGTCGCTTGGGACATCACCGGCTGCCGCAACGCGGGGAACCAGGACATGACCACCCGCAGCACGCTGATGAACACCAGTGCGTCGCCCACACCCAGTACGGCGCGTGCTGCAAGCGCAGCTGGGTAAGAGTCGACCAGGCTGAACGCGGACTGCGCTACGAAGAGCAGACCGGACGCGGCGACCAGTAGCCGCTTGGAACCGTACCGATCGAGCAGGATGCCGACCGGCACCTGCATAGCGGCGTACACGGTCAACTGGACCACGGTGAAGCTGGCCAGCGCGGATGCGGAGATGTGGAAGCGTTCCGCGGCCTGTAGGCCGGCAACGCTCATGGAACCGCGGTGCAGCACGGTCACCAGGTAGGTGAAGACAGCAGTGGCCCACACCGCCCAGGCGCGACGTCCGCCGAGGGGGAAGAGGAGTTCGGTCACCGAGTGCTCCGCAGGTCCGCCGCGGCGGTGTCGATGTGGGCGATCACGAGCTCGCGGAACCGCTTCACGCTGTTGCCGCCGAGCGCCTCGATCATCTCCTGGTGCGCGGTGATCGACTTGTCCATCCGGACCGGCTGCATCTCGATGCCGGGCACACCCATCCGGACCTGGCGGTCGCGCAGGCTGTTGTAGAGCCGGGACAGGATTTCGTTGCCTGCAGCACCGACGATCGCCTCGTGGAACGCGCGGTCGGACTCCAGGAAGCTCTTGGTGTCACCGCTCTTGCGGTACGCGCGCATCTCGTCGACGCGATCGGTCAGGGACTCGATCAGCTGCTTGCGTCGCGGCCACACCTTGGCGGCAGCGTGCGTCTCGATCAGCTCGCGCGCCTCGAGGACGTCGTCGATCTCCTGCGGCAGCACCGGCAGGATCAGCACGCCCTTCTTCGGGTACAGCTTGACCAGGCCGGACTCCTCCAACCGCAGCAGCGCCTCGCGCACCGGAGTGCGTGACACTCCGACCGCGGCGGCCAGCTCGCCCTCGGTCAGCAGCTCGCCGCCCGGGTACGTCCGGTCCAGGATCGCGGCCTTCACATACGCGTAGACGCGCTCCGCCGCGGGGATCTTCTCCACCCCTGGCGCCGCCTCGACGACCACCCGCGCGATCTCCGCGGTCTCGTCGCCCAACTCCATCGCTGCTGCCTGAACTTGCTCTGGTACCACCCTCGCCGGCTCGTTCTCCGGCCACCCGCCTGTCACTGAACACCCACCCATACGACTCGTATCTTTGTTGTATCTATCTTACACACAACCTAATCCACCGCCCGGGCCGGGTATTCCCCAGCTTGTCCACGAGTTATCCACAGGCCGATCCACAGCATGTGGGCAACTGTGCGTGAACGGATGGACTCTCGGTAGTGACAAGTGCAGGGTTTCCCGTGCGTTGTGGAGGAAGAACTCCGCGGGTCCGGAATCCGTCCTAGAGTCTCGGGGTATCGAGCCCGGGCCCGTCCGCCCTGGCCCCTGTCCCGAGGAGGCAGCGTGTCCCCCACTTCTCGTCCCCGCCGATTGAGTGCCGGTCTCGCCGCCGTCGCGCTGACTCTGACGACACTCGGCGCCGCCACCGCTCACGCCGTACCGATCTCTGACTCCGCGACCGCGGCTACGCCTGGTCCGTTGATGAACTACGTGGTCAACACCAAGGCGTCCGCCGGGCATGTCCGGAAGGTCGAGCAGGCTGTGAAGGCGGCCGGCGGCACGGTGCTCTCGTCGTACCGGCAGCTCGGGGTCGTGGTCGCGCAGTCAACCAACGCGGACTTCCGCACCGATGTCCGCAAGGGCCACAACGGGCGCGAGGTGCAGTCCGTCGGCGCCACGCGCACGGCCGCGGTGAAGGAAGCGCCGAGCTCGGCGACCACCGCGGGTGCGAACTCGGTCGACGAGACGGAGGCCACCCCGGTCCTGGACCCCCGTGAGAGCGAGCAGTGGGACATGGTCCAGATCAAGGCGGACCAGGCTCACGCGAAGACCGACGGCTCCCGGCGGGTGCTGGTCGGCATCAACGACAGCGGAGTGGACGATACTCACCCTGACCTCGCGCCGAACTTCGACGCCCGGGACTCGGTCAACTGTGTGAACAACGGCGTACCGAACACGACGCCCGGCGCGTGGCGGCCGACGACCAGCTCGCACGGTACGCACGTCGCCGGCACCGTCGCCGCGGCCCGGAACGGCGTGGGCATCGTCGGGGTCGCACCGGGTGTGCGGATCGCGTCGGTGAAGGTGGTCAACGACGACGGGTTCATCTACCCGGAGTACTCGATCTGCGGCATCGTCTGGGCCGCCGAGCACCACATGGACGTCACCAATCACAGCTACTTCATCGACCCGTTCGAGTTCTGGTGCAAGGACAACGGGGACCAGGGCGCGGTGCAGGAAGCGGTACGGCGTGCCTACGCGTACGCGACGGGTCGCGGCGTACTGTCCGTCGCGGCGGCCGGGAACTCGAACTACGACCTGGCCAACAAGACCACCGACAACGGCAGCCCGAACGACACCACCCCGGTCCCCCGGACGATCAACAACGGCTGCCTGGACATGCCGACCGAGCTCCCCGGTGTGATCACCGTGGCCAGCACCACGCAGGCGCGCGTCAAGAGCAGCTTCTCGAACTTCGGCCTGAAGAAGATCGACGTCGCCGCACCTGGTAGCTCGATCCTGTCCACGCTCCCCGGCGGCGGCTACGGCCTGATGAGCGGTACGTCGATGGCGTCCCCGCACGTCACCGGCATCGCCGCCCTGATGAAGTCCGTCCACCCCTGGTGGGGCCCGCGGCAGCTGGAGTCCGAACTCCGCAAGGAAGCCGACGACACCGCCTGCCCGGTCACCCCCGACGCCCGCTGCACCGGCACCACCGCCGACAACGCCTTCTTCGGCGAAGGCATAGCCGACGCCCTCGACGCCGTACACCACTAACCCATTCCGAGTGGGGGTCACCCGCCCGGGACCCCCACTCATCCCCTCCGCGAATGCTCAGCCGGTGGTTATCAGGATGATGCCGGCTACTACTACGGAGGCGGCCAGGGCTCGTTTGGGGCCGAAGCGTTCGCCGAAGAAGAGGGTGCCGATGACGGCGCCGAAGATGATGCTGGTTTCGCGGAGGGCGGCGACGGCGGCGAGGGTGCCTCGGGTTTGGGCCCAGAGGACCAGGCCGTAGGCGGCCATGGAGACGACGCCGCCGGCCAGGCCGGACAGGACAGCACCGCGGGGCAGGTTGAAGACGCGGGGGCCGCGCCACCAGATCACGGCCAGGGGGAAAGCAAAGCCCTGGAGCATGAAGACCCAGCCCATGTAGGTTGCCACCGGCATCTTGTGGACCGCCACCCCGTCGACGACCGTGTAGGCGGCGATCATCAGCCCGGTGCCGAACGCAGCCAAGAGCGCCGGCGCCTGCCCGCGTCCCGGTCGTCCGATGAACACCAGCCCGATCAAACCGGCTGAGATCAACAACACCCCGAGCAGTTCGATCACGGCCAACTTCTGATGCAGTACGACGATCGACACCACGGCAACCACCCACGGCGACGTACCGCGGGCCAGCGGATACACCTGGCTGAACTGACCGAGCTGGTACGACGCCAGCAACCCAGCCAGATACGCCAGGTGCAGCAGCGCCGACGCGATGACGAATCCCCAGGTGCTTGCCGGCGGCAACCCCATCACCAGGACCCCGACCAGCCCGATGACCCCGGCCGCCAACTCGAACAACGCCAGCCCGGCGACCCGGTCCGGTGCCCCATGCGCCATCGCATTCCAGGTCGCGTGCAGAACCGCGGCCCCCAGCACCACTCCGATCACCAGCACCGTTACACCCTCTCACCGGAGCCGGCATCCGCCGATGTGATTTTCGGCAAGCAGACGCGGGCCCGCTCAGGCCTCGATACTCGCCGGCAGGCCGAACGCAAGAATGTGATGCGCCCCGACGAAGGCGTTGCTCTCCACGATGAAGCCGTTCTCGATCGTGAGTACGTCGACCACCGTTGCGTCGTACCAATCGCTGCCGGGTCGTCGGAGATAGCAGATCAGGGCAGGTCGCCCGTTCGCCGCGGACGGGAACGTGCGCCAGTCCATCGCCCGGCCCAGGAACTCGGCCGCTGCCTCTATCCCGCAGATGGCTGGGTCCGGCGGCATGGTGATGCGCACGTCCTCGGCCAGCAACTCCTTGAAGCTTGCAGGATCGACGGCTGCGGCGTAGCGACGCAGGACTTCCTCGTCCTCGGCCGTCAGCACCGGCCGGCGCCAGTGCCGGGAGTCACCGGGCGCGTAGTGCCGCAGCGTCTTCCGAGCCCGCTGGATCAGGCTGTTCACCGCGGGTACGGCGAGTTCGAGCGCGTCGGCGATCTCGGCCGGAGTCCAGCCGGAGACATCACGCAGTACGAACGCTGCCCGCTGGCGTGGCGGCAGGTACATCAGCGCGGCGATCAGCGCGAGTTCGACGGTCTCCCGGGCCACCAGGTCTGACGGCGGATCCTGGCCCAACAGCGCGTCGGGATATGGGCCGATCTCGGTGGACCATTCCATCGGATCGCCAACCGGCACGGTCCGCCGTGCCGCAGCCTTGCGCTGGTCGAGGTACACGTTGGTGGCGATCCGATAGAGCCAGGTCCGGATCGACGCCCGGCCGGCGTACTGCGTCCGGGAGCGCCAACCGCGCAGGAAGGTCTCCTGCACCAGGTCGTCCGCGTCGGCGACGTTCCCGGCGAGTCGGTAGCAGTGCGCATGGAGCGCGCGCCGGTGCTCCTCGAACGCGTCCTGAAACCACTCCTCGTCCGCGATCGGTCCACCTCCTCCGCCGTACCAGGGCCGTCGGCAAGAAAGTGCGATGACGATCCGCCCGGCCGCTCGTCGATATTCATAACACCATCCCGTACGACGAGGAGAACCCCGTGACCGTAGTACCGGCAACCCCGCAGATCGTCGACCGCGAGACCTGGAGTCGTGAACGCCGGGACCTCCTGGTCCGGGAGAAGGCCCATACCCGGGAGGGCGATGCGATCGCCGCGGCCAGGCGCCGGCTGCCGATGACCGAGGTCGACGGGACGGCGAAACTGGTCGGCCCGAACGGACCAGTCGCGTTCCTCGACGTGTTCGACGGCCGCGACCAACTCATCGCGTACAAGCACATGTGGCACACCGGCGCGGGGATCGAAGGCCAGTGCGAGGGGTGCACGGCAAGCATCTTCGACGTACACGACGCCAGCTACCTGAACCACCGCGGCGTCTCGTTCGCGGTCTTCTGCGACGGGCCGTGGGACGAGATCGCGCCGTTCCGCGAGTTCATGGGCTACACGTTGCCGTGGTACTCGATGCTCGGCGTCGAGGACCGCGGCGTCGGAGCCGGGCTGATCGACGAACCGGGTTACATCGCCTGCTACCTGCGCATCGGCGACCGGGTCTTCCTGACCAACGAGACGGTCGGCCGCGGCGTCGAAGTCACCATGCTGCAGGCCCACCTGCTCGACCTGACCGTCTACGGTCGCCAGGAGATCTGGGAGGACTCACCGGCAGGCTGGCCGCAGGATCGGACCCACACCTGGTGGAGGAAGGACGGCCGTCCCGTCCCACAATGGACCAGGCCTGCAGCGACATGCTGTCACTGAGCCTTACACCAGCCCCAGCTCCCGCAGGCTCTCAGCTGTCTCGAGGATGGTGGTTTCGGCCGGTCGCGGTTTCCAGCCGAGGACTCCGCGGGCGCGGTCGTTGCGGATGACAGATCCGGACCGCTCTGGCCCCGGCGCCTCCTCGGTGGGAGTCGGGACGCCCAGCCGGCGGTGCAGGAGCGCGGCGATCTCGAGGAAGCTGGTCTGCGGATCGTTGCTGACCGCAAGAAAGCGCTGCCCGGCCGCTTCGGGCGCGGCCATCGCGCGGACGTGCAGGTCGGCGACGTCGCGGACGTCGACCACCCTGAAGCGGGCCCGCGGCAGCACCTGTGTCGTCCCGTCGAGCATCATCTTGATCAGGTGCGCCGACGACCGCAGATCGGTGGTGAGGACAGGCCCGAAGATGCCGGTCGGATTGGTCACGACCAGCTCGGTGCCGGCGCCGCGCATCAGGTCCCAGGCAGCCCTTTCGGCGATCGCCTTCGAGCGTGGATACGGTTCGAGACCCGGCGTATCCGGGTCCGTCCAGTCGTCCTCGGTGTACACGGCCCCGGACTTCGGCGGGTACCCGACAGCGGCGAACGACGACGTCAGTACGACGCGCCGCGCACCGGCTGCACATGCGGCCCGGAGCACCCGCACCGTCCCGTCCCGCGCCGGGACGATCAGCTCGTCGGGATCCTTCGGCTGTGCAACCGGGATCGGCGACGCGGTGTGATGGACCTCCGCGCAGCCGTCCACAGCGGCCGGCCAGCCGTCGTCCTCCATCAGGTCCGCCTCGACGATCTCCAAGCGGCTGTCGTCGGCACCACCACGACGTACGGCGGCGCGGACCGCGGCGGCGCGTGCCGTCGAGCGCACCGTCGTACGAACCTCCTGACCGTCACGCAGGAGCCGCGCGATCAGGTGGGTCGCCACGTATCCGGACCCGCCGGTCACCAGCACCGGACTCACCGGAGCACCCCCAGTCCGTCTGTCACGACCTTCTTGATCGTGAAAACCGTCATGACGCCACGCTCACACACCTCAAGCGCTTGAAGTCGACGAGGGGCCCGGGCGACTGCCCGGGCCCCCTCGTCGAGTACCTCTAGAACATCAGTGCTCGGGCTGGGTCCTCGAGGATGCCGGCTACGTCGGCGAGGAAGGTGGAGCCCTTCTCGCCGTCGATCAGGCGGTGGTCGAAGGACAACGCGAGCGTGGTGATCCAGCGCGGGACGATCTCGTCGTCCACCACCCACGGCTGCTTGCGGACCGCGCCGAAGGCGAGGATTGCGGCCTCGCCCGGGTTGATGATCGGCGTACCGGCGTCGACGCCGAAGACGCCGACGTTGGTGATCGTGAACGAACCGCCGGCCTGGTCCGCCGGTTGGGTCTTGCCCTCACGGGCCGTGGCGACGAGGTCGTTCAAGGCCCCGCACAGCTCGGGCAGGGTGAGCGCGTCCGCGTTCTTGATGTTCGGGACGATCAGCCCGCGCGGGGTGGCCGCGGCGATGCCGAGGTTGACCGCGCCCTTGTAGACGATCTCCTGCGCCGGCTCGTCCCACGCCGCGTTGATGATCGGCGTACGACGAGCTGCCAGCGTGACCGCCTTCGCGACGATCAGCAACGGCGAGACCCGGAGCTCCCGGAACGCCTTGTCCGCCTTGAGCCGGTCGACCAGCTCCATCGTGGCGCTGACATCGACGGTGATCCACTCGGTCACGTGCGGTGCCGTGAACGCGCTGGCCACCATCGCCTGCGCCATCACCTTCTGCACACCCTTGACCGGTACGCGAGTGTCTTCACGCCCACTGACGACCGGCGCAGGCTCATAAGCCGGAGCCGCGACCGTCGAGTATCTCTCGACGTCGGCCCGGGTGATGATCCCACCCGGCCCGCTCGCCGTCACCGTGGCGAGGTCGATACCCAGATCCTTGGCCAGCTTCCGCACCGGCGGTTTCGCCAGTACATGAACGGATCCGACCGACTCATTGCTCTTGGCAACAACCGGCTCAGGCTGAGGCGCAGGTACGGGCGCGGCAACCGCAACCGGGGCCGGGGTAGAACCGGCGGAGGTTGCGGGAGTCTTGCGGGCGCGGCGCTTGGCTTCCGTGGTTCGCGGACCGTAGCCGACCAGGACCGCCGTACGACCGCCCGTCTTGTCCTCCTCGTCGGGGATCGTCGGGACCATGTCCTCGGCGGCCGCGTCGGCGGAGTCGGTCTGCACCGCGATGATCGGCGTACCGACCGGAACGGTCTCGCCCTCAGGAACGAGTAGCTCGGTGATGGTGCCGGCGAACGGGACGGGGAGTTCGACCAGGGACTTGGCGGTCTCGATCTCGACGACGGTGTCGTTGAGCTTGACCGTGTCGCCCGGCTTGACCTTCCAGCTGACGATCTCGGCCTCGACCAGGCCCTCACCCACGTCCGGGAGCCGGAACTGCTGGATGCCCATCAGTACCCCATCACCCGGTCGACCGCGTCGAGCACGCGGTCCAGGTCTGGCAGGTACTCCTCCTCCATCCGCGACGGCGGATAGGGGGTGTCGTAACCGCCGACCCGCAGCACCGGCGCCTCCAGGTGGTAGAAGCACTCCTCACTCACCCGCGCCGCGATCTCTGCACCCGGGCCGAGCGAGTACGGCGCTTCGTGCACGACGACTGCCCGCCGGGTCTTCTTGACCGACGCGTAGATCGCCTGCAGGTCGAGCGGCGAGATCGTCCGCAGGTCGACGACCTCGAGCTGACGGCCGTCCTCGACCGCGGCCTCGGCCGCCTGCAGGCAGGTCTTCACCATCGGGCCGTAGCAGAACAGCGTCGCGTCGGTGCCCTCGCGGACCACCTTCGCCTGGTGCAGCGGCAGCGCCGCCGGCACGGACTCGTCCAGCTCCGCCTTCTCGTGGTAGCGCCGCTTCGGCTCGAAGAAGATCACCGGGTCGTCGGACGCGATCGCCTGCTGGATCATCCAGTACGCGTCCACCGGGTCACCGCACACGACCACCTTGAGGCCGGCGACATGCGCGAACAGCGTCTCCGGCGACTCCGAGTGGTGCTCGACCGCGCCGATGCCACCGCCGAACGGGATCCGGATCACGACCGGCATCCGGATCTTGCCCATCGATCGGTAGTGCATCTTCGCGACCTGGCTGATGATCTGGTCGTACGCCGGGAACACGAAACCGTCGAACTGGATCTCACAGACCGGCCGGTACCCGCGCAGCGCCAGGCCGACCGCGGTCCCGATGATGCCGGACTCCGCCAGCGGAGTGTCGATCACCCGGTCCTCGCCGAAGTCCTTCTGCAGTCCTTCGGTCACCCGGAAGACGCCACCGAGCTTGCCGATGTCCTCGCCCATCACGACGACCTTCGGGTCGGCCTCCATCGCCGCCCGCAACCCCATGTTGATGCCCTTGCCGAGGGTGATCTTCGTCATCAGTTGGCCTCGCCTTCGAAGGACGCGGCGTACGCGACGAACTGTTCCTTCTGTTCGGCCAGCTCTGCCGTCTGCTCGACGTACACGTGGTCGAAGAAGTCGCTCATCTTCGGGTCGGGCATCGACAGGCAGCCGGCCCGGAGCTCGGCGGCGATCTTGTCGGCCTCCGCCTCGACCTCGTCGAAGAAGTCGTGGTCGACACCCGCGTGCCGGGTCAGGTACGCGTGCACACGCTCGATCGGGTCCTTCAGCTTCCAGTGCTCGAGGTCCTCGTTGAGCCGGTACTTCGTCGGGTCGTCGGAGGTGGTGTGAGCGCCCATCCGGTAGGTGTAGGCCTCGATCAGGGTCGGACCGCTGCCCTCCCGGGCCCGCTTCATCGCCTGCTGGGTGACGGCGTACGTCGCGAGGACGTCGTTGCCGTCGACGCGGACACCGGGGAAACCGAAGCCGGCCGCGCGCTGGTACAGCGGGATCCGGGTCTGCCGGTCGATCGGCTCGGAGATGGCCCACTGGTTGTTCTGGCAGAAGAACACGACCGGGGCGTTGAAGACCGAGGCCCAGATGAAGGCCTCGTTCACGTCGCCCTGGCTGCTGGCGCCGTCGCCGAAGTAGGCGATCGTCGCCTCGCCGTCCTCGGCGTCGCCGATGGCGTGGTCGCGCTGCTGACCCATCGCGTACCCGGTCGCGTGCAGCGTCTGGGCGCCGATCACGATCGTGTAGAGGTGGAAGTTGTTGTCCTTGGGGTCCCAGCCGCCCTGGTCGACGCCGCGGAACAGGCCGAGCAGGCGGAGCGGGTCGACGCCCTGGCACCAGGCGACGCCGTGCTCGCGGTAGGTCGGGAAGACCATGTCCTTGGTGTTCAGCGCGCGGCCGGAGCCGATCTGCGCCGCCTCCTGGCCGAGCAGCGACGCCCAGAGACCGAGCTCACCCTGGCGCTGCAGGGCGGTCGCCTCGGTGTCGATCCGGCGGACCAGGGTCATGTCCCGGTAGAAGTTCTTGATCGCCTCGTCGTCGAGACCGAACGAGTAGTCCGGGTGCTCGACGCGCTCACCTTCGGGCGTCAGCAGCTGGACGAACTCGACCTCCTCGGAGGCCTGCGGTGGACTGACCGGCGCCTCGACGGGCGCGAACACTTCCGGGGGTGTCCCGGGTACCGACTCACTCACATGCACTCCTCGGGTTCGAGCGCGGGATCGCCGCGACCGCAACGTTGCACGGGCCCGGCCCGTTGCGCCGGATGAGGCTTCGCAGGCAGGACCGCGTGGGATCCAGGGTTGATGCACTGTCAGGCAGTGGACCCCTCACTGGTCTCACTCCCATCTTGCCGGACACCGTACCCAGCACGTTGCCTGATCCGCTAACTGTCTGGACTCATGCGCGTACGGGGGTACCGAAACGGGTCCTGAGGTGAGACACCAGTCCATCCACTGGTCCTATCTCCGCGCTCATATTACAGAAATCTGCCACCCAAGCGACATCTGTCACAACTTCGTCTCGATCAGGGGAGTTTCTCGAGTCGGACGAGCTTGAAGTTGGTGCCTTCGCGGTCGCCGTCACCGGGTGTGTTCTCACCGTCATGTACGGCGAACAGTCCGTGCGGGAACCGCGGTCCGAGCGGCTGGGTCGTCACCGCCGCACCGTCACTGTGCTGTACGCCGTCCGCCGCCGGCCCGTCCACGACCTCGAAGCCGGCCCGGTAGACCAGTCGCCGTCCGTCCATCCGGTAGCTCGCGAACGTCGAGTCACCCTGGCTGGATGCGTACAGCGTCCGTACGCCGTGGTTGTACGCGATCGTGAGTCCCTCGGCATCGGCGTTGAGGTGCTTCCCGGCGTCCGGGCTGACCGGGCCGGACGGCTCGCACTCCTCGGTCTCCTCGTTGTAGACGGCCGGCTGACCGAACTCACGGACCTTCTCCAGCAGCTGCGGCTTCCCGTGCTGCGGGATCCGCCAGATACCGACGTCCTCCTGGGCGGCGTACAGGTCGTTGGTGATGCGGTCGAAGACCATGCCCTCGAGCTGCGGCCGGTCGCCGGGCTCCTCACACGGGGACCACGTGCTGCCGTCGGAGAGCTTGAAGCCGGTCGGAAGATCCACAGACCATACCGTTTGGTATGTCAGCTTGCCGTGCGCGGCCGGGACGATCCGCAGGAACCCGATCCGGGTCTCGCTGCGCCGCGTCACCGCGACGACCGGCTGACCGTTGATCTTGGTCGCCGCGAGGCCGTACGCGGTCCGCTGCTCCTGGACCTCCTCGGTGTCCTTGCTGAACACGAGCGGCGCCTTGGCACTCGTCACGTCGGTGAGTCGTCCGGCCTTGACGGCGTACATCCGGAGCTGGTCGCGGCCGCGGTCGGTGACGATCGCCAGATTGTCGACGATGTCGACGTTGTTGAACCGGCCCGGCTCCTGACCCGGCTCTGGCGCGGGCGGCGTGGCGAACCGCTGGACCTGCTTCCCCGTCAGGTCGAAGACCGTGAGGCCGCCGTTCTTGAGCGTTCCGAGTACGACGCTCCGCTCGGGGTGCCTGGAATCGACCCAGATCGCCGGATCGTCGGCGTTCGCGTTGCCGCCGGCGTCGTCGTCCCAGTTGGGCGCAGTCTCGGCGACCGCGGTCACCTCCGTCAGCCCGCCCGCATACGCGGGGTGAACTCCCGAGGTGACGGTCAGTGCCGCTGTTGTCGCAGCAATCAGAACACCCGTGATCCGCATCGAACCTCTCCTCACCATCCGGCCGTTGAGGCACCTTCCCCCGCGCTGATGGCCTGGCGGGAAACAGCGGATTGCTGACCGGAAACCGGCTTGCGCGGCGGATCGCGCCCGCCTAGCGTAATGATCGTTCCTGCAGAACACCCCTGACATCCCGAGGAGGCCCGGATGGCCGCTTCCGCTCCGGCCGCTGTGCCCGAAACCGGCGCCCGGCCGGCGTCCGGCGCGATGATCTGGACCGCGCTCGTGGTCGTGTACATCGTCTGGGGTTCGACGTACCTGGCGATCCGGGTGGTCGTGGACGCGGAGATCCCGCCGATGCTCGGGATGGCGACGCGGTTCCTGACCGCGGGCATCCTGCTGGCCGCGGCGCTGAGCCTGAAGTCGGGCTGGCGCCGGCTGCGGATCACGGCCCGCGAGGCCATCGGCGCGGCCACCGTCGGGCTCCTGCTGCTTGCCTTTGGTAACGGTGCGGTGGCGATCGCGGAGCAGACGGTTCCGTCCGGTCTGGCGGCTTTGCTGGTCGCCGCGATTCCGCTGTGGCTGATGCTGCTGCGGGTCGGCGGCGGTGAGCGACCACGCGCGCTGACCTGGGTCGGCGTACTGATCGGGTTCGGCGGGGCCGCGTTGCTGGCACTGTCCGGCGGCAACACCAGCGCCAAGCCGTTGTCGGTGGCGATCCTGGTGGTCGGCACGATCTGCTGGGCGACGGGATCGCGGTTCGCGCCGCGGCTCGGCCTACCGCGTGATCCGCTGGTGACCGCGCTGTACGAGATGCTCTTCGGCGGTACGGCGATGGTGCTGATCGGCGTACTGCGGGGTGAGCCGGGCCGGCTGCACTTCGACCAGATCCACGGATCCGGGTGGGTCGGGCTGGCCTATCTCGTCGTCTTCGGGTCGCTGCTCGCGTATTCGGCGTACTCGTATCTGCTGGCGAACGCGCCGATCTCGCTGATCGGAACCTACGCGTACGTGAACCCCGCGGTGGCTGTGGGGCTCGGCTGGCTGATCCTCGACGAGCACATCACCTGGCAGATCCTTCTCGGCGGGGCGGTGATCATCATCGGCGTCGCCCTGGTGGTCACGGCCGAACGCCGGCGCAACTGAAGAAGCCCGGCCCTCGCTGGGACGAGGAGCCGGGCAAAAGAGTGCGGCGCCGGGAGGAGTGAGGCTTGCTCCCGGCGCCGCGGATACTGCTACCGAATCAGTCACCCCACCGAGGTGACTCTTTCGGGTCCCGCATCACTGACCAGGGAGAAGGTCAGTTGTTCTGCGCGGAGTCCTGCTCGCAGGTCTTCAGCGAGTCGACCGAGTTGTTGTCGTTGTCCAGGCCGAGGATGCCGGACAGGTTGGTCAGCGGCACGTTGCCGCCGATGCCCGTCGCGGACAGCTCGTTGTGGCAGGCCTGGAACGGACCCACGTTGTTACGGCTCACGGAGACCAGGCCGTCGTTGCCAACCTTGTACCACTTGTGGTTGTTCTGCTCCGAGCCCTGCTCGCAGGTCTTGACTGCGGTCACCGAGTTGTTGTCGTTGCCCCAGCCGACGATGCCGACGACGTCGTCGACCGGCACGTTGCCGCCGATGCCAGTGCCGCTACCGAAGTTGTGGCAGGCCTGGAACGGGCCGAAGTTGTTGTCGTCGAGCGCAATCAGGGAGCCGTCGTTCTTGACCCAGCTCCAGTGCTTGCCGCCGTACGTCTGGCTGGCCAGCGACGCCGCGTCGGCCAGGCCGCTGTCCTGCGCCTTCTTCTGCGTGTCGTCGAGAACGTTCGCGCTCACAACGGTGGCCAGGCCCAGCGTGGCGACGGTCGCCACAGCCGCGGCAGCGGCGATCTTGCGAGTTACCTGCATTATGCCAGGTTTCCTTTCGGGTTTGACGGATTCGTCTTAGTGGTAACGACACCTGGCGTGGGCGGTTACAAACTTTTTTGTCAGGTATTCCGGAACGCCGTAACCTCATAGCCACGCGGTGATGAGTTAGCTGACGGAACAAGGAAATGTGCCTCTGACCAGGCAACTTCCCGGTTACCGGACGGTCTCGGCAGTGAGCGGAAGTTGAGACGAACCGAGCCGTAACCGACGCCGACGTACGTCGTTGAGTGAGCGCGGGTGACGGATGAAACCCGGTGAATCGGAAGATTGTTCTCGGTGGACTCGGTGGTCGCCGAAATGGCAATACCACGATGAATCGGAATATCGTTGGAACCATTGCCGGGTTTCGCGTCGTGTTTTTTCGGGGCACGCCGCGACCGGCGACCAGGACCCGCTGCCGCGCGCATCGGCAGCGGTGGGAGGCCCGGGCCCTAACGGACCCGGGCCTTTCCTATCTGCCGGGATCTAGGTCCCGGAGATCGAGGCAGGTGCCGCTCTCGAGCTCGCGGTCGAGCAGTGACCAGATGCCGGCCGCAGCCACGGCCGGACCGACCAGCGCTCCGGTCTGCTTGAGCGCCTGGAACCTGGCGACCGCCGGGAACGCGGTTGCGGGAGTCGCACGGATCTCGGACTGCATAGGGGTATCGACGACGCCGGGGGCTACGGCGATCACGCGGCAGCCGGACTGCTCGGCGCCGACGGTGCGGACCCACTGCTCAACCGCGGCCTTGCCGGCGTTGTACGACGACCACCCGGCGTACGCCGTCTTCGCGGCCCCGGACGACAGCATCACCAGGTGCCGTTCACAACTGAGCTGCGACGAGGCCCGAAGGAACGCGCTCCCGAGCACCTGCGGCGCAGCCGAGTTGAGCAGGACCGCCCGGGTATACGCAGAAGCGTCGACCGCATCGGCCGGCCCGATCGGCGTGATCGTGCCTGCGTTGTGGATGAAGACGACCCGATCACCATCGAACCCGGCCAGCTCAGCGACGAAGTGCTGCTCGACACGAACCCAGTCGGCCGGGTCGGAGAGGTCGACCTTCAGGTGTTCCGTCGTACGACCGCCCCGGCGCGACAGGTCGATCACGCGAGCATCCGGGTACGGCACCGCGTCAGCCAGCGCGGCGCCGACCCCGGATGACGCACCGGAGATCCAGACCAGCGTGCGTGAGCTCACTTGCGCCAGGCACGCGCCACATCGAGGAACAGATCGTTGGCCTCGCGCTCACCAACCGTGATCCGTGCACCCTCACCAGCGAACGGACGGATCGAGACCCCCTCGGCCTGCACCGCCTCCGCGAACGCGAGAGTGTCCTCTCCCAGCGTCAGCCAGACGAAGTTCGTCTCCGTCTCAGGCACGTCCCACCCAGCCGCGCGCAACTCCTCAACGACCCGGGTCCGCTCAACCACCAGCGCATCGACCCGCTCGAGCAGCTCGTCCTCGACCTTGAGCGACGCGATCGCAGCCGCCTGGGCAACGTGGCTGACCCCGAACGGCAGCGCACACTTCCGGATCGCCGAGACCACCGGCGGATGCCCGATCGCGTACCCGACCCGGAAGCCGGCCAGCCCATAAGCCTTCGAGAAGGTCCGCATGACCACGAGGTTCGGCCGGTCCCGATAGATCTCGATGCCCTTGGCAACATCCGGGACCCGGACGAACTCGCAGTACGCCTCGTCCAGCACGACCAGGACGTTCGACGGTACGGCGTCCAGGAACGCGAGCAGCTCGTCACGCCGGACCACCGGACCGGTCGGGTTGTTCGGCGAACACACCAGCACGACCTTCGTCCGCTCGGTGATCGCCGCTTCCATCGCCTTGAAATCGTGCCGGGCCTCGTCGGTCAGCGGGACCTGGACCGAGGTCGCACCGGTCAGCTGGACCGCGATCGGGTACGCCTCGAACGAGCGCCACGCGTAGACGACCTCATCACCTTCGGTGACTGTCGCCTGCAGCAGGTGGTAGATCAGTGCGACCGAACCGGTCCCGACCGCGAGATCGCTCACGGGTACGCCGAACCGGTCCGACAGCGCCTCGAGCAGGTCCACGGCACCCATGTCCGGGTACCGGTTCATCTGCGCGGCGGCCTCGGTGGCGGCGGCGAGCACGCCCGGCAACGGCGGGTACGGGTTCTCGTTACTGGACAACTTGTACGTCGGTCGCCCGTCGGTGCGCGCGGGCGGACGGCCGGGCTTGTAAGCCGCGACGTCGTCCAGGCAGGCGCGAAATCGAACCTCATGGTCAGGGGTCATGCCCGCAGGTTAGTCCGTACCCCACGCCAGAACCAGCCCGCTCCGGACCACCTCGAGACGTTCTCCGGCCAATCGTTTGACTCGGCGAACCTTCGGCCTCAAACTGACTGATTGTCGGACAATCAGGTCATATTCAAGAGGCCGCCACCAGGCCTCACCGGGTCGGGAGGGGTTGTCGTGGGTCAGTCGCTGGAGTGGGGTCGCCGGTATCTGATGGTCCGCCCGGACCACTTCCGGATCGACTACGTGATCAACCCGTACATGTCCACCCACGACCAGCCGGACCCGGCGCTCACGCTGAAGCAGTGGGACTCCCTGCGCCAGGCGATCATCGACGCCGGCGGCGAGGTCGAGGTACTGGCGCAGCGCGGCGACTCACCCGACATGGTGTACGCGATGAACCTCGGCCTGGCGACGGCGGACGGGCGGGCGATGCTCTCGCACATGCGCTTCGAACCGCGCCGGAAGGAGTCCCTCACCGCGGCCGTTTGGTTCACCGAGCATGGGTTCGCCCTGAGCCGCACCGGGACCGACGGGGTCGGACCGCACTTCGAATCCGGTGACGCCTTCGTCTTCGGCGACAGTCTGGTCGTCGGCTACGGCCCGCGCACCGAGGCCGAGGCACTCAAGCACCTGGCGACCGAGTGGAACGTCCGGGTGCGCGGTCTCCGGATCGCGCACGAGGGCATGTACCACCTGGACCTGCCGTTCTGCCCCGTCGACAGCACCCACGCGATGGTCTACCCACCGGCCTTCGACACCGCGAGCCAGGTCGAGCTCGCCCGGATCGTCCCCGATCCGATCGTGCTCACCGACGACGAGGCGTTCGCGTTCACGGCCAACTCGATCGTGGTCAACGACACGATCATCATGCCGTCCTGCTCACCCCGCCTCGAAACCGTCCTCACCGGCCTCGGCCTGACCGTCGTCGTCCTCGACCTCGCCGAGTTCCACAAGGGCGGCGGCTCGATCCGCTGCCTGACCAACCCCTTGGACTTCCCGGTCAGCGCCATCACCACGCCTGGCGGCGAGCTCGTGCTGCCGGCCTGAACGCCTACTGGGTGTAAATGAGCTCCAGGGTCTCGGGCTTGTACCCGTGGCCGGACAACCACTCGAGCGCGTACTTGCGGCCGTCGGGGTAGAGCAGCTTGATGTAGAAGGCCAGGCTCTCGGGGTCCTTGGGGTGGGCCTTCGAGACACCCTGGTTGATCGTGAAGCCGCGGCCGACGTACGGCAACTCCGCCAGCAGCGGATACTTCGCGGCGAGCCGCTGGTTGAGCTCGTCGAACCGCCGGCCGGCCTCGGCCTCGGCCTCGAGTTCCTGCTCGGGGTTCTTCGCCTCCCAGGCCCGGCCCTCGTCGCTGTTGGAGTAGAGGTACATTCGCGCGCTCAGCGGATCGCCGTCCTGGGCGGTGAAGGTGACCGAATGGCTCTGGAACCCTTTGCGCTCGCCCGTCAGGGTGTGCTCGCCGGCCTTGACCTTGATCTCGCCGTTGGCGGCGACCTGCTTCCCGTCGAGGGTCAGGGTGAGATCGTTGGGAATCGAGGTCACGGTCACCTTGGACTCGGGGCTGCCGCGAAAGAGCAGGAACCCGCCGATCACCACAAGTGCGACGATGACGACGACCCCACCGATCATCAGCCGCCGGGTGTCTTCCAGCATGATGCGTTGCTCCCTACTTCTTCAGCCGAGCGATGGCGTACGTCGTGCCGATCTCGTACGCGTTACTCGCCTCCGGCACGTGGCCCGGACCAGGAGCGTCGCCGTCCAGCGACGCGGAGGCCGAGTTGTGTCCATCGGCCCACGGTCCGACGAACAGGTAGGTGTGACCAGGCCCGATCAGGATGTCACCAGGTTCCAGCTTCGAGGCGTCCCAGTCGTCGTGCACGTCGTACTTCCCGGAGGTGCGCAGGTAGTTCTCCTGGGTCGGTGTGTACACGTCGGGGTAGTCGGGGTCGGCGCCGCTCATGTGCATGACCGTCGCGACGAACCGGCCGCAGTCGGTCCACCCCACGTCACCGGCGGCCTTGGCCGACTTGTTGTACTTGTAGAAGTTCGCCTTGTAGGCGTCGGTCGCGGCGTTCGCGTAGGGCATCGTGTCGTGTCCCGTGCTCGGCCACGCCAGTGACTTCGCCACCGCGGCGATGTTGCCGCTGCCGGCCCCGCAGGCGCTCGCACCGTCACCGCCGGTCGCCGAGCCCGCGTACTGGTCGAACGCCTGCTGGGCGTCGGCGATCCGCTTGCGCCAGTTGTCGGTGCCCTCGGTCTCATGCCCGCGGAAGGCCTCGAACTTGTGGCCGAAGGCATACGTCGCCTCGGCAACAGTCTTGGCGGCATGCAGTGCGGTGCCGGCCACTCCCTTCGCCATCGGGCCCTTGCCGTCGAGCTGGGTCTTGAGGAACTCGAGCTGGAACTCCAGCGACTCGATCGTCTTGTCGTCGGCGCCGGACCCACGGGCGACCTGGATCATCTGGCTGGCCGGCGTCCACTGCACCAGGCCCCAGCCCCCACCGCTGTTGGCGACCGCGTCAGGGTGGGTCACCTGCCCCGGCGAGTCCCCCTGCTTCATGGTCGGCTCGACGTACGACTCGGTCTGCATGTTGCCGATGACGCCCGCGGCCTGCTCCTTGGAGTAGCCGTTCGAGACGAAGTAGTTGAAGACCTTCTGCACGTTGTTGTTGCCGGACAGGTCGCCGCCGCCGCACCCGCAGCCGCCACCGCCGGTCGAGGTGGTGTCGTCGCCGAAGGTGCCGTCCTCGGGCCTGGTGTTCTCGAAGGTGCCGTCCTTGTCGATCCACAGCTCGAAGTGCAGGTGCTCGCCGCTCATGCCGCCGGTCTCGTTGCCGGAGCCCGACGTCCCGATCTGGTCGCCGCGCTTGACCTCGTCGTTGACCTTGACCTTGATGCTCTGCATGAACTTGTAGCGGGTCTCGACGCCCTTGTCGTGGCGGATGATCACCTGATTGTCGGCCACCGAGGTGATCTTGCCGTCGGCCACGGCGTACACCTTGCTGCCGGCCTTGACGTCGAAGTCGACGCCGTCGTGGGTGTAGCCGGTCTGGGGGTCGATCTGGGTGAAGTCCCGGGACACCTCCTTCAGATCGGTCGGCCAGCTCATCGATGCGCTGTTCTCCGGCGGCGGGCAGTTCTGCGCCATCGCGTCCATGCTGCCCATACCGCCGAGGATCAGCGCGATCACCACGATCAGCGGCAGGAAGCAGAACAGCAGCACGCCACCGAGGATCGGCAGGACTTTGTTAGCCACGGTCTGCTCCTCGTTCGCTCGGTGGCTCTTCACGCCGGGGGGCGGGAAGGGGCGGCCACTGAGGAAAATGCTGCCCTAAAACCAGGTCATTATGTCGAGAGTTATCCACAGGCGCGCACCGGGAGGGCTCCTGGAGCCGGGTCGGGCGCGACAACGGACCGCGACTGGACGAGAATCGCCCCATGTACGAACGGCTGCGGGTGGACCGCTCGACCACGGTGGACCGGGTGGTCGACGCACTCCGCGCCGCCCTGTTCGCAGGCGACCTCGAACCAGGTACGCCGTTACGCGAACAGCCGCTCGCGGAGGCGCTGGGGGTGGCCCGCAGCACCGTCCGCGAGGCGATGACCATGCTGGTCACGGAGGGTCTGGCGGTCCGGGAGCCGAACAAGGGCGTCAGCGTGGCGATCCTGCACCCCGCGGCCGTGGCCGACATCTGCAGGGCCCGCTTCGTGCTGGAGTCCGCCGGGATCCGGGCCTGGTTCGACGCGGACGAGACGGCCCGCGAGCGGGTGCGCGAGGCGATGCGGGTGTTCGCCGCGACCGCGAAGGACGGTGCGGACCCGGAGGCGATGACCGAGACCCACCTGGCGATCCATCGCAGCCTGGTCGCGCTGACCGGCAGCGAGCGGCTGATCGCGACCGCGGACTCGATCACGGGCGAGGCGAGACTCGCGCTCGCCCGCGTCGACGCGCTCCGCCAGGACGCCCGCCAGCAGGTCGCGTCCCACCGGAAGCTGGTCCGCCTGCTGGAACGCGGCGAACTGGACGCCTGCGTGGAGGAACTCCAGGCCCACCTGGACGGCGCCCAGGAGTCCCTCCTCGAGGCAATTGCCACGTCCCCCAGTTGAGTCACGACTCGTCGGACGCAGCGCAGGTCCTATGCGATCCCGTCCGCCGTGATGTCGTACGTCGTCGATCCGACCCGCAGGCCGGTCAGCCGCGCGTCGGGGTCGAGCGCCGCCACCTGCGGGTTCGCCGTCACCGTTCCGTCCAGTGCGACCTCTACGCCGAAGACGCCCTCCAGCACGAGGCTGACCCAGGATCCGGACGACGAGCAGGACCAGTCGATCAGGTACGGGAACTGCGGGGGCGACTTCTGAGCGCCACCTGCCATGGCCGGTTGAGCTTCCTCGACGAAGTGAGCCTGGCCGCACGGTCCCTGGTTGGCACTCTTGGCGAGACCCGGTAGCCAGTCGAGCGCAACGTCTCCACGGCCTAGCGCGAACAGCGCGCGGCCTGCGTCGGCCGGCCAGGCCGGGTAGGCGCCGTTCCACTGGTGATCCGGGCGGACGCTGAAGGCCGCGTCGGCGTCGTACGGCGAGAGCGCGCGCATCCAGGTGGGCGTCTGGAGTTCACGCTGGAAGAACGACACCATCTCGGCCCGCTGGGACTCGGAGAGGTCGGCGGCCATCGTCGTACCGATGATGTTGAAGTCGTAGCAGTGCCGGACCGGGACGAGCGAGCCGTCTGGTTGCCGTGCGTGCCAGAAGCCGGCGCCCTCGACGTACAGCTCGTTGACGTGACCGGCCTGCTCGTCCGCCTCCTTGCGGAGCAGCTCAGCGCGGTCGGTGTCGCCTGAGCGCTCCGCGACCTCGGCGGCGACGCGCAGGCACCACACGTTGGCGCCGTTGAAGCTCGCCACCTCATGGACGTAGCTGCTCACGCACTCCAGCAGGTTGTCGATACCGCCGTAGTCCGCGAGTGCGTGCTCACCGCGCAGACCGCGCCAGGCGGTCGCCCAGTCGTGCAGGTGCTCCGCCACCGGCTTCTCGCCGACCGAGGTGTCGAGGAAGCCGGAGTCTCCGGTGAAGCGTACGTAGTCGCGCACCAACCGCGTCATGGCGAAGTCGTTGACCGAGTACCAGTACCCGACGGGCCCACCGGTCAGCCATTCCGTCCCGAAGTGCTTGTGGGTGTCCAGGTCGATCCAGTGCTTGATGTGCTTCTGCATCGGCTCCGGGTCGAGCAGCGCATGGGTCAGCGAGGACAGGCTGTAGTCCCAGATGAACGTCGTGGTCTGCCAGTAGCGCGGCATCAACGTGTCGTACGTGCGTCCCAGCACACTGGCCGGGTTGTCCCGCCGGAACCAGATCACGCCGAGCACGCCCCACCAGTACAGCTTCCGCAGCGCCTCGTTCGACGTCTCCAGCACCGGCAGCGATCCGCTGAACCCGTCACTCGACGGATCGAACGCATCCGCCAACGCCTTGTCCCACAGGGACTCCGCCGCAGCGATCACCGCGGGTACGTCGGCCACACACGCGTCGAAGTGCTCCGTTGCCTCGGCCAACGATCCCGACAAGGCATGCACGTAGGAGAGCTGACCCTTGCCCGCGGCATCGAGAACAACCGTTGTCTCCAGCACCGAACGGTCGACAACGCTGGTCACGTCGAGCCCCTGGAGACTCACCGCGGACCCGGACTCCCCTGTCCCGACCACGCGGCCGTCGACCGCGGTCAGTGTGTTCGGCTCCGACGGTGGCTCCGGCTTCAACCATCCACTCCCCGAGCGCGTCGCCGTACTGTCCAGCGCGAACCCGAGCCGCACCGATCGTCCCGGCGCGCCTTCCACGGAGAGTTGTACGACGACAGCCGGCCGGCCCGGCGCACACGCGGTGACCGACCGCAGCGTCAGGCCGTCGACCACGGTGGACCGGACCACGTGGTCCGGCCGCCACACCACTTCAACGGTCCCGCCGTACGAGCGGGCCAGGCGGCCATCGATGTACAGCTGGCCGGTGAGGCAGTCGCCGTGCGAGTACGGCGGGAAGTTGACGCTGCGGATCGCAACCACGTCGTGGTCGACCTGCGCCGTACCCAGGAAGTTCGTCAGCCCGGGCGGGTTGAACATGTCGTCGTAGCTGTGGGTCAGGACATCGCTCGCCAGATCGGCGGAACGAGGGATGGTGGTCATGAGGGGTCGGCCCAATCGGTGTTCGGCAGCAGGGGGTACCAGTCCGGGCGGGCCGGATCACGGTCGTAGGGGTAGGGGCCGAGTTCGCGGAAGAGTTCGGCGTACTCGGCGAGTTTGTCGCGGTCGAGCTCGACACCGAGGCCCGGTGCGTCCGGGACGGCGATGGCGCCGTCGACGTACGGAAGCTTGCCGCCGACAATGATGTCGTCGCGGAGGTGGTGATAGTGCGCGTCCGCGGCGAACGAGAGGTTCGGTACGACGGCGCCCAGGTGCAGCATCGTCGAGAGCTGGATGCCGAGCTCACCGGACGAGTGCACGGCGACACCGAGCTGGAAGGTCTCGCAGACACCGGCGGCCTTGATGCACGGCCGGATACCGCCCCAGAACGTCGTGTCCAGCAGGATCACGTCCACCGCTGGGTCACGGACGTTGGCGGCGAGCTGCTCGAAGTTCACCACCACGGTGTTGGTGGCGAGTGGGATCGGAGTCTTCTCGCGGACCCGGCGCATCCCGTTCAGTCCGTACGTCGGGTCCTCGAGGTAGTCGTTGTCCAGGTCCTCGATCCCGCGGGCGAACCGGATCGCCTCCTCGACGCCGAACGCGCCGTTCGGGTCGAACCGGACGCGATGCCCGGGGAACGCCTCGGCCAGGGCCCGAAAGGCCTCGCGCTCGTAGTCGGGCGAGAACACCCCGCCCTTCAGCTTGTGCACGCTGAACCCGTGTTCGTCGACGAGCTCCCGCGCGTGCGCCACCAACTGATCGGCCGTCCGGATCTCACCGGTGCCGTCGTCGTTCGGGTGGCGGAAGAACAGGTAGCTCGCGAACGGCACCCGATCCCGGACCTTGCCGCCGAGCAGCTCGTGCACCGGTACGCCGAGCTCCCGGCCCTGCAGGTCGAGACAGGCGAACTCGATCGCGGCCAGCAGCTGCGTCCGGTTGTTGTACAGGCTCGCGGTCGGGTTGGCGAGCATCCAGCGGAGCGCCTCGGTGCGGGCCGGATCGTGGCCGACCAGGTACGGCTTCAGCCCGGTCACCGCGGCCTCCGCACTCTGCCCGCCGCCACCCATCTCGCCGAGCCCGATCAGCCCGTTGTCGGCCTCGACCTCGACGACCGTCCGGACGAACCGGCCCCAGTGCGCGCCATTGCTGTGCCGCAACGGCGCCTCGAGCGGCATCGTCACGGTAGTAGCGCGGATGTCGACAATTTTCATAGCTTTCCCCACCCCACCGCCCCAGTCAGGCTTCACTTGGCGTCCTCCGGCAGTACGACGGCCAGCCCGGCAGTCAATCCTCCATCGACCTTCACGTCCGCCCCGGTCACGAAGGCGGCCGCAGGTGAGGACAGGAAGTGGATGACCTCGGCAACTTCTCCCGGAGTCGCCACCCGACCGAGCGGATGCGACCGGCCCCACTCGGCAACGACGTCGTCAACAGGACGCCCGCCACCGAACTGCGCGGCCGAGGTCCGCAGCATCGGCGTGTCCACGGAACCGGGACAGACAGCGTTGACGCGGATCCCGTCCTCGGCGTGATCCACCGCCATCGCCCGCACCAGCGACAGCAGCGCGCCCTTGCCCATCGAGTACGCCGCGACGCTCTTCTGCGCCGCATACGCCTGCACCGAGGCGACCACCACGACACTTCCACCCCGCGGGATCAACGGCACGAACGCCTGGCAGGCGAAGAACACCCCACCGACGTTGACCGCCATCACCTCGTCGTACACGGACCACGAAGTGTCCACGACCGTCCCGTACCGCTGGACGCCGGCCGCACAGACGAGCGCGTCGACGTGGTCGACCTGCTGCGCGGCCGCGGCCAGAGCCTCACGATCTCCGACGTCCACGGTGATCCCGCGGACCCCGAGGTCCTTCTCGAGCCGGGCAAGCGCGTCGGCGTCCCGGTCGAGGGCCACCACGTCGTCACCTGCCTGGACAAACCGTTCGACAGCACCGCGTCCGATCCCGGCAGCACCACCGGTGACGACGACTGTGCGGCTACTCATATACGTCCTTTCAGAACTGACCGAGGGCGAGGCCCCGGGAGAAGAAGCGTTGGGCGGCAAGGAAGAGGACGACGGTCGGCAGCGACACCAGCAGGCCGCCCGCGAGCACGGTCGGTAGCGCGGCGCCGCCGTACGTGCTCTGCAGGCCGGTCAGCGCCGGCATGATCGGGCGGACCGACTCGGACTGGCTCAGCGTCAGGCCGAGCAGGAGGTCGTTCCACACGAAGGTCGCCTGCAGGATGAAGATCGCGGCCAGCGCGGATCCCGCCATCGGCAGGTAGATGCTGCGGAAGATGCGGAACAGGCCGCCACCGTCGACGATCGCGGCCTCGAAGACGCTGCGCGCGATCCCGGTGAAGAAGTTGCGCATCACGAACGCCGAGAACGGCACACTGATCGCGGTGTACACGATGATCATCCCGGCCCGGGTGTCGTAGAGCCCGGAGTTGGCGAACCCGGAGAACAGTGGCATCAGGATCATCTGCAGCGGGAAGATCGTCCCGCCGAAGATGAACACGAACCACAGGAACCCACGCCGCAACCGCAGTACGACGATCGCGTATCCGGCCGCCGCCCCGATCAGGACCGCGATCACCGGCGCCACCACGCTGTACAGCGTCGTCGCCACCAACGTGTCACCCAGCGCGGCCTTGCTCCACGCGTCCCCGAAGTTCGTGAACAACGAGAACCCGGCCGGCTTCCACACCGTCTTCGCGTCGTACCCGTCGGTCGACTTGGACGCGTTGACGATCAGCAGATAGACGGGCGCCAGCCAGATCAGCCCGAGTACGACGAGGAACGGAGTCTTAACCCTGCTCACGGGAATCTCCCAACTGGTAGCGGAGATAGAGGATCGACGCGGCGAACGTCACCAGGCTCAGGAACAGTGCGATCGCCGCACCCTGCCCGTAGTCGTTCAGTACGAACGTCTCCTTGTACATCGACAGCGCCAGCGTCTCCGACGAAGTACCCGGACCGCCCTGCGTCATCACCCACACCACGTCGAACGTCTTCAGACTGCCGACAATCGACAGCCCGATCACCACGGTCGTGATCGGCCGCAACTGCGGCCACAAGTGATGCAGGAACAACCGGAAACCCTCAGCGCCGTCGAGCCGAGCAGCCTCCAGCGGCTCGGCCGGGATCGACTGCAACCCGACCACGAACAGCAGTGCGTTCACACCGGCCGCCTGCCAGGTCACAGCCACGATCATCATCAGCGTGTTGCCCGGACCGGCCTGCAACCACCCGGTGTGCGCACCAGGCAGGCCGAAGAACCCGAGCACCTGCCCCAGCGCACCGTCCGGCTGCAGTACGAATCCCCAGATGACTCCGACAGCCACACCGGAGATCGCGTACGGCAGCAGGAACGGCAACCGCAACCACATACCCCACTTGTGTCCGTACGTCAGTACGGCGACCAGCAGCCCGAGGACCACCGGGAGCGTCACCATGCCGACGACCCACAGCAGCGTGTTGACCAGTGCCCCGACCAGGTCGGGGTCGCTGAACATCGCCTTGTAGTTCGCCAGCCCGGACCACACCGGCGAGGCGAGTCCGTCGTACTGGGTGAAGCTGACGTACGTCGTCCACAGGAACGGCAGGTACAGCAACAGGGCGACCACGGCCACGGCCGGCAGCCCGAACAGCGGCGCCATCCGGGCGCCGGTCCGGGCCGACCGTTGCGCCGTTGTCCGGGTCTTCGGCCGCTCGAGCAAAGCAGTCACTTCTGCTTGGCCCAGTACGCGTCCGCCTCGGCCTGGATCTTCTGCAGGCCCGGCATCGGGTCACCCGGCTTGGTCACGAACGCACCGAACACCTCGAGGGCCTTGGTCGCGATCGGCACCGGCGTCGCCTCGAACCAGCGGTTGATCAGCCGGAAGCCGTCACCGCCGACGTCCTTGTTCAACGTCGCCAGCCCGGGGTCCTTCACCTCGGCCTTCGGGTTGAACGAGAGGTCACCGCGGGAGTTCGCCCAGGCAGTCTGCGCGGCCGGCGTGACCCACCAGTCCGTCCACTTCTTCACGGTCGAGGCGTGGTCGCTCGCCGCGGCGGAGCAGACCGGGCCGGTCTCGAAGATCATCGAGGTCTTCGGCAGCGCCGGGTTCACGTTCGGGATCACGAAGAAGTCGTAGTCGGTACCGGCCTTCATCTTCAGCGTGTTCAGGTTGCCGCTGAACCAGGTGCCGAAGTTGATCATGCCGACCTCGCCGTTCTTCAACTGCGCCTGCGGCTCGGTCTTGGCGCCCGGGTCACTGAAGTCCCCGGCGTCGATCATCTTCTTCCACTCGTTCATCACCTCGACCACGCCCGGGTCGGTGTACTTGGCCTTGCCTGCGGCGAGAGCGTCGTACAGGTCGGGGTCCTTGCCGGCCAGCAGGGTCTCGAACCAGACGAACGAGAACAGGATGTTGGTCTGGTAGAACGGCTTCACGCCGGCCGCCTTGACCTTGTCGGCCACCGTCATCAGCTCGGCCCAGGTCTTCGGGGTCTGGGTGATGCCGGCCTTCTTGAAGACGGCCTTGTTGTAGTACATCACCCAGTAGCCCGCGTTCAGCGGGACGCAGTACTGCTTGTTGTCATAGGTGAAGTACTGCTTCAGCTGCTCCGGCACGTTGCCATCGGCAACCGCCTTGGTCCACTGGTCGGTGGTCTCGGCAACCAGCTTCTGGTCGACCAGGTCGCCCAGCTCCTTGCCGGTGTGCCAGGTGAACAGGTCCGCCTTCTCCTTGGTCCGGAACGACGACCGGATGAACGCGGTGTAGGTGTTGGAGTCGGAGTAGCCGACCGGCTCCATCCCGACCCCGATGTCCTTCTTGCTGGCCGCGCCGACCTGGGTGAAGGCGTCCTTCCAGCCACCCTTGTCGTTGTAGAACTTCAGCGAGTCGACCGGCTTGTCGTCGCCCTTCTTCGGGGCTGCGGCCCCGCCACCGCCACAGGCGGACAGTACGAGCGCGCCGGCGATCACCAGAGCCGCCAGCGCCTTCCGGTTGTTCTTGCGTTGCATGGTGCGTCCTTCCAGCTCAGGGATGCTGAAGCCTTTGGTTGATGACGGCCAGTACGCCGTCGAGGTGTTCTCGGGTGAGTAGTTCGGCGAGGTCGGGGTCGCCGGACCGGACCGCGTCGAAGATCGCGCGGTGCTCGTCCAGGTCGGCCTGCCGGTCACCGTGGATGTGCAGGATCTCCAGCTGCTCCCGTACGTTCACAACGGTCACCGACTCGACCACCTCGGCCAGGGTGGCGTTTCCGGACGCCTGCGCCAGCGAGCGATGGAAGTCCATGTTCACCTCGGCCAACCGGGCATGGTCGCCGGCGGAGATCAGGTCGGCGGCAGTGGTCAGGTCCTGTTCCATCTGTTCGAGTGCGGCCGCATCACGCGTCGACGCGGCCAGCGCGGCGACCGGTGGCTCGATCAGCGCGCGAGCTTGCAGGAGCTCGACCAACCGCTCGGCGCTCGGTGCCAACGCCAGCGGGTTCGCCAGGACGAGCCGTCCGACGTTCGGGCCGACGTACACACCGGAGCCGTGGCGGAGCTCCACGGCGCCGGTCGCCTCCAGCCGGCGCAGTGCCTCCCGGACAGTGGGTACGGCGACCTTGAACCGGTCGGCCAGCGACCGCACGGACTCGAACTGGTCGCCCGCGGACAGCTTCCGCTCCGCGATCAGTGCGAGCATCGACGTCGCCAGATCGTCCAGCAGACTCCGGCGTACGACGCCACCCGAAGCGCTCACTTGGCGGCTGCCAGGGTGACGGACAGGAACCGCGGGCGGTAGATGCTCACGTCGGCGTACAGGTCGTCGCTGACGAGGCTGTTCACGTTGTAGCTGACCAGGAGCGAGTTGCCGTGGCGCAGGTCCGGGTGCTCGTGTGAGTTGTAGGTGATGATGTTCCCGCCGGTCTCCGGCGTCTGGTACAGCTCGACCGGCTTCACGAACGGACCGGTCGGCGAGCAGGAGAAGTATCCGAGCACCTGCTTGCTGAACAGCTCCTTGGTGTTGTGCGTGACCAGCAGGTAGCCATCGTGGAAGCGCGTGACGCTGTGCTCGTTGGCGACACCCTCGAGCACCCGGGCCGACGCGGTCTCGTCAGAGGACCAGGCGGACCCAGTCCAGTACTGCCACGGCTTCGCGGTCAGGTCGTCACCGCGGACCCGCGCGACGTGCTGGTACTTCGAGGAGCCAAGGTCCTCGACGCCGTAGATGTAGGTGTAGCCGTGGTCGCGCAGCAGCCAGCCGGACCACTGCACGTTGGCGGCGGACGGGAGTGGCTTGAGGCTGCGCAGCTTCAGCGTCTTGCTGTCGAAGCGGGCCAGGTAGTTGCTGGTCCAGTGCCAGTCCCACTGGCCCGTGCCCGTCCGCTCGAATCGCAGTGCGACGACGTCCAGGTTGCGCCCGCCGTCACTGGTCTGCGCGGCTCCGATCCAGTACCAACCGTTGGCCGGCGGGGGCACGAGCGCCGTCGGGTTGCTCGGCGTACCTCCGGTGACGGTCTTCAGCTTGCCGCCCTGCTGGACGACGAACGAGTTGTTGATGAACGGCGCCGTGGTCGGCCGGCTGCCGTCCGGGTTGACCGGGCCGAGGAACGTGTCCGAGAAGATCCAGACGGTCCGGCCGCCGGAGAGCTTCACCGAGTAGGTGCTGTCCGCGCCGGTCCAGCCCTTGCCGGTGTCGGAGTACGCGTTCAGCAGGCTCTCCGGAGCGGCGTGGGGCTGGGTCTGAGCGGTCCAGTTCGTGCGTACGGCGTTGCAGCTCGAAGGGCTGGCCGAAGCGACAGGGACGGTGAGTCCGACTGCCGTAAGTGACGTCGCGACTACTGCAGCCAAGGGACGGAACATGAAAATGATCTGATCACTTGGTCATTCTCGTGTCAAGACCATCTTGTGCTCCCCAGCGGCGACGGCGAGGAATCAGGGTCGGATCAGGGCGCGTACCGAGCGTGGTGCTACCGGGCGGGTGGGAGGATCGATGGCATGAAGAACTTGATCATCAGGCTCCTCGCGAACGCCGTCGCACTGGCGGTGGCGAGCTGGATCGTGGCCGGCATCACCCTGACCGGGGCGACCACCGGCCGCCGGGTCCTCACGTTGCTCATCGTCGCCGCGATCTTCGGCATCGTGAACGCGATCGTGAAGCCGGTCGTGAAGGTGCTGTCGTTCCCGCTGCTGATCCTGACGCTGGGCCTGCTCACGTTCGTGATCAACGCCGCGATGCTGCTGCTGACCTCTTGGATCACCGGCAAGCTGGACGTGACGTTCCACGTCGACGGCTTCTGGAACGCGCTCTTCGGCGCCCTGATCATCAGCGTCGTCGGCATGATCCTGAACGCCGTCCTCCCCGAGAAGGCGGAAGTTCACTGAGGCACGTCGAGATCGTCTGCAGCGGCAACATCTGCCGGTCCCCGATGGGTGAGGTCGTGCTGCGCGCCAAGCTCGCCGAGGCGGGGGTCGACGACGTCGAGGTGACGAGCTCGGGGACGGGCGGCTGGCACGCCGGCGACCCGATGGATCCCCGGGCCGCGGCCGCGCTGCGCCGACGTGGGTACGACGGCAGTTCGCATCGAGCCCGCCAGTTCCGCAGCGCGTGGTTCGCGGACCGCGACCTCGTGCTCGCGATGGACTCAGGTCACCTGGCCGAGCTTGCCGGCGAAGCCCGCCTGTTCGCCGATGACGACGTACCTGATCCGTACTACGGCGAGGACGCCGGCTTCGATGAAGTCCTCGCCCAGATAGAGAAGGCGGCCGACCAGTGGGTCGGCCGCCTCAGCACCAATCAGCCCTGACCGATGTCCGACTTGAGGGCGACGAACCAGTCGACGGTGGGGTCGAATTCCTTGCCGCCGGCGATCCGGGGGAACTCGATCGCGCGGAGCTCGTCGCCGCGCTCCTCGTCGTGGCCGACGACGCCACTCTCGGCCCGCAGCGCGGCGTCCACCGCGTAGTCGGTGCACTCCTTGATCAGCGCGAGGTCGCGGTCGTTGGCCGCGGCCGAACGGCTGAAGTAGCCGCTCTTCTGCACCATCGTCTTCTCCGCGCCGATCCGCTCCGCGAACTGCTTGGCGAACCAGGCACCGGGGTTGATCGTGTCCAGCTTGACGTGCCCGAACGGATCGCGGCCGACCTCCTCGCCGCGCGCCTCCATCTCCGCCACGATCGCCGGCACGCCGGCACCCTCGGACAGGAAGATGTTCACGCAGTCCTGCTCGTCCATCACCTGACGCAGCCGGTCCGCCTCCGCGTCCAGATCGATCGTTGCCTCCGGCACGTACACCGCGTGGACGTCCCAGCCGCCCTGGTCCAGGCCGATGCCCGGATTCCACTCCTGCGTGGCCAGCCACTCCCGGTACGACCGGGCCGTTGCCGCGGTCAACCATCCGCAGTTACGGCCCATCACCTCGTGCACGATCAGCATCCGGGGGTTCGAGCTGTGCTCGGCGATGATGTTGCGGGCGAACAGCGCGCCCTGCTCGGCCGCGGTCCACGCACCCAGGCTCTGCCGGATCGGGATCACGTCGTTGTCGATCGTCTTCGGCAGGCCGACCACGGTGAGGTCGTAGTCGTGCTCGTGCAGGTACGCCGCCAGATCGGCCGCCGTGGTGTTGGTGTCGTCGCCACCGATCGTGTGCAGTACGTCGACACCGTCCGCGACCAGGCGCTCGGCCGCGACCTGGAGAGCGTTCTGCCCCTCGGCGATCAGCCCGCGCTTGACCAGGTCAGCGGTGTTGGTCAGCTTCACCCGGCTGTTGCCGATCGGGCTGCCACCGAACTTGTGCAGCAGGGCCGCCTTCTCCCGGACCTCCGGGGTCACCTCGACGAAGCGGCCGCTGAGCAGGCCGTGGTACCCGTTCAGGTAGGCGATGATCTCGACGTCGGGCGCCACCGCCGTGTAGCGCTCGATCAGCCCGCCGACGGCGGAGGACAGGCAGGGCGCGAGCCCACCGGCGGTGAGCAGTGCAACTCTGCGGACGGACTTGTCGGCAGCCATGGGTCAGGGTCCCTTCCGGAGGTCGCTGAAGTCGGCACCAGACTAGTGATGCAGACCACCGTCGGCGCTGGTTGGGGGCCACCCTTCGGACCCGGCGACCACGATCACGGCGTACGACGAAACCTAGAGCGGCACCGACCGTGGCGCCACCGGCGTCGAGACGATGAACGAGCTGTTGGTCTGGCCGTACGGACCGAACCGGTCGAGGAGGTCCTCGAGCTTGTCGATCGCCGGGACCTGGACCCGCATCAGGAAGCAGTCCTCACCCGAGATCCGGTGGCACTCGACCACCTCCGGGGTGCGCTGCGCCAGCTCGGCGATCCGGCGGACCTGACCCGGGCCGGGCTTCAGCCGGACCCAGGCGGCGACCGGGCGGCCGAGTGCGGCGGGATCGATGTCGAGCCGGTACCCGCGGATCACGCCGGCCTCCTCCAGCCGGGTGACGCGTTCGCGCACGGTCGGCGTGGACACGCCCAGCCGCCGAGCCAGCTCCGTGGTCCGCAGCCGCGGGTCCACGGTCAGCTCCTGCAGAATCCGGGAGTTGAGCTCATCCAGCAATTGGCTTCTCAGTTCGGTAAGCAAACCGACCTCCTTGGCTCCGTTTCATCATGGCATCTGGATTCGCGCCTTTCTACCGTTGAGCACATGAAACCCACCGCCCTCGGCGCTGCCGGCGTCACCGTCGTCCTGTGGGCCTCTGCCTTCGTGGCCATCCGCCACCTCGGCACCGAACTGTCCGCCGGGCCGCTGTCGCTCGCCCGGCTGCTGATCGGGAGTCTGCTGCTCGGGCTGCTGTTGCTGGTCAAACGGGAGCCGTTCCGGCTGCCGCGGCGCCGGGACTGGCCGCTGCTCCTGGGCTGCGGTGTGCTGTGGTTCGGCGTCTACAACCTGGCCCTCAACGCTGCCGAACGGCGCCTGGACGCGGGCACCTCGGCGATGCTCGTCCACATAGCTCCGCTCCTGGTCGCACTTCTGGCCGGGTTGACACTGGGCGAGGGATTCCCGCGGCAGCTGGTCATCGGCAGCCTCGTCGCCTTCGGCGGCGTCGCGTTGATCGGATTGTCCACATCCACCGGTCACGCCGAGACGTGGGGCGTAGTGCTGTGCATTACGGCCGCTGTGTCCTATGCGGTCGGTGTGGTCACGCAGAAGCCGCTGCTGAGCCGACTGCCCGCCGCACAGGTCACCTGGCTGGCTTGCGTAATCGGTACAGTCGTCTGTCTGCCTTACGCACCCGCACTGGTTCGAGAGGTCAGTACGGCGCAGCCTTCGACGCTCTGGTGGGTGTTCTACCTGGGCGCCTTCCCCACTGCGCTTGGCTTCTCGACCTGGGCCTATGCGTTGTCCCGGACCAGCGCGGGCCGGATGGGCGCGACGACGTACCTCGTGCCGATGGTGGCGGTCCTGCTCGCGTGGGCGTTGCTCGGTGAGACTCCGGCGACCCTTGCGGTCGTCGGTGGTGCGCTGTGCTTGGTCGGGGTGGCCGTCAGCAGGTCAAAGCGTGAGACCCCGCAGGTGCCGGTGGATGCCGTCGTACGCGTTGACCGGCGGTAGCAGGCGCTTCGGGACCTTGGTGACCACGCTGTAGTTGGCGTCGACCACGTTGGCCAGCGGGACCTCACTGACCTGGCTGAGCAGCTGGTACGCGTCCAGCTTGTCCAGTCCGTACAACTGACCGAGCCAGCCAACCATGTCGACCTGACCGGCCCGCCAGGCGTCCTCGAGTGGGCGACTCGACCCGACCACAGCCAGGTACTCGTCGTTCTCGATCCGCGGCCAGACCGGTCCGGGTGTCTTGAGCAGATCGACGATCAGTACGACGTTCATCGCGCCCTCGACCGCGGTCCCACAGGACTCGCCCTCGCCCTGGCGGTAGTGGCCGTCACCAACGGAGAACAGCGCGCCCTCCACGTTGACGTTGAGGTAGCAGGTCGCACCGGCCCGCATCTCCGGGGTGTCCATGTTGCCGCCGAACGAGTCGGGCACCAACGACGAGCGGACCTCACCAGCCGCAGGAGCCACCCCGACCGTGCCGAGCATCGGCTCGATCGGCAGTGCGATCTCCAGGTCACTGCCCTGGGCCTGGAAACCGACGGTCTGGTTCGCGGTGTCCACCTCGTAGATCCACGTGCGCTCGGGCAGCGGGTCCTGCAGGGTGGCGGTCCGGTCGGTGCTGGTCAGGCCGCCGAAGAACGGGATGGTCGCGGACGCACCCCAGCTCCGGGCCGGCGTGAGCTCGACGAAGTGCAGGACCAGGGTGTCGCCCGGCTCGGCGCCCTCGACGTAGAACGGCCCGGTCTGCGGGTTCACGAACGGCATGTTCAACGAGGCGCTCGCGAGGTCCGTCGTCCTGCGCAGTCTTCCGACGAACGCGTCCTCGGTCCACAGCCGCAGGGCAGTCCCCGGCGTGATCCGGCGTACGGGCGGGACCCCGCCGAAGGTCCAGGCAAGGTCATCGGGCTCAGGCGTGAATTCGAGGATGTCCACGACTCGTCAACTTAGCCTCTGTCCGTGTGCCCTGCCAGCCGCGAGCAGGTGCTCGGCGGAGTGCATCGCAAGGCGGAGGGCGAGGCTCGGAGTGGGGTTCTCCGTGCCTCGCCCTCCAACGCGGCGATGTGCCCGCCGAGTGCCGCGCAGCGCGGCAGGGCACACGGACAGAGGCTCAGGTGTGGAGGAGGTATTGGGGTAGTGATCAGCGGGTTCTCAGGCGATTCTCAAACTGACGGCCTACATTCACGATGATGGAAACTCGAGCGGAGCGGGAGCGCGGGATGCGGGTACTGGTGGTGGACGACGACCGGGCGGTCCGGGACTCGCTGCGCCGTTCGCTGGAGTTCAACGACTTCGAGGTGGTGACCGCGGCCGACGGCGCCGAGGCGCTCGCGGTGATCGGCAACGTCGAGCCGGACGTCGTGGTGATGGACGTGATGATGCCGCGCCTGGACGGGCTCGAGACCACCAAGGCCTTGCGGGCCGCGGGCAACAATGTGCCGATCCTGGTGCTGACCGCGCGGGACGCGGTCGCGGACCGGGTCGACGGCCTGGACGCCGGCGGCGACGACTACCTGACCAAGCCGTTCGCGCTCGAGGAGCTGCTCGCCCGGCTCCGCGCCCTGCTCCGGCGCAGCACCACGCCCGGCGAGGGCGGCCAGCGCGGCGAAGTGCTGCAGTACGCCGATCTCGTCGTCGACGTGGACGCGCACGAGGTGCATCGGGGCGAGGTCCCGATCCCGCTCACCCGGACCGAGTTCTCCCTGCTCGAGCTGCTGATCCGCAACCCGCGCCGGGTGCTCGAGCGTGCGGTGATCCTGGACGCGGTCTGGGGTTACGACTTCCCGACCACGGCGAACTCGCTCGAGGTCTACATCGGCTACCTGCGCCGCAAGACCGAGGTGAACGATCTGCCTCGCCTGATCCACACCGTCCGCGGTATCGGCTACGTGCTGCGAGACACGCCACCGTGAGCCGTGAACACCCGGACGACTTCCCGTCGTACGCCGACCGGCCGCAACCGGCCGGCCAGGCCGCACCACGACCGACGCCACAGCCCGTTGCCACCGGCAACGGCAACGGGAACGGGAATCGTGTCGTCGCGACCGCGGCCAGGACGCAGACCTGGTGGAACGAAACACTCCACCGGCTGAGCCTGCACGCCCGCGTCACGATGCTCGCGGCGGTCGCGGTCGGTCTCGCGGTCGCGATCGTGAGTGTGGCGGCGTACATCACCGTGCGCCAGCAGATGTACCAGAACCTGGACGACAGCCTGATCCTCCGGGCCGGCCAGGCTGCCCAGAAGGGCGTGCTGACCAACCTCACCAACCTGGAGAACATCTCCGCGGACGCGTTCGGCCTGAGCGACATCCGGGTGGGTGTCGTCGGTGCGGACGGTCAGCAGTGGGGCGCGCGGAAGAGCCCGCTGCCCCCGATGGGTGACGACGAACTCCAGATCGCCCGCTCCCAGGGCAACGAGGCGAGTCTGCGGACTGTCGGCGTACGTAACGGCGGCTCGCACTTCCGGGTCGTTGCCGTGCCTGCTCGCTACTGCCCGGCCGGGCTGAGCGAGGAGTGCAGCAACGACGACTCGCTCCTGCAGCCCGGGGCACTGGTTGTCGCCCAGTCGCTGGGGCCGATCGACCAGACGTTGCACAACCTCGGCATCGTGCTCTGGGCGTTCGGCCTGATCGGCGTGATCGGCGCGGCCCTGGCCGGCAACGCGGTCGCCAGGTCCGGCCTGCGGCCGCTGGCCCGGCTCACGGGTGCCGCCGAGCATGTCGCGCGTACGGAAGACCTGAAGCCGATCCCGGTCGCCGGCTCGGATGAGATCTCGCGGCTAGCGCAGGCGTTCAACGCGATGCTCGCGGCGCTCGCGCGTTCCCAGGACCGGCAGCGACGCCTGGTCGGCGACGCGGGGCACGAGTTGCGTACGCCGCTCACCAGCATCCGGACCAACCTCGACCTGCTCGCCCAGGCGGACAAACGCGGCGGCCTCCGACCGGAGGACCGGCAGCAACTGCTGGACGACGTACGCGCTCAGATGGACGAACTGACCACGCTGATCGGCGACCTGACCGAGCTGGCCCGCGACACCCCACAGGTGCGCAACGCGGAGCTGATCGAGCTGTCCAACGTGGTCGAGGACGCCGTGATCAAGGTACGGCGACGCGCACCAGGGCTGGAGTGGGACGTCCAGCTCACGCCGTTCCCGGTGTGGGGCGACGAGCGGCTGCTCGGACGTGCGGTGACGAACCTGCTCGACAACGCGGCGAAGTACAGCCTGCCCGACGGTGCGAGCCCGCCCAGCGACGGACACCCGCTCGGCCGGGTGACAGTCCGCCTGCTGGACGGCGTACTCACGGTGACCGACTCCGGGCCTGGTATCGCCGACGCCGACCTGCCGCACGTCTTCGAGCGGTTCTACCGGTCCAGTGAGGCACGGAGCCGGCCGGGATCGGGCCTGGGGCTCGCGATCGTGAAGCACGCGGCGGAGCAGCACGGCGGGATGATCTACGCCCGGAACGCGCCTGGCACCGGAGCGCAGTTCACGCTGTGGCTCCCGCACGCCGCGACCCAGACACGCTGAAGATTCCCTGACCGATCCTTCAGAGGATCTTCATGGAGTTCTTCGGTAGCTCCGAGCCGATCTTCAGGGGCTTCTCAGGTCCGGCGGACAAAGTACTCGTCATGACCGAGAACCAGCCGCCGCAGCAGCCGAACCAGCCCGGCCAGAACCCGCAACCGCAGGGGCCGGAGCGGACGCAGCAGTTGCCCCTCTACGGGCAACATCAGCAGCAGCAGTTCGCCCCGCAGGGTGGGCAGCCGCAGCGGCCGGGCCAGGGAGCGGGCCAGCACCCGTCAGGTGGGAGCGCTTACCCCCAGTTCGGGCCGGGGACGCATCAGGGGACGTCTCCGGGCTCGAGCTGGCCCTTCGGCCCGCAGCAGGCACCAGCGGCCGCGCCGGAGAAGCCGAAGCGGCGCGGCCTGGCCCTCGTCGCGCTGACCGCCCTCGTGGTCGGCACCGCGAGTGGTGTCGGCGGCGCCGCGGTGTACTCGGCGACCAACGACAACACCAGCAACGCGCCGTCCGTGACGGCCCCGCTGAACGGCAACCAGGCGGCACCCGCCTCGGCGCCGGACGGCTCGGTCCAGAACGCCGCCGCGAAGGTGCTGCCGAGCACGGTGAAGATCGCGGTCGCGAACTCGCAGGGCGCGGCGACCGGGTCCGGCATCGTGATCAGCAAGGACGGCCTGATCGTCACCAACAACCACGTGGTCGCTGGCGCCGGTCAAGGCGCCACGATCACCGTGATGCTGAACGACGGCCGGACCGTTTCGGCCACCATCAAGGGCACCGACGCGCTCACCGACCTCGCCGTGATCAAGGCCGACGCCACCGATCTCACCCCGGCGACGCTCGGCAGCAGCGGCAAGCTCGCGGTCGGGCAGGGCGTGGTCGCGATCGGCTCGCCGTTCGGCCTGGAGGCGACCGTGACGAGCGGTATCGTCTCGGCGCTGAACCGCCCGGTCACCTCGGGCGACGAGCAGCAGGACAGTACGACGGTCTTCCCAGCAATTCAGACGGACGCCGCGATCAACCCGGGTAACTCCGGCGGCGCTCTGATCGACCTCGCCGGCCAGGTGGTCGGAATCAACAGCGCGATCAAGACCGCCGGAGGATCGGGACAATCCGAGGGCGGGAACATTGGCCTGGGCTTCGCGATCCCGATTGACCAGGCCAAGCCGATCGTCGACGAGCTGGTGGCCAAGGGCAAGGCCACGCATGCGCGGCTCGGTGTGACGGTCGGCGACGCGCAAACCTCCGACGGGCTCACGAATGGGGCACGCCTCGGCGAGGTAACGTCCGGCGGTGCGGCGGACAAGGCCGGACTGCAGTCGAACGATGTGGTGACTGCAGTAGACGGCAAGGCGATCGCGTCAGGGGACGCGTTGGTCGCCGCAGTCCGTTCGCACCGCCCGGGCGATCAGGTGAAGGTCAACTTCATCCGGGCCGGCAAGGCCCAGTCCGTCACCGCCACCCTCGGCTCGGACAACGGGAACCCCACCGGCTGACCAACCGTCAATCAAACCGGGACTGCGCCGCCCACCGAGCGGCGCAGTCCCTTTTGTTTCGGGCAGCCGAACCGGCCTGGTGAGCCGCTAGGTTCGCGGCATGGACTTTTATCAGGCGCGGCCGGCGCTCGGGGCGGATGAGCGGACGCAGCTGGTGGGGTGGCTGGATTTGCAGCGGAAGCTGGTGCGGCACAAGTTGGCGGGGTTGCGGGCCGAGGACGAGCACCGGGCGGTGTTGCCGGACTCGCCGAGGATGACGCCGGCCGGGCTCGTGTCGCATCTTCGGTGGAACGAGCACGTCTGGTTCAACGTGGTCTTCCTGGCCGAGCCGGAGGCGGACAACCCCTCGTTCCAGAAGGAGCCGAAGGACGCGGCCTGGATCGTGGACGGCGTACCGCTGGCGCGGTTGCTGGACGAGTTCGACGCGCAGTGGGCGCAGTCGAACGAGATCGTGGCCGCTCATTCGCTGGACGATCTCGGCAAGCAGTCGGACTTCGCTCCGTCGCTGCGGTGGATCCTGATCCACATGGTCGAGGAGACCGCGCGGCACGTCGGGCATCTCGACACCATGCGGGAGCTGCTGGACGGGCAGAGGGGGTATTACTAGAGCCATGGAGATCCGGCGGGCGGGCGATCGGTTCGTGACCTCGTCGGAGTGGCTGGACTCGCGGCACTCGTTCTCGTTCGGGCCGCACTACGATCCGGCGAACGTCGGGTTCGGGTTCCTGCTGGCACACAACGACGAGACCGTTGCCTCAGGCACCGGATTCGAAACGCATCCGCATCAGGACCTGGAGATCGTCACCTGGGTACTGCGCGGTGCTCTGGTGCACCGGGATTCGCAAGGGAACAGCGGGGTGGTCTACCCGGGTCTGGCCCAGCGGATGAGCGCCGGCTCCGGGATCCAGCACTCCGAGTGGAACGACAACGGCGAACCGGTCCACTACGTGCAGATGTGGGTCCGACCGGACCGGTTCGACCTGCCTCCGTCGTACGAGCAGGCCGACCTCGACCTGACCACCGGCGAACTGACGCCCGTCGCCTCCGGCCTACCCCACCACGCCGCCACCGCCGCCATCCGCATCAACCAGACCGCAGCCGGCATGTCCGTCGCCCGCCTGTCCCCCGGCCAATCGATCACCCTGCCGGCAGCTCCGTACCTGCACCTCTTCGTCGCGACCGGTACGGCGACCCTCGAAGGAGCCGGCGACCTCGGTACGGCGGACGCCGTACGCCTCACCAGCACCGACGGCCCCCGGGTGACAGCAGGCCCGGCCGGCGCCGAACTGCTCGTCTGGGAGATGTCCTAGCTGTCACGAGGCAAAGCGGAGGCACCCTCCGCTATGATGTCAAATCATGACTGATCGAGCCAACGTAGTGGACGGTTTCTTACAGCGGGCCGGGCGGGTCGGGGTGTGGGTGCCGCCGCTGGTCCTGGATGCGACGCCGGGACCGGTGGTGTCGCGGACGGTCGGCCGGATCGACGACCTCGGGTACGGGTCCCTGTGGACCGGTGAGCGACTGGTCGGTGCGGAAGCGTTCGCACGGCACGGCCAGTTCCTCGCGAACAGCCGGCGACTCGTCGTCGGGACCGGGATCGCGAACCTGTGGGCCCGGGTTCCGGAGGCTATGCGCGGCGGGGCAGCGACCCTGGCCTCGGCATATCCGGATCGCTTCGTGCTCGGCATCGGCGTCAGCTCGGCGGCCGTCGTCGACCGGGTCGGCGAGACCTACGACCGCCCGCTGGCGCGGATGCGGGACTACCTGTGCCGGATGGGCGAGGTGGAAGGGCCGCCGGACGCGACGTACCCGCGGGTGCTTGCCGCCCTCGGCCCGAAGATGCTGGCGCTGGCCGCCGAACTGACCGACGGAGCACATCCGTTCCTGGCGCCGGTCGAGCACACCGCCTTCGCGCGCTCCGAACTGGGACCCGGCAAGTTGCTGGTTCCGGAGCTGGGTGTGGTCGTCACCGACGACCCGAAGACCGCACGGGAGACAGTTCGCGCGATGTTCGGAGGGCTGGCCAACTTCTCGAGGACCTCGGCGTACACCGCGAACTTCCGCCGGCTCGGGTACGGCCCGGACGACGCCGACCGGCTGTTCGATGCGCTGTTCGTCTGCGGCGATCCGGACACTGTCGCGGGCCGGGTGCGCGAACACCTCGACGCCGGTGCGGATCATGTGCTGGTCCAGCCGATCGCGCACGATCTGGCCGGCATCGTCGACCAGTTGGCGCAGGTGCGCTCCGCGTTGCCCTGACCGCTAGTCGGTTTGGTCGGTCAGGGTCCAGACGTGGCGGAGGGACTGGCCGGCTACGCCTTCGGGGTTCTGGGCGAAGCCTTCGACGAACTGGCTCATGTGTTGTTGCCAGCGCTGGTCGACCGGGTCGTTCTTCAGGTAGGCGACGGCGGCCTCGTAGTCGTCGGAGACGACCAGGTGGAAGAGGTCGCGGCCACTGCGCCAGATGGACCAGTCAGTGATGCCGGCAGCGCGCATCACGGTGATCAGTTCCGGCCAGACACGAGCGTGCTCGATCTCGTAGGCCTCTTCGGTACCGGCAATCAGCCGGCTGTGGAGAGCAAGGCGGGTCACAAGGGTGCAGAATACGCCCGCACCGGCCGAGCCGGAACGCGGTTCCACGATCCAGGTGGACCACCGATACGTTCCGGCTCTTGCATCGATTCACCCCGACGATCCGCCCGCCTGGCGCCAACTCCGGCGCCGGTCTGCGCGTCGTAGTTGCGTGGGTTGAGTAGTTTCGCCCTCGTGGTTGGGAAACCACACGCCGAAGACTGTCCCAGGTGTCCATCCGTCGTCGTGCGAGAGTTGGAAACGTGAAGCGAACCACTGCGATCGTCTGTTTGAGTAGTCTGCTGATCACCGCCGGATGCTCGGACAGTAAGTCCGGCGATGGCGGCAAAGCCGACCCGAACGACGAGAAGCAAGCCTCCGCGGCTGTGATCAAGCAGTTCGCCGACGCCTGGGTGAAGGCGTGGGCGCCGGACGGCAAGCCGGACGCGGCGGGCGCGCTGACCGACAACCCGACCGTCTTCGGCAAGCGGCTGGACGACGTGGACACCGCCCTGGTCGCCAGCACCGTCACCGTGACCCCGCAGGGCGACGCGAAGTGCAGCGACGGCAACAACTGCACCCAGGACCTCGCCGTCGAGGCGCAGCTCCGCGGTATCGGCGCGATGAAGTGGACCAGTACGGCGACCGCCGTGAAGACCGGCGACACCTGGAAGATCAAGGCCTCCGGCGACACCATCTACCCCGGACTCGGCGACGCGAACTACCTCAAGCGGGTCCGCGCCCTCCCCGCCCGCGCCTCGATCCAGGACCGCAACGGCGTCGCTCTCACCGCGAACCGCCCGGTCGTCATCGTCGGGGTCGCCTCGGGCAACGTGGCCACGCCCACGACGTACGCCGCTTTCACCAAGAACCTCGACGTGGACGGCACCAAGCTCGCCGCCCGCGCCAAGGCCGCTCCGGCCGGCCAGTTCGTTGACGCGATCACGATCCGCGCCGAGGAGTGGGAGGCGTTGCGGCCGACGATGGGGAAGCTGCCCGGCGTACTGACGATGGGCGGCACGCAATCGCTGCCGCCGACCGCGACGTTCGCGCGGTCGCTGATCGGCACGATGAAGACAGCGAACGCGGACACGCTGAAGAACGCCGGCACCGCCGCGTCCGCCCAGGACCAGGTCGGGACGACCGGCCTTCAGTACGCGTTCCAGCAGCAGCTCGCCGGTACGCCGGGCGGCACGGTCACGCTGCGGGACGGCAAGACCAAGCTGTCGATCAAGACCGTGTTCAGCCAGAAGGGCGTCGCCGGGAAGCCGGTGAAGACCACGCTCGACACGAACATGCAGAAGGCCGCCGAGGCCGCGCTGGCGACGAGCAAGCTGCCCGCGTCGCTGGTCGCCGTACAGGCTTCGACCGGTCAGATCCTGGCTGCGGCGAACGGTCCGACGGTCGCCAGCTACAACCGCGCGTTCCAGGGCCGGTACGCGCCGGGTTCGACGTTCAAGATCGTCACCTCGGCGGCGTTGCTCGGTAGCGGCGAGACCGCCACGACCGCGCTGCCGTGCACGAACACGATCAACGTCTTCGGCAAGACGTTCAAGAACTACGACGGACTCGCGGCGTACGGCGCGGGCACGATGCAGAAGGCGTTCAACGAGTCCTGCAACACCGCGTTCATCTCGCAGCACGCGCGGCTGCCGAAGGACGCGATGACCAAGACCGCCGCGCTGTTCGGCATCGGACGGGACCTCAACCTGTCACTGAACGCGTACGGCGGTCAGGTGCCGGCACCGAAGGACGACACCGCCGAGGCCGCGTCGATGATCGGCCAGGGCACGGTCACCGCGAGCCCGCTGGCGGTGGCGCTGATCGCCGGCACGGTCGACCACGGTACGGCGATGAAGCCGGTGCTCGTCCCGGGGAAGGACGCGGCCGGCGCGGCCGCCTCTCCGTTGCCTGCGGCAACGCTCGCGAACCTGCGGACGTTCATGCGGACGACCGTCACCGGTGGTACCGCCAAGGTGCTGGCCGGCAACGGCAATGTCGCCGCCAAGACCGGCACCGCCGAGGTCGTCCAGGGCGGCAAGGTCGTCACCAACGCGTGGATGGCCGGCTACCGCGGCGACGTGGCCTTCGCGGTCATCGTCGAGGGCGGCGCATCGGGCTCGCACACCGCCGGTCCGATCCTGAAAACCTTCCTCTCCAGCTTCAAGTAGAGGGTTGGTTGTGGAGGCCAACCAGTTGTCTGAGAGTTGGCCTCCGAAGTTCCTGAGAGTTGGCTGAAAGCGCGTCAGGGCAGGGATTTCGTCACTTAGGGTTGCTGGATGGAGAGCCTGACCTGTCCCAAGTGCCATGGCGCGATGCGGACGTACGAACGCAGTGACGTGACGGTCGACCAGTGCACCGAGTGCCGCGGGATCTTCCTCGACCGCGGTGAGCTGGAGCGGCTCGTCGACGCCGAACTGCGGTACAACGCGCCGCCGCCGCAGCAGCCGCGGTACGAGGAGAAGAAGCGGTACGACGACGACCGCCGGTACGACGACGACCGCCGGTACGACGATGACCGCCGGCGGCGCGACGACGACCGGCGCTACGACCCGCGGTACGGGAACCAGCAGTACCCGCGCAAGAAGAAGAAGTCCTTCCTGGAGGAGCTCTTCGACTGAGCGTTACCGGCGCAGGGCGATGACGGTGCCCTGCGCGATCGCGCACAGGGTGGTGGCACCGTCCTCGTCGACGGTGGACAGTTCGCAGGTGCAGGTGGCCTGCCGCTTGCCCGCGTGTACGACGCTCGCCGCAGCCCGGAGCACGGTGCCTTGGGCCGGGCGGAGGTAGCTGATCGTGAAGCCACCGGTCAGCACCTCGGGCCCAAGCGCCGTACCTGCCGCGAACGTGATCGCGTTGTCGGCGGCATACCCGAGAACTCCGCCGTGCAGATAACCGTTCTGCTGCTGGAGATCGGGCCGGATGTCGAGCTCGAGGGTTGCACCGCCGGCCCCGAAGGCGATCAGCCGGGTGCCGAGCAACACGCTGAAGGGCTGGGCCGCGAGGGTCTTCTCCGCCAGTTCGAGAGTCAGCTCCATGCCGACAGGGTAATCAGGCAGCGCCGGACTGGGGGTCGGGAGCGTTATCGTCAGCACGTGACCACGTCATCGGTGACTCTCCGCCCCATTACCGACACCGAGTTCGCGGACTGGCGGGACCGCGCTGCCACGATGTTCGCCGCCGGGGTCGGTCCGGCCCGCGGGCTCGACTCCGAGGAGGGGCTGAAGTTCGCCTACGCGGAGACCGACCGGCTGTTGCCCGACGGTCCTGCGACCGAGCACCACCTGATCTGGATCGCCCGGGACGGTGCGGAGCTGGTCGGGAGCCTGTGGATCGGCACCAAGCCGCGGATCCCGTTCATCTACGGCATCGAGGTGGACGGTACGCAACGCGGCAAGGGCTACGGCCGCGCGATCATGCTCGCGGGCGAGGAGGAGTGCCGCCGGCTTGGGTACAAGCAGCTGGACCTGAACGTGTTCGGCAACAACGCGCCGGCCATCGCGCTCTACGAGTCCCTCGGCTACACCGTCTCGTCGCAGCAGATGCGCAAGGAACTCTGACGGGTGCCGCGATGAGTTGGTGGATCCTGCACGTCGACATGGACCAGTTCATCGCGGCCGTGGAGATCCGGCGGCGGCCGGAACTTCGGGGGCTGCCGGTCGTGGTCGGCGGGTCGGGCGATCCGACCCAACCACGGCAGGTTGTCGCGACTGCGTCGTACGAGGCACGCGAGTTCGGGGTGCACTCGGGGATGCCGGTGCGGGCGGCGTACAAGAAGTGTCCGCAGGCGGTGTTCCTGCCGTCGGATCCTGCGACGTACGAGGCGGCGTCGACCGAGGTGATGGACACGCTGCGGTCGTTCCCCGTGGTGGTGGAGGTGTGGGGCTGGGACGAGTGCTTCGTCGGGGCGGAGACGGACGATCCGGAGCAGCTCGCGGCTGAGCTCCGCGCGGCCGTGGAGGCGCGGACGACGCTGACCTGCTCGGTCGGCATCGGCGACAACAAGACCCGGGCCAAGCTCGCGACGACCTTCGCCAAGCAGGCTCGTTCTCATGCGGGGTCGTTCGAACACGCCAGTACGGACGCACCCGTCGGGATCTATCGCCTGACCGGGGACAACTGGCGTCAGGTGATGGACCATCGGCCGGTGCGCGAGCTCTGGGGCATCGGCAGCCGGATGGAACGGAACCTCAACGAGCTCGGGTTCGTCACCGTCGCGGACCTGGCCGCAGCTGACGTCGAGACGCTGCAGAAACGCTTCGGCCCGAAGATGGGTGCTTGGTACGCCGCTCTGGGTCGGGGACTCGGCGACACGGAGGTCTCCGACGTACCGCGTGAGCCGGTGTCCCGCAGCAAGGAGGAGACCTTCCCCGAGGACCTGGTCGAGCGGGCCGACGTCGAGGCTGAACTGCGCCGGATCGCCGAGGAGGTCACGCGGGAGGTGGTTGCGGACGGGCGGCGTATCCAGCGGGTGTGGGTGAAGGTCCGGTTCATCAGCTTCTACACGCCGATCAAGAGCCGGAAGCTGCCCGAGGTCACGCAGGATCCGGAGGTCATCGCGAGTACGGCGCTGGCGTTGCTGGACAAGTTCGAACTGCGTCGGCCGATCCGGTTGCTCGGCGTACGGGTGGAATTCGCCGTACCTCCGGACTCCGCCGGCCCGTCCCGCGACGCTCGCCACCCCGGCGTGTGACCCATCCTGCCGGCGCGATGGCACCGAAGAGCTTCTCGTGATCACACGACGCGGATTGCTGACTGCCGTTGGGCTGGCCGGGTTGGCCGGATGCAAGGCCGCGCCGGCTCCGGCGCCTCAGGATGCTTCGACGGCCGTCCGCTACGGGTCGGACGAGGCGCAGATTGCTGAGCTGCATCTGCCACCGGGGACCGGGAAGGTACCGGCCGCGGTGGTGATCCACGGCGGGTTCTGGATGAGCGACTACGGGATGTCGCTGGCCAGCCCGTTGGCGGCTGACCTGGCGACGGTTGGCATCGCCGGGTACGCGATCGAGTATCGGCGGGTGGGGAACGGTGGCGGCTGGCCGGCCACGTTCGAGGATGTGGCTGCGGCGATCGACGAGCTCGCGAGTGAGCCGCGGGTCGACCTGTCCAAGGTCGTTGCTATCGGCCACTCTGCCGGCGGGCAGCTAGCGCTCTGGGCGGCGGGTCGGGGTGGCCTACCGCAGGACGCACCTGGCGCCTCGCCGCGGGTCTGGATCCGGGGCGCCGTGTCTCAAGCGGGTGTGCTGGACCTGATCTCCGCTTATCGCGAGCAGCTGGGCGGCAGCGCCGTACAGGACTTCCTGGGTACGACGCCGGAGCTCAACCGATCCCGGTACGTCCTGGCGTCGCCGTACGAGCGTCTCCCGCTCAAGGTGCCCGTCGCACTGGTCCACGGGACGCGGGACGGCGCGGTCCCGATCATCCAGAGCCAGCGCTACCGGGACGCCGCCCGCGCCGCCGGCGACGAGGTCACCCTGACCGAACTCCCCCACGTCGACCACTTCGAATTGATCGACCCCCACAACGAAGCCTGGACAACCTGCCGCGCCGAGCTCCTACGGCTACTCGACTGAGGACTATTCGGGGTCGTTGCCTCTCAGACCGTCGACGGCTTCGCGGAGTACGTCGGCATGACCGGTGTGCTTGAGGTACTCCTCCAGCAGGTCGATCAGGATCCGCCGACGGTTCGTCGCCCATTCGGGATCGCCCGTGTCGACCACCACGTCGAGGCCACCGTCGGCACTCAACTGCTCCCAGGTGGCCCGGGATCGGGCCGTGGCGCCGTACCACTGCGCATACAGCTCCTCCGGTGAGTCGGTGACCGCCGAGCCCCACACCCACTCGTCGTTGTCGACCCAGCTCCGCGCATCCCACGGAGCTCCGAGCGGCTGCTCCGCCGCCCGCGCCGTGAAACCGTCCTCCACAAACGTCATGTGCTTGACCAGCCCGGCCAACGTCATGGTCGACGGCGGATGTAGCTGTCTCAACCCCTCCGCTCCCAACCCGCCCGTCTTCCAAGCAAACTGCTGCCGAACCCGGTCTACGGCAAACCGCATCATCTCGGCCTCGTTGCCCTGCAGGCACTCTTCCTTCGGAAGATTTCTCCAGTCCATGCGTCGCAGGCTACTCATGCCCGGGGACAACCACTGGGAGCGAGAGGTTAGAGGTTGTACGTGCGGGTGGCGTTGGAGCTGAAGACTGCCTCGGATTCGGCCGGCGTCAGGGAGCTGGTGAGGGTTTCGGCGGTTTCTACTACCTGGGCGTACGTCGCAGCCAGGAGGCAGACGGGCCAGTCGGAGCCGAAGAGGACCCGGTCGGGGCCGAAGGCGTCCAGGACCGTGTCGGCGTACGGCTGGAGATCTGCGGGTTTCCAGGTGGTCCAGGGGGCCTCGGTGACCATGCCGGAGAGTTTGCAGGTGACGTTGGGGAGAGCGGCCAGCTGACGGAGCCGGGTGGCCCAAGGGTCCAACGGCTCGCCGATGACGGGCTTGGAGATGTGGTCGACGACGAAGGTGAGCTGAGGCAGGGCCTGTGCGGTCTGGATCGCCGCAGGGAGGTGAGGCGTCTTGGTGAGCAGGTCGTAGACCAGACCGGCGTCGGCGACGGCGGAGAGGCCGCGCTGTACGTCGGGGCGCAGGAGCCAGTTGTCGTCCGGTTCGTCGTGGACCTGGTGGCGGATGCCCTTCAGGTACGAGCCGTCCGGCCGTGCACGGAGACCGGCCAGCACCTCAGCGATGTCTGGCGCGGTGAGATCGACCCACCCGACGACCCCCGCGACCAGCTCGTTGCCAGCAGCAACCTCGAGGAATTCGACAGTCTCCTCGACCAAGCCGACGGTCTGGACCACCACAGTGGCGGTCACGTCCGCGGCCGCGGCGAGTGGAGCCAGATCCTCGATCGAGTAGTTCCGGCGGATCGGATCCAGGTCCGGACCCACCATCCAGCTCTGCTCGCGGACGGTCAGGTCCCAGACGTGATGATGGGCGTCAACTCTGCTCATGCGGCTGTCGTTCCTTCGGCGTGGATGAGTCGGATGACCTGCTGGCTCATGCGGTCGTAGTCGTGATCGTTCGGGAGCTCACCTTGGACCCGGTGATCCCGCATCACCACGACCCGGTCGGCCAGCGTGATCATCTCGGGCAGGTCCGACGTGATCAGGAGGATCGCCAGCCCGTTCGCCGCGAGATCCCAGATCAACGTGTGGAAGGCGTCCTTCGTGCGTACGTCGATCCCGACCGTCGGCTCGTCGATGATCAGGATCTCGGTCTGCGCGGCCAGCCATTTCGCCAGCGACACCTTCTGCTGGTTCCCGCCCGACAACGTCCCGGCGTACTGCTCAGGTGAGGCGATCCGGATACCCAACTGCTCGACGTACGACGCAACTGTCGCGGTCTCCGCCTTCGCCGGCACGTAGCCGAGCGCCTTGCGTAGTCGGTCCCAGATCGTGACCGCGATGTTCCGGCTGACCGACTGCTCGAGGAAGATGCCTTCCTCTTTGCGGTTCTCCGTGACGTACCCGATCTTGTAGTTCCGCAAGGCGTCCCGGACATTCCGGATCCGCACGGCGGAGCCCCGGACCCGCACCTCGCCCGCGGTGATCCGGTCCAGCCCGAGCAACGCCTTGGCCAGCTCGCTCCGCCCGGCACCGACGAGCCCGTACAGTCCGACGATCTCGCCCGGGCGCACGGCGAGATCCACGTCCGCGTGGCCGGTCGCCGTACTGACTCCGGAGAGCTCGAGCAGTGGCGCGGCTGTGGCGTCGACGGTCCGATCGGGCAGGCTGAGCGCCTCGTGCACCCGGCCGACCATCAAGTCGACGACCTCGTCCCGGGTGAGGTCCGACAGCGCGCCGCCCGTCAGCACGGAGGCGCCGTCCCGGAGCACGGTCACCGTGTCGCAGATCTGGAAGACCTCTTCGAGCTTGTGGCTGACGAACAGGACCGCGCGCCCGTCGTTCTTCAGTTTGTCGACAACCCTGAACAGCAGGGCCGCCTCGTTCGGCGTGATCGACGCGGTGGGCTCGTCGAGCAGCAGCACCCGGCTCTCCACCGACAACGCCTTGGCGATCTCCACCAACTGCGCCTGCGCCACCGACAACTCGGTGACCGGCTGGTCCGGGTCGATGTCCAACTCGAGCTCGGCCAGCCAGCGCGACGCCTCCGAACGGATCGCGGCCCGGTCCACCAATCCCCGCGAGGTCGGCAGCTTCTGGAGCAGGATGTTCTCCCCGACGGTGAACCCGGGGATCAGGTTGCGCTCCTGGTGCACGACCCCGATCCCCGCCGACGCCGACTCATGCGGCGAACCGAACGACACCTCCTGCCCGTCCAGCAGCAGCCGACCACCGTCCGGCCGGTAGAGCCCGGTGATCACCTTGATCAGCGTGGACTTGCCGGCCCCGTTCTCCCCGAGCAGCGCGTGGACAGAGCCCGCCTCCAACGCCAGCGTCACCCCGTCCAACGCCCGTACGCCAGGAAAGACCTTGTCCACCTGCTCAGCCTGGAACAGCGTCATGACACGCCTCCCGCCACCGTGGCATCAGGTGCCTTCACGACCGACCGCCGCTCCTGCCGCCGCGTCCGAACCTGCCCAAGCACCACCGATCCGAGTACGACGGCGCCGACCACGAAGTTCACCCACGACGGCTCGAGCGAGAACTCGGCCCGGGCAGTGTCCACGAACCGCACGATGAACGCGGCCAGCACCGTCCCGAGCACGACCGCCGAACCACCGGTCAGCAAAGCACCACCGATAATCGGCGCGGCGAACGACGGCAGCAGCCAGTCACCACCGATGCTCTTGTTCACCCCGGGCGAGGACGCGACGGTCAGGATCGCAGCCACGCCCAGAATCGCGCCGGACAGCGTGTGCGCGACGATCACGGACCGGTCGTTCGAGATACCCGACAGCCGAGCCGCGATCGGATTCCCACCGGAGGCGAGCAGCTTCCGCCCCGGAACCGTACGCCGCAACAGCACCGACAACGCACCGGCGACAACCAGCGCGACCAGGAAGATCAACGGCAGTACGCCGAACAACGCGAACGACCCGAAGTCCTTCAACCCCTGCGGATACGCGTCGACCGTCCGCGTGCCAACCAGCCGATACTGCACACCCAGCAGCACCGTCATCGTTGCCAGCGTCACGATGAACCCGTTGATCCGGGTCAGCACCACGACCACGCCGTTCAGCAGGCCCGCCAACGCGGCCAGCAGGAACCCGATCAGCAGCGCCAGCGGAACCGGTACGCCGTGATCGGCCATGAGCACGCCCATGGCGACCGCGGCGAATCCACCGATCGCGCCCACGGCCAGATTGAGTTGACCCACTGCGAGAACCACCATTTGAGCCAATCCGATCAGGACCGGCACGGCAAGGAACTGAAGTAGCACTCTCAAGGAATTCGCCTCGAGCAGGTCCCCGCTCGAGGCGATCACCAGGAACACGAAGAAGACCACGCAGATGACCAGCAACGTCATCTCGGTGGACCGCACGAACCGCCTCATCGTCGCCGCACCTCCTGCCGCTCGGACAGCACGGTTCGGACCCGGTCGGTGGACAAGGCAACCAACAGGATCAGGCCGAGGTAGATGTTCAGGCTCTCCAGACCGACGCCCAGCAGATCCAGACCCTTGCGGATCACAGAGGTCAGCGCCGTACCCAGCAAGGTGCCCCAGATCGAGACGAAACCGCCGGCCAGCAACGTGCCGCCGAGGATCGGACCGAGGAAGGACGGGAGCATGAACTCCTCGCCGATCGTCGCCTTGATCGACCCGGTGGACACCGCGAGCATGAAGCCGGCCAGCGCGGCCAGGCAGCCCGACATCGCATGCGCCACGATCACCCGACGCGCGGTCGGGATCCCGGACAGCTCAGCCGCTCGCACCGACGAGCCGGTCATCAGCAGCTCACGCCCGAGCCGCGTCCGCGCGTAAATCCAGCCGATCACTGCCATCGCCACCACTGCGAAGATCGCCAGCTGAGGCACGGCGGGAGACCCACAGACGTTCCCGATACAAACGTCAGCCAGCGAGTAGTTCCGCAGCTCCCGCATCCCGGCCGGCTTCGTCACGAACGCCGCGTTGTCCGTCAGCCCGGTGTAGACGAGCGGAATCAACCCCAGCAGCAGGAAGTCCAGCGCCAGTGTGACCACGAACGAGTTCACACCGGTCCGCGCGATCACCCAGCCCGCGAGCGCGCCGATCGCCGTACCGGCAATCAGTCCGACCAGCAGACCGGCGTACAGGCTGAAGTGCCAGAGGTCGTAGGAGATGCCGGTGATCATCATCGAGAATGCGGCCATCCGGCCCACGGCCAGGTTCATGTGGCCGATCGACAGTACGCACAGCTGCGCCAGGCCCACCACGGTGAACATCGCGATGTCCCGCAGCAGCGGGAACACCACGAGCTGCTGGTTGAAGAACGCGGGCCGCAGTACGCCGAACAACGCGGACAGCACGACCACCAGCAGGAGCAGCCCGATCCGCTGGTTCGCCCACCACGGTGCACCTCGTGGCGGCTTCTCGACCGGAGCGTCCTCCTGCAGAGCCTTCGTCGCGGTATCGGAGACGCTCATCCAACGCGCCGATCGTCGATCGCGTCGACGTCCCAATCGATCCCGAGCCCGGGCGTGTCCGGCGCCACCGCATGCCCGTCCGCAACAGCCATTTCGGACAACGTGATCGCCCGCAACTGCGGAATGTGCTCTACATAACGACCGTTCGGTACGGCGGCCGTGAGGCTCACATGCAGTTCCATCAGGAAGTGCGGACACACCTCGAGGTTGAACGTCTCGGCCAGATGCGCGACCTTCAGCCACGGCGTGATCCCGCCGATCCGGGCCACGTCGACCTGGACGATCCCGGCCCCACCCGCGGCGAGGTACTCCCGGAACTGCGAGATGGAGTACAGCGACTCCCCCACCGCGATCGGGATCGAGGTGGACTCCGCCAGCCGCACGTGCCCGGTCACATCGTCGGCCGGCAACGGCTCCTCGAACCACGACAGATCGACAGACTCGAACGCAGCGGCCCGGCGACGCGCCTCGGGATACGTCATCGACTGGTTGGCGTCGACCATGATGTCGAGCGCCGGACCGACCGCGTCCCGAACCGCCCGGAGCCGTTCGAGATCCTCGTGCACGCGAGGTTTCCCGACCTTCAGCTTGACCCCGGGCCAGCCCGCCTTCTGCGACGCCAACGCACCCGCGACGAGCTCATCCGTTGTCAGATGCAACCATCCGCCCTCGGTGTCGTACAGCGGCACCTGCTGACGGTACCCACCGGCCAGCCGCCACAACGGCTCACCGGCGCGCAAGCAACGCAGGTCCCACAACGCCGTATCGACGGCCGCCAGAGCCAGGGACGTGATCGCGCCGACCGTGGTCGCGTGCGTCGACCAGAACAGATCCGACCACAATGCTTCGACATTACGCGCATCCGCACCGACCATCCGCGGCAGCAGATTGTCCCGCAACAACGCGAGGACGGCGGTTCCGCCCGTACCGATCGTGTACGAGTACCCGAGCCCGGTCAGCCCGTCCGATGTCGACAAAGAGACGAAGATCGTTTCCTGCTTGAGGAACGACTGCACGGCGTCCGTGCGTACCGTCTCGACCTCGAGGTCGACCAGGAACGCCTCGGCGCGGGTGATCACCGTGTTCACTGGCAGCTCAGCTGCGAGGCGAACTCCGTCTGCAGTTCCTTGGTCTTCGCCTTGCGCTCGTCGTCGTACGTGGCCACGTTGGCCTTGGTGACGATGAAGGATCCGGAGTCCACGATCACACCGGGCTTCTTCATCGTGCATTGCTTGGACTGGAGCAGGGCGAGCAGCCAGCCACCGACGTACGCCTGACCGACCGGATTCTGCGTGACGGTCGCGGCGACACCGCCGGACTTGATCCCGGCCAGGATCTTGGCGTCGTCGTCGATCGCGACCACCTTGATCGGAAGCTTGCTGCTGGCAACACCGTCGGCCGCGGCCACGGCCGGGTTGTAGGCGGTCGTGACGATGCCGTTGATGTCCTTGCCCTTGGAGGCGAGCAGGTCGGCGACCGCCTTCTGCGCGGTGGACAGGTCCTTGTCGATATCGGTGATCACCGGCAGTTCGGTGACCTTGCCGTTCGTCTCGCCGACCGCCTTCTTCACGCCGGCGATCCGGCGCTGGGTGTTGGAGTCGACGTTGTTGCCGGTCAGGTGCACGATCGTGCCCTGGCCGCCGATCGCCTCGATCGTCGCCTTCGCCGCCTTGTACGCCGCCGCCTCGACGTCGGTGGACAGGCAGAAGTCGGCCGAGTTCGTGTCACCGGCCGGGCAGGAGGCCAGCGAACCGACCGCGAACCCCTTGGCCTTCAGGTCCTCGAAGGTGGAGTTGATGTCGGTCGGCGACACGCCGAAGATGCCGAACGCGTTGTACCCCTGGGCGGCCAGCGAGTTGACCACGTTGTTCTGCTTGCCCTGGTCCCATTCGCCGGTTTCGTTGAAGGTCACGTCGCCGAGCTTGAACTCGGACTTGTCCTGCTGCGCGGTGGTCTTCCACGGCTGGAAATACGGATGCGCGCCGCCCGGGATCAGCGCTAGCTTGACCTGCGATCCGTCCTTCAGCGTCACCGGTCCGGACGAGGTGGAGGTGGACGCGTCATCCCCGGTACTGGCGCCGCCGGAATCGTCGGCGTTCTTCGTCGTACAGCCTGCGGCGAGGGCGACGGCGGCCAAGAACACCGCGGTCGTCCGGAGATTGACGGTCATGGGGCGGCTCCAGATCCTATAGGATATTGCGTACCCGATGCTGCCGCCTCACACTGGACGCGTCAAGACTCGCCCAGGTAACGATGCGGGTCGGGCAGAATGGCTTCCGGGAGGAGCGACAGTGACGGATGCGCATGTGGGTCTGGCAGGGCAGCTCACGCGCCTGCCCCAGCGGCAGGTGCTGAGCGACGACGTCTACGAGACGGTCAAGGGCTTGATCATGGACAGCGTGGTCGAGCCGGGCACGCGGCTGAACATCGACGCGCTGACCCGCGAGCTGGGCATATCCCAGACTCCGATCCGGGAGTCGCTGGCCCGGCTGGAGTCCGACGGACTGGTGATCAAGGAGCCGCTGCGCGGCTACCGGGTGTCGTCCCGGCTGACCCTGGCGGAGTTCGAGGACCTGTTCGAGTACCGGCTGCACATCGAGCCCTGGGCGGCCGGTCGCGCCGCCGAGCGGGCCGCGGCCGACGACCTGGCCCGGCTCAAGGCCGAGATGCTGAGCTACACCGACGTACCGGACCGGCCGGCGTACGAGAGTTACCGAGCGATGGCGGCGCACGACCAGCGCTTCCACGACCTGGTGCTGGAGCTGTCCGGCAACGAGACGGCCCGGCTGTCCTTCGCTCGGACACACTGCCACCTGCACCTGTTCCGGCTGTACTACGGTGGCGGCATCGCGACGAAGGCGTTGCGGGAGCACAAGACGGTCGTGACCGCGGTGCGCAAGGGTGACCCGGAGGACGCGGCCGCGGCGATGCGGGCGCATATCGAGGCCTCCCGGGCCCGGCTGCGGCCCATCTTCGACCAGGACCAGTCCGGTAAGAGCTGACACCGCCAACAGGGAGACATCCGTGGAACTGCTGCGCCTCGGCGCGGTCGGTGAGGAGCGCCCGTACGTGCGCGCCACCGACGGCACCGTCCATGACCTGAGCTCGATCACCGCCGACATCGACGGCGCTTTCCTCGCCGCCGACGGCATCGCCCGTACGCGCGCCGCCCTCGACGCCGGTGAGCTCCCGGTCGCCGACACCGCGGGCCTGCGGGTCGGCGCCCCGATCGCCCGCCCGGGCGCGGTGGTCTGCATCGGGATGAACTACGCCGCCCACGCGGCCGAGTCCGGCTCCGAGCCGCCGAAGCAGCCGATCGTGTTCTTCAAGCACCCGAACACCGTCGTCGGCCCGGACGACGACGTACTCGTACCGCGCGGATCGACCAAGACCGACTGGGAGGTCGAGCTCGCCGTCATCATCGGCAAGCAGGCCCGGTACGTCGAGACCGACGAGGAGGCGCTCGCCTGCGTCGCCGGCTACGCGGTGTCGAACGACGTGTCCGAGCGCGCCTTCCAGATCGAGGTCTCCGGCGGGCAGTGGTCCAAGGGCAAGTGCTGCGAGACGTTCAATCCGCTCGGCCCGGCGCTGGTCCCGGCCGACGAGGTCGACCCGGACAACCTCAGGCTGAAGTCCTGGGTCAACGGCGAGGTGCGGCAGGACTCGACCACCGCGGACATGGTCTTCTCGGTGGCGGCGCTGATCCGGGACCTCTCGCAGTTCATGGTGCTGAGCCCCGGCGACGTCCTGAACACCGGCACCCCGGAGGGCGTCGCGCTGTCCGGCCGCTTCCCGTACCTGGTCCCCGGCGACACGATGGAGCTGGAGATCGACGGCCTGGGCCGTCAGAAGCAGTCCCTCGGCAAGGCCTGATTTTCTGTCGGCGCGGCCCTCTAGGGTCGCGCCATGACAGATCAGCTGGCTCGGATCTCCACGTCCTACGACACCGTCGCGACCTCGTACGCCGAGCTCGTGCAGGACGGTGCTGACTGGGAGGCCGAGGGTTTCGACCTGGTCGCGAAACTGGCCGGGTCCCGTCCGGTGCTCGACGTCGGATGTGGGCCTGGCCGGACCACCGGGCTGCTCGCGGAGCGCGGGCTTCAGGTGATCGGGATCGACCTGTCCCCCGGGATGATCGAGGTGTCGCGGCGGGACCATCCAAGGCTGGACTTCCGGGTCGGTTCGATGACCGCGCTGGACCTTGCCGACGCTGCGTTCGGTGCGATCGTGTCGTGGTGGTCGATCATCCATCTGCCTCGCGAAATGGTGCCGCAGGGGTTCGCCGAGTTCTATCGCGTGCTCGCGCCCGGAGGCGTGCTGCTGCTCGGCTTCCACGTCGGCACGGAGGTCACCCACAAGACCTCTGGGTACGGCGGTCTGCCGATGGACGTGCACGTTCATCGGTGGCTGCCCGAGCAACTCACCGAGATCGCGGTCGCGGCCGGCTTCACGGCGTACCGCGAGGTGGAAATTCCCGCGGACCGGCTCCTCTTCCAGAAGTAGGGTGCGACCATGACTTCACGCGTGCGGACGGTGACGTTCGATGCCCACGACCCTTATGAGCTGGCCGGTTTCTGGCTACAGGTGCTGAAGGCACCGCGGCCGGACGACGACCACCCTGAAGATCCGTACGCGGCGGTGGTGACGGACTCGATGACGTTGCTGTTCGAGCGCAACAACGACGAGAAGGCGGCCAAGAACCGCCTCCACCTGGACCTCGAACCAGACCGCCCGCGCGACGAAGAGGTCGAGTGGCTGCTCACCATCGGCGCCACCATCTACCAGGACCACCGCGAGCCGGACGGCACCGGTTGGGTCATCATGCACGACCCCGAACAGAACGAATTCTGCGTCCTGCGAAGCGCCGCCGAACGCGAAGCCACCAACTGATCAGAGGTCGTCGACGTAGGGGGTTTGGCCGGTGAACGTCAGGCGCCAGTCGTCGGCCGCGGCGTCTACGGTGAGGTCGTAGCCCTGGCGGCGGGCGCTGAGGTGGTGGTGACCGTTGGTGACGGGGGCTACCTCCACCTTCCAGCCACGGGCTTCGAGGGTCTCGGCCGCGAAGCTCATCTTGGCTTCGGTGTCGGGGGTCGCCGGGTCGCCGGTTTCGACGGTGATCGTGCACATGGATTCACGGCCGCGGTCGTCGGAGAGGGCGCCTTGGTTGGCCGGGCCGACATCCTGCGTCACAGCCGGCGTCTGGTCCGGTACGACGGTCGCAGCAACCTGAAGCAGCTCCGAGCGGAGGTGGTTGCGGGCTTCGGTCAGCGTCACTGTTCCGTCATACACCTTGCCGCCAACCCACGGCGACGTGAAGCCGCGATTCGCTTCTCCGGAAAGCGCATCCCGGCGCGGACTTAATGGAACGCCAACGACCAGGAACCGGCGTACGACGACAGCTTGATCGCGGCGAGTGGCCGGACATCCACGTGGCGGAGCGACTCGGCCGGCGCGTCCAGCACATAGAGAACGATCGCGCGGACCACGGCCGGGTGCACGACGGCGACGACCGTACGGCGGTCTTCGGAGAGCTGACCCAGGTCACCGAGCCAGTCGGCGACGCGCGCGAGTACGTCGTTCTCCGTCTCACCGCCCGGGGTCGCGGTGTGCGGGCGCTCGAGCCAGGCCGCTGCCCGCTGCGGGTCCGCCGCGAGCACCTCCTCGAGCCCACGGCCGGACCATTCGCCGTACTCACGGTCCCGCAGCGCGGGCTCGATCACCGGGGTCAGGCCGAGGGCCTCGGCGGTGCGTACGGCGGCCCGCTCGGGGCCGGCGTACACCACATCGGCGTCGAGCTTCAGCTCACGAGCAGCCTCGACACCCGCGGGATCCGGCTCGGCGTCGCCGCCGAGCCGGAGTCCACGAAGTGCGGGTGTGAGGGCGTGTGCGAGGAGGGTCAGCTCCGTCAAGCCGCAACCACTTTCTGTCGGGTCAGCCGGCGGTCCACGGTGGCGGCGTACCCGAAGCCGAGTAGGAGCCACAGCGTCGCCTGCGTACCGAGCGAGGCGAACCGGAACTGCCAGAGCAGCGTAGCGGGGAACGTCTCCGGAACCTCGTTGATTCGCGGCAGGATCAGGTACGCCGCCAAGACGGTGAGGACGAGTCCGATCACCCCACCGGCGAGCCGGGCGACGTCGCCGTACCGAGCCGCCCACCGGGACAGGGCGACACCGGCCCAGACCGCGAGCAGGCCGATCACCAGCGTGAGCAGGTAGGTGACCGTGCGCCTGGTGATCGTGTCCGGATCACCGACCGCGGGTGGATTCGGCGGGTATTTGAGGAACGGGACGAGCACGATGCCGACGAATCCGGCCGCGGCCAGACCCAGAGCGGCGTACGAGTCGTTCTCGGTCCGGAGCTTGCGCCGGAGCAGGGTGAAGCCGACGGCGAAGATGCCGCCGAGGGCGACGCCGTACAGGCTGGTGGCGAGGAACAAGCCGGCTTTCTGGCCGTCGCGGCTGACCAGCGGCTTCTCTTCGGCGGCCGGCTCGGTGCCGTCGCCATGATCATGGGTGTGCGCGGAGGAGGAGTTGGCCTCTTCGATCGCGATGGCCGCGTCGACACGCGGTTCGCCCATCACGGTGGCGAATGCTCCGGCCAGCAGGCCGGCGAAGAGTCCGACGATCAGTCCGCGCACCAGGAGCGATCCGAAGGTGCGCATGAGATCTAGTGGCAGGGAACGCCGAGTAGGTGCCGGCCGTCGTGCATCAGCTCGTGCAGGTACATCCCGGACTGGGAGACCGCACCCTGGTCGAACCCGACCAGGTAGGCGAGCAGAAGCATCAGACCGACGCTGAGCAGCGAGACGGCGAGAAGCCGGGGAGAGAGTGCCGGTACGGCGACCGAGCGGGCAGGAGCTGCCATCGTGACCTCCTGGGGAAGTGCGCGTCCCCTTCGAAAGGCTGCTGGTGCCCGAGCGTCCTGACTCACGAGCCGAAGCTCGCTCACAGTGGCGCGGCCGTGCCGGACTCTCACCGGCTTCCCTCATGGCACCGCAGTTTGTCCCTCGAACCGTAGGTGCACGGGCAGAGCCCGGTCAACGTGGTACGGCGCGCCGGTGATGTATCCCACCCTACGAACTAAGTAGTGCGGCGCGACGGTGTCGCATCTACTCTGACAGGATGCCGTCGGCTCATCACCTCATCGCGTTCGCGATCACGTCGTTCGTCCTCATCGTCATTCCCGGCCCGAGCGTGCTGTTCATCGTCGGGAGAGCGCTCGCTGTCGGGCGGCGGGAGGCAGTACTGACCATGCTCGGCAACACCATCGGCGCCGCGGTGATGCTGGTCGCGGTCGCCCTCGGCCTGGGCACGCTGATCGCCGCGAGCGCGATCGCGCTGACCGTGGTGAAGCTCGCGGGAGCGGCGTACCTGATCTATCTAGGTGTGCACGCGTTCCGGACCCGGAAGTCGCTGGTCGAGGCGATGACCAGAGGCGTGAAGCCCGGCAACAGCCGTAAGACGGTGCGACAGGGCTTCCTGGTCGGAGTCACCAACGCGAAGACGGCCGTGTTCTTCGCCGCCGCGCTGCCGCAGTTCGTGGACAAGGGCGCGAGCAGCCCGGCCTGGGTGCAGATCCTCATCCTCGGCCTGATCTTCATCCTGATCGCGCTCTGCTCGGACAGCGTCTGGGCCGTCGTCGCCGGCACGGCGCGCGAGTGGTTCGCTCGCTCACCGCGCCGGCTCGAACTGGTCGGCGGCACCGGCGGCCTGATGATCATCGGCCTCGGCGCCAGCATCGCCGTGACGGGCTCTAAGGAGTAGCGGTCCGCCGACCCGCCTGTACGCCGATCAGCGCGAACAGGGCCGGGAGTCCGAAAGCCACCAGGTACGCCGTCACCGCCGAGTGCGGCTCCAATGCGGCGAAGAGTGATCCACCGACGGCCAAGATCGTTGCCGTCGACAACGAGTCGCTGAGCTGCGCCGCGGAACTGTTGGTGCCTTGCTCCTCGCGCTCGGAGTACTCGAGCACGAGCACCGACAGCGTCGGGAAGACCGTCCCCATGCCGAGACCGGTCAGGCTCCAGCCGAAGATGGCGACCACGACCGGGACATGCGGGTTGAGGGTCAGCACGGCGGTCGCGATACCGAGCACGATCGAGACCATGCCCGCCTGCAGGAACACCCCGTGGGAGAACGGCTGCTTCGGCCGGCCGCGGTACCAGGACGCGGCGGTCCAGCTCAGCGCACTCACCGTCAGCACCAGGCCCGCGAGCGACGGCGACAGACCGCGCTCCCGGGTCAGCATCAGCGGCAGGAACACCTCGGACCCGAACCCGGCCGCGGCCACCAGCCCTCTCAGCGCGATCACCGACGGCAGCCCGCGGCCGAGGACGAACGTCCGGCGCGGAAGCAGCTTCGGCCCGAACACAACCACCGCGGCCAGTCCGAGCGCCAGCAGGACGACCTGGAGTACGCCGCGCTGCTGGCCGCCGTAGTAGAGCAGGCCGACCCCGATCGCGGCGGCGACCGCCCACATCGCCCGCTTGTCCCACAGTCGTCCCGTCCGTGGCTCGTGCGCGGTGCCGTGCGCCAGGCCGGGCCGCATCACGAGAGCGGCCGGGATCGCGATGGCCGGTACGGCGAGGAACACGATCCGCCAGCTGGCGTGCTCGACGATCAGCCCGGCGATCGCGGGACCGACGAGGGACGGCACGACCCAACCGGTCGCGAACGCGGCGAAGATGCGCGGGCGCAACCGGGCCGGATACAGGTGCCCGACGACGACGTACAGCGCGACTGTCAGCAGCCCGGAGCCGAACCCTTGGATGATCCGGCCGGCGACCAGGATCTCCATGGACGGCGCCAGGCCGGCGATGATCAGGCCGGCGAGGAACCACGCGGTCCCGTGCCAGAGCGGGCGGGTCGGTCCTTTGAGGTCGCTCCAGGTGCCGGAGACGACCATCGCGACGACACCGGACGCGAGTGGGCCACCGAACGCGAGGGCATAGAGGCTGAGTCCGTTCAGCGATTGGGCGACGGTCGGCATCGCCGTCGCGACCGCGAGGGCTTCGAAGGCGACCAAGGTGATCAGGGCAACCATTCCGACCGTCAGCGCCCGGTACCGCGGCGAGAGGACGCCGCCGGTGTCAGGAGGCAGGTCGGTGCTGGGCTCGGCAGTGGTGGTCATGCCTAGAACCCTCGGATATCAAGTGCACTTTAAGTCAAGCGCATTTTTCACAGCACCGCGGCGAGCACCAGCGCGGCGATCGGCGGGACGGCCTGGGTGGCCGCGGCCTGCAGCATCCGGCGGTCGGAGGCGACCAGGACGAGACCGGCACCCGCCATGCAGGCGCAGGCGAACAACGCGATCGCGTGCCCCTTGTCACCGCCCCAGATCAGCCCACCGAGCGCGCCGATGGCCAGGAACAGGTTGTAGAACCCCTGGTTGAACGCCCACGGCCGCGCCGCGGCTGCCTCGGTCTCGTCCTTGACCAGGAACCGCTTGTACGTACTCGGCTTCCGGAACAGCAGGCTCTCCATCACAAACACCGCGACATGGAAAAGCCCGGCAATCACCACGAAGATCTGCGCGACCACGTTCATGCGCGAAACCTACTCTCAGGCCCGCCAATCCGTGCTGAAGGCGCGCGCGGGGTTGACCCTGAAGACCGCGTCTGCGACGTCCTCACCCAGATGCCGGGCGATCCGCGGCCGGAGGTGCGTGAGCAGGTACGGGATGCCGGGGCCTTCGCCTGTAGAGGCACGAGCCCGCGCGGATGTGGTGTCGCCACCAAGAAGCAGCTGGTCGGCATAACCTCCGTCGACCAACGCGGCAAGGCAGTCCATCAGCCGCGGATCGGTCGCGTTGTTGGCCCGCGACGGCCCGTCGAACGCGAGCCAAGCACCCCGCTCAGCCAACTCGAGGTGCCGCCGGTAATCCGGGAACCGATTGAGATGCCCAAGGATCACCCCCGCCGGATGTACGTCGAGCTCATCGACGAGCAGATCCAGTACGGCGTCAGCCGCGGAACCGAGCTCGTGGTGAATCGCGATCGACGCACCGGTCGCGTGATGCGCCTCGGCCGCGGCACGCATCACCAGCTCCGCATGCGCATCCAGGATGTGGAACCCACCGGCCACCTTGATCAGTCCGGCCCGGACCGAACTGTTGCCGATGCCAACGGTCAGCTCCCGGACGAAGATCTCGGCCAGCTGGTCCCGCACCTTGTCGACGAAGCCGTCCGGATAGTGCTCGCGCCGATGCAACCCGGTCGCCGCGATCAGCGAAACCCCTGTGCTGGTTGAGATTCCGGGCAACAGCTCGGCCCGTCGACCCAACCCGTGTGGCGTCCACTGCACAATCGCCTGCCCACCCGCCGCCGCGAAGGCACGAACCTCGGCCACCGCGGCAACCTCGTCGTCGAGCTCCTGTCCCGGCAGCATCGCCGAACGGAAGAACAGGTGGTCATGCGAGTCGGTCACCCCCAGCGCCTCCGGCCGCAGGTCCCCAAGGACAGTCCGAATCACGATGCCTCCTCAGCGAACGCGGCGGTAGCGAGCCGGAGTCCCGCGAGCGCCTTGGGCACCCCGACGTACGGCGCAAGATGCACGAAGACCTCGGCGATCTCGGTCGGGCTCATGCCGATCCGCCGGCTGGTGCGGATGTGTCCGGCCAACTGGGGCTCGACACCGCCGAGCGCCGCGAGTGCGGCCAGGTTGATCAGTTGCCGGTCGCGCAGCGACAGTCCTTCGCGCTGGTAGGTACCGCCGAACAGGCTGGTCACGATCCAATCGGCGAAACCTGGCGCGACCTGCTCCAACGGAGCGAACGTGGCGTCAAGCAAAGCCGGGTCCTGCAACTGGTCGAGCAACTCGTGGCCAGCGGCCTGATCGAGTACGGCGTCCTGCATCGCATCCTCCTGTAACGGTTGAACCGTTACCAACGTAACGCCTGAAGCGTTACGATGTCCAGGTGGCAGATCGGATGGAGTTCAGGCTGGACTGTGGCGCGACGTGGCTGAACCTGCTCGCCACCCGGGGCACGCACTTCGGCGACAACCCGGTGGAGCGGATCCCGACGGTCGAGCGGTTCGCCGAGTGGCTGGACCTGGTCGAGCTGGGGCCGACCCGTCCGGTGCGAGCCGCGGACCTTCAGGCCGGATGGGACCTGCGCGAGATTCTGCGTCCGATCGCGCTCGCGACTGTCGACGACGCCGTGCCCGATCCGGAGCCGGTGGAGGCACTCGGCCGCTTCCTCGACTCCGATCCCGTCACGCTGACGGTCACCGACCGCCTCGTCCGCAGCCGCCCGGCGACCACGACCGCTGCCCTCAATCGGATCGCCCGGCAAGCCGTTGACCACCTGACCGGACCCGAGCGCACTTTCCTCTTCGCCTGCTCCGAGTCGGATTGCCGGGGCGTCTTCCTGGACACCACCGGCCGCCGCCGCTGGTGTCCCAACCCGGCCTGCGCAACCAGGGGCCGGGTCCGCGCCCACCGCGCACGAAAGGCCCAGTCGGTCTGACTGGGCCTTCGCGTGTCTGTAGGTCAGCGGGAGCGGCGGGAGGTGCCGGCGCGGGAGCCGGCGGAGAAGGCTGCTGCTCCGGCGGGGCGGGACGTCGAGCCTGGGGTGCTGGTGCTGTAGGTCTTCGAGCCGCTCGCGCCCGCGCGGGCCTTGGTCCGGCTGCCGCCCCGCGCTGAGCGGGACGAACCTGCCTGCGACCCGCGCTGCTCGGACTGCGACTCGGAGCCTGCGGAGCGGCGGCCGCGGTTGCCCCGGCCCGATCCACGCGCGCCCGTCCCGCGACCACCGGAGCCTCGACCGCCACGGGTGGCGCCGGCGCTCTCGGTCTGGACAGGCTTGACGACGGGCTCGACGTACGTGCGTTCGCCCGGGGCCAGCTCGGTCAGGAGCGGGTCGCCGGTGGTGAGCTTGGTGACGGTCGCCGCGATGCCGGCCTTGCGAGTCAGGTCGCGTACGTCGCGCACCTGGTCGTCGGTCATCAGCGTGATGACCGTGCCCTCGGCACCTGCCCGGGCCGTGCGGCCGGAGCGGTGCAGGTAGGCCTTGTGCTCGATCGGCGGGTCGGCGTGGATGACCAGCGCGATGTCGTCGACGTGGATCCCGCGCGCGGCGATGTCGGTCGCGACGAGGGTCTTCGCCGTACCGTCCGAGAACGCCTCGAGGTTTCGCGTCCGGGCGCCCTGGGACAGGTTGCCGTGGAGCTCGACCGCTGGGACGCCCTGGGCGATCAGCTTCTTGGTGAGGGCCTTGGCGCCGTACTTGGTCCGCGTGAAGACGAGCGAACGGCCGGGCGCGGCGGTCAGGTCGACGAGCACCGGGAGCCGGTTCGCAGCCTGGACGTGCAGCACGTGGTGGGTCATCAGCGAGACCGGCGACTGGGCCGAGTCGACACTGTGCGTGACCGGGTTGGTCATGAATCGCTGCACAAGCACGTCGACGCCGGCGTCCAGCGTGGCCGAGAACAGCAGCCGCTGGGCGGTGGACGGGGTCGCTTCGAGGATCCGGCGTACGGCGGGCAGGAAGCCGAGGTCGGCCATGTGATCCGCCTCGTCGAGCACGGTGATCTCGACGGCGTCGAGCTTCGCGTGCCCGGCCTGGACGTGGTCCTCGAGCCGGCCCGGGCAGGCGACGACGATGTCGGCACCCTTGCGGAGGCCGGTGATCTGCGGGCCGTGACCGACACCGCCGAAGATCGTCATCGTGCGCAGGTCGAGCGCGTCGGTGAGGGGCGTGATCGAGGCCTGGATCTGGGTCGCGAGCTCACGCGTCGGCGCCAGGATCAGCGCCCGCGGGTGGTTCGGCCGGCGCTTCGTGCGGCTGGCGGCGAGCCGGGCCAACACGGGCAGGACGAACGCGTAGGTCTTGCCCGATCCGGTCCGGCCGCGACCCAGAACATCCTTACCTGCCAGGGAATCCGGCAGAGTGGCGGCCTGAATCGGGAACGGCTTGAGCACACCGGTCTTCGCGAGCGCGGCGACCAGAGCATCCGGTACGCCGAGATCCGCGAACGTAAGGTTGTCGGGGACAACGATCGGTGCGACCTCGTCGTACGTGCCGGGGGTGGCGAGCGTGGCGGACTTGTTGCTGCGAGCAACAGTCTTGGCCGGCTCGTTGCGCCGGGCACCGGAACGGCGACGCCGGTTCGGTCGAGCAGAGGTGGTAGTGGTGGTCTGTACTTGGGGGGATGTAGACGTGGGGCGGCGGGCCGCCATGTGGTGCTCCAAAAAAGTCGGGGGTCGTCCTGCCCGGCGCGGCATTGTGGCCGCGGCGCGTGGTGGTCGACTGCTGGCGCAGTGTGTTTGCGCTCACCGGCCCGAGGCAGAACTGGGCGGGCCGTCACAGACAGTCTACGGCACGCAGGGTGAACCCGCCGCGAGAATGCACAGGATGCTCGTCACAACAGCTAGGTTTCTGCTCGTGACGGCACAGACACCTTCCCCGCCCAGCCACCCCGATCACCAGTTCCGGGTCGATCCGCCGACCGCGGCCGGTGAGCGTGAACTTCTGCAAGGGTTCCTCGATTACCACCGTGGCACGCTGCTCTGGAAGGTGTCCGGGCTGACCGGCGAGCAACTGGTCCAGCGCAGTGTGGACCCGTCGAGCATGTCCCTGATCGGTCTGGTCCGGCACCTGATCGAGGTCGAGCGGTACTGGTACCAGACGTGTCTCGGTCAGCAGACCGTGCAGCCGACGTACTGGACCGACGAGTATCCGGACGGCGACTTCGACCTCGTTGACCCGGTCCAGGCTGAACAGGACCTTGAGGACTACCGGGCGATCGTGAAGGTCTCGGACGAACTCGTGGCCGGCTACGACCTCGACCACACGTTCACCCGGCCGCGGCGCGACGACGCGTACTCGGTCCGCTACCTGCTCATCCACATGATCGAGGAGTACGCGCGCCACAACGGCCACGCCGACCTCCTCCGCGAACGCGTCGACGGCCTTACGGGCGAATAGCCCGGATCAGCCCCACGACGTCGTTCACGACACCCCGCACGCCCGGGATTCGGGTCAGCCGCAACAATCGATCGACCAACGGCACCGAGCGATCGATCAATGCCTTGGTACGGCGGAGATCCTCGCTGTCGTCGTGCACCCAGAACAGCACGATGCCCATCTGCAGCAGCCACAACAGCTCCGGCAACTCCGTCTTCAGGTCCGCCGCCAGCTTCAGGTCCGACCCGTCGACGACCTGCCGGAACACGTCGACACTCGCCTCTCGCGCCGGCTGTGACTGCTCGCTGAACGGTGACAGCGGGCTCTTCGGATCCGCCGCCGTCTTGAAGAACGTCCCGGCGAACTCGTGGTACGGCGCGGCCACCTCGAGCCACAGCCGCAGTACGCCGGTCATCCGCGGCACGAACGCCTTCTCGGTAGCCAGAATCGACTCGACCGCGTCCCGGTGCTGCACCTGCAGGTGGTCGTAGTACGCCTGCATCAGGTGCTCTTTGGAGCCGTAGTAGTAGTACGCGTTGCCGACCGAAACGCCCGCCTCCTTGGCGATCGCCCGCATCGTCGTCTTCCCGTACCCCTGCTCGCGGAACAGCCGCAGCGCGGTGGACAGAATCAACTCCCGCGTCTGCTCCCCCTTAGCGGTCGCATTCTCCGTCACATCCGTCAGCGTAATCACCACCACTCAGCCGGCGCAGCCCAGCGGCCGCCTGAACCATCACTCGCGCCACCGGCCGCATCGCCGGACTCGACAGCCGTACGGCGGTAGGCCGGTGCTCCCTCGTGGACCACAGACACACGATCCACGCCCGGTCGCCGACGTACACAGCCCCGTTGTCGGCGACCACCGTCACCTCGCGCAGCGTGGCCTCGTGGTCCAGCTCCGGATAGAGAGCCCGCGCGTACGTCGACCCCGCCGCGACGAACCGCAGTCGCACCTCTCCACCCTGCCCGTTCGGCGCCGGTCGCTGTGCCGCCAGCCACTCCTTGAACCGGCGACACAGTCCGCAGTGCGCGTCGTACAGAACGGTCAGCTCGCGCATGAACTCAGTAGCCGTACGGCATCGGCTGGTTGTCTGCGACCGGGAGGACCTGGTTGGGCGCGACTGGTGGGGTGGTCATCGCGGTGAGTTGGCTGCGGTTGCGGATCATGTTGAAGATCCAGACGTTGCCCAGGTGCAGCACGCCGAGGACCAGCATCACGATGCCGAGCTTCACGCTCAGCTGCTCGAACACGCCCCGGGTGTCCACGACCACCTTGTCGGCGCGCAGGAACAGGGTCACGAACCCGAGGTTCACCAGGTAGAACCCGACCACCAACAGCCGGTTCACCGCATCGGCGAAGTCCTCGTTGCCGTGGAACACGTCGACCAGGAAGATCCGGCCGTTGTGGCTCAGGGTCCGGGCCACCCAGACCGTCAGCGGCACGGCAATCAGCAGGTAGATCAGGTACGTCGTCACGGTCATGCTCATCGCTTCCTCACTCTTGAACACGTTCAACTTCTCGTCAAGACGACCGTACGCCGATCTTTTGAACATGTTCAAGTCGCGTCCGACGTGAGCTGGGTCTCCTGCTGAGGCAGGATGGCGAACATGACGACCTGGGTGTTCGAAGGGACCGTGCTGCCGGCCGGTGAGACCGCTCGCCTCGAGTTCGGCGGCCCCGGTGACCCGGACACGCTGCCCGGGCGCTTCGGCGTACCAGGGCTGGTGGACTCGCACTGCCACCTGACGATGGGGTACGGCGAGGACGGGCCGGCGATGTTCGGCGCCGACTTCGCGGACGAGCGGCTCGGCGAGCTCAGGGCGGCCGGAGTGAGCGCGGTCCGGGACGTCGGCGGCAACCGTGAAGTCACGCTCAAGCTCGCGACCACAGCGGATGACGGCCGGCCGGTCGTGCTGGCGGCCGGGCGCTTCTTCGCTCCGCAAGGGCGCTACTTCCCGCAGATGTACACGCCGGTTGACCCGGAGGACCTGCTGGCCGCGGTCGAGACCGAGATCGCGGCGGGCGCGACCTGGCTGAAGCTTGTCGGCGACTTCCCCGAGGTCGGCCCGGACGGCCCGATCCGCGGCAGCCTGATCGGTCCGACGTACGAGCTCGACCTGATCAAGGCCATGGTCGAGACCGCCCACGCCCGCGGCGCCCGGGTCGCGGCCCACGTGACCAGTGAGCTCGTCAGCGACCTGATCGAGGCGGGCATCGACTCGGTCGAGCACGGTACGTCGCTCAACGAGAACGACCTGGAGGCACTCGGCGCCCGCGGTGGCGCCTGGACGCCGACCCTGTGCGCCTCCGTCGGTCCGGAGCCCGGCCTCACGCCGGAGCAGGAGAAGCGGCGCCGGGCCCGGTCCGACTACCTCGCCGCGGTGCTGCCGCTGGCCGAGCGGTACGGCGTCCGCGTGCTGACCGGATCAGATGTCGTCGGGACCGTCGCCGGCGAGATCGATCTCCTCGTGCAGCACGGCCTGTCCGTCGAGCAAGCACTCGTCGCCGCCTCGACCGGCGCACAGGAGTTCCTCGGCCTGGCCGGCGACGGCAACCTCGTCACGTACGACGCCGACCCGCGCGAGCACCCCGAGGTCCTCGCCACCCCGGCGGCCGTCGTACTCCACCACCGCCGGGTCCGGTGAGTCATGAAGGAGAAGGACCTGGACAAGTGGGTCACGAAGTACCGGAAGGCGTGGGAGTCCAACGATCCGGGTGACATCGCGGCGCTCTGGACGGAGGACGCCGCGTGGTACCGGCGGCCGGACGAAGAGCCGATCCTGGGACGGGACGCGATCGTGCAGGCCTGGCTGGAGGTATCGGACGCTCCGGGCGAAACGATCTTCGAGTACGAGGTGCTGGGCTTCGGCGACGGAGTCGGGTTCGTCCGCGGCTGGACGACGTACCAGACCGATCCGCCGGGTGAGTTCAGCAACCTGTGGGTGATCCGGCTCGACCGGGACCGGGCGCACGAATTCGTCGAATGGTGGATGGAAAAGCCCTAGTCGGTTAAAGTCCCGGGTAGGCACTCAGGGTGCCACCGGTCCGCGGGAAGGGCTCAGCCCACCTGATGACGAGGTCGTACGACGCATGTTCACCTCCTTTCTCGCCTGACGACGCGGACAGCAGGCTCGTAGAGAGGAGGTCGCGACGCCGACCCGAAATCTCCCGGACGACCCGAACCTGGAGCACCTGCGCAACCAGGCCAAGGCCCTGCTCAAGCAGGTCCGTGACGGCGCACCGGAGGCGGTGGCACTCGCCGCCGAGTTCCATCCCGTCCAGACGCTGGCCGATGCCCAACTGGTGATCGCACGTAGCTACGGATTCCCCAGCTGGCCACGGATCGTCCGGCACCTCGAGCTGGTCACCCGCTACAGCCGCTCGCCGCATCGCCAGTCGGTCGGTGGGCCACTCGACACTCCCGAGCAGCGCGCGGACGAGTTCCTCCGGCTGGCGACATTGCACTACGGGCAGGACGATCCAGCCCGGCAACGGTCCGCCCGGGATCTGCTCGACCGGTTCCCAGAGGTTGCCCAGAGCAACATCTACACCAAGGTGGTGGCCGGCGAGCTGGAGGCTCTCAGGACAGACCTCGCAGATCAGGCGGCTGTCGAGGGTGGACCGTACCGGTGGGAGCCGTTGCTGTATCTCACCTACAACCGCCTCGACGCGCCGCATCAGGTGGAGATCGCGCGATTACTGCTGGAGAACGGCGCGGACCCGAACGCCGGCTACCTCTGGCAGGGGATGCCGTCGCCGTTCACCGCACTGACCGGCGTGTTCGGCCGCGGTGAAGGCGATCAGCCGCCGCATCACGATCGGGTCGAGCTCGCCCGGCTGCTGCTCGACGCGGGTGCCGACCCGAACGACAGCCAGACCATGTACAACTGCGGTCCCGGCTGTCCCCCGCCGTACGACGATGTGCACCTGGAGCTGCTGCTCGAATACGGGCTCGGCCGCGGCGACGGCGGTCCGTGGCACGAGCGGATGACGACCGCGCATCCGACGCCCCAGCAATTGCTCGAGGACGAGCTCGTGTTCGCATCGTCCGCCGGACTCCTGCACCGGGTCGAGCTGGTGCTTGCCCAAGGCATCGATCCGGAGGGGCGTGGTACGGAACACCCCACCTTCTGCGGGCACCGTGCGTACGAACTGGCCGCGGTCCAGGGGCACACGGAGATCGCCGAACTCCTCCGTGCCCGCGGTGCGGACGGGCTCGACGAGGTGCATGAGGTGTTCGCGGCGATCATGCGAGGCGAGACGCCGGACATCAGCCCGGAACTGGCCGCGCGCGCCGTGGCGCGCAATCCGCATCTGCCGATCCGGGCTGCGGAGATCGGCCGGACCGAGGCGCTGGAACCGTTGCAGAAGCTGGGTTTCGACCTGAACCACATGGCCGGCTCCGCGCCGATCCACCGGGCCGCGATCAACGGTCACCTGGACACGGTCAAGAAACTGATCGAGCTCGGCGCGGACCCCGAACTGCGGGATCCGTCGTACGGCGGAAACGCGTTGGGCTGGGCCGATCACAACCATCAGCAGGCGGTGATCGACTACCTCAAGGGCTTACCGCAAGGAACAGGAACGCGCTGAACACCATCAGGTGGACGGCGCCCTGCAACAGGGTGGCCCGGCCGGTGGCAAGGGTGAGCATGCTGGTCACGACCGTGAGCGCGAACAGCACCATCTCCTTGCCACCCAGGCCGAGCACGAGCGGTCCGCTCAACCAGATGGAAGCGACCGCGATCGCCGGGATGGTCAGCCCGATGCTCGCCAGGGCTGACCCCAGCGCGAGGTTGAAGCTGGTCTGAAGACGGTTCCGCAGTGCCGCGCGTACTGCGGCAACCGTCTCCGGCAGCAGCACCAGCAACGCGATCACGACACCGACCACGGCCAGTGGTGCGCCGGCGGACTCCACAGCGGACTCGAGCTTCGGCGACACCGTCTTGGCGAGACCGACCACCGCGATCAGGCAGACGAACAACAAGCCCAGACTGAACAGCGCGACCTTCCCGCTCGGCGCGTCGGCGTGACCGTCCCCGTCCTTGTCGTCGTCGGCAGTGACCGGGAGGAAGTAGTCCCGGTGCCGGATCGTCTGGATGAAAACGAAGACGCCGTACATCACCAGCGAAGTCACACCGGCGAACGCGAGCTGGGCCGAACTGAACCGTGGACCCGACGCGCTGGTCGTGAACGTCGGCAGCACGAGGCTCAGCGTGACCAGGGCGGTCATCACTGCCAAGGCACTGGTAGACGCCTGGATCCGGAATTCCTGCACATGATGCTTGATCGAGCCGACGACGAGCGCCAGCCCGAGGATGCCGTTGCAGGTGATCATCACCGCGGCGAACACGGTGTCACGGGCCAGCGACGCGGCCTTCTCCCCGCCGGACGCCATCAGCGTGACGATCAACGCGACCTCGATGATCGTCACGGCCAGCGCGAGGATCAGTGTGCCGAACGGTTCCCCGACTCGATGCGCGACGACCTCGGCGTGATGGACGGCGGCGATGACCGCGGCGCCAAGACCGGCGCAGACCAGAATCAGCAGGATGGCGCCGAGGTCCCGGCCCCAGGACAGCAGCAGGACAACGAAGGCGAGCGGGGGCACGGCCAGACTCCAGCGCGGCAGCCCTTGGATCACGGTGGTTGTCATCCCCAAACAGTCTATCGACAATCAACTTGGCATCCGGGGACGTCGGGGTGATGCTTCTCGCATGCAGATCAGGACCGCCACGGATGCCGATTGGGCGGCCATCTGGCCGTTCTTCCACGAGATCGTCGCCGCGCGGGAGACGTACACGTACGACCCGGAGCTCACCGAGGAACAGGCACGAGCGCTCTGGATGTCACCGTCGAGTGCCGCGCAGAGCCGGACCACGGTCGCGGTTGATGCTGACGGCACCGTTCTGGGCAGCGCCAACATGTACCCGAACCGGCCGGGTCCCGGCGCCCATGTCGCCAGCGCGAGCTTCATGGTCGACGGCGCCGCCCGCGGCAAGGGCGTCGGCCGCCTGCTGTGCGAGGACATGATCACCTGGGCCACCGATGAAGGCTTCCGGTCGATCCAGTTCAACGCGGTGGTCGCGTCGAACGAGCCGGCCGTCCACCTCTGGCAGGCACTGGGCTTCCAGATCGCCGGCACCGTGCCCGAGGCCTTCAACCACCCCAAACTCGGGTACGTCGGTCTGCACGTCATGTACCGTCCGCTGCCATGACCGACAGCCGGGCTCGCCGGATGTGGAAGGCGCTAGAGCCCTACCACGCCATCACGTACTTCTCCCCGGACACCAAGCAGGCGACCGACGCGCTCGGCCTCAAGGGCGGCTGGATGAGCTACTTCGCCTGCCGGGCAGCTCCCCTCGGCCCGGTCGGACCAGCCGTCGTCGCCGCGTCGTTCTACAGCTTCCACCCGGCGATGGTCGCGCGCGCCTTGCCGGATGCCTGGAGCTTCGCGAGCCCTACACAGTTGCTCGAAGCCCGGTTGAGCGCGGTAGACAACGCCGTACGACGTTTGCTGCCGGACGGATCGTTCGACCGGGCGGCCGAAGTGGCCCGTCGCGCGGCTGAGTTGGCGCCGGTCGCGGGAAGGCCGATTGCTGCGGCCAACGCGGCGCTGGAGTGGCCGGACGAGCCGCACCTGGTGTTGTGGCAGGCGACGACGATCCTGCGGGAGTCACGTGGCGACGGGCACGTCGCGGCACTCGTCGGCGCCGAACTTACTCCGTGTCAGGCGTGTGTGACGATCTCCGCCGACGGTGGGCCGTCGAAGCAGGTCTTACAGCTTGCGCGTCGGTGGAGCGACGAGGAATGGGCAGCCGCCGAGGAGGATCTGGCTGCACGTGGGCTGCTGGCTGACGGCGTACTGACGGAGGCAGGCCGCAGGCTGCGGCAGCAGGTTGAGGACACCACAGACGCGCTGGCCGAACAGGGGTGGCGAGCGCTCGGCGACGACCTCATCAGCGAGTTGCACGACCTCGTGCACCCACTGAGCGCGAGGTTGATGTCCGCCGAGCTTCTTCCGCCGGACAATCCGATGGGAATGCGCTGGGGCTAGAGGCGCTTCGCGACGAGTTTGATGGAGGCGGCCAGGTCTTCGCCGGTGGGTGCCTTGTCGGGGTCGAAGAGGTAAAGGGCGACGACCCCGAGCAGCAACGCCTGGAAGAACGCGCCGACCCGCTGAACCGTCTCCGGGTCCGAGTCCTCATCCACCCCACCGAACAGGTGGGCGACGCCCTCGCGAGCCTCACCCTGCAACTTCGAGAGCTCGGCGAGTAGCTCCGGCATGTGCGCGCCGAGGCTGAGCACCTCGAACTGCGTTGTCCACAACGCCTTCACGCCCGGGGCCGACAGGCTCTCGACCGCCTGCCTCCACGTCTGGACGAACCGCTCCTGCGGGTCCGCACTCGCCGCTCCGGCGCTCATCGTCTGCGCGACTTCGACGCCCCACTGATCCAGCGCCTCGCGCATCGCCTCGTTCAGCAGCGCTTCCTTCGAGCCGAAGTGGTACCCGATCGCCGCCAGGCTGACGCCGGCCGCGGTCGCGATGTCGCGCGCGGTGGTCCGGCTGTAGCCCTTCTCGAGCAGACACGTCTTCGCGCCTTCGACCAGCGCCTCCCGGTTTCCCATCCACAGAGCGTAGCACAGCCGTCTTATACGAATGTCTTGCACATTTGTCTAAGACCGTCGTACAGTCGTCGCATCAACCACTTCGGCAGGAGGCTTCTGATGACTACGGTTCTGATTTCCGGTGCGAGCGTGGCGGGTCCGGCGTTGGCGTACTGGCTGGATCGCTACGGCTATAAGACGACCGTGGTCGAGCGCGCTCCGGCGCCGCGGCCCGGCGGCTACGCGGTCGACTTCCGCGGCGCCTCGATGAAGGTGCTCGACCGGATGGGCATCCTCGAGGCCGTCCGGGCGAAGGCGACCAACATGGGCGACATCACCTACGTGAATGAGCAGGGCAAGCGCGTCGCGAGCACTCCGCCGAGCGCTCTTAGCGGTGAGTTGGAGATCCTCCGCGGCGACCTGGTCGAGATCCTGTACTCGCGGACGTCCGACACGACCGAGTACATCTTCGGCGACTCGATCGCCTCGCTCTCGCAGGATTCGGACGGCGTGGACGTTGTGTTCGAGAGCGGGCTGCGGCGTCGGTTCGATCTCGTCATCGGTGCGGACGGGGTGCACTCGAACGTACGGCGGCTGGCGTTCGGCCCGGAGTCGTCGTACCTGCAGGAGCTGGGCTACTACGTGTCGGTCAGTACGGTCGCCAACCACTTGGACCTCGATCACACCGGCAAGATCCTGAACGTGCCGGGCAAGACGGTCGGGACGTACAGCGCCCGTGGCAACGCCGAGGCGAAGGCGCTGTTCTACTTCGCATCGGACCCGTTGGACTACGACCGGCGTGACATCGAGTCGCAGAAGGCAATCATCGACGGGCAGTTCGCCGGGATCGGCTGGGAGGTGCCGACGCTGCTGGCGGGGATGCGGCAGGCGCCGGACTTCTACTTCGACTCGACCAGCCAGGTCAAGCTCGACAGCTACTCCCGGGGCCGGGTCGCGCTGGTCGGTGATGCCGGGTACTGCGCCTCGTCGCTGTCCGGGATGGGGACGAGTCTGGCGATCGTCGGTGCGTACGTGCTCGCCGGTGAGCTGCACGCGGCCGGCGGTGACCACGAGCAGGCGTTCTCGGCGTACGACGTACGAATGAAGGACTTTGTCGCGGCGTGCCAGAAGATGGCGCACGAGGGGGCGATGTGGTTCATCCCGGGGACCAAGTGGTTCATCAAGGTGCGGAACCTAACCTTGCGGATGATGCCGTACTTGCCGTGGCGGAAGCTGATCGAACAGGTGCCGCTGAAGGTGGGAAACTCGATCGAGCTCAGGACGTACTCGTCGTCCGAAGGCCGGCCTCGGCAGCCCGCAGCACAGCCGCGGTGAGGGCGTCGAGGATGCCGGACTCGAGCTTCCAGTGCTGCCAGTACAGCGGTACGTCGATGTACTTGCCTGGAGCAACTTCCACCAGGCGGCCGGCGGCCAGCTCGGGTCCGGCGACCTGGTCCTCGATCATCCCCCACCCGAGGCCGATCCGGACCGCCTCGTGAAACGGCGCCGAGGCCGGGATCGCATGCGTCGGAGGGTCCAGTTTGCGGCGGGTGACCTTGCGGATCAGGCGATGCTGGAGCACGTCCTTCTCGTTGAACACCACCATCGGCGCCTCCGCGAGTGCCTCGGGCAACGGCTTGCCTTCGAGCCATCGTTCGGCGTACTCGGGCGTGGCGAGGGCGAGGTAGCGCATCGTGCCGAGCCGTACGACGCGGCAGCCCTGGACCGGTCGTGGGTCGGCAGTCACCGCGGCGAGAACGGTGCCGTTGCGGAGGAACTCGGCCGAGTGTTCCTCATCCTCCTGGTGGACGAGGAATCTAGCGTTGTGGGTCTGGGACAGGTCGAGCATCGCGGGGAGGAACCAGTTGTTGAGCGAGTCCGCGTTCACCGCGAGCGGGATCCTCAGCGCGTCGACGGTGCCGCGGATTGCGGTGATCGCCTCGAGTTCGAGCAGCGCCACCTGGCGCGCGAGGCGGAGGAGCGCCTCGCCGGCCGCGGTCGGCCGGACCGGCTTACCTCGCATGACGGCGACCTGGCCGAGGCGGCTCTCCAGTGCCTTGATCCGTTGACTGACCGCGGACGGCGTCACCCGTAGCCGACGGGCCGCCGCGTCGAAACTGCCTTCGTCCACAACGGCGGCAAACGTCTCCAACTGCCCCGAATCAAACTGCACATGTCCTCCCTCCAGCTTTAGCAATCCTAATGGCGCGTGAGAATCTTTAGCTGGTTTGACGGAGTGGAGCTACCTACGGTCGAAGGTATGCCCCTCCTCGCCGGCTTCGCCACGACGCTGACTCTGATCGTCGCGATCGGAGCGCAGAACGCCTTCGTGCTGCGCCAAGGCCTACGCCGTGAGCACGTCCTATCCGTCGTACTGATCTGTTCGCTGTCCGACGCGTTGCTGATCTCGAGCGGCATCGCGGGCCTCGGCGCCTTGTTCGGCCGTAGTCCGCTCGCCCTCGAGATCGCGAAGTACACCGGCGCCGCCTTCCTCTACGCGTACGCCGTGGTCGCCGCGAGACGTGCCCTCCGCCCCGGCTCCATCAACCAGGCCGACCACACCCCAGCCGCCCTCCGCAGCGTCCTGCTCACCACGCTCGCCTTCACGTACCTCAACCCCCACGTCTACCTCGACACCGTCATCCTGCTCGGCTCCCTGGCCAACCAGCGCGGCACCGACGGCCGCTGGTTCTACGGCCTGGGAGCCGTCACCGCCAGCTTCACCTGGTTCTTCTCCCTGGGCTTCTTCTCCCGCAAACTCTCCCCCGTCTTCGCCCGCCCCAGAGCCTGGCAATACCTCGACACCGCCATAGCCCTCCTCATGACCTCCCTAGCCACCTGGATGCTCCTCCCCTGACCTATCCACAGGCCTCGGTTCGCGCCTCAAGCCCGATCGTCATCGGTGTATTATTGGTGGCAACACGGCCAGCCCCTCTGCCTCAAGGCACGGGCTGGTTTTCTTTTCCTGGGGGACCACCGTGACCACCTACACCAAGCCCCACCTCACCTTCACCGACCAGGTCAGACTGCTGAAAAGCAGAGGACTGCTCATCGACGACGAGGCCGAGGCGGAGCACCTGCTGAGCGTCATCGGCTACTACCGACTGAGCGGCTACTGGTACTCCTACCGTCGGCTCGACGGAGGTGTCCGTGCCGATCAGTTCGTCGAGGGCACGAGCTTTCGTCAGGTGGTTCGCCTGTACGACGTCGATCGCCAACTGAAACTGCAGGTCCTCGACGCAGTCGAGCGGATCGAGATCGCGGTTCGCGTGCTGATCGGCTTCACCCTCGGACGACGCGGTGCGTACGCGCACCTGGACGGCGGGCATCTCGACGGCCGATTCACACAGTCGAGCGGGAGCCGACCGAGCACCTACGACCGATGGTTGCGGAAGGTGCTGGCAGCCCAGACGAGGTCGTCGGAGGATTTCGTCGTGCACTTCCAGCACAAGTACGACGGACGCCTGCCGGTCTGGGTGCTGACCGAGATCCTCGACTTCGGCTCGATGAGCTATCTCTTCCAGGGGCTGAAGGCGTCAGATCGCAATGAGATCGCTGCCAGGCTTGACGTTCTGGACCGGCGCGGCGACGGCAACGGTGGCGCGCTGGCCAACTGGTTGCGGGTCCTCAACTACGTCCGGAACGTCTGCGCCCATCACTCTCGCCTGTGGAACAGGAATCTCGCCGACCAGCTCGCACCGAGCCATCTACGCTCGATCCCGGACCTGCGTCATCTGACCGATCATGAGGTGTCGCACTCCCGAATCTATTCGACGCTGTGCGTGATCGCATTCCTGCTGGCTCGCGTGGCACAGCGGCCCCAGTGGGCGACACAGGTCCGACAATTGATCGGCGAGGGGATCCCCGCCTGTGGGCGCGGGGTTCACGAGCTGGGGTTTCCGCACGGATGGATGGCTGAGCGTCCGTGGGTGAGGTGAGTGGAGGTTGTGGATGGACGTTACGGTTTTGTGTGATGCGGTGGGGGTGTTTCCGGAGGGGGTTGGGGACGCGTTGCCGGGGTGGGACTCGGAGCGGGCTGGGTGGACCGCGGAGGTTGCTCCGGGCAACGTTCTGGGTGAGGGGTGGTGGCTGCATTTCCATAGTTACTTGGTGACTGGGGATGCGGGGATTGTGTTGGTGGATGCGGGGGTTGGGCCGGCGGGCGGGGAGGCGGCCGAGTGGTTGGGGGTGGCGGGGCGGTTGCCTCGGTTGCTGGAGATGGCGGGGGTCGGGGTGGGCGAGATCGATGCGGTGGTGTTGACGCACGTTCATCTGGATCACGTGGGGTGGAGTGCGGAGGGGGAGCTGCCGCGGTTTCCGAACGCGGAGTACGTCGTACAGCGGGACGAACTCGAGCACGTCCGCGGCGGGACGACGTACGAGCGGATGATCCGGCCGATTGTGGATGCGGGGCAGTTGCGGGTTGTGGACGGGGAGACGCGGCTGCGCGGGATGCGGTTGGTGCCGACGCCGGGGCATACGCCCGGGCATCAGTCGGTGGTGACCGAGCGGGCCGTACTCGGTGGTGATGTGCTGGTGCATCCCGCGCAGGCGCGGTGGCCTGAGCTCACTTATGTGTACGAGCGTGATCCGGCGCTGGCCGTGACGTCGCGACGCGAGGTGCTCGCGATGGCTGCCGAGTTGGGTGTCCCGATCGCGGCCGCGCATCCCCACGCCGCCCTGTCAGCTGACGCCCGCCCGGTCGTCTCGGCGGGCGACGGCCTCACCGTCTGCCCGCCGTACAAGCTCTAGCGGTACAAGCCTCTAGCGGTAGCCGGCGGTGTCGGCGGGTTTGCCGGGGTCTTGGACTTCGACGATGTAGCGCCACGCGTCGGGGCGGCTGCCGTCGAGGTCGGTGAAGTTGTAGAGCTGGGCGAGTTCGCCGCTGGAGGTGGACTTGCCGTTCCAGCGGCGTACGTCGGGATCGGCGGCGAGGGCCGCTACCGCGCGACCGACGTACGACGGGCTTTCGGAGATCGCGAAATGCGGGATCTGCTCGGTCGCGTCGTGCCAGTTGTCCTCGGTCACGCCGAAGCCCTCGAGCATCGCCTCGGAGCGGAGCCAGCCGGGCGTGAGCAGTACGGAGGTTGCGTCGTACTTGTCGAGTTCGTGGGCGAGAGCGAACGCCATCCGGCTGACGGCACCCTTCGCGACGTCGTAGTAGAACGAGACGCGGTAGTTGTCGGCGTTGTACTCGTTCGTGCCGTCGGTCATCTCGATGACGAGCCCGCCGGGTGACTTGATCAGCAACGGCAGCGCGTAGTGGCTGGTGATCGCGTGCGTGTGGATGCCGAGTTGCAGCAGCCGCAGACCGCCCTCGAGGTCGCTCTCCCAGACCGTCTTGTCCCACTCGGGTTCGCCGTGCTGACCCCAGATGTCGTTCACGAGGATGTGCAGCGCACCCTGCTCGCGCTCGATCCGGTCGATCAAGTCGCGCACCTGCTCAGGCACGAGATGGTCGACCGGTACGGCGATGCCCTTGCCGCCGGCCGCGTCGATGAGCTCCGCGGTGTCCTCGATCGTCTCCGGCCGGTTCATCTCGGACCGACCGGCCCGGGTGCTGCGACCGGTCACGTAGACGGTCGCGCCCGCGGCGCCGAGCTGGACCGCGATCCCCCGCCCGGCCGCCCGGCTCCCGCCGGTCACCAGTGCCACCTTCCCCGCCAACGACTGCATACCCGCACTCTCCTTTTCCATACGCTGTATGTTTATGTACCATACGACGTATGGTTACAGCTGGCAAGCGCTCCGGGCGGCCCCGGGCTGGTGAGGAGCGGCTGAGCCGGGAGGCGATCCTGACCGCGGCACTGCGGATCGTCGACGACGAGGGCATCGACGCGCTGACCATGCGCCGGCTGGCCGCGACGCTCGAGGTCAACCCGATGTCGCTGTACCACCATCTGCCCAACAAGGCCGCGGTGATGGCCGGGCTGGCGGAGCTGGTGTTCGCCGATCTCGAGTACCCGGACCCGGGTGACTCGGTGCCTTGGCAGGAGCAGTTGAAGGACGCGGCTCGGGCCTATCGCAATGCGCTGCGAGCGCATCCGAATCTTGCGTTGCAGGTGCTGTCGGATACGTCGGCGGTGTCAGATGTCGTGGTCGTGACGGTCGAGCCGTACTACCGTGCGCTCGATCGGGCCGGGCTGTCGGCACGGCAGATCTTCGAGTCGGCCAACACGATCGTGGATTTCATTCACGGATTCGCGTTGGGCGAGGCTGCGGTTCGGGACGAGACGTTTGATCTCGCGCCCGACCTGCTCACGCGGGTCGAGGGGCTTCCGGCCGGCAAGGCGCCGACGTTGGTGCGGGTTGTGGGTGAGCTGGGCGCTGAAGGGCTCGCTTACGACTTTGACAGTGGGTTCGAATCCGGGCTGACGGTGTTGACCGAGGGCATAGCTGCGGTGGCTCGGCGGGGGCGGTAGCGCGAGATCGCTACGCCGATCAGGCAGAGCACACCGCCGCCGTACGCGAGTGGTGCCGGGCTCTCGTCGAGCAGGAGCCAGCCCAGGAAGATCGTTAGCGGGGGAACGAGGTACGTCGTTGCGCCCATGCGGCCGGCCGTGGTCCGAGCCAGGGCGTAGGCCCAGGTGGTGAAGGCGATCGCGGTGGGGAAGGCGCCGAGGAACACGACCCACCAGATGGTCGATGGGCGGGCGTCGGCGGTTTCCTTGACCAGGGTCGGTGCGAACGGCAGGCAGGCGACGGCGCCAATGAGACAGGACAGCCAGGTCACCTCGAGCGCCGGGAGTCGGGCGAGCAGCGGCTTCTGGGAGACGACGCCGATGGCGTACGCGGCGGCCGCTACCAGGCAGAGCAGGACGCCCACGGTCTCGGCTTTACCTGAGGATGAGGACAGGCCGATCAGTACGACGCCACCGAAGGCGGCGATGCTGCCGATCACCAGTTGGCGCGGGAAGCCCTCGTGGAGGAGTACGCCGGCCAGGAGGGCGATCAGGAGTGGGCCGATGTTGACGAGCATCGCGGTGGTTCCGGCGTCGAGGCGGTGCTCGGCTTCGTTCAGCGCGAGGTTGTAGACGCCGAACCAGAGCAGGCCGCAGACCAGGAGGAACTTCCAGTCCGACTTTGCCGGCCAGCGCCGTGGGCGGGTGAACACGAAGATGCCGAGCAGGAGGCTGCCGACCAGCAATCTGCCGAGGGACAGGGCACCGGCTGAGAACTCCTGGCCGACGTGGCGGATCGCGACGAACGCCGATGCCCACAGCACTACCGTCACCGCAGCCGCGCCGGCGGCCTGCATGCCCTGTTTCCTCATACTGTTGGAACGTCCTGTCTGCTCATGATGTGAGGCTAGGTGTCGGATGGTTCGGTGGGCACCGAATTGCGTGGTGCGGGGAGGGCGAACGGTACGACGAAGGCCGTCAGCAGCACCGGGATGGTGAGACCGGCGACCAGGATCGACATTGTGAACCAGACCGAACCCACCGCGAAGCCGGCGTAGACGGCGACGGCGAAGACCTCGGCGAAGAACCCGGAGACCGAGGTGACGGTCGCTCGGGCCGGCCCGGTGATCGAGTCCTGGAGGCGCGCTTCCGCGACCACGATCACCAGTTGCATCACGCCGTACCCGAGGGCGATCGGTAGGAAGCCCCAGATCGAGCGGCTCAACGAACCGGATGCGATCAGTACCGCGGTCGCGCCCAGTCCGATCGCGAAGGTTGCTGCTGGCAATCTATAGGCCGGTCCTGCGAGCGCTCCTCCAATGGCTTGAGCCGCTACCGTCCCGGCGATCACCAACGGAATCACGCCCGTGGCTGCGCCGGCTTCCCGAGCCAACAACGGGAAGTACTCGTCGAAGGCGAGAAACCCACCCAGCAAGGCGACCAGCCCAACCGCCCTGCGCACACTCCGGCTGGTCAGCACCTCCCCGACGCCTGACCGAAGCATGTGCAGGTACTCCGAAAACGCCTCCCGAGCAGGCGAGGAATCCTCTGGCTCCACTTCCCCCGCAGACCCACCAGCCGCTCCTGGTAATGGGGTGGGAGAAGTAGAAGAAGACCCCACCGAGCTGGTGGCCGGCGTCTCATCCGCCCCCACCCTGAACCCGGTCGGTGCACCTGGTGTGGAGGGGGTGGGAGGAGTTGCCGCCGGCATGGAGGATTCGGCTTCGTCGTCGGGGGCTGTTGTGGCTGGGGCTTCGGGGAGGGACCAGGCGACCGCGGCTTGGGCCAGGCAGCTGAGGATGCTTACTACGCCGGCGAGGATGTAGCCGCCTTGGTTGAAGAGGGGGGTGGCCAGGGCTGTGGCGGTCAGGTTGGTCAGGAAGGAGGCCGAGCGGGCTCGGCCTAGGAGGGTGGCGTAGCGGGAGGTGCGGTTGCGGGCTGCTAGTTCGTCGTACACGAAGGCTTCGAAGGTGCCGGAGATCAGGGCTGAGGACATGCCCCAGAGGACGAAGCCGAGCGCGAAGCCGGCGAACGACGGCAACGTGATCCAGGCGGCGTATCCGAGCCCGCTGAGCACGGCACCGAGCACCAGCAGCTTGCGTCGGGAGTACGTGTCCGCCCAGGCACCGGACGGGATCTCGAGCACGAACGTGGTCGTCGACCAGATGACGAACAGCGTCGAGATCTGGGCAGCCGACAGTCCATGGTCCGCGAACAGCAGCTGGTACAGCGGATACAGCGGGATGAAGTCCTGCAGCGCCTCGTAGGCGACGATGCGCGTGGACAAACCGCGCGGCAGGCGATCGGGTCGGTCAGAACGTCAAAGGTGCGGACTCGGATATCTCATGCCTAGAAGATACGGCGATTTCACCGTCCGAGCAGCGCCTTTGTTCCAGGTGTGGATAAGTGCAGCACCTGATACCGCGTCCCCGGCACCGAACCGGGCTCCGGATCGCTCCACAACGTGAAGAACACGAGCTCCCACCGCGCCGGATCCACCGCCAGCGCAGCCGAATGCACACCCTCAAGAGCCGCGGTCTGCCGAAGAGTCTCCACCGCGGACGCGACCGGCTCGGCCGGATCCACGTCCGGCTCCAACAGCACCGTGTGCTTCGTCGCGCTCACCCCCGGCTGGTCCACGTCCGGACCCGCCAGCGCCTCCACCCCGGACCAGTGCCGCACCGGCGGGCGTCCGAACGACGAACAGATCCCGGTGAAGAACCCGCCGCCCCACAGGAACTTCGCCATTCCGGCCTGGTCGTTCCACAGGTAGAACGGCGCGTACTGGTTCACCATCGCGCCGTTCGCGCGGTCCTGGATCAGGTACGCCTTCAGCCCCATCCCCTCGAAGTTGTCCAGCCGCGCCGCGTTCGTCTCGACCCGGCGCCGGATGATCCCCATGTCGTAGTCGGTCGGCAAGGTGATCTCGTACTGCATCGCGTCCACGGCACACCCTCTCGATCAGTTGCCGAACATACTAGTAGGTACAGAAGTAATTGACGAGCGATATGCACCGGAGTTCCGTCACAGTAGGGCGATGGGCGATGTGATCGAACGGTTCTGGGCGAAGCTGCCGGAGGGCAGCCGGGACGCCCTCGTCGACGGGCTCAGCCCGTCCGAACTGCAGTCGGTGCTGCTGGACGTGAGCCGCGAACGGGCCGCCAAGGTGACGCCGGCCCGGCTGCTGCAGCGCTGGCAGCAGGACCGGTTCGTACGACCGTCACCGGTCGATCCGCGCCGGCTCGTGAAGACGCAGCAGCTCCTGTGGGACCGCCTGCCCGAGAAGTTCACCGGCGTCCAGCTGTCCCCGGTCACCCCGCTCGGCACGTGCTCCGCGGTCGCGAACATCAACCAGCACCAGGTCCTCAGCACGATCCGTGGGACCGAGGTGGCCAGTGACCCGACCAACGAGCTCGCGATCGAAGCCGCCGTACGACGTCGTGCGGGGCAGGCGCGGGTCGACCTGGCCACGTGCCAGCGCGTCGTACGGGCGCAGCCGGTGGACGGACCGGGGATGACCGCGCACTTCGAGCTGTTCGTGCTCGTCTCGAGTGCGCGCGACACCGGCTCAGGGCGGACCGAGGCCGAGCTGCTGATCGACCACTTGCGCTTCTGGCACGACGTACTGGGTGACGGGGCCGATCTGGCGTTCACCATGTTCACACCGTCCGCTGTGCGAGAGCGGATCGACGACACGGTCCGACCGGCCTTGAAGGTTGACCTCAAGGAGGACGCCGAGCGGACCAAGAGCGCGACGTACTACACCGGTACGGCGATCGACATCGGCCGCGATGGCGAGGGCCTGGGCGACGGCGGCTTCACCACCTGGACCGCGGACCTGCTCGGCGACCAGAAGGAACGCTGCCTGACCTCGTGCATCTCGACTGAACGCCTGACGGCTATCGGAGCTTGAGCAGTCCCGCATCGGTCGGCCGGAACCCGATCGCGTCCTCGTAGAACGCCTTCAGGTGTGGTTCGTAGTCGACGTGCAGCCACTCACACCCGGCCGAGCGGGCCTCCTCGGCAGCCGTGAGTACGAGCTGCTTGCCGATACCTTGCCGGCCGTGGTCCGGGTGGACGGCGGTGTCCAGCACGAACGCGTGCGCACCGCCGTCCCAGCACACCTGCACGAACCCGACCAGCTGATCGTTGCTGAAGGCCCCGACCCACGTCAGAGCCCAACGCTGCAAGCGCTCCGCCCAAGGCTCCAGCACGACGTCACTCCCGAACGCCACCGCGTGCAACGTCGACAACTCCCGATCACCCACCGGAAACCGCACCACGTACTTCACCGCGCCTCCGCCGAGAGCAATCCCGCAGCGGCCTCCAACCGGGCGACCCACGCCGCGGCCGCCTCCGAGCCGTCCGGGTGGTCAGACATGCTGAGGTACCCCTGGACCATGGTCGACGGCATCACCTCGACCAGCCCCTGGCTCGTCCCGTACGCATCCACAGCCTCGCCCCACCGCTCTGGCTCCACCGACGACACCAGGAACCACGCCAGGTCCAGAACCCCGGGTGCTGCCGACACGTCCTCCCAGTCCAGCAAGGCGACCTCCCCGTCCGGACCGGTCCGCATGTGCTGTGCCGACGCATCACCGTGAACCATGGTCAGCGCACCGGCCCGCACAACGGCCCGGTCGGCTTCCATGACGTTCCCGACGAGCTTCTCCCCCGCCGCCCGCACCGGCGCGGACAGATCCGAGCGTGCCGCGAGAGCGGTCCAGGTTCGGTCGTACAGCGCAGCAACGAGGTCCTCGCCAGCGCCCAGCGGTCGTAGCCACGGCCACCGGACGTGCGCTCGCCCGGTCCACTGCTCGTGGAGAGACCGTAGGACCAGGGCGCCTGCCGCCGGCTCCGCGCCCGGTGCCCAGTCGGAGAGGTTCTCCAGCTCCAGCAGCGTTCCGTCGGCATTCGACTCGGCGACGTAGCAGGCAGGCACGCGGACCCCGACCTCCGGCGCGATCTCCCGGTAGAACCGGACTTCGGACTCGAACATGTTCAAGGTCTCGGCGATCGAGCCGGGCTCCGCCGGTGAGCGGCGTTTGATGTGGTGCATCTGGTCAGGCTAGGGCGAGCGCACGAGCGAAGCAGGTGCTTTTAGCCGAGCGACCCCTCGGTGCTGATCAGCACAACTGTGCTGTCGCCGGTCAGGTCCAGCCGATCGCGCGCCGCCCGCAGACCGGCCAGTGTGGCGGCTCCACTCGGCCCCGAGGAGATACCGGCCGCACTCAGATCGTCCACAGCCCGCAAGGCCGCTTCGTCGTCGACTGTGACCGCATAGTCGAGCCCCGAGCGCAGCACGGGCCAGGCGAGGGTGGACGGCGTACCGCAGTTCAGACCGGCCATCGCGGTCTTGCTGGTCGGGACAGTCACCAACTCACCGGCCAGGAGGCTGGTGGTGACGCAGGAGGCGGTGCTGGGCTCAACACCCAGGAGTGCAGGCGTGATCGGGCCGCTGCGGTAGTGCGTGACCGCGGCCTGCGCAATCGACCCCACACCCATCGGTACGACGACCAGATCAGGCTGTACGTCGATCTCCCGGAACAGAGTCGAGTACCCGTCCACGATGTGCCGCGGCACCACCTCGTACCCGGGCCACGCCGAGTCCTGGATCAACAGACCGCCGTACGACGCCGCCTCGGCGACCGCAGCGTCGTACGAGTCGGGTACGACGGTCACCGTGGCGCCCTCGGACCGGATTGCGTCGATCGCAGCGTCACTCACCACGTCCGGGACGAACACGTGCGCCGGCAGACCGAGCATCGCGGCTCGCCGTGCGACAGCGCGGCCGTGGTTGCCGTCGGTCGCGGTGACGAGCTCCAGCTGACCGGGCTGGTCCTGGAGCGTGCGGTGGATCGCCCACCACGCGCCGAGGGCCTTGAACGCGGGCAGGCCGAGCCGGCTGGACTCGTCCTTCACCAGGACCTGGCCGACGCCCAGCTCGGACGCCAGTGCCGGGACAGGGGTCAGCGGGGTCGGGCGGTACCCGGGGAGGCTCTGGTGGAACGCCAGTACCTCGGCCGGTGCAGGCGCCGTACGCCAGGCTCGTGCGCCTGGGTTCTCGTACCAGCGCACCAACTACGCGACCAGGCAGAACGCCTGAGCGGACGCGGAGTGGGCGTGCGGGGAGGTGGCGATGCTCTGGGGCGCCGACTGCTGGACCCGGATCGCGGCCGTCTGGAGGTGGATCGGCAGCGTGCGGCGGGCGACCGTGGCGAGGTCGAACTGCACCTCGGCCAGCAGGTCGGACAGCTCCAGCTCGAGCGCCCGGCAGATCGCGGCGAGGATCTCCGAGGACGGCTCCTTGCGGCCGCGCTCGATCTCGGACAGGTACGGCACCGACACCTGGGCCAGCTCGGCGAGCTCGCGCAGGGTGATCCCCCGCTCGCGCCGCAACCGGCGGAAGACGTTCCCGATTACCTGGCGTAGCAACACGTCGTGGCCCTCCTCGCCTGCGATGTCCTGTACCGAGTGTGCCATCTCGACGAGGTCTGCGGTGGGCAGATCTGCCACGGGCAGATTCCCGGGCCGATCCGGGCGGGCGCCCGCAGGCTGGATCCATGAGCGAGTTTCAACTGCCGAACAACCTGGACCACCACATCTACGAGCGGCTGCTGTGGCAGCGCATCGTCGTCCTCGGCGACGAGATCAAGGACGGGAACGCGAACGCGCTGTGCGCCCAGCTGATCCTGCTGAACGCGGAGGATCCGAAGGCGGACATCTCGCTGTACATCAACTCCCCCGGCGGCTCCGTGTCGGCCGGGCTGGCGATCTACGACACGATGAGCTTCATCAGCAACGACGTACGGACGTACGGGATGGGGCTGGTCGCGTCGATGGGGCAGGTGCTGCTGGCCTGCGGTGCGCCCGGGAAGCGGTACGCACTGCCGCACGCGCGGATCATGATGCACCAGCCGCTCGGTGGGATCGGCGGTACGGCGAGCGACATCAAGGTGCAGGCGGAACAGGCGATCAAGGCCCGTCAGGACCTGGCCCATCTGCTCTCCGAGCGCACCGGTCAGTCGGTCGAGCGCATCACCACGGACTTCGACCGGGACCGCTGGTTCACCCCGGAGGCCGCCCGCGAGTACGGAATCATCGATTCAGTGCTTGCAGGAGGTCCGCAACCAAGTCTTCAGGGTCTTCCAGCCCAAGGCTGAGGCGTAGCAGGCCGTCCGACGGTTTGGCGTCGGCCGCGACCAGGCGGTGGGTCAGGGCGGCGGGATGCTGGATGAGGGTGTCCACGCCGCCCAGAGAGACGGCGTGGGTGATGAGCTCCAGGCTGTCGGCGACTTGAGCAGCCGCCTGGTAGCCGCCGGTCAGGGTGAAGGACAGTACGGCGCCCGGGCCGGACTGCTGACGGCCGATCAGTTCCTGCGGATCCGACAGGCCGGGGTAGTACACCCGCTCGACGCCGGGCTGGGCGGAGAGCCAGTCGGCGACTTTGATGGCGGTGGACTGCTGCGCCCGTACGCGCACCGGCAGCGTCTGCAGTCCCCTGTGCAGTTCGTACGCCGCCAACGGGTGCAGCAGGCCACCGGTCACCGCGCGGATCTGCCGGAGCCGGCCGACCCACTCCACGCCGGCCGCGACGACGCCACCCATGACGTCACCATGGCCGCCGAGGTACTTGGTTGCCGAGTGCAACACCAGGCTCGCCCCGTGCCGAGCCGGTTGCTGCAGGACCGGGGTCGCGAACGTGCTGTCCACGAGCACGGGTACGTCGCCCGCCGCAGCGACAACGGCCGCGATATCCACAAGCTCGAGCGTCGGGTTCGCCGGTGTCTCCACGATCACGAGCCCGGTGTCCGGCCGGACCGCCGAGGCGATCTCGGAGACGTCGGCCCAGGTGACAGTTGTCCCCAGGAGGCCTGTGGATAACAGGTGGTCGGAGCCGCCGTACAGCGGGCGTACGGCGACGACATGCGGACGGCCCGCGGCGACTACCGCGAGGAGGCAGGCGGTGAGCGCGGCCATGCCGGAGCCGAACGCAACCGCGCCGTCGGTGTGCTCCAGTTCCGCGAGCGCGTCCTCGAAGCGAGCGACGGTCGGATTCCACAGCCGTTGGTAGACGTGGCTGCCGCCGTCCGGGCCGTTCCCGCCTGCGAGAGCGTCGTACGACGCTCCGCCCGTGTCCACCGAGGGGAGCGGGTAGGTCGTGGACAGGTCGATCGGCGGGACGTGGACGCCGAGCGCGGTCAGATCGTCGCGGCCGGCGTGGACCGACCGGGTGTCGAGCTGGGTCATCGGGGCCTCCTCGGCCGGTGCGGTGGGGACGAACTGGGACCGAGGATGGAATCTTCTGCGGATCAACCGCAAGAGTTCCGAAGAAAATTCATCCACAGGCTTCTCCACACGCTGTGGATTCTGTGGACGCGCTCTACAGTGGTGCCATGCCGAAGGATCGTCGGAGCCCTGGACCGGCTCCGCGGGCGCTCCCCGACGGACTCGACGAGGTCGATCAGGAACTGGTCCGGCTGCTCGCTGCCGACGGCCGGATGCCGAACAACGCCCTCGCCGAGGCGACCGGCATCGCACCGTCGACCTGTCTGACCCGCGTGCGCTCACTGCGCGAGCGTGGCGTGATCCGGGGATTCCACGCGGACGTGGACCTGGGCGCGGTCGGACGGCCGCTGCAAGCGCTGATCGCGATCCGGATCGGGGCACACTCGCGCGACGAGATCGATCGCTTCCGCACCAAGGTCCCGGCGCTGCCAGGGGTGCTGTCGCTCTTCCACGTCAGCGGCGCGAACGACTACCTGCTGCACGTGTCAGCCGCGTCACCCGACGGGCTGCGCGAGTTCGTCCTCGACCACCTGACCGCAGATCCTGCGGTCGTCCACGCCGAGACCAGCCTGATCTTCGAACACGTGCGTGGGACTAACGGGGCTTGAGGCCCCAAGCGTTGGCGAGTAGCTCGAAGGACTGGCGGCGTTCGGCGGGGTCGTGGATGTTCGTGGTGATGATGAGTTCGTCGGCGCCTGCGGATTGGGCCCGGCGGGTCAGGTCGGCGGCTACCTGGTCGGGCGTGCCGACGGAGACCAGGCCGGCCCACTCCTCGACGGCTGCTTCCTCGGCTTCCGACCACGGGTAGGACTCGGCCTCCTCCGGAGAAGGCAGCGGACCTGGACGGCCGGAGCGGAGGCGGAGCATCGAGAGTGCGTTGGCGCGGGCGAGTTGCTGAGCGCGCTCCTCGGTCTCGGCGACGATCGCGGCGAGGGCCAGCATCGCGCGGGGCTGTCCGTCGGGCTCGACCGGCTGGAAGTTCTCCTTGTACGCCGAGATGACGCCGGCCGGATCCAGGGTCCCGAAGTGACCGGCGTACGCGAAGCCTGTCCCGAGGGCGGCTGCGGCCTGACCGCCGTACGTGCTGGAGCCGAGAATCCACACGGGCGGGAGCGGTACGTCGTCCGGTTGCGCGGAGATCGGCTCGAACGGGTGGCCGGCCGGAAAGCCCTCGACGTACGCGCGGAGTTCCGCGTACTGCTCGGGGAAGTCGTCGGCGGTGAGCGCGTCGCGGCTACGACGGAGGGCGAGCGCCGTGCGCTGGTCGGTGCCGGGGGCGCGGCCGATGCCGAGGTCGATGCGGTCCGGGTACAGACCGCCCAGGACGCGGAAGGTCTCGGCGACCTTGAGCGGGGAGTGGTTCGGCAGCATGATGCCGCCGGAGCCGACCCGGATGGTCGAGGTGGCGGCGGCGACGGCCGCGATCATCACCTCGGGACTCGTGCTGACCACGCTGCGGATGTTGTGATGCTCAGCCAGCCAGTAGCGGTGGTAGCCCGCGGCCTCGGCGGTGCGGGCCAGTTCGAGCGTCTTGTGCAGTGCCTGGGACGGTCGCGTCCCCGTCGGCACCGGCGAGAGGTCGAGCACGGACAGGGGCATCGGCTCAGCGGTCACGATGAACCACCAACCGCTGGGTGCGCGGACCTATTCCGGGTACGGCGTGTTGGCGCGGGCGTCGCGGAGTGGGCGGGCCCACCAGGCGAGTTGGTGGAGGAGAGCGGCGGCGGCGTTCGGCGTGGTCTGATCGATCGGGTCGCCGGTGGGGGTGAAGTCGGTTTCGTGGAAGCCGAGGGTGTCGCGGATCGTGACGGCGTGGAGTTCGCCGAAGACGAGCCGGAGTTGCTCGGCGGCACGCAGTCCACCGGAGCGGCCGCCGTACACGACGAACGCGATCGGCTTGCCGTACCAGGGCCGGCGGACGGCGTCGATCGCGGTCTTCAGGTCGCCCGGGTAGGCGTGGTTGTACTCGGCGGTGACGATCACGACCGCGTCTGCGTCCTCGATCCGGCGCGGTAACGCGGCCAGCGGGAGGCTGCTCAGGTCGATCAGTTCGAGTTTGAACTCGTCGCTTCGCTCCACCTCGCGGGCGAACCACTCCGTGACCTGGGTGCCGAACCGCCCGGCGTCCAGGTTGCGCGTGAGTAGCGCCAGGCGGAGGGGATGAACGGTCACACAGACGACGCTAATACCTCAATAACGCTTGAGGTCAATCTCGTCTCATCGGTGGGTACGGCGGCTCCTCGAGCCGACGCGGGATGCGGGGAGCCGGCGGGGCGAGACGGAGGCCGGCGATCGCCAGCGCGACGGCGAGGGTGGCGGCTGCGAGGATCGGCCAGCGTACGTAGCCGGGCAGGAGGTTGGTGAGCAGGAACGCCAAGCCCCCACAACAGACGGCGGCCGCGAGGCCGGTGCCGAAGCCGGAGGCGGATCGGGCGATGAGCAAGGTCAGCGCAACCAGTGCCAGGCCGGCGATGCCGACGGCGGGGAGCATCATGAAGATCGCAACGTAGCCGTGCGGATCGCAGTTCGGACCGCAGGGTGCGGAGAGCATCGCGATCGGCTGGAGGATCGCAGCCGCGCCCATCACCACCACGGCTATCCCGTTGGCTAGCCAGAGCCAGCGCCAGCTTCGAGAGGTAGACAAGTCGCCGCTCACTCGCCGGTCGGGCGGGTCGGAGGTGGAGTTTCGGCGGTGGGTGGTGGGGCGGGGGGTGTGTTCGGGGGGAGGTGGGATTGGGCGGCCCGCATGAGGTCGGCTGATTCGTCGGAGGAGTCAGCCGGGGGCTCCGGCGGGTCGGAGGGTCCCGGGTCGGAGGGGTCGGGTGTCGGGTCGTCCGGGGCGGGTGGGGTTGCGGGGGTGTTGGTCGTCAGGACGCCGACGGTTTGCCAGGCTTGGGTGACTGCGGTCAGTTGCGAGGATCCGCTGCCGAAGAGTTGCTCGGCGATCCGCTGGGTCGCGTGCGCGAAGTCGACGAAGGTGGCCGAATCCGGCAGAGCGCCGGAGATCAGGGTGGTGTACCAAATCTTGCCGGCGGCGTCGTACGCGTTGCCGCCGATCGCGTCGGCGGTCAGGTAGAACGCGCGGTTCGGGATGCCGGAGTTGAGATGGACCCCGCCGTTGTCATCCTCGGTCTCGACGTACCCAGACATGTGGTCCGGCTGCGGATCCTTCCCCAACCGCGGATCGTCGTACGCCGTCCCGGGCGCCTTCATCGACCGTAGAGCCTCACCCTGCACACCCGGCAGGAACAGCCCGGCCCCGATCAGCCAGTCGGCGTCCGCCGCACTCTGCCCGAGCTGATACTGCTTCGCGAGCGACCCGAAAACATCGGAGATGCTCTCGTTCAACGCACCCGACTGACCTTCGTACGCGAGACCGGCGGTGTACTGCGTGACGCCGTGCGTGAGTTCGTGGCCGGTGACATCGATCGACGCGGTGAAGTTGGCGAAGATCTCGCCGTCCCCGTCACCGAAGACCATCTGCGCCCCGTCCCAGAAGGCGTTCGCGTACGCGCGGTCGTAGTGCACCGTCGACGTCAGTACGAGTCCTTGGCCGTCGATCGAGTCACGGCCGAAGCACTCGTCGTACATCGTCCACGTCGCGCCGGTCCCGTCGTACGCCTGGTTCACGGCGTCGTCCTGGACCGGATCCGCACCCTCGGCGCGGACCGCGCGGCCGGGCAGGTTCGTCTCGTTCTCCGCGTCGTACACGGCCCGTTGCAGGCCACCGGCCTCGGTCGCTCGAGCCAGCCCGGCGGAGGGACGTGACCGCAGTACGGCGTCATGCTGCAACGACTGGCGATACCGGGCCCGGAGGTTGGGGTCGTCCACGGTCCGCTCGAGGTGCTCGAGCAGGTACGGCGGGACGATCGAGTGGAGCACCATGCCCCGATCGTGCCGCACGCACTGATCAAGGGACAGACCACAGGTACAAGAAACCCATGAAGCGAGATAAACTCAAGGATTTGTTGGCCGCCATCAGAAATACCGAAATGTGGCGTGATAACCAACGGGCTGCATTTTAACACAAGGGGTTGGAATTGCCGAATCCGGTCCACGCCGAACAGGCGCACCTGACCACGTTCTACGCCGCACTCGACGCCGAGCGTGAGCGTACGGACGCGCGTGCGAACGACGAGCAACTGGTCCATACCCGTAACGCCCAGGCGCTGCACCAGCGCGACGGCCGGATCCGTGATCTCAAGCTCCGGCAGGCCCGGCTGAACGCCGCCGAGGAGGGCCTGTACTTCGGCCGCCTCGACGCCGCGGACGGCGACATCCTGCACATCGGCCGGATCGGACTGCACGACGCGGACTACGAACCGCTGCTCGTCGACTGGCGTGCGCCCGCCGCAAGACCCTTCTACATCGCCACTGCGGTGGCGAATCACGGCGTCGTACGGCGCCGGCATATCCAGACCCGGCTGCGGAAAGTGGTCGACATCCAGGACGAGCAACTCGACCTGGAACGGGACGCCGTGGATGCGTCCAAGCCCGGCACCGGCGTGATCGGTGAGGCCGTCCTGATGAAGGCGCTGGAGGCTCGCCGGACCGGCCGGATGGAGTCGATCGTGCAGACGATCCAGGCCGATCAGGACCGGATCATCCGCTCCGAACTGCCCGGAATCCTGGTCGTCCAGGGCGGTCCCGGGACCGGTAAGACCGCGATCGCGTTGCACCGGGCCGCATTCCTGCTTTATACGCACCGTGAACAACTGGAAAAGCGCGGAATTCTCGTCGTCGGGCCGAATGCGGCGTTCCTTCGGTTCATCGGTCAAGTGCTGCCGTCGCTTGGTGAGGACGGCGTACGACTCGTCACGATCGCTGAGCTGTACCCGGGTGTGACGGCCACCCGACCCGAGACGCCGGAGAGCGCCGAGGTGAAGGGCCGGCTGGTGCTGGCCGACGTGATCGCGAAGGCGGTCGCCGACCGGCAGTGGTTGCCGGATCGCCCGGTTCGCGTCACCGTCGACCGCACCGAGCTCACGCTGGATCCGTCGGTCTGCGAGGCCGCGCAGAACCGGGCCCGGAGCCGGCACCTGACCCACAACCAGACCCGGCCGTTCTTCCTGACCGAGATGGTCGACCACCTGACGAACCAGTACGCCGAACTGATCGCGACCGACCCGCTCGACGGCGAGATGCTGCTGGACGACTACGACCTCGCCGAACTGCGCAAGGAGGTTCTCGCCGAGCCCGCGATCCAGGCGCTGCTCGATCAGCTCTGGCCGCTGCTCACTCCGCAGAAACTCCTCGAAGACCTGTACGGCGACGAGGACCGGCTGGCGTCGGCCGCGCCACAGCTCAGTGCGCTCGATCGCGAACATCTGTTGAGGTACGGCGCCGACTGGAGTCCGTCCGACGTACCGCTGCTCGATGAAGCGGCCGAACTGCTCGGTGACGATGGAAGCGAAGCGGCCCGTGAGCGGGCGGCTCGGGCGCGGGCTGTTGCCTATGCGCAAGGGGCGCTGGATGTGCTGACTGGTTCGGGGTCGACGGACTTCGACGACGACGAGGAAGCCGAGGTTCTGACTGCGAAGGACATCCTCGACGCCGAGGCGCTGGCCGAGCGGTACGAGGCGGACGACGATCGCACGCTGGCGGATCGGGCCGGGGCCGATAGGCGGTGGACGTACGGGCACGTGATCGTTGACGAGGCCCAGGAGCTGACGCCGATGGCGTGGCGGGCGATCGCGCGGCGGTGTCCACTGCGTTCGATGACGGTGGTCGGTGATGTCGCACAGACCGGTGCGATCGGTGGCGGGACGAGCTGGTCGAGCGCACTCGGCGAGACCTTCGGTGATCGCTGGCGGTTGGCCGGGCTCACGCTGAACTACCGCACGCCGGCCGAGGTGATGGAGCTGGCTCAGGCCGTGCTTCGGGAAGTTGACCCGTCCGCGGCGGCACCGCGCTCGGTGCGGTCGACCGGCGTGAAGCCCTGGCACGCGGACGTGCCCCCGGCCGAACAGGCGCTCTACGTCGACAAGATCGCCGCGGAGGAGATGCAGTACGGCGAAGTCGGGATCATCACCTCGCGCAGCCGGCTCGAACTCGTCCAGGAGGCGGTCGCGAACCTCGACGGCGTGACCGTCCTGACCGCCCGCGAAGCCAAAGGCCTCGAGTTCGACTCGGTCCTAGTGGTAGACCCCGACGGCATCGTGATCGAGTCCCCGCGCGGCCTCCGGGATCTGTACGTCGCGCTCACCCGTTGCACGCAGCGACTCGGGGTGATCGGCGACCTCCCCGAGTTCCTGCAGGACTCTCCCGCCTGGAGCTAGCGCCGCCTGCCGAACAGGCGGGCGAGGTTGACATCCCATCCCCAGCCGACAACCTTCGGAGTGAACAGCCGGGGCTCGTCAGGATTCCACCAGCGTGACTTCGTGCGTTCCATCGTCGGACGTCGCCAGTCGTACGGGACGCCGAGAAACTTTCCGGTCTTACTGCCCATACCTCGACAGTAGCTCGCCCGTCAGTGTTCGGCGCAGCAGTTCTGCTGGTGCTGGAGTTCGACGGGGATGAGGAGGTTGTTGGCGGCGGGCTGGACCTGGAGGACCAGGCGGCCGTCGCGGCGCAGCGGACGGAGGAAGTCGAGGGTGTCGATCAGGGTGTCGTCGTCGACGGGTACGCCGCCGACACCTTCGAGCTCGTCGATACCGCAGCGGGTGCAGAGTTCCGCCGCAGGCAGTACGCCGTGTCCCTGTTCGTGACCGGGCCAGCGGACGACCCGTCCCGTCGTACCCAGGGCTGCTTCGACGGCGGCGACGTACGCGCCACGGACCAGGCGGCTGGGGCCGGCGAGTTCTGGTTCGGAGGCACCGTGTCGGGTGATCGCGAGACCAACTGCCCGATCCGCGACGGCGGTGCGGATCGGTTCGGCCAGGTCGGCGGCGCTGGTGAGCGACACGGCGACGTGGGGACGGTCGGTGTCCGAGACCAGGTGGGTGCAGGCGACGACCGGCTGGTCCACGCTGTTGAGCAGGTCGTACAGCAGGTCGTACAGCAGGTGGTCGGCTGCGGCCGTGTCCTTGCTGTCCGCATCGATCGCGACGATCATCTCAGCGACGTCCCTCAGGGTCTTGTCACCCGGGCAGCACCCAGATGGGATTGGTGTAGCACCACAGGTCGACCCACGGGTCGGCGTCTCCGACAACCCCGAGCTTAGGCCCGCCCAGATCCACCACCACACCGAGGTGGAAATCCGGCGTGATCATCACCCCGTCCCATGACCACCAGATGTTCTCCCGATGAACCGTGGACACCGCAGAACCCAGGGGTCTTCAATGGCGGCGCGGGGAGATCACGAATGGAGAGCTCTGTTCACACACGCGTTGTCCCAAGCCCGGTCACTTCAGTGACCAACACGGCACCATCCTTCCCGTGACGGGGAAGGGCTGGGCGGTATTTCTGACGTCGGCGGTGGTTGTCGCGGGCGGCGGGATCTTCGCGTTGTCGTCGGCGGGGGCGTTCGACCGGGCCGAGACAGTCTCCGTCCCGTCGCCGGTGACCAGCCGGACAACGACGCCCGTGCCGACCCAGGCGGCGACTTCTGTGGCGCGGGTTCGGTATGTGTTTCCGGTTGCGGGTTGTCGGGCGGTTGCGTCGCAGAGTCATCATGACTATCCGGCGTCGGATGTGTTCGCGAACGTCGGCTGCAGGTTTGTGTCGCCTGTCGATGGTCGGGTCGACGAGGTGACGCGCGTGGACAGCTGGAATCCCAGAACCAACGCAGCGCCTGACCGTGGTGGACTCTCGGTGTCGGTGGTGGGCGTCGACGGCGTCCGGTACTACGGGTCGCACCTCTCGGCGATCGACGCCGGGATCCGGCCAGGAGTGCAGGTCCGGGCCGGGCAGGCACTCGGGCGGACCGGCAAGACCGGAAGTGCCCGCTTCACCCTGCCGCATCTGCACTTTGCGATCAGCTGGCCGTCAGTCGCGAACGCGTGGTGGATCCGGCGCGGGAGCGTCCCACCACAGGCGTTCCTCAACAGTTGGCACGACGGTGGTCAGGCCTCCCCCGTCACGCTGGTCGCCCGGACTAGGCGCTCGTACGGCGTCGATCGCGGCTGTCGCTCGTACTGCTGACAAGTACCGGCGACGTACTGAACGCAAGCCCGAGCAGGAGACCGCCTATCGGCATCAGGTCCAGGTTTGCGCTGATCAGGACGAAACCACCGAGGAGCACCACGGGTGACCAGACGGGTAGGTGGTGTTCGAGGGTCAGGAGTACGGCGAGGGTCAGTAGACCGGCCAGGAAGAGGATCGGGCCGAGCGTTTGGAGTGGCTCGTAGATGCCGAGGTTGCCCGGCCAGCGGTCGTACTGGTTGCCGATGACACCCATCTCGGCGTGGTTCGCGGCGCGGAACCCGACCATCAAGTCGGTCAGGATCACGCGGACGAAGGCAGCCACGCCGACGAGCCCTACGACCATAGCCACGCTGGCGAGGGGGCGGCGGGTGGTCAGTGTGCGGCGGGCGAGCACGAGGACGGCGCCGAACAGGAGGAGGCCGACCAGGAACAAGAGGTGGCCGCTGGTCCAGGCGAGCCCAGGACCGCGGTCGCCGTTCGCTCCGTCGATCAGTCGAATGAGGCCGTAGGCAACGAATAGGCCGCCGGCGAGGACACCGAGTTTCTTCATACCTCAAGCCTCGTCGGCGCCGACCCGCCAGACATCGCCGACGAGAGGGAGGTTTCTGGCCCTACTGGCTCGTGGGAGTGATGAGCCCGGTCTCGTACGCCGCGATCACCGCCTGCACACGGTCGCGTAGACCGAGCTTGGTCAGCGTGTTGCTGACGTGCGTCTTCACCGTGTGCTCGCTCACGCTCAGCGCGGCCGCGATCTCGGCATTCGACAACCCCCGGCCGAGCAGTACGAGCGTCTCGCGCTCGCGGCTAGTGAGGACGTCGAGCGTGGCGGTCGGGCCGGGCCGCGGCCGATTCCGGGTCAGGTCCGCGATGAGGCGACGGGTGACGCTGGGCGCGAGGAGCGACTCACCGGCCACCACGACGCGGACCGCGTGAACCAGGTCGTCGCGGCGGACGTCCTTCAGCAGGAATCCACTCGCGCCGGCGTAGAGAGCGTCGTACACGTAGTCGTCGGAGTCGAACGTGGTGAGCATGACGACCTTCGTGGTGGTACTCGCGCAGATCGTGCGGGCCGCGGCCAGGCCGTCGACGCGAGGCATTCGGATGTCGAGGAGAGCGACGTCCGGGGTCAGCGAGCGGACCTGCGAGACCGCCTCGGCACCGTCCGCGGCTTCGCCGACGACCTCGATATCCGGTTGGGCGTCGAGGATCATCGCGAACCCGCTGCGGACGAGTTCCTGGTCATCCGCGAGCACTACCCGGATCATAAAACCCCTTTATTATAAGGCAGTCTGGCACGTACTTCGAAGCCACCACCGGCCAGCGGTCCGGCTTCCGCCGTACCTCCGCAGGCTGCGGCGCGTTCCCGGATTCCGACCAGGCCGTGCCCGCCCGAGGACACGTCTCCACCGACACCGTCGTCCGAGATCGACAGGTCCAGCTCGTCGGTCGACCAGTTCAGTCGTACGGCGACCTGCTGAGCGTGGGCGTGTTTGACCGTGTTCGTCAGCGCTTCCTGAACGATCCGGTAGATCGCGACCTCCGTGTCGGGCGGGACGGGACGCCGTACGCCGGACTCCTCGAAGTGCACGCCCGCCACGAGCTCCGGCAGCGACGCCAGGGTGGGTTGGGGTGTGCGGTCCTCGCCTGCCTTGAGTACGCCGAGGAGTCGCCGGAGCTGGACCATCGCGTCCCGCCCGGCATCCGCGATCGCGTCGAACGCGCGCTCGGCGCGATCCGGGTCCGTGCGGACGACCACCGGGCCTGCCTCGGCTTGGACGACCATCAGGCTGACCGCGTGGGCGAGGATGTCGTGCATGTCGCGGGCGACCCGGGCGCGTTCCTCGGCGGCCGCGCGGGCGGTCTCGGCGGCTCGTTCGCGCTCCAGTTGTTCTGCTCGTTCGCCAAGCGCCGCGGCGTGCTCACGGTGGCTGCGTTCGAGCGATCCGGCCAGGAACGCAGCAACCGGGAGCAGGAAGGTGAACGTGAACTCGGACAGGTCGTTGTGCTTCAGCAGCAACGATGCCGGCGGGAACGTGACCAGGATCAGCACGAGCAACCCGATCCGGTGCCAGCGCTTCCGGCCCAGGCTCGCGAGCGAGTAGATCGCGACCAGACCGCCGTACTGGAGGTACTGCCCCGGCCGGTGGTGCAGCGAGACCAGGGTCGCGGCCGCGCCGACGACGATCATCACCGCGAGCGGCCACCGGCGCCGCCAGAGCAGCGGGATCACCGTGCCGAGGGTGAACAGAACGCCGTACGCCGTGATCTCGCCGGGCGCGCGGCCGATGAACGGGACCGACGACGCGATCGCGACCCCGATCACCACGGCGACATCGATCACCCGGTCCACACCACGCGGCCCCGGGATACCGAGCCGCTCAAGCCCATCCACCACCCCAGTCTGACCCACCCAGACGGAGCGGACCTCGCTCCCACGACGGACATCAGCCCCCCGAACTCCGCCGTACGAGGGAGCTGTTGTCATTCTGGGCCGAAGATTTGGCGGATTTCGGATTCGCCTTCCCAGCCGGGCCAGGTTTGGCGGTGGAGGTCCATGAAGCGTTTGGTCCAGTCGATGACCTCGTCGCGGGTGGTCACGTCGTAGACGGCGTAGGCGCCGAGTGGGGCGTCGTCGTCGAACGGGCCGTCGGTAACGGTCAGCTCGCCGGCGCTGACCCCGACCCGGGTGGCCGTTGCGACGGGCAACAACCCGGCCGTGTCGACGAGGACGCCCCGGCGCGCGGCCTCCGCCCCCAACTCGGCGATCCCCTCCGCCAGCTCCGGCGGTGGGAACCCGTGCGCCTCGGCAGTCCGCAGTACGGCGATGAACCGCATCAGCGCGCCTTGCCTTCGCGGAGCATCCCGATCGACTTCTCGATCCGCCGATCCCGGGTCGCCTCGGTCTTCGCCGTTGTCACCTGCAGGACGTGCCACTGCTGCTTGCTGTAGCTCAACGTCTCCCAGAACGCCTGGGCCTTCGCATCCGCAGCAAGCGCCGACGCGAACTCGGCAGGTACGTCGAGCTCACGGGGAGCCGTGTCGAGTTCGACATCGACGTCGAACATCCCGCCAGGTGTGACTCCGGCCTCGGTACGCCGTTCCCCGCTGAACCCGAGCAGGTAACGCCCACCCATCCGGGCGATCGACGTACGGAAGGTGTAGCCGTTGACGGTGACGCTGACCTTCGGGTGACCACCGCCACCGAGGGACTCGACGACGTCGTCGGGGACCACGAAGCCGGCCGTGTTCTTGCCGGTGGACAGGAGTTCTGCGGTGAACTTCATCGGACCTCCTCCGTTCGAGCGTGCAGCAGCAGGAGGGTCAGCCAGACCCAGCCGAGGATCACTGCTACCGAGAAGCCTAGGTTCACGACCGCCGTACCGCTGCCACTGCCGATCCCCACCAGGCCGAGGAAGTAGACCACGCCGGTGATCAGCGAGAAGCGGGACCAGCGGGTGTTGCCCTCACGGCCGAAGCGGCGGGCGAGGACGAGGCAGGCGATGATCAGGCCGATGAAGCCGATCATCCCGGCGATGATGTGGCCGAAACTGTGCCAGGAGACCGTCTCAGGAACGCCGGGCGGCGTGCCGATCGGGAAGCCGTCCATCGGATCGGCCCGCATCAGGCCAGCGGCTGCGACACCGGCGCCGTACACCGCCAGGCCGCCGAAGGCCCAGCGCGAGCGGAGTCCTGCCCGGCGCAGGGCGAACGCGCCGACGACGGTGAGCAGGCCGGTCACGACCATCATCGTGGAGTGGACCCAACCGCCGGTCCCGTTGGCCAGGATGCTCAGCGAGTGCCGGCGGATATCGAAGCCGTCGCGGACGATCGCCTCGATGGTCCCGATCCCGACGTACAGCGGACCGGCGAGCGCGCCCGCGATGAGTAGTGAAGTGGGTGCGGATTGCTGCGTTGTGGTTGTCATGCAGCCACCCTGCAATTGGGCGCTTTAGAAACGCTTTGGCTCTACTGTGGCGGTCATGCGCTTTGGGGTGCTGGGACCGGTCACCGCCTGGACCGATGACGGGCAGGCGGTACGGCTGCCGGATCGGAAGGTGCGGGGGCTGCTCGCCGACCTGTTGCTGCACGCCGGGCGTCCGGTGTCCGCCGCGACGCTGATCGACGACCTGTGGGGCGACGAGCTGCCGGTGAATCCGACGGCAACCCTGCAGACTCGCGTGTCCCAGCTGCGCCGCGCGCTGGACGAGGCCGAGCCAGGAGCACGCGCGCTGATTCAGACAGGCCCAGCCGGCTACCTAATCTCGATCGCGCCCGAAGCGGTCGACTCGGGTCGCTTCCGTGCGCTGGCGGCGCGAGCCCGGCAGACGGGTAGCGCACAGATGCGAGCCGCGACGTTGGCGGACGCGCTGACGGTGTGGCGTGGTCCGGCGTACGCCGATGTCGCGGCAGACGGGTTCGCCCGGGCGACCATCGACCGGCTCGACGAGGAGCGGCTGGCAGTCCAGGAGGCGTACGCCGAAGCCCGGTTCGTACTCGGTGAACACGAGGAACTGGTCGCCGAGCTGGCCGAACTCGTCGCCCGCAATCCGTTGCGCCAGCGGTTGCGCGCCGTACAGATGAAGGCGTTGCATCAGGCTGGGCGGCAGGCGGAAGCGCTGGCCAGCTATGCGGAGCTGCGCGATCGGCTGCGGGACGAGCTCGGGCTGGATCCGAGTGCCGAGTTGGCCGACCTCCATCAAGCGATCCTGGCCGGACCACCCGCTGAGCCGCAGCCGAAGTCCAAGCTGCCGGCCGCGGTGACCGAACTGATCGGCCGTGATGCAGCGGTGGACGAGATCGTGGCGCGGCTCGAGTCCGCGCGGCTGGTGACACTGACCGGACCCGGCGGCGTGGGTAAGACGAGTCTCGCGCTCGCGGCCGCTCGACGGATCCCGGACGCCTCCCTGGTCGAGCTTGCCGCGCTGGAAGCAGAGGAGGTACCGGCCGCCATCGACCCCACCGGCATCGGGCTGCTCGTCCTCGACAACTGTGAACACGTGATCGGCGCCGCGGCGGACGCGGTGGCGAACCTGCTCCGGGAGTCGCCGGAGCTGCGGATCCTCGCAACCAGCCGGGAGCCGCTCGCGGTCGAAGGCGAACACCGTTGGCCGGTGCCGCCGCTGGACGAGACCACGGCCGTTGAGCTGTTCGTCGCACGCGCTCGGGCTGCCGATCCGCGGTTCGAACTGACGGCCGACAGCACCAAGGCTGTGCATACCTTGTGCCAGCGACTGGATGGGCTGCCGCTGGCGTTGGAGTTGGCCGCGAGCCGGGTCGGCGCGATGGATGTGCGTGATCTGGCCGACCGCTTCGACGATCGGTATCGGCAGCGTGGCCGGCCGGATCGCCAGCAGACGATGTCGGCGATGGTCGAGTGGAGTTGGGACTTGCTCGGCGACCAGGAGCGGGCGGTGCTGCGTCGGCTCGCACCGCATCCCGGCGGTTGCACCCTCGCCGCAGCCGAGGCCGTCTGTGCGGGTGACGACGTACCCGTCGCCGAGGTCGCCGAACTCCTGAGCCGACTGGTCGACCGATCCCTGGTCGTACGCGTCGACGGAACGTCGGGATCGCGCTATCGACTGTTGGAGACGGTCCGGGCGTTCTGCCTCCGACAGCTGGACGAGGCGGGTGAGGGCGAGGTGACGCGGCGACGGTACGAGCGCTACTTCGCAAGCCTCGCCCAGCACACCGAGCCACGGCTCTACGGCCACAGCGAGCTGTTCGCCTATCTCGGCGGCCTGTACGGCGAGAGCGCCGAGCCACGATCGTTGCCCGCGGCAACACGACCGCGGATCGAGACGGTCCTGTCGGCGGACAGTACGCCGATCGTCGTCGAGGTGTACGGCGACAGCGGCCCGGCGATCGTGCTCGTCGGTGGGGCGCTGAACGACCGGCGCACGTTCATCCCGCTGGCGAAGCGGCTGGCGAGCGGGTTCACGGTGGCGACGTACGACCGGCGGGGGCGCGGCGACAGCGGCGACGTGCAGCCGTGGGCGGTCGAGCGTGAGCTGGAGGACCTGGCGGCGGTGGTCGAGCTCGTGGGCGGATCGGCGTACGCGCTCGGAGTTTCGACGGGAGCCGTGTTCGCGGGCGAGGCGGCCGCGCGGGGGGTGGGAATCAGCGGGCTGCTGCTGATCGAGCCGCCATTCATCCTCGACGACACGCGATCCGTGCCGGTCGGCCTGGCGGGACGGTTGCAGGAGCTCGTCGAGCAGGACAGGTACGGCGATGCGACCGAGTTGTTCCTGGTCACGGCCGTGGAGATGCCGGCCGAGGTGATCGCGCCGATGCGTACGTCTCCGTTCTGGAAGGACTTGGAGGCGTTGGCGCCGACCCTCGCGTACGACGTTCTCCTGATGGGTGACTTCAGTCTCCCGGACCACTGGGCGACCGCGATCACGGTGCCGACCCTGGTGATCGACGGCGGGCAGAGCCGGGACTGGCGGCGGAACACCGCGCAGGTCGTGGCCGAGCTACTGCCCCACGGGCGGCGGTTGACGATGGACGGTCAGCCGCATGACGTCGACCCCGAGGTGCTGGGTCCGATCATCGAGGCGTTCGTCTTCGCGAAGTGATCGTTCGTCTTCGCGAAGTGATGTCGAGGTGGTCGCGGCGACTCCGACGTACCCGGTGATATCCGGAGGACAGAGGAGAGATCCGTGGCTAGGCCAGTTCTGAACAGCATGTTGCTCGGCAGCACCGACCCGGAGCGGTTGAAGGCGTGGTACCGCGACGGCTTCCAGGCGGAAGTGGACGGGTACGGCAACCTGAATCTCGGTGGCTTCGGTCTGGTGATCGAGCAGCGTGACGACGTCACCACCAAGACCGTCGAGCCCGGTCGGTGCATCGTGAACTTCGCGGTCGAGGACATCGAGGCGACGGCCGCGCACCTGCGGACGCTCGACGTCGAGTGGCTGGTGCATCCGGAGGATCGCGGCGTCGGCTGGTTCGCCACGCTGATCGACCCGGACGGCAACTACGTCCAGCTCATCCAGATGAGGCCGGAGTACTACGCCGGGCTCTGAGGTCGCCGTACCCACAAATCGTCCGCACCGGACTTGGGGACCCGGTGCGGACGATGGTTTGTTGTTGGTGTTTGTCAGGCGCATTGTGCAGGGGAGAAATGGCGGCAAGCGAGGAGCAGAGCGCTCGCGCTCGCTTGCCGCCCAATCGGTCCTTTGGATGATCGAGGTGAGGTTCTCGACCTGGCCGGGTTCCGCGTGGGTTGTCTGGTGAGTACGGAACGCGAAAAGGAACCGGATGTCTTCTCAGCGCGGTGCTACGTCCCACATGCGCTCGCCGGGCAGGGGGTCGGGGAGCCGGTCCACGGCGGGCATCGGGTCGTTGGTGACCCGAAGACCGGCGAAGCGACGGCTCATGGCGTGGGCATACCGCTCGGCCAACGCCGGCTCGGCGTTGTAGTCGGCGATGACGTGCTCACCGAACCAGACACGGACGCGTCGGCGCTCAGCTGTCTGGGTGGCGGTGGCGGTTGTCACTGGTCCTCCTGGAAACTTCCGTGGTGGTCGGCCTGGGAGCGCGGAGCGAGCGCGGTGTCGGTGCGCCGTGTGTTCACCGTCACGTCAGATCCAACGGAGGACTCCGACGCTAAGTCACGGCCCGATCGCAATTTGTCCGCCTTCGGGCAAACTCTTTCTGGACCCAGCGGTAACCAATTCTTCGAGCAGATCTTCGACTGTTCTGCTCAACGCTCGAACGGCCCGCGTACGGAGACTCCGCCGTCCAGCACGAGGCGCTGTCCGGTGACGTACGACGACTCGTCCGAAGCGAGATAGACAACCGCCGCGGCGACCTCCTCGGAGCGGCCGAACCGACCGACCGGGATCTCGTCGACCACCTCGGCCGCGACATTCGCGTTGGCCACCGCGGTCGCGATGGCGCCGGCCGCGGCGATGTTCATCCGGATGCCATCCCGGGCGTACTCCGCGGCGACCGTCCGCGCCAGGCTGAGCAGTCCCGCCTTCATCACGCCGTACGCCGCTTGCTCGGGAGCGGCCATGAATCCGGTCACCGAGCCGACGCTGACGATCGTGCCGGGGGTGCCCTGGTCGAGGAAGACGCGGAGCGCGGCGCGGACCGCGCGAGCGACGTACCGCAGGTTGACCTCGTAGATCGTGTCCCAGTCCTCGTCAGCCATCTCATGCAGCTTGACCGCGGGCACGAACGCGACCTGCCCGCCGACGACCGTGACGAGTACGTCGAGGCCGCCGAGCTTCTGCACCGCGGTGTCGATCATCGTCTGGATGTCGTCCGCCGAACGGACGTCACCGGAGAACGAGTACGCCGTCGCACCTCGCTCGCGCAGTGCCTCAGCCGCCTCCTCGGCCCGTCGCGGGTCGAGGTCGGCGACCAGCACCGCCGCCCCTTCGTTGCCGAAGGCCTCAGTCACCGCCCGGCCGATTCCTCCGCCACCGCCACCGATTACCAGCGCTCGTTTCCCAGTCAGCCGCATGCCCGCGAGGGTAGGCCATGTGGGTATCCAGATTCACAGGGTTTCCTCAGGAACGACACGCCGAGCTGTCGGATCCACTCCGTACGCTGGAGGCGTGACCATCGAAGACGCTGGAATCAAGCCTCCGTCCGTGGAAGGCACGGCTCTCGCAGTGCCTGAGCGAGTGATCGGCGGGGTCCTCCAATCTCCAGACCGGCCAGTTCCGTCCGGACTCGCCGCGGTGCAGACCGAGCAGCTGATCGGAGACGTCGGCGATGCACTGCGCCTGCTGGACGCGGTGGAACGCGTCCGCGGCCACGCGCACCCGCTGATCCTCGGTCTGCAGGACGCCGTCGGCATGAAGATGCCGGCCGCCTTGGTGCTGAACGCGATCGCGAACGGCCGCACCACCCCGGACGAGGTCGCCGACCAGGTCGGCATCACCCCCGGCGAGGCAGAGTTGGCGATCGTCGACCTCGAGGCCCTGGGCATGGCCCGCACCTCGCCGAAGCTCACGGTCACCGGCCTCGGTCAGGCCCGCCTGTCGCAACTCGACGGCCTCACCGTGCGGGTCCTCGACGTCATCACCGGCATCCTCGGCCCCACCGACGCCGCCCACCTGGTCCGCCTCCTGCACACCGTTGCCGACGGCCTGGAATCGGCCACCGTCACCGCCGCCGTCAACGAGGCGATCCCCCAGGCCGCCCTGCACAACTGACGCCACGCGGCCCCCTCGGTCCGCGGGGCGGTCGTGTCACTCCCGCGGGTGAGGCGGGCACGCGAGGGGATAACCCCGCGAGTACAGGCTTCTCCCCTCCCATACCAAGGGAGAACCCACACGCCGAGTAGATATCCCCTCGCGTGCTGCAGGTCGGTGGCGTCGCTGGCGGAGAGCGAGTGTCGCACCTGTGCTAACGGGGTGTCGGGCGTACTGGCGTGCGGGATCGCGGGGTAGTGGGTGCAGTTCGACAGGACGTATGGATCTACTACCCAGCGACTCCGCGCCTGGACGCGGGACGAAACCGGCTCGACCACCAGACACCTCCTGTCCAACTACACCACCACCCCAGGCTTGGTGAGACCGCTCGACCCCGTTGCGCGCGATGTCACCCGATCGCGGGACTGGCCGAACCGGAGCGGGGAAGTTTGTCCACCCCCAGCGGGGCAAAACCCTCCCCAGAGCAACCAAACTCTCCCCGGACCGGCTCAAGGAGGGCAGCCGCGGTACGACTTTGTGCACCGGATGTGCACTCGTGGCGGGCGGTGGGGGGACGGGGCGTCGGATGGTTCCTTGCGGACTGTGGTTGGGCGTTGGTGGCGGGCGGGGGTGTCGAGAACTTGGGGGTTGTCTCGACGTAGCTGGTGAAACGGGCTAGCTAGGAGGGCAACAGATGTTCAAGGACACGAAGACGTTCAGTGGATTCTCGACCGACGACGTTGCGGCCGCGAAGGCGTTCTACGGCGACACGCTGGGCGTGGACGTCAGTGAGGCCGACGGGATGCTGCATCTGAATCTCGCGGGCCGCAACTCCGTCCTGATCTACCCGAAGGACAACCACGTACCGGCCGAGTACACGGTCCTCAACTTCCAGGTGACGGACATCGAGGCGACCGCGCGCGAGTTGGCCGACCGCGGCGTCACGTTCGAGCGGTACAGCGACGAGCACGACGAGCTCGGTGTCTTCCACGGCGGCGGCCCGCTGATCGCGTGGTTCAAGGACCCCGCTGGCAACGTCTTGTCGATCATTCAGGAGTGAGGCACCGCGTCGTCGTACTGACCCAGGCGACCGGTGTACCGCACCCCGTTGAGATAAGGCCACGCGTACGGCGTGCAGCCGTGCAGACCCAGCGTCTGCTGCTGCATGACCGGCGCCGGCTGACCTGGTCCCGGGCACAGCTCGTGCCCGCGGCCGAGCCGGTGCCCGGTCTCGTGGTTGATCATGTACTGCCGGTACGCCGTCAACGAGGCACCGTAGTTCGGTACGGCGTGCGCCCACCGAGCGACGTTGAGCACGACGCGATCCCCGATCCGGCAACTGGTGTAGCGATCCGGCGCCGCACCACAGATCGCGTCGCGCGTCTCCGGCGTGACCAGCATCAACTTGAAGTCCGGGGTCTCCCCGGGCCCGACCTGCCGGAACCGCCACAACCCGTGTGACGCCCACCCCTGCGGTGCGCCGTACGTCGTCCGCACGAACTGCGCGAACGCGGCCCGATCGACGCCGGTGATCCCACCCTCGATCGCGATCTGGAAAGTCATCAGCTTCCCGGCCCGCCCGATCACGGCGGGGTTGCCGGGCAGGACGGCGTACGAGCGTGTCCCGCTGACCGGATACGCGACCACCGGCTGCGGAACGGCCGGCGGGTGGGCCGGTGTCGACGCGATCGTGGTCGGTGCGATCGCGGTCCGCTGCGCCACCGGCGACGGCATCCCGGCAGGCCCGGCGGTGGGCCGGCCCGGGTAGCCGTGGTGGGCGAACGGGCTGGCCGGGAGCTGGTACAGCGCTCCGATCGCGACCACCACCGCGATCGCCAACCCGATCGTCCTGACGACACTCCTGCGGCGCATCTGGTGAACTCCTCACACCGCGCCCCGGCGGGCGCGTCCTCACTGGGTACTTGCCCCTGTGCCCAGAAACCCTTCTCCCCCCATGGGTGGAGATCGGGTTTCCACCTCCTGGTTTTGATACAGGCGTGTTAGTTTGGCTCGAAGTAACACACCTGTATCAAATAGAGGAGTTCTCATGAAGCGCTGGATCGCGGGCCTTGCCGTCGCGACCCTGCTGGCCGCCACCAGTCCCGTCCTGACCGCGTGGGCCACGGCTCCGGGCGTCTGGCTGACGGCCGACGTGAATCGCGACGGCGTACTCACGGCCGCGGACGATGCCGGCAAGACGTCCTGGACCGATACTCGCGGCGCGATCTTCCTGCCCAACCTCGACGACGACGAACGCCGCTGCACAGTGGATCCTGCCGACCTGGAGACCCCCGGTCCGGCCGTCGACGCGAAACTTGCCGCCTGCAACGATGCGGCCGACGACCGGATCAACGGTCCGCGCGACACAGCTGACCTCGCGCCATTGAAGATCGATGCCCTCCGCAACGTCTCGGACGATGCGATCGGCACCGTGACGATCACTCCGGCCGACAAGGCTCGTGCCTTCCCAGCCGGCCCTCTCACTGCGCGCCAGCTCCGCCACGGCGTCCACCTCGCCCTCGAGGGCCGCGCCATCGTCCGCGATCCGGCGCAGTGGGACGGCCAGATCACCGTCACGCTCTCCGTCACCGACCGCGGCCGGACGAGCACGGACACGGTCCGGATGCGAGTGGCGCCGTTGATGCTGCAGAACGATCTCCAGCCGGCCCAGACCGTTCTCGCCGCCAAGCCGACCGACGGTCCCGGATGGTGGGACGACCGACCGCCGTACCAGCCCGGCGTCCCGGCGGAGTGGCGGCCGTTCGCCCGAAGCTTGCAGAAGGCAACGAAGGTGCGGTTCCTCACCGGTACGCCGCGGGGCTGGAAGGACATGTGGACCCAGGACATCTTCGAGCCGGCGACCGCGAGCATGCCGGCTGTCGGTGGTCCGCACACGATGCGCATCCTGATCCGCTCGGGCAACGTCTGGGACATCAACGGCACCGATACCCCACGCCTGGCCGGCCGGCTCATCTATCGCGACCTGCGCGGCCCCGACGTCGGCGTCGTCCAGGAGCTGAGCAAGACCGCCTCGCCAGGGCTGGATGACCTCTTGAACATGGGCGGCAACATCGAGTCACTTCCGCCGTACGCCGGATATCCGCACGGGCGGGTCCTCTACGGCTCGGGTGAGCGGCACCCCGACAAAGGGTTCATCACGATGGTGACGAGCCAGGGGTACCAGCCGTCGGTCGTGATCGACACGTCCTGGCTGATAGTCGGGCATGCGGACGAGACCACCCATGTGGTCCGGGCGGACAACGCCCGCGGCTGGACTCTCGCGGTTGCGGACCCACGGCTCGCTGTCCAGCTGTTGCGGGATGTGCAACGTCGAGGTGGTGGCTCTCAGCAACTGTTCGCCGACACCAACTTCCCCGAGAAGCCGACCGTCGACGAGGTACTGCGGACCGGCCTGGCGGACAACGAGGCGGCCGCGGGACACATCGACCAGCAGCTGAAGATCTTGCTCAAGGCAACCGGGCTGCGGGCCGACGAGCTGGTCCGGCTGCCGGTGCTGTTCGAGCAGGTGAAGGGGTACGGACTGCTGCGCGCGCTGTCGCCGGGGCTGGTCAACGGGCTCTCGGTCACCGATCGGCAGTTCGCCGCGCCGGATCCGCATGGGCCGGAGCTGAACGGCCGGGACGTCTTCCGCCAGGAAGCGGAGCGTGCACTCGGGCGGAACGGCGTACGCGTGCACTGGGTCGAGGACTTCTTCTGGGCGCACCTCGGCGGCGGTGAGGTGCATTGCGCGACGAACGCGCTGCGTGACACCAGCCGGGCGACGCCGTGGTGGGTCAGTCCCGGCGGTAGCGCAGCGTCGGGTACTGCGACTCGGTGAACCCGAGCTGCCGATAGAGGTCGATGCCGTAGTCGGTCGCGTGCAACTCGACCACGCCGATCTCGGTCTCGTCGCGGAACCAGTCCATCAGCGCGACCACGCATGCGCGGGCGAGTCCGCGACGGCGGAAGGCCGGCTCGGTACTGACGTTGTAGAGGTGACCGCGGAGCGTGGTCAGGTCGTTCGGGCCCGGTGGGTGGACGTAGACGTTCCCCACCGCGCTCGCGACCACGCCGGCCGCCGGGTCATCCACGACGTACGCCGCGAACGTCTCCGGGGAGGCGAGTTGCTGCCCGAACCACTCGAGGGCGATCGGTCGCCACGGCGCGTCCGGGCCGCCGACGTCCCTGCCCATCGCGTCGAGCATCAGTCCGCGGAGGTGAACCAGGGCCTCCGCATCGTCCGGCTTGGCCCGTCGTACCTGAATGTCGGTCACTTGAGGAATCATGCCAACTTTTTGCCGCGCCGGTGAATCGAAGGGGATGGACGCACACCGGGGATGCGTCCACCCTGCCCTGTCACCGGCCAATGAGTGGAGCCCATGTCTCCGAGCAGCAGAGCCCGTCGTGCCGGTCCCAGTCGCGCCCGCCGGATCAACCCCCGGCAGCGCTCGGCCTTCGCGGCGCTGGCGCTTGCGGTCGTCGGTGGGCTCCTGCCCGGTACGGCGTACCTGTTCGCTCGACGGCTCCGGCTCGGCACGGTCCTGACGATCGTGAGCATCGGCCTGTACGGCGCCGCCGCGTACGTCGGTCTGCGACGCCGGAACGACGTGATCACTTGGGCGCTGGATCCGAAGCTGCTGCTGTGGATGGTGGTCGGACTGAGCGCGCTCGCGCTGATCTGGGTCCTGATCCTGGTCACGTCGTACAAGATGTTGCGGCCGTTGACCGCTGGGCCGGGGTCGCGGGCGTTCGGGTCGGTGGTGATCGGACTCGTCTGCTTCGGGATGGCGGCCAGCACGGCGACCGGGGCGCAGACGCTGATGGCGCAGCGGAGCCTGGTCAACAAGGTGTTCTCGGGCGAGGAGTCGAAGAGTCAGACGCGGCCGACGATCAACAGCAAGAAAGACGTCTGGCAGCAGCTGCCCCGGGTCAATGTCCTGCTGCTCGGCGCGGATGACGGTGACGACCGGCAGGGGACGCGGACCGACTCGGTGATGGTGGCCAGCATCGACACCAAGACCGGTGACACCGCGCTGATCTCACTGACCCGGAACTGGATGCGGATGCCGTTCCCGGTGGACTCGCCGCTGCACAAGATCTATCCGACCGGGTTCTGGGATCCGAACGGACCGGCGGAGCAGTCGGAGTTCTACCTGGACGCGATGTACCGCAACGTCCCGAAACTGAACCACGGCGCGATCGGGCCCTCGGACAACGAGGGTGCCGACGTCCTCAAGCTGTCGGTCGGCGAGGCGCTCGGGCTGAAGCTGCACTACTACGTGCAGATCAACCTGGCCGGGTTCGCGCAGCTGGTGCAGGCACTCGGCGGGATCACCGTGAACATCAACTACAAGGTCCCGGTCGGCGGCAACGACGACAAGAAGATCCCGCCGAGCCGCTACCTCGAGCCCGGCCCGAACCAGCACCTGAACGGCGGCGACGCCCTGTGGTTCGCCCGCGGCCGCTACCAGGTCCCGACCGCCGACCTCGCCCGCCAGGCCCGGCAGCGCTGCACCGTCAAGGCCATCGTCGAACGCGCCACGCCACAGAACGTCCTCGCCAACTACCAGTCCATCGCGAAGGCCGGTGAGCAGCTGATCCGGACCGACATCCCGCAGAAGCTCCTCGGCGACTTCGTCACCCTCGGCCAACGCGTCAAGACCGCCAAGATCACCAACATCGACCTCGACAAGAAGAAGAACTACCCCAGCGGCCGGAACCCCAACTACGCCGCCATGCGCACCATCATCCAGAAGGCGCTCAACCCGGCGACCTCCACCTCGACGGTTCCCAAACCACGCCGCACGACCGCAACCCCTCGCAGGCCCACCACGACCAAACCCCCCGCAACCCCGGGCGACCTGACCTCGGAGTGCGCCTACCACCCGGGCCCACCCGGCTGATCAGCGGAAGCGATCAGCGGCCCAGGCAAGCGCTGACGCCGTGGCGGCGGGGACGACGCCGTTGTGGTCGGTGTTGGGGTAGATGGTGTAGGTGACCTTGGTGCCGGCCTTCTTGAGCTGGTTGACGGTGGTTGTCGTGGCGGGGGGATAGACGACGGTGTCGGTGGTGCCTTGGGCAACGAAGACGGGCTCGCGGTAGCGGGTGATCGGGATCTCCGCGTCGCGGTCGAGGAGGCGGAGGATGTGCGTCTGCTCACCGGCGTCCACGGCGTACACGTCATCGGCCGAGCGACCCGCCAGGGCGATCGCGGTGTCGGTGAAGCAGTCCGTAGTCTTCACCTTCGCGTAGACCTCTTGGCCGTACGGCGTGAGGTAGCGAGCCGGATCGAAGTTCCGGTACGACGCATCCAGCCCGGCCAGAACGTAGACCGCGAACGGGTTGGCCGCGCCGCCGGGACCGAAGGGCTTGTAGGCGGCAACGAGTTGCGGGTACTTCGAGGGCGGCGCGGTCGCGATCGTGCCGCGGTAGTCGAGTTCCGATGCATAGCGGTCCTCGATCGAGCCGACGAAGAGCGCGGCCTGAGCGCCCTGCGACTGGCCGACCGCGATCCACCGACGGCTGAGTGACGGCACCAGCTTCCGGGCGGCTCGGACCATGTCGATCGCGCCGTGGGCTTCCGACGTACCGTTCAAGTACGGGTGCTCGCCTGCTGTGCCGAGACCTTCGTAGTCCGAGGCAACGACCGCGTATCCGGCCCCGAGCCAGTGGCTGAGGTAGTCGACGTCACGTTGCGAACGGCCGGCCGTCGAGTTGGCGCAGTTGTCGGCGACACCGAGCGTGCCGTGGGTCCAGCTCACCACGGGCCACCCGTGGGCCGGCGCCGTACCGGCAGGCACGAAGACGGTTCCGCTGACGACCACGGGCTTACCGGTCGCCGAGGTCGAGGTGTACGTGAGCCGGCGGGCGTCCGCCGTACCCGGAAGCCAGAGTGCGGCCGGGAGTGCTTCGGCGCGTACGACGTCACCCGGGTGGTGAGCGGGGTGCGCAAGGGCGGGTTGGGCGGTGGCGGCCGAGAGTAGGAGGGCCGCGGCGATGAGTCCGAGTTTCATGCCGTTCAGTCCAACCGACCGCCGTCACAACGACATCGGTGTCGGCTACCTATTGCGGCTGCACGACCTACCTAGGCATAGCGGACACCGAGACCGCCGTCGACGGCCCAGTTGGCGCCGGTGACGAAGGCGGCCGCTTCGGAGGCGAGGAAACAGACGACCTCGGCAACGTTCTCCGGCGTACCGATCCGGCCGAGCGGGTGGACGCCGAGCGCATTCTCGCGTTCGCCGGGGATCGTGTCGAAGAACTCCTCCAGCAGATCGGTGGCGATGTAGCCCGGGCTGACTGCGTTGACCCGGACGTTGTGCGGCGCAACGTCGAGAGCCAGCGACCGGGTCATCCCGACCAGGCCGGACTTCGCCGCGGCGTACGGGAACATCCCCGCGGTGGTCAGCTGCGAGTGGATCGACGCGATGTTGACGATCGCGCCGTGCCGGCCCTCGATCATCGGCGGCAACACCTGCCGCGCCATCAACCAGGCACCCTTCAGGTCGACGTCGAACACACTGTCCCATTCGGCCACGGACATCTTGGTGGCATCGGCGTAGGCGTTCTTGCCGGCGTTGTTGACCAACACCGTGAACGCTCCCCCGAGCTCGTCGGTCAACTGCCCGACCGCCCGCCGCACCGACACCTCGTCGGTGATGTCCCCCACCGCGGCCGCCGCCTTGGCCCCAGTCCCGGCAATCTCTGCGGTCGTCGCGGTCAGCTGATCAGCCAGTACGTCGATGAGCCCGACCGCGGCACCCTCCTCCGCAGCCTTCACGGCCACCGCCCGGCCGATCCCCCGTGCGGCTCCCGTGACCAGCACGATTTCGTTCGCCAGCCGTCCAGTCAAAACAGTCTCCTCAACCTAGTGTCCTGAGTCGGAAGTTCGGCGAGAGATTTCGGTGGTCAGGTGCGTGCATCGCGGTGCGTGGTCAGTGGCCTCGATGCGGAGCATCGTGGGCGCTGGGCACGTGCCGTGAGGTGCGTGCCTGGGCGCCGAAAGCGCCGTCGAACTTCCGACTCAGGACACTCTAGGCGTGCTCCGACCTTAATCCGCCCCGGGCCGCGACGGCGGCGGCTCTTGCGTAATGGTCAGCGGTTGCCGGAGGCATCGGGCGCCGGAGGAGGACCAGTTGGTGGTAGATCGGTCCGGTCGCGGTCACGAGGAGTTGGTGGGGGTCGGTCGCGGCCGGGAGCTCGCCTCGGTCGATGGCGCGTTGGACGACGACGGCGCTGCGGGAGTAGCGGTCGGTCCAGAATTCGGTGAGGGCTTCGGCGGCTTCCGGCGTACGGAAAGAGGCTGCGATGACGGCCTGGGTGATGGATGGGTTCGCGGTGAGGGCTTCGTAGACCTCGCGATTGAGGGCGATCAGGTCGCCTTCGAGGGAGCCGGTGTCGGCGGGCACCCAGGTATCGTCTCGCCCGGCGTTCAGGAGGTCGACGAGCAGGCCGGCGACGGTCTTCCACCGACGATAGACAGTCGTCCGATGTACGCCGGACCTGACCGCGACCCCGTCGATCGTCAGGCCGTCGTACCCGTGCTCGGTCAGCTCAGCCTCGACCGCGGCGAGCACGTCAGCGCGGACTCGAGCGGTGCGTCCACCGGGTCTGGTTGCGGGTTCGGCGTCGGCCATGGCACCATCTTAATGCAACTGACGTCGCATTAGCGGAGGATTGCTGTTGTCTATCACTGAGTTTGTCGTTGCCGACCCGGGCGATGGTCCGTACGGCGTTGTTGTGGCCGACGGTGGGGTGTGGACGACGCTTGTCCGTTCCGGGGTGGTCGCTCGAATCGGCGAACCTGGCCGGCGGTTCGACCTCGGTGCACCAGGATCGCGGCCGAGTGTGATCGTGGCCGGGCCGGACGAGGCCGTTTGGTTCACACGCAACGGCGACGACCGGGTCGGACGGATCGGATACGACGGGGCTGTATCCGAGGTCACGATCACCGGGGCGCCGTACGGCCTGTGCGTCGGACCGGATGGGGCGCTGTGGTGCACGCTGATGAACACCGACGAGATCGGCCGGATCACGGTCGACGGTCAGGTGTCGACGTACCCGATCGGGACTACTGGAGCGTTCCCGGCGATGATCACGGCGACCGAGGACGCGCTGTGGTTCACGCTCAACCAAGGCAACGCAATCGGCCGCATGACGCTGACCGGCGAGGTCACCACCTATCCGCTGCCAACGCCAGCCGCCGGCCCAGTCGGCATCAACGCGGGCCCGTCGGGCGTGTGGTTCGTAGCGATCATCGCCGGCCTGGCCGGCCGGATCACGCCGGACGGGAAGATCGAGGAGTTCGCCTTGCCGAGCGGTTCCAAACCCCACGCTGTGGTGGCGACCCCCGGCGGCGGCTCTTGGATCACCCTCTGGGGAGCAGGCGCCATTGCCCGACTAGATGCCGACGGCAACGTAGCCGAGCAACACAACCTAGGCGAGGATTCAGAGCCCCACGGCCTAACCATCGACACCGACAACTCCATCTGGACCGCCCTGGAGAAGGGCTCCCTCGCTCACCTCCAACCGTGAGATGGCGGCCTTGAGCCGATGACCTAGCGCGCGCGTAGTGGGGGGACATCAACCGCGTGGGCTTCACCACAGTTCGGTTGGTGGGTGAGGGGGTTCACTCGCGGGAGGGAGGACGGGGGGCGCCTGTGGGAGGAGAGTGGGGTTGTGGCCACGATGGTGGGGGTGCGGGCGGCGGGGCCGCGGGTTCGTGATGTGTTGGCGGTGGGGCGGCCGGCGTTCTGGGTTGTGTCTGTGGTGCCGTATTACGTGGGGATCCTGCTCGCCACCCACCGACTGATCCCCCCGCTCGAGCACTGGCCACGTCTGATTGTCGGCGCGGTAGTCATGGGCCCACTCGTCTGGCTGGCCGTGCTTGCGGTCAACGATGCCTACGATCTCCCGGGCGACAAGCTCAACCCACGCAAGGCAAAGTCCCCACTCCTCGACGGCCGCATCACCCTGAGAGCTGCCAAGCGCCTAGCCTTCGCCGCCGCCGTAGCCGCAGTCGGCCTGAGCCTCAACGTTGGCATCGTCTTCGCCGGCGGCGTCCTACTAGCCGTATTACTCGGCTACGCCTACAGCGTCCCACCGGTCCGCCTCAAAACCCGAGCCGGCTTCGACGTAGCCGTCAACGCACTCGCACTAGGCGCGTTCGGCCCACTAGCCGGCTGGGCCGCGATCAACCCCGACCTGAGCGACTTCCCTTGGCTGATGGGCCTTCAAGGCACGCTCGCCGCAGTCGGCCTCTACCTCCCCACCACCCTCGCCGACCTGGAAGCCGACCGCACCGCCGGCTATCAAACGATCGCAGTCCGCTTCGGAGCGCGTACGACGTACCTGATCGGGTACGCCGCCTGGGTCGCGGCGGCCGCCCTCTCGGTGATCCTGGCCGCGACCGACACGATCATCCCGCGCAGCATGCTCGCGCTCGAACTGGTGATGGTCCCGGTGCTCGTCGCGGCGTACCCGAAGCTGATCGGACCACGCCAGTCGTTCAAGGGGATCATCGTCCTGGCGTCCCTCTTCCTCTTCCCCTGCGGCACCTTCGCCCTCACCTACACCGGCGTCCTCTCGATCTAACAGTGCTGTTACATTAGATCTAACAGTACTGTTAGATCTGGGGAGAGCAGCATGTATCCGGAGACCGAGCCGTACGACCACGGCCGACTCGACGTCGGCGACGGACACCTTGTCTACTGGGAGGTCTGCGGCAACCCGAACGGCAAACCGGCGGTCGTCATCCACGGCGGCCCGGGTTCGGGTGCCGGCTCGTGGTGGCGCAAGTACTTCGATCCCGCCAAGTACAAGGTCGTCCTGATGGACCAGCGCAACTGCGGCCGCAGTACGCCGGACGCCGCCGAGCCGGACGTGGATCTCAGCACCAACACCACCGCCCACCTGATCGCCGACCTCGAGCAACTCCGCCGGCACCTCGACATCGAGAAGTGGCTGCTCCTCGGCGCGAGCTGGGGTGCGACATTGGGTCTCGCGTACGCCGAGCAGCACCCGGAGGCGATCTCCGAGATCGTCCTGTTCAGCGTCACCAACACCACCCGGCGCGAGGTCGACTGGATCACCCGGGACATGGGCCGGATCTTCCCGGAGGAGTGGGCCCGCTTCCGCGACGGCGTACCCGCGGACCAGCGGGACGGCAACCTCGCCCTCGCCTACAGCCGGCTCCTGCACGACCCGGACCCCGCCGTACGCGATCAGGCCGCGAAGAACTGGTGCGCCTGGGAGGACACGCATGTACGGACGCATCCCGGCTGGCGGCCCGATTCGCGGTACGACGATCCTGTCTTCCGGCTGCGGTTGGCTCGGCTCGTCACGCACTACTGGGGTCACGCGGCGTGGTTGGAGGAGGACGTCCTGGTCCGTGAGGCAGACAAGCTCAACGGGATTCCCGGCGTACTGATCCACGGCCGGCTCGACATCAGCAGCCCGGCGGACATCCCGTGGCGGATGGCTCAGGCGTGGCCGGATGCCGAGCTGCATTTGGTCGAGCGCGAAGGGCACGGCGCCGGCGGAGACACCACCCGCGAGCTGATCCTCAAAGCACTGGACCAGTTCGCCGAGTAGCTGAATACGGCTAGGGCCGAAATGGAAAAGATTTGATCACTGATCTTTACATCGATAAAGCGCACGGCAACGCTTAGGTCCCATGACTGCGCTGGAGTCCTTCCCCGCCCCACCGCCCCGGTCGACCCGCCCGGAGCTAGAGACCGACTACACCCTCAGCCGGTCCGATATCGCGCACTTCGCCGAGCACGGCTTCGTCAAGCTGAAGAACGTGCTCAGCCCCGGCACCATCGCGGCGTACGAGCCTGAGATCACCGGGAAGGTGATCGAGCTGAACACGCAGGACCGGCCGCTGGAGGAGCGCGACACGTACGGGAAGGCGTTCCTGCAGGTGATGAACCTGTGGCAGGACAGCGAGCGGGTGCTGGAGTTCGTGTCGTCGCCGCGGCTGGCGCGGATCGCGTCGCAACTGCTTGGCGTTCCGTCGGTCCGGCTGTACCACGACCAGGCGCTGTACAAGGAGTCCGGCGGTGGCGTGACCCCGTGGCACGCGGACCAGTACTACTGGCCGTTCGCGACGGATCGGTGTGTGACGGTGTGGGTGCCGTTGCAGGAGACGCCGATGGAGATGGGGCCGCTGTCGTTCGCCGCGGGCAGTCATACCTTCGAGCACGGCCGGGACCTGCCGATCAGCGACGAGTCCGAGCGGGTCCTGCAGCAGGCGCTGGCCGAGCAGAACTTCGCGGAGGTCTCCGAGCCCTACGAACTGGGCGAGGTCAGCTACCACCTCGGCTGGACGTTCCACCACGCGCCGGCGAACCGGACCGACGTACCGCGCCGGGTGATGACGATCATCTACGTCGACGCCGCGATGGAGATCGCCCCGCCTGTCAACGGCTTCCAGGAGAACGACCTCGCCACCTGGATGCCTGGCAACGAGCCGGGCGAACTGATCTCGTCCCCGTTCAACCCGATCCTCTACTAGAGCGTCCGCTTCTGCGGGTAGATGGTCTCGCCCCGGGACAACTGCTCGACGAACTGCGCGATCTTCTTCGCCCTGGTCTCCGCGCGCTTCACGGTCGTGACCCGATGGATGACGGCGAAACGGTTCGCACTCGTGAGGATCTCGAACATCGCCAACGCCGCCGGCTCGGCTGCGAGGGCCGCGGCCAGATCCTCGGGTAGGTCGTGCCGGGAGGCGGCACTGCCGTACGCCTTGGCCCACCGCCCGTCCGCCTGCGCACGCTCGATCTCCGCACGACCGGCCGGAAGCATCCGGCCCTCGGCTTCCAATCGCCCGACCATGTCCACGTTGCGCTGGACCACATGCTGCGCGCGCGTCGCTGCGTGTAGCGCTGGATGAACGTCTGCTCGTCCCGGCTCTTGCGCTGCCCGTCGATCCACCCCTGACACAGCGCTTCCTCGAGCGCCTGGTCGTACGTGAGGCTCGTCGGCGTGGTCACGTTCTTCTTCGCGAGCACCAGCCAGACACCCTCAGGCTCGTGATGGTGTACTCCGAGCCACGCACGCCAGGCGTCGACATCCACGACGATCAGTTCCGCGGTCATGAGGCAGCCACCTGGTAGCGGGCGGCCAGCTGAGCGGCCGCGGTCTTGAGTTCCTGGGGTCCGACGAACTCCAGGTCGCACTCGAACATGCCGAACGTCGCGGCCAGCCCGGTCCAGGACCAGGCGGTGAGGATCAGCCGGCAACTCGTCGGTGTGATCTCCTCGACGATCGCCCGCCGATCGGCCCACTGGGCGATGTCCGACGCCTTCGCCTGCAGGATCGCCTCGCCTTGGCAGGTGAACTGGTCCTGCGACTTGAACCGGCTGGAGATGTACGTCGCCACGTCCGGCGCCGGCAACTCCCGCGGGGTGAACCGCGGACCGGTCGGCGTCTTCGGCGTCATCCGATCCACCCGGAACGTCCGCCAGTCGTTGCGATCCAGGTCCCAAGCGACCAGGTACCACCGGCCACCCCAGGTCACCAGGTGATGCGGCTCCACCTTCCGCGGCGGCACCCACTCCTCCGACGCACCCGGTGTCGTGTAGTCGAACCGCAGTACCTCTCGCCCGCGGACCGCCGTACCGATGGCGATCAACTGCTCCGAATCGACCTTCGTACGGCGGGTGTCGGCGTACCGATCGACGGTCGTCACCTGGAGTGCGTCGACCCGTTGGCGTAGGCGCGCGGGCATCACCTGACGAACCGTGGCCAGCGCGCGCAACGCGCCCTCCTCGATTCCCGCGACCGTCGTGGTCGCGGTCTGCAGCGCGACCGCGACGGCGATCGCCTGGTCGTCGTCGAACAACAGCGGGGGCAGATCCGCACCCGCATCCAGGCGGTAGCCGCCGTCCGGTCCCTTGGTCGCGCGGACGGGGTAGCCGAGGTCGCGCAACCGGTCGACGTCGCGGCGGACCGTACGCGGGCTGACCTCGAGGCGCTCGGCCAGGAGCTGTCCCGGCCAGTCGCGGCGGGCCTGGAGCAGTGACAACAGCGAGAGCAGTCGTGCTGAGGTCTCGGACATGCCTCCAGATTGCCACGAGTAACGGTCAGATCCTGGCCGCTACCGCACCGACTCGGCGGTGATGGCGGGATGGCCGCGGAGGGCGGCAAGACCACGACGGGCGTGCGTCTTGACCGTGCCGATCGAGCAATGGAGTACGTCGGCGACCTCTGCCTCGGTCATGTCATCGAAGTAGCGCAGTACCAGGACGACCCGCTGCCGTGCTGTCAGCGTCGCCAGCGCCGTCAGTACGGCGTCCCGCCGCACCAGCTCGCCCGCACGGTCCTCGTGGCCGCGATGTGCGGTCTCAGGCAGGAACGGTGTCAGCAACTGGGTGACGCGTTTGCGTCGGACCCGGTTCAGGTTGTTGTTGACAAGGGCTCGGCGGACGTACGCGTCGACATCGTCCCGAGCGATGTGCCGCCAGCGCGCGTAGACCTTGCTCAACGTGACCTGGACCAGGTCCTCGGCCTCGTGGAAGTCGCCGGTGAGCATCCGCGCGGTGCGAACCAGGCGCGGCCAGGCCGCGGCGGCGAACTCGGCGAAGTCGTCGGCGGGCTCGGAGGTCATGGGTCGGTGCTGGTCTCTTCCGGAGATCATCGGCTGGTCAGTGCAGATCGGTCTCGTGACCGACGCGCTGGTTGGCCGCGTTGTATTCGTCGACCGTGGAGATGGTTCGGCCGCTGGCAACAGGTACGGCGTAGGCGCGGTACTGCGTTCCGGCGAGCGGCTTCACGGCGGCTTGGAGCTGCTCGCCGTCGGTGAACGTGACAACAGCTCGGGTGACGTTCCGACCTGGGGTGCCAACGAGGACACGGCTGCCGGTCAAGCCCTTGCCGGTAAGGCCGAAGAAACCCGCGCCACCCTCGGAGCCACCCGACCGGCTCGTGAGTGAGCAGTCCGCCCAAGCTCCACCCTGGTGGTCCACACGGACGCCGCCGATGGTCACTCGGGTACAGAGCAGGCCTGTGCCCGGGGCGGAGGTGCCCATCTTGTCCCCTGGTTCGAAGTCGCTCGGTAGCTTCGCGTGGTACTCGAGCGTCACGGACCAGGGCTTGCCGTCGAGGGTGCCCGAGCCTGCTACCACCGACGTCGGTAGCGCGGCTGCCGGCAGCGTGGGCGACGGGGAGCTGCTCGTCGGGGGCTGAGTGGCGGTCCGTGAGACCGAGTTGGCAATGGGTACGGCCGCAGCCACCACCACGACAGCGCAGGCCGCGGCCAGCGCAGCGCGCTGCCGCACACGTCGTTGCCGGCCGCGGTGGAGGATCGCGGGAAGCGGCACCGGCGAGGGGACGAACTGCTGGTCCGTCCGTGTCATTGCGCCACGGAGATCGTCCTCGGCCTCATCTGGCGTGCTGTCCGGCAGAATCATCTGAGCTCCTCCGAGCATGGTCGCGGTGTGGCCGGCCGCCGGAACGACCGGCCACAGTGTGGTCAGCGCCAGTACGTGTCGTGACTGATGCGGGTCGCGCCGGCGTATTCGTCGACAGCGGCAATGGTCCGGCCGCTGCCGATGGCTACGGCGTACAGGTGGTACGGCGTGCCCGACAGCGGCTTCGCGGCGCCTTCGAGCTTCTTGCCATCGGCAAGGGTGACGACGGCTCGCGTGACCCCGTTGGTCGGCGTACCGACGAAGACACGGGTGCCGGTCAGCCCCTTGCCGGTGAGGCCGAACAGCCCGGCGCCGCCGCCAGCGCCACCGCTCGACAGCGCACAGTCGGCCCAACGACCGCCCCGCGCGTCCACGCGTACGCCGCCGATGGTGACGTGCGTGCAGAGCAGACTCGCCTTCTCCGTGGGGATCTGCACCTTGCCCGGGACGGTGAAGTCTTTCGGTACCTTCGCGTAGTACTCGACCTCGACAGACCAGGACTTGCCGTCGACCGTGCCCGAGCCGGCCAGTGCCTTCGACGGCGCGGAAGAAGCGGGCTTGGCGATGACGGCCTTCTTTGCGGGCACAGCGGTGGAGCCTGGACTGTTCGTATCCGCGAAGGCATGCGTCACCGTCGCTCCCGCGATCAACGCGGCAGCACCAGCGCCGGCCACCAGCAACTTCTTCATTGTCGTCATTGACGCTCCCTCAGTGAGTTCAGTTGTCATCAGGCGGCTCAACGCCGCCTTCAACTGACAGAACCCGCTTCAGCCGCGCAGGGATGACATCAGCCGGCTAACCCACATCGAGCCAGTGGCTCACGGACCGCCAGCACTCATCAAGTGCCTCGGACTCGGGTGTCTGAGCGTGCGCCCATCGGCGTAGCTTCAGTTGGTGAGTTCCGGTGGTTCGCTCAGTCTGCCCAGATTCCGGTGGTTGCGGTTTCCTGGGCCCAGTCGGCGAAGTCGCGGGGCTGGCGGCCGAGAACCCGCTCGACCCCGTCGGAGACGTACTCCGAGCGGTGGTTGCGGATGACGGCGAACAGGTCGCGGACAGCCTCGGCGTCCTCCTGGACGAGACCGTCCCCGATCAGCTCCTTCACGTGGTCCTCCGGCTGCAGATCGACGTACCCGATCGGGCGGCCGGTCGCGGCCGTGAGCGCCTCGGCGACCTCGGTCATCGTGAGCGGGCGCGGGCCGGAGATAGCGATGATCTGACCGGTGTACGCCTCGTTCAGCAGCGCTTCCGTCATCACGTCGCCCACGTCGTTGGTGTCGATCCAGGCCTCGCCCCCGGTGCCGGCGGACACCCGGATCTCGCCGCCGAGCACGTGGTAACGCAGGAAGTCCTCGCTGAACCCCTGGGCGAACCACGCCGGCTGGACGATGGTCCAGTCCGCACCACTCGCCTGTACGGCGTGCTCGAGGTCGAGCTGACCGTCGTACACGGCGAAGTCGCGACCCGGGCTGCCGACGCCGCGGCCGGAGAGCAGGACCACTCGGCGGAGACCTTCGTCGGCTGCCTGCTTGATGAAGCGGCCGGCTTGGGCCAACCCGGTCGGGCCGACCGGGGGCGCCAGGTACGCCGTGTCCGTGCCGGCGATCGTGGGTGACCAGGTGCTCTCGTCGTACCAGTCGAAGCGCTGTTCGCTGGAGCGGGACGCCAGCCGGTACGGGATTCCGCGGGCGTCGAGTTGGGCGGCTACGCGGCGTCCGGTCTTGCCTTTGCCGCCGAGGATCAGGATCGGTGTCGTTGTCATGGCTCAAGTTCATCGCGGTTCGATGAGTCAAACCATGGTTGTTCGACGCAATTCAATGTCTGTGGCGCTCATCGTGGGTTAGGGTTGGCGCATGGACGTACTCGACGACCTGCTGGCCGGGACGCGCGCCCGGGACGGGGTCTTCAACCTGACGATCATGGATTCGCCGTGGGCGATCGAGATCCGGGACGAGGCTCCGCTCGCGCTCGCGACGCTGGTCCGCGGGTCGGGCTGGGTCACCCGGCACGACATCGAGCCGGTCCGGATGGAGCAGGGTGACGTTGCGATCTTCACCGGACCTTCGCCGTACGTCGTGGGCGACAGCGTCAACACCGCGGCACAGTTGCGGATCCACCCGGGCGGCATCTGCGAGCCGTTGCCTGGGGCACCGGTCGACTATTCCGCCCGACTAGGGGTGCGGACGTACGGCGGTCGCGCGTCCGGTGAGGTGATGGTTGCCAGCGGCACCTATCAGGTACCCGGTGATGTCAGCCGGCGGCTTGTCACGGCGCTTCCGTCGGTGCTCGTCGTACCGGCCGAGGAGATCGCGGGGCCGGTGATGGAGATGGTGATCGCGGAGATCCAACGGGATGCGCAGGGGCAGCAGACGGTGTTGGATCGGTGGCTTGATCTTGCGTTGATCACTACGTTGCGGGCGTGGTTCGAGCGGCCGGAGTCGCAGGCGCCGGGGTGGTATCAGGCGCAAACGGATCCGGTCGCCGGCAGCGCATTGCGGTTGCTCCACGAGGATCCGGCGTACCCGTGGAACGTCACCGAGCTCGCGGATCGTGTCGGGGTCTCGCGCGCGTCGCTGGCCCGCCGGTTCACGGCGCTCGTGGGTGAGGCCCCGATGAGCTACCTCACCGGGTGGCGGATCACGCTCGCTGCCGATCAGTTGCGAGCGACAAAAGACACCGTCGAGACCATTGCCCGCCGGGTGGGTTATGCGAATGCCTTCGCGTTGAGCGTTGCGTTCAAGCGCGTCCGCGGTACGACGCCTACCGCCCACCGACGGGCAGCGTAGAAGCTTAAACGTTGGGGTTCAACGATACGATTGAGGCTCATGGGGTACGACGAAATACCGTTGAGCCTGGACGAACTCCGGTCGCTCAGCTTGTGGTCAGCCGATTCGGCCGAACAAGCCCTGCCGCTGTTCGAGGCGGTGGCTCCGGATGACCTGCGACCGCGGGCCGCGATCGAAGCCGTGCGGGAATTTGGTGCCGGGGGCAAGCGAACCAAGCAGATCCGCACAACCGCGTGGGGTGCGCTCAAGGCTGCCGGCGAGATCGGCGACCCAGCCGCAGAGGCGGCCGCACGGGCTGCGGTGGGTGCAGCGGGTTCGGCGTACCTGCATCCGTTGGCCGCTGCGACGCAGGTGAAGCATGTGGTCGCGGCCGCGCAGTACGCGGCGTATGCGCAGGAACTGGCAAGCGGGGATCCGGCCGCCGCCGACGCCGTCATCCGTGGGGCGGTGGAGCGGGTGCCGCCGGTGGTGCGGGAGGTGCTCCGGCGGTTCCCGCTTGGCTCGCCCGGTCGTAGTCGACTGGGCGAGCTGCATCGGGCTTTGGAGACCGCTCTTCGAGGCGACTAGGCGACGGTCGACTTCATGAAGGCGAGGGCTTGGGGCCAGGCGAGCTTGTAGGCGGCTGCGTTCACCTCGTTGTCGTGGCGGGACTTGTCGGTGAAGCCGTGGACCGCGCCCGGGAAGTACTGCGTGAACGTCGCGCCGGTCGTCCGTGCCTGCAGCGCAGTCTGCAGTGCCTCGAAGTCTGCGTTCGGTACGGCGGTGTCGGCGCTCGGGTAGCTCACCAGCACGGGGGCGGTGATCCCGGCTGCTTCACCGATCGCGTCGTACGTGTGATGCGGCGGCAGATTCGACGGCACGGTCGGGTGGAACGCGGTAACACTCGCCACCCGCTGATCCCGCGCGCCGAGCAGGAACGCGAACCGCCCACCCAGACACCAGCCGATCACGCCGACCTTGTTGCAACCGAGCTCGCCGGTCAGGTAGTCGAGCAACTCGGCCTGCTCCGCCAGTGCGGTGTCGTCATCCATCTGCTTGAGCAGCCCGCTGAGCTCTTCCCGCGTCGAGTTGTCGAGACTCCGCCCCTTGAATGGATCCCACACCAACGCCGTGATCCCCTCCCCCGCGAGCTCGTCAGCCCACTCCCGCACCTGCTCTCCGATGCCCGTAATCATCGGCAACAGCAACATCCCTGCCCGCCCCACCCGAGCCAAGTAAGCCGCCTGCTCCCCAACCTCCACAGTCACTCCCATACCCGCATCCTAGGAGCAGGGGGCATCAGTTGCAGTACTCGCGGAACACCGCAAGGTCGGTGTCCAGCCGGGCGATCCGGTCGAAACCCCACGTATCCACGCCCGGCCGATCGACTCCGCCGAGTACGCGAGCGGCCATATCCCGGAGGGCTCGGGACAGTAAGGCGTACTCGAGGTGATCCAGGTCGAGATCGTGAGCGCCGTACTCCGCGAGGAAGGGTCCGAGCTCCGGTCCTTCGGCGGCGATCCACACGTCGTGCTCGCGCGGCCCGATCACGGCCTGCTCCCAGTCGAGAATGGCCGCGACCTCGCCCGCGTCGTCCACGATCAGGTTGAGACCGCCGAAGTCGCGATGACAAAGGACTTCGCGTACGGGTTTGTCGCGCGCTCGTTCGATCACGCCGTACAGCCGATCGATCGCCGCAGCCACCTCATCCCGCCGGTCCACAATCCACGGATGATCGAGCCGCTGCGCCAACTGCTCCACATCCGGCTCGTCCAGCGTGGCGCGCGGTAGGTCCGGCCGATCCGTCACCTCATGCACCTGCTTGAGCGCTCGCGCGGTCACACGCCAGTCGTTACGGGTCGCCGTACGCCCTTGGATATAAGGAAAGACGGCATACGGCCGATCGTCGACCATCGCGAAGAGCTGCCCGTCCACAGTGGGCCGAGCCGTCACCACCGGCAATCCGAGCCCTCGCAACTCCTCCAACAAGCCCAGCCCGTCAGGCACCCCCGCCCGCTTCCACACCTTCACGAACCAGGCGTCGTCCGCCACCCAGCAATCACTCTCGAACCCACCCACATGCGGCACCAACGCACGGACACTCAGCCCGAAGTCCCGCTCGAGATCCACCAGAGCAAACTACCTGTGGGCGCGGAGCATGCGCAGTACGGCGGCGTTGACCAGGACCAGGATCAGGGCGGAGAAGATGAGGAGGGCGACGTCGGCCGGGAGGAGGGCGAGCCCCAGTCCGATCGCGAGTACGGGGATCGCCAGACCGGCGTACGCGATCAAGAAGAGGGCCGCGAGGACCTCGCCGCGGGAGGTCGGCCCGGCGAGCGACGCGGCGGTGGCGACGGCGCCGCGGAAGACGAGCCCAACCCCGACCCCGGCGATCACGCCGCCAACGATGAAGATCCACAGGCTCGGAAGCAACCCGCCGAGCGCAACGCCAATCAGACCAACCGACATCGCGACCAGCCCGACCCGCAACTGATGCTGCCGACTGAGCCGCACGAACACGATCTGACTGCCGGCACCCGCAATGAAGACCGCAAACGTCACGACCCCAGCCAGCACCCGTGACGTGTGATGCAGCGTCCCAGCCAGGAACGTCGGCGCCAGCGAGGTGAACAGCCCGAAGATCGCAAACGCAGCGAACGCACCGATCGCCGAAGCGAAGAACAACGGCTTGGCCGACGACGGCAACGCCACCCGCTGCGGTCGATAAGCAGGCCGTTCCTCCAACCGCTCCACGGTCTCCGGCACCACCGCGATCCCGATCGCACTCAGCACCAGCAGCACCAAGAAGATCTCGTACGGGCGCTCGAGCGGAGCGTCGACGTACTGGGCCAGCAGCCCACCCACCAGCGGACCGAACGCCAGCCCGCCGAGGTTCACCATGCTGGAGATCAGCGCCGACCGCCCCGGATCCTCATCCGGCCGCGAGACCTGTCGCAGCTCAGACAAGTGCGCAGTGGCAGTCGCGGTCAGCACCCCAACGCCAACCCCACAGATGAAGCGCGCGAGCAGCAGACCAGGCACGTCCTGCCACAACAGGAAGACGCCCGCCGACAACACCTCAGCGAGTACGGCGAGCAGCGCGACCCGCCGGCGGCCCAGCCAGTCACTCACATGGCCGGCCAGGTACAGCGACGCCATCACCCCGACCGCGTAGCTCGCGAAGATGATCGTGATGACGTACGTCGGGAATCCGTCGCGGTGCTGGTAGATGGCATAGAGCGGCGTCGGGATCGTGGAGAACGCCATCGTGGTCAGGAAGGCCGCGGCGATCACCCAGAAGCCTGGGCCGTGGGACAAGCGCACGCGTGAAGTCGATCCGAGCGCACGCGGACCAGTCAAGGTGGACATGTGTCCAGGGTGGCTCGCATCATCTATCGAGTCCAACGAAAGTTCTTGCACTGTCTTATCGAGAAGTACGATAAATGTAAGAAATCAAGAAGAGGTTGGGGTGGGGGTGGCCTGTGGACAGCAGACAGCTCGAGTACTTCGTCGCCGTCGCCGAGGAACTGAGCTTTACCCGGGCGGCGCAGCGGCTGTTCACGGTCCAGTCGAGCGTCTCGGCCGCCATCCGCGCGCTCGAGACGGATCTGAAGACGACCCTGTTCGACCGCTCGACCCGACGAGTGGCACTGTCTGCGGCCGGCGAGGCTTTGCTGCCGGAAGCAAAGGCTGCGTTGGAGGCGCTGGACCGCGCTCGGGCCGCCGTCGAGGAGGCGTCCGCCGGACTACGCGGCAACATCCGGATCGGCACGCTCGCACGGCTGCGCCTGGTCAACCTGGCCGAGCTACTCGGCGCATTCCACCGGAAGTATCCGTTGGTCGACGTACAGGTCGCCACCTCGCCGACCGGGTCGAGTGGGCTGGCCGACGACGTACGGCACGGTCGTCTGGACGTCGCCCTGGTCGGCCTCTCACGACCGGAGCTGTACGGACTCGAGATTCACGACCTCGCCTCCGTCCCGTTCGTCGTACTGCTGCCGGAGTCACACCCGCTCGCCGGTCAGCAGGGCGTCCGGCTGGAGGAGCTGAAAGGGGAGCGATTCGTCGACATGCCGCACGGGTTCGGCAACCGCAGCATGGTCGACCGCGCCTTCGAGAACGTCGGTCTGCCCCGTCGGGTCCGGGTCGAGGTGCCGGAACTGACCACGATCCCCGACTACGTCCGCGCCGGGCTCGGCGTCGCCGTCGTACCCGCGCTGGAACTGACCACCACACCCGACGTCGCCCAGCTCCCGATCGCCGGCACCGACCTGACCTGGACGTTGTCCGTGGTCACGATCAGCGGAAGGAGACCGAGCCGAGCGGTCACCGCCCTGCTCGATCTCCTCACCGACTCGATCCGGCCGGAGGACCCGTACTTCTAGGGCTTGTCTCCCTAAGCGACCCAGACCTGCCAGTCCTTCAGCTCGTTGAAGCGGCGCAGTCCCGCGACCCCGCTGAGCCAGCCGAGCCAGGCGCCGTACGGCGGGTTGGACTCGTCGAACCCGCTCATCACGAAGGTCAGCCGCGTCTTGCCCTCGGACTCGGCCAGCTCCCAGTGGCTGATCCCGTTCGGTCCCCAGTCGACGGACATCGCGCGGCCGTCGACCACCTCGACCACCGTCGCACCCGGGCCGGCGTCGAAGCCGCCCATCGCGAACCGGCCACCGGCGAACGGCTCGATCCCGATCGGGAATCCGAACCACGCGGACGCCTTCTCGGACTCGGTCAGCGACGCGTACACCTGCGCGACCGGCGCGTCGATCAGCGCCTCGCCGGTGAACTCGGCCGATGTGAAGTCCGGCCGCGTGGTCAGCTCGCGTCCTTCCAGGTGGTCGACCAGGTTGGCGAGAGCGAGCGACCAGAAGGTCTGCAGTACGCCGCGAATCGTCGACCCGCTGAGGGCTTCGGCGAAGTCGAAGTGGCTCTGCGCCACCCTGATCACGGTGGATTCGTCGCCCTCGGCAATCAACGAGATCTCCGTGGTCGTCTCCACGCCGTCGAGGGTCCACCCCAGCGTCAGCGTGTTGCCGTCGTACCCGACGACCCGCTGGTGCGGCGCGTCGCCCTCGGGGATGTAGCGGCCCCAGAACTCGTACGTCGCGGGCAGGTCGACAGTCGAGTGTTCACCGAGCCAGGCGTTGAGCGCCTTGGGATCGGTCAGCGCCTGCCGGGTCTCGTCGAGGCCGGCCCGGGCGCGAACTTGGAGGATGAGCGGTTCGGTCATGATTCTTGGTCTCCCTTGGGGTAGCACGCCACGGCCAGCTTGAAGGCGTCGCCCTCAGCTCCGCCGTAGCGCTCGAAGAGGTCCTGCAGCGTGCTGCGCAGGTCCTGGAAGAACTCCTGCCGCCGGTCCGGTGGGACCCGGATCTCACCGGACACCCCGATGGACGGCAGCTCCGGAGCCGACCGGTCCAGCGCGGCGATGTCGGTCTGGACCTCTTCCATCAGGTCCAGCACGTAGCCGAGACTGAGCTCGTCGCGGGCCCGCCGCAGGCTGCCGATGCGGCCGATCAGCCGCGGCGACAGCCAGTACGAGCGTGCCGTCGCCTGGTAGATGCCCTCGTGGACTCCGCGCACCTTGCGCTCCTCCACCAGTGTCACCAGACCGGCCTCGACGAGGCGTTTGACGTGGTAGTAGACGCGCTGCGGTGTCTGCCCGAGCTGCTCGGCCACCTCGCCACAGGTCTGTGGTTCGGCCAGCCGCCGCAGGACCTCGATCCGTTGCGGCTTGAACAGGGCCTCGGCCTGCTCGAGCTGCTCCAGGTGCATCACGTCTCGCATCACAAAAAAGAGTTTGTACATAAAAATTCTGCTTGTCAATGGACCGACAACTTCCATCACTCGGGAATGTAAATGGGAGGTCGCTCGTTCTTCCAGATGTCTTGGTGATGTGTCACCGAGGCAAGACACCCAACCCTGGGGGCCTTTGCTACGGATCGTCCGGCACGTTCCTGCCGGCGGAGGAGAGGAAGCGCGACATGGCAACTGTCTCGTTCAAGGGAGCCACCCGGGTGTACCCGGGTACCGACATCGCCGCGGTGGACAGGCTCGATCTCGACATCGAGGACGGCGAGTTCATGGTGCTCGTCGGCCCGTCGGGTTCCGGCAAGTCGACGGCGCTGCGGATGCTGGCCGGCCTCGAAGAGGTGAACGAAGGTTCCATCTACATCGGCGACCGGGACGTGACCAACAGCCCGCCGAAGGAACGCGACATCGCGATGGTGTTCCAGAACTACGCGCTCTACCCACATATGTCGGTCGCCGACAACATGGGCTTCGCGCTGAAGATGCAGGGCGTCCACAAGGACGACCGCGCCAAGCGCGTCGAGGAAGCGGCCAAGCTGCTGGGTCTCGAGGAGTACCTCGACCGCAAGCCGAAGGCACTGTCCGGTGGTCAGCGTCAGCGCGTCGCGATGGGTCGCGCGATCGTCCGTAATCCTCAGGTGTTCCTGATGGACGAGCCGCTGTCGAACCTCGACGCCAAGCTCCGGGTCCAGACCCGCACCCAGATCGCCGAACTGCAGCACCGCCTCGGCGTCACCACCGTCTACGTCACCCACGACCAGGTCGAGGCGATGACGATGGGCGATCGGGTCGCCGTACTGAAGGACGGCGTACTCCAGCAGGTCGACACCCCGCTGAACCTCTACGACCGGCCGAAGAACAAGTTCGTGGCCGGCTTCATCGGCTCGCCCGCGATGAACCTGATCGAGGCCGAGATCACCGACGGCGGCGCGAAGATCGGCGACTACGTGGTTCCGATCGAGCGGAAGCTGCTGGCCAAGGCCGGTGACGACAAGACGCTGACGCTCGGCATCCGCCCGGAGGCGTTCCACCTGGCCGACGCCGGTCTGCCGGTGAAGGTCGCCGTGATCGAAGAGCTCGGTTCGGACGCGTTCCTGTACGGGACCGCGGAGCACACCGACGAGAAGCAGCAGATCATTGCCCGGATCGGCACCCGGCTCCACAACGACAAGGGCACTCTCGTGCACCTGGCCCCGGACGCCGACAAGCTGCACCTCTTCTCGACTTCCACCGAGGAGCGGTTGACCGCCTAGATACCGTTGCCGGATGCAAGCGTGGGTCAAGGGTGCATCCGGCGTGATGGAGCTGCCGTCGGGTCGACTGGTGCGCGGACGTGGTCTGCGCAACGGCCCGGCGGCAGAGCCATGTCCGGCGTACGGCGTGTACCTGTTGGGCAAGGAGCCACCGCCGGTTTCCTGGGAGTCGCGGTGGCTTCGCTGGCCCGACTTTTGGCTGCCCTCCGATCGCGCGGAAGCCCGCGCCGTTTTCGCTGAGGCGTTGGAGCGGGCGGGCAGCGAGCGGGTCGAGTTCGCCTGCGGCGGTGGTCGCGGTCGCACCGGTACGGCGCTCGCCTGTCTCGCGATCCTCGACGGGATCCCCGCCGCGGACGCCGTCGACTACGTGCGCCGGAACTACGACCGGCACGCAGTGGAGACGCCCTGGCAGAAGCGTTTCGTACGACGCTTTACCCGGTGAAACTCTTGACCCGGTAAAGCTGTTGACCGTAGCGCCGCGCTCGCGTTGGCTCGGGGGGTGACGATCGAGCGCGCCAACCCGGATGGACTGCACCCGACGCCTGGCTATCACCACGTGACCAAGGTCCAGGCGGACATGCTGATCTACCTGGCCGGCCAGTGCCCGCTGCAGCCGTCGGGCGACCTCGCCGAGGGCGGGCTGGAGGGCCAGACCGCACAGGTGATCGCCAACATCCTCACCGCGCTCGAATCCGCGGGCGCTTCCCCGGCAGACGTCGTACGCACGGTGATCTACGTTGCGAGCCCAGTCCGTGAGGACCTCTCGGCGGTGTGGACGCAACTGAACGAGTCCGCACTCGCACCGGCGTTCACCTCGGCCAGCACGCTGCTCGGCGTTGCCCAGTTGGGCTTCCCAGGCCAACTCGTCGAGATCGACGTAACAGCCGCTCTGTGATCGCACCCGCCGTGGTCGAGGAGCTGATCGCTAGAGCTGGTGATTCGCAAGCAGCCGGCCATCCGGGTCGTACCGGCGCTTGAGCTCCAGCAGCCGGTCGTAGTCACCGGGATCGAATGCCTCCCGGAGCTCATCGCTCGACAACACAGCGAAGGTGAAGTTGAGCAACCGGCCGACCGTAATCTCTCGCCAGGGCTCGAGGATCGTCCGGTACTGCTCGGCCCGATCGGCCTCCCCCGGTTGCAAAACAGTCAACGCGTACGCAGCCTCCCGATGGCCGACCGCGTTCGGGACGGCCGGCGGGCGGCTGAGTGCACCACCGAGATGACGGATCCCGATCACGGACATCGACGACGCGTCCGGACCGGCGAGGTCGGGCAGGGTCGCCAGCGCCTTCGGGTCGAGATCGCTGAGCAGGACATTGCGGGATCGATAGCTGTCCGGGCGTTCGGGCTCGGCGAAGATCTTGCCGGACTCGGCGTACGAGAGTTCGCCGACCGTGTCGAGCACTGGCTGACCGATCGCCCGGAGCGGCTTGATCAGGTCCTCACCGCCCGAACCGAGGATCGCGAGCTGGAGCTGGGCGATGTACTTGCCACGCAGTGGGGCAGGCACAGGCGGGATGTCGGGGATCGGGACAATCGCGACCGCCGAGGTGACCTCTTCGGGCACGGTCCGGGTCCATTCGCGCCAGACTTCCGCCGCGTCCGGGTACTCGGTGAAGTCGAAGTACAGGCTTCCGCCGTACAGCGTCGGTACGTCGAAGAGGTCGATCTCGATCCCCGTCACCACGCCGAAGTTGCCGCCACCGCCGCGGAGCGCCCAGAACAGATCCGGGTCGTCCTCCGCGTTCCGGCGTACCCCATCGGGCGTGATCAGCTCGATCCGCCGCACATGGTCGGCCGCGTATCCGTGCCGCCGAGCCATCAATCCGAGCCCGCCGCCGAGCGTGTACGAGATCGCGCCGACCCCAGGAAGACTGCCGGACAACGGCGCAAGCCCGTACGGCGTGGTCGCCTCGATCACGTCGCGCCAGGTCGCACCCGCTTCGACCCAGGCGGTCTTCCGGTCCGCGTCGACCCGGACACCATTGAAGGCGCCGGTCGCGATCAGCACGCCGCCGTCCATCCCCGCGTTCAGTCCGTGCCCGGCTGCCTGGACCGCGATCCGCAGGTCGTGATCGGTCGCATAACGGACCGCGTCCTCCACCTCCGCCGTACTCGTGACCGGGAAGATCACCGCGGGCCGGTGCGGGTCCCGTCGCTGGAATCCGAGCCGTGCCTCGTCGTAGCCGTTGCTTTCCGTCGTCAACATCATGTGATTCACCCTAGGAGCCCTTGCGGACACATCTTGTCCGCAAGGCATGCTGGTGTGGTGAGTACCCGGAAGGAGATGCCAGGCCGCCTGCTCCGCCTGCTGTCGTTGCTGCAGAGCCGCCGCGAGTGGTCCGGCCACGAACTGGCCGACCGCCTCGGCGTCACCGAGCGGACAGTACGGCGCGACGTCGACCGGCTGCGCTCCCTCGACTACCCGGTCACCGGGACGACCGGGACCGCGGGCGGCTACCGACTCGGTCCGGGTACGACGTTGCCGCCGCTCCAACTCGACGACGACGAAGCGGTGGCCGTCGCGCTCGGTCTGGTCGGCGCGGCCGGTGGCGGGGTGAGTGGGATCGCGGAGAGTTCGATGCGGGCGCTGGCCAAGCTCGAGCAGGTGTTGCCGGCTCGGCTGCGGCCGCAGTTGGCGGCGGTGAGTTCGGCCGCGGCGGCGGTTCCTCGGCCTGGTGTTCCACAGGTGGATCCGGAGGTACTAGCCGTACTCGCGCGGTGCTGCCGGAACCACGAGATCGTTGCCTTTGACTACCAAGGTCGTCAGGGGGACCCGGCACGTCGCCGGGTAGAGCCGCATCAGTTGCTGACGTTGACCTGGCGGTGGTACCTGCTCGCGTTCGATCCGTCGCGCGATGACTGGCGGACGTTCCGGGTCGACCGGATCGACGCGGTGACGCCGGCGTTGCATCGGTTCACGCCGCGGGTCCTGCCGGCGCCGGATGCTTCGACGTACCTGGTGGAGTCCTTCGCGGCCGCGCAGTACCGGCATTCGGTGCGGCTCACGGTCCAGGTGCCGGCTGAGGTCGTGGCCGACACGTTCGAGGGCGTGGTTCGCGGGACGGTTGAAGCACTGGCGGCCGATGCCTGCGTGGTCCGGTTCACTGCGGACACGGCCTCGATGGTGCTGTCCCAGGTGGTGTCGGTCGTTGCCCTAGGCGCCGAATTCACCGTCGACGAGGCGACCGAGGAGGTTGCCGCCCTGATCGGCTCCGTCGGCGAACGGCTCGCGGTGGCCTTCCGCGCCCGCGGGCAGTGATTCCACCCGCGGGGCGGCGTGGTCAGGCAACGATCAGGCCGATGCCGAGGGTCAGTACGCCAAGTGCGAGGGACGCGGCGCCGACCCAGAGCACCCAGAGGAACTGATTCGGCTGCGTCCGGTCCTTGCCCGCGGACGAGGCGAAGAACCCGCCGGACATCAGGACTGCCGCCGCCGGGATCGCCAGCCGCGCGACCCACAACCAGAACCCGGTCAGGCTGGTCTGGTCGACGTACAGCAGCCCGACCAGACTCAGGATCACCAGTACACCGGCATGCGCGTGACCGGCTCGCGCGAACGACTTCTGGAACCCGGTCATCGGCACCTGACCACGGACGATCTTGGTCATGAAGTAGCCACCGAACTGGATCGTGACGATGGTCAGCAGGATCACTCCGGCGATGATCCGGGATGTGTCGGTCATACGTACACCTCTTCTTTCACGTGGATCTCAGGGGACTTGCGTGCGGCCCGGGCCACCCAGAGCGCGACCGCCAGATAGAGCACCTGCTCAGGAATCCGCTGCCACAGCGGCGTCGCCTCACCACCGGCGAACGGTACGTCGGCGACCGCGGCGTGAATGTTTGCCGGCAGCAACGAAATGAACAGCGCGGCGAGCGCATAGCCGGCCGCCCAGCGGGTCGCGGTGACGACGAGACCGACTGCGCCGAGCAGTTCCAGAACACCTGTTATGTAGACGAGTGCGTCCGCGAACGGCAGGAACGGTGGCACCATCCGCGTCATGTCGGCGTGGTTCGGCATCACCGTCACATTCGCCGGGACGAAGTGCGCGCTCGCGGTGAACAGCAGCATCAGCGCCATCCCGTGCGCCGCACTCGCCGGCCAGCTCGCGAACCGCTGGACCCCGAGCGCACCCAGCGCCCGGAAGACCAGCGTCGACAGCACCAGCACGAGGGGGATCATCGATTCAGCTCCTCACATGGATAGTTGGAGTATCCGTTTATGGATACTGATACTATCCATCACAGTCGAGCGGAAGGCAAGCGAAAATGCGAATCGGGGAACTGAGCAAGGTCACCGAGGTCCCGGTGCCGACGATCAAGTACTACCTACGCGAGGGCCTGCTCCCCGCGGGCGAACTCAGCAGCCCGAACCAGGCGTCGTACGGCGAACCCCACGTGCGCCGGCTCCGCCTGATCCGGGCCCTGGTCGAGCTCGCTCAGGTCCCGGTCGCGCAGGTCAAGGACATCCTCGAGTCGCTCGACTCGGACGACGTACCCCTGCACGAACAGATCGGCCGCGCCCACCGCGCGCTCACCCCGACCCGCAAACAGACCGCCACCGAGGAGGCCCGCATCGCCGCCACCACCCAGGTCACGGACTTGATCACCAGGCGCGGCTGGACCGTAGAGCCCGAGGCCCCCGCCCTAGCCACCCTGATCGAAACCGTCGCCGCCTTCCGAACCCTCAGCCAGGACAACCTCGTCACCCTGCTGGACGCCTACGCCGACGCGGTAGACAGCTTCGCCGCCCTCGAAATCGAAGCAGTAACCGCCAACCCCACCCGGGACCAGCTGGCCGAGTCGGTCGTCATCGGCACCATCCTCGGCGAAACCCTCATCTCGTCCCTCCGCCTCCTGGCCCAAGAATCAACCTCAGCCAAACACTGGAAGAACCGCTAACCGTCGTGGGCCATGTCCACAAACCGCGAGTAGTGCCCCTGGAAGGCAACGACGACATCGGCAGTCGGCCCGTTACGGTGCTTGGCCACAATAAAGTCAGCTTCACCCGGCCGGGTCGACTCCCGCTCGTACGCATCCTCGCGGTGGAGCAGGAGGACAACGTCGGCGTCCTGTTCCAGCGAGTTGTGTAGGGCGATGCCGTTGGCGATGAAGTTGTGGGTGCTGAGGACGGTGGCGTCGTACACCTCTTGTTCGCCGAGGCTTTCGACCGAGGTGATGGTGTCCCAGAAGATGTCGTTGGTCGCGAGGACTTCGAGGTCGGCGTTGTCGAGGATATCGGCGACCTTGGCGAGGCGTTGCCGGCTGGGAGCGTGCTTCCACATCGTCGAGCCCGAGAACTTGGTGTCCATGGCTGCGGCGAACTCGCGGTGTGTGACGTTGCGGTCGGCAAGGACCTCGCGAACCCGGGACCAGACCTCCTTCGGCACCGTGTCCAGGTTGGTGTTGCCCTTGATGTCGCGGAGGGCTGTCGCGACCTCCAGCACCTTCAGGCCCCGAAGTCCGTGGACGCCGATCTGGTCACAGAACCGGAGCTGGTTCTCGGCGCCGTAGATGTGCAGGTGGTACGAATCGCGATAGCCAGCCTTCTTGGCTGTCTTGATCCGGGTGAAGATGTTGTGGCGGAGAAGGAGTCGGGCCAGGTCGTCGACGAGGCGGCGGCTGGTGCTGGCGTAGTAGATGCGACCTTGGCGGGTCTTCGCGTCCCAGCGGACCGAACCGTCGGTGGCCCAGAGATGGCGGATGAACTGAGCGATCTGCTCCTTCGGGAGCGCGAAGACGCCGTCGGGCACGAACTTCTCATGGCTGCGGAGGCCGAACAGTCCCAGACCGTCAAGCCAGGCGGCGATCGGGTTGCGCTTGCCGCGAGCCAGCCGGTACGGCGCGGGCAGACGAAGACTGGTCACCCGAGCGGCGGCGTGCTCATCGCGGATCCCGGTGATGCCGAACCGCCGGTGTGCCGCCTCCGCGACCGCGGTCAAATTGCCTTCGTCGATGCTGGCGTAGCGGATCGGCTGACGCTTGACGAAGGAGCCGTCTCCGAGGAGGTGCGCGAGCAGCGTGACCTCATCCTCGTCCCACGGCTTGACCTCGAGCGGCGGCGGCACGTGCCGGAGCGAGCCCACTCGGAACCCCGGGATCAGATCGCCCAAGGACTTCCAGCCGTCGTACGTCAGGAACGGGTGGTTCGCGGTGGCCTTGACCTCGCGGCCAGACGCGAGCTTCACCCGGAAGACCTCCTTGACCCCGCTCGGGAAGGCGTGCGTCAGGGTGCGCGGCACGAGCTTCAGCCGGTCGTCCAGCGACCAGACCGGGATGTCCTTGGCGTCCGTCGCCAGCAACTCGCCGAGCGAGATCTCCGCGCCGGAATCCGCACGCAGCAGCCGCGTGTCAGCGGTTAGGCAGCCGGATTCGCGGAGGTCTGAGGCCATGGGGCGTTTGTCGGAGCGTTGTTCTGAGCCTCGGTTCAGCTGGCAGATGGCTACTACCGGGAGCTCTAGTTCTTTGGCGAGGAGCTTGATGGAGCGGGAGAACTCGGAGACTTCGAGTTGGCGGGACTCGACCTTCTTGCCCGACGTCATCAGCTGGAGGTAGTCGATGACGATGAGGCGGAGGTCGTGGCGCTGTTTGAGGCGGCGGGCCTTGGCGCGGATCTCCATCATGGTGAGGTTCGGCGAGTCGTCGATGAAGAGGGGAGCCTCGGAGACCTCGCCCATCTTGCGGGCCAGGCGGGCCCAGTCCTCGTCGGTCATCTTGCCGTTGCGCATGTGGTGCAGCGGGACCTTGGCCTCGGCCGAGAGCAGACGCATGGTGATCTCGTTGCGGCTCATCTCCAGCGAGAAGATGCACGAGGTCAGGCCGTGCCGGATCGAGGCGGAGCGGGCGAAGTCGAGGCCCAGGGTGGAGTTGTGGGTCGGGATCATCGTCTTGCCGGCCAGGTACAGATGGTCGGGGTTGTCCACCTCGACACAACGCACCGGCACACTCTCGACCGGGTCGACCCACTCGAGCCGGCGGTCACCCTCACCGGCGAGCGCGGCCGGGAAACCGTGCCCGGTGATCTGCCGCGGCGCCGACCCGGGGATCGGCGGTGTCAGTCCGGGACTCGCTGACATCGCCGTGTACAGGTCGGCGGTCGTGCAGACCACCGGGCGGCCACCGTCCTCGACGCGCCACTGGTGCTCGGCGTCGGCGACGATCGTGCTGGCATCGGAGAAGGACAGCCGGAAACACGGCCGGTCCACCATCACCTCGGTCGCCGCCACCACCGTGGTCGGCTGACCGTTGGCGTCGAGGAGCTGGTCGCCGACGGCGATCTCGCCCATCGTGGTCCAGCCGGTCGGCGTCGGCAGCGGGGTGTCGAGCGCGAGCGCCTTCCCCATCGCGGGACGGGCGGCGACGATGATCATCTGGCCGGGGTGCAGGCCGTTGGTCAGCTCGTCCAGGTCGGTGAACCCGGTCGGTACGCCGACCATCGCGTCCCCACGGGAGTCGATCGCCTCGATCTCGTCGAGGGCGCCCTCCATGATGTCCTTCAGCGGCGCGTAGTCCTCGGTGGTGCGCTTCTCGGTGACCGAGTAGATCTCGGCCTGGGCCTCGTCGACGACATCGTCGACCTCACCCTCACCGGCATACCCGAGCTGGACGATCTTGGTGCCGGCCTCGACCAGCCGGCGCAGGATCGCCTTCTCCCGGACGATGTGCGCGTAGTACCCGGCGTTCGCAGCAAGCGGGACGGAGGCGACCAGCGTGTGCACGTACGGCGCGCCGCCGATGCGGGCCATGTCGCCGCGCTTGTTCAGCTCGGCGGCGACCGTGATCGCGTCGGCCGGCTCGCCGCGGGCATACAGGTCGGTGATCGCGTCGAAGACGGACTCGTGGGCCGGCCGGTAGAAGTCCGTGCCGCGCAGGGTCTCGATCACATCCGCGATCGCGTCCTTGCTCAGCATCATCGCGCCGAGCACGCACTGCTCGGCCGCCAGATCCTGCGGCGGCGTACGGTCGAAGCCCATCTCCGGGCTGCGCTCTTCCTGGCCGCCGCCCTGTCCCCCGCGGAACTCCGCCACGCTCACTTCGCCCGACCTCCTCGTTCACCGCTGCCCGACCATCGAAGGCCGGGATCGAACACCTGATCGAACCGTAGCCGTGCCCACCGACACTGTTCGCGCCCAGGTGACACGCGACCGTACGCCGGTCTCGTCACCGGGTGGTAGCCAGTCGTCCACAGGGGGTGTGGACGAGTTGTGGGAAACCCCGGCAGGTGGTGTGCACAGGTTGGGCACAACCCTGTGGATATCTGGGGACAACCATCCACAACATCCCTCTGACCTGCGGTTTCTCCCATTCACAACTGTGGAGAAGAATTAGTCCCGAACTTCTTTCCGCAGGCCGGGATCCGGCGCCTGTGTACAGCCGAAGTCAGGCACAATAGGCCGCATGCTCATGACGTGCCGCCGTCCCCGACCATCGGCATCGTGACAGGTCGCAGCGGACTTCGCCGGCTCTTCGGGGACCAGGACAAGGAGATTCTGCGGCTCGCCGTCCCGGCGTTCTTCGCGCTCGTGTCCGAGCCCCTCATGCTGCTGGCCGACTCGGCGATCGTCGGTCACCTCGGTACGCCGCAACTCGCCGCGCTCGGGGTCGCCGGGACAATCCTGCAGACGCTGGTCGGCATCTGCGTGTTCCTTGCCTACGGCACCACTTCTGCCGTCGCCCGTCGCATCGGCGCCGGCGATCACAAGGGCGCACTCGCTCAGGGCATCGACGGATTGTGGCTGGCGTTGCTGCTGGGCGTCGTACTGGCGTTGGCCGGTCTGATCCTCGCGCCGGCCGCCATCGGTGCGTTCGATCCGTCCGCGGATGTCGCGGACCACGCGGTGACCTATCTCCGGATCTCATGTTTCGGGATCCCGTCGATGCTGCTCCTGCTCGCGGCGACCGGCGTACTGCGGGGTCTGCAGGACACCAAGACGCCGATGATCGTGGCGATCACCGCCAACCTCGCCAACATCGCCCTGAACGTCCTCCTGGTCTATGGCCTCGACCTCAACATCGCCGGCTCGGCACTCGGTACGGCGCTCGCCCAAACCGGAGCCGGGGTCGCGCTGGTAGTGGTCGTCGTCCGCGGTGCGCGACGGGACGGCGCCAAGCTCCGGCCGGACCGGCCCGGCATCCTCGCGTCCGCACAGATGGGCATACCGCTGATCGTCCGCACCCTGACGTTGCGGGTGGCAATCATCTTGCTGACGTTCGTCGCGACAGCCCTGGGTACGACGTCAGTCGCGGCACACCAGGTCGCCTTCACGCTCTGGTCCTTCCTCGCTCTCGCCCTGGACGCGATCGCCATCGCCGCCCAGGCCCTCACCGGCCGTGCGCTCGGTGCGGGCGATGTGGCCGGCACACGCGCGATCACCCGCCGGATGATGTGGTGGGGCCTGTTCTCCGGGCTCATCGGCGGTCTGGCTCTGTGGGGGCTGCGCGACGTCTACGTCCCGTGGTTCAGCAGCGATCCGGAGGTACGCCGTACTCTCGCCGCCATCATCATCGTCGCGGCTCTCTGGCAGCCCGTGAACGGAGTCGTGTTCGTGCTGGACGGCGTACTCATCGGCGCCGGTGACGGACCGTATCTCGCTGTGGCCGGGGTCATCGCGCTGGTGCTGTACGTACCGCTGGCGCTGAGCGTGCTGTGGCTCGATGGCGGCATCGTCGCCCTCTGGTGGGCGTTCGGCGGGTTCATGCTGCTGCGGCTGCTGACACTGACCACCCGGGAGCGTCGCGACGGCTGGCTGGTGACCGGAGCTACCCGCTGACCCCTGGGGTACGGCATCGTGGGGTCCGGAGAAAGGAGCCGGCATGCCCGACACCGACGATGACCCGAATGTCGCTCTCGAGCTCGACCAGTACGAGCAGGGCGAGGACGACACCGAGTCCGCGAGTGAACGGCGTGCCCGCGCGCTGCGGCGGCAGCCGGACGAGCGACTGGCCGCCGTCACCGGGCTGACCCGGGAAGAGGACGAGGCCCGCCGCCAGGCCGAGCTCGACGCCGCTCATGCCACCGAGCGCGAGCTCAGCGCTGAGGACGAGCGCGAGCTCGAAGAGCAACGGCTGCGACACGAGACCCTCGATGCCACCGCGGCGGCGACCGAAGCCAGGGAAGCCTTCCGGCTCGCCGACCTCGATGATGCGACCAGCGATCGGCACCGCGAGCTCGCGGACACCGAACGCCTGCATTCGGTCAGCGATCAGGCTCGCGGCGGGCACAAGCTCGACGAGGCGGCCGCACGACCGGACGAGCCTGGTGCGGCCGGCCTGGCCGCGTCCGGCCGGCGTGACCAGCGCGCGGCAGCTCGCGAGGGCCGGGTGGCGACCGAAGAGGACCTCATCGCCGACGACTACGCCGGCAGAGCCCGCGAACGCCGTACCGAGGGACAGCAGGCCCAGGAAGCACAACCGCCTGCGACGGCCACGGCACCGCAGAAGCCACCCGTAGCACGCAAGTTCGTCCGCAAGGAGCTCCGGAAGCGGCGGACGCCGGATCGCAGCACCGAGCCCGACCTCGGCCTGGGCGACTAGTCAGGCTGCAGCTTCTGGGTGTGGATGATCAGCAGGTTCGCGGCGACCACCACGACGAAGATGACCGCGAGCACCGGATGCCCGAGCGCCCACAGTGCCGCGCCGGCCAGGCCGAAGACGACGACCTTCACGACCGCCCGCACCACCGGAGTGGTGCGGGTCGCGGTCGGTGCGGCGAACCGCCCCCACACCACGGCTGCAACTACTGGCAGACCGATGGCCAGCACCAGCTTCACAGCCGTGCCGGAGCCGTTCTCCCAGCCCCACCACGCAAAGATGCCTAGGGCAACCAGCTCGACGGCGAACGCCAACGTCAGGTTGCCCCACTTCCACCCCAGCTTCAGCGCAGGCACATCTAGATTCCGCGCAGGTTCGGTTGACGCTGGTCGAAGAAGAGGCCCGCGGGCGGTTCCTCCACCGGGAGCGGCGGGATCGGGTAGTCGGTGTGGGTCCCGCGGCAGGCCGCGAACGGCCCGTCCGGGTCGAGCAGCGCCATCATGTGCGGGTCCGCGTGGTCGCGCCACCAGACCGACATACCGGTCGCCGGGTCGAGCCGGAGGTGCTCCCAGGCCCGCCAGATCGAGTCCAGCCGGCTGAGTGCCTCGGCGTGCCGGTACCACTCCGGGCACCAGATGAACTGCTGTCCGATCCGCCGGGTGTACAGGTAGATCAGCCGGTCTTCGACGAACGCCGCGACATGCGGATAGAAGAGTTCCTGTTCACCATCCACCGCGCTGCTCCTCGTTCTGCTCCCACACCGGCTTCTCCGGGCCACGCGGCACCGCCGGAGGCTGGCCGGCACCGGCCGAGACCCACGGGTTCCCACCGGCGGCCGGAGCACCGGACGCACCCGGGTCGTACTTCGCCAGTGACGCCTTCACAGCCCCCGCGTCCGGCCTGGTGAACCACGGTACCGTCTTCACCATCGTGGCCGGGATTCCGGACGGGAACACGACCGCACGACCGGGCGGCATCGCGGCCAGGTCGGACACCTCGAGGATGTTCTGCCGCTGGGTCTGCCGGCTGGTGCCGCGCTTGCCCTCGTTGTACGACACCGAGCTCGAGATGATGTCGTAGTCGCCGATCAGCTTGCTCAGCCGCTCGAGGAAGTTCGAGTCCGAGGCGCCGCCGCCGTACACGCGGATGTTCGCGGCGGACCACAGCTTCTCCATGCCGTGGTCGCCCCAGCACTCCTGGCCCTGCGCCCACGACTGCAGGATCGTCATCAGCACGATGCCGCGGGAGCCGAAGTGGCTGTAGAGGTCGGGCAGGTTCTTCCAGCGGCACACGTTCGCCGCCTCGTCCAGTACGCCGACCAGCGGGTTCGGCATCCGGCCCATCGGGCAACCGCGCGCGAACTGCTCGGCGGCCTCCACGACCGCCACCGTGAGTGCGGTGACCAGCGGTCCCGCCGTACCGGCGCCTTCCTTGGAGAGGCTGTACAGCGTGCCGCCCTGGCGGACGAACTCGTGCGGGTTGAACTGCGGGCGGGTGTCGTTCGCACCCTGCGGGACGACCCAGCGGGTGACCTTGCGGTTGACCAGGAACTGGGCGCTCTGTTGCGCCGTGCCGTAGACGCCGGCGCGCTGCTTGTCCGGCGCGTTGATGACACCGGACAGTGCGTCAGCGGACAGTTGCAGGCCCGGGGTGTTGCGCAGGATCCGCTCGGGCTCGTCGTTCCGCTGGTCGGCCAGCCAGGTGTACACCTGGGTGATCGGCCGCTTCGCAACCGCCGCGGCAAGCAGCAGGCCGGCCAGCAGGTCGGTGCCGGCGGCATCGAAGAACGCGTCGGTCTGGGCGTTCACCTGGCGCTGCGAGGCGACGAAGTGCTCGGCCATCTCGCGGGCCTTGGTCTCGTCGGTGATGTAGCTGAGCGGGTTCCACCACCAGGTGTTCGGCTCCTCGCAGACCTCCTGCGGGTCGAACACCCAGACCGGCCCGCGCTCGGTCCGCGGTCCCCGGGTGGCGTCGACGATGTCGCGCTTGTTCGAGGTGGCGACCACCGCGCCCGGCGCGTCCAGGATCGCCGGTACGGCGCGAGACGTCGTCTTACCGGTTCGGGGACCCCAGATGTCGACGTGCATGTCCTCCCAGGACCCGAACACCTCGAGGTTGTCGCGGACGGTCCGGCCGATCATGATGCCGGGACCGGCATGGCCGGCGCCGAGCCGCTCCGCGATTCCCTGCGCACCCTCCCGGGTGAGCTTGAAGATCTCGGACCGCTTCGACATCAGCGACGCCTGCCGGTCCACCCGGCCGATGCTCTGCTGCGTCCGCCGGGCGAACAGCCACCCGCCGGCACCGAGGCCGGCCAGCACCAGCAGCTCGAGGATCAGCACACCGGTGGCCGCACCGGACCACATCAGCTTGCCGCTGACCAGCTCGGCCAGGGCCGTCATCGGGTTCGGGACCGGACGGCTGTGGTTGATCCCGGCCGCGATCTTGAGCGCACCCCAGACACCGACCACGACGATCGCGAACAGGCCGATGCCGACGAAGATCAGGATCGACTCGCCGGACAGGCCGCCCGGTCCGGTGCTCTTCTTGCCCTGGGCCATTACTCGTCAACTCCCGTTCTGGCGACCACTCGCGTGGTCGGGTCGGGCGGCGGCAGCATCGCCGGATCGTCCAGGCTGTACTCCCCGACGACCTCCTCGGTGCCGTCCGGGGCGACCTCGATCTTCATCGGCTTGCCGTCGGCACCGGTCTTCCAGAGCTTGTTGGTGTCGTTGATCTCGCGCTCGACCGAGGTGAGGCCGACGTGCACCGGGATGCCCGGGCGGCCACCGACCTTGACCAGGAAGTTACCGCGACCAGGGGGCGCGGCCTCCTCACCGGTGGCCGGGTCCCACGCGGGCGGGTCCTGCCAGCCGATGAGCATGTTCTGCTCCTCCTGCGACATCGGCACCACTTCGGTCAGGTTCTCCATCTCGGCCCGCGGCAGACCACCGCAGATGACCATGCCGGACCGCTCGACGAAGCCCTTGGCCTTCATCCGGTCCTCGGGGTGTTCCAGCGCCAGCAGGTCGGACATGGTGTGCGAGATCATCGCCATCCCGACACCACGCTGCCGGTTCAGCCGGGTCAGCGCGTCGACGCGGTCGACCAGACCACGACCGGCGCGCAGCACCCGCCAGAGCTCGTCGAGGATGACGAAGTAGTGCCGCCGCGGCTCCAGTCCGGCCTCGGCCAGCGCCTGGGCGACCGCGACCGCACCGAACCCGTAGGACCAGCAGGCCAGCAGTACGGCGGCCTGCAGGTTCGTCTCGGAGTCGTCGATGTTGGAGACGTCGAAGACGACCGGACGGTCCATCTGCATCGGGTTGTCGGTCTGCTCGGAGAAGATCTCACCGAGCCGGCCACCGCCGACCAGACCGATCAGGGACGCCTCGAGTCCTTCGGTGATCTGCCGGTACCGGTCCAGGCTGCCGCGGTCCAGGGCAACGTTGCGGACCCGGTCCGGCGCCTCCTGGACGACCTGGAGCAGATCGCGGAGTACCGGCGTACCGGCGTAGCGCTCGTCGAGGACCTTGAGGGCCTCGTCGATGATCGTCTCCTCGCGGTCCGTCGGCGGAGCCGAGCGCATGATCGAGATCAGCGCCGACACCATCGTCTGCCGGCGACCGTGCGCGTCCGCCTGGATCGCCTCACGCGCCTTGCCGGTGAGCCGCAGTGCGGCCTGGCGGGACTCGCCCGGGTCGAGCACGTTCAGGTGACCACGGCCGCGGCCGAGCTGGATGACCTGCCCGCCGAGGGCCTCGATCAGGTCCTTGTAGTCGGGCTTCAGGTCGCCGAGCACCAGCGGCTGGATGCCGTACCCTGCCAGGCCGAGCGCCATCCGGCGGGTGATCGTCGACTTGCCCAGACCCGGCTTGCCGAGCACGAACATCGACGGGTTCGAGATCAGCTTGGCCCGCATGAACCAGCTGATCGGGTCGCAGCACATGGTCGCGCCGGACAGCAGGTTGCGGCCGATCGGTACGCCGACCATCGGGCTGCCGGTGCCGGCCGAGAACGGCCACATCCCGCAGACCTGCACCGTCGTACCCCGCCACTCGGCCGGAGCCTGCACGTACGTCGAGTACCCGCCACCCGGCTGCGGCCAGCCACGCGGCATCGGCCGCTTGCCCCGACGGGACGGATCGACCTCTTTCTTCTTCTTGCTCACTGCGGCTCCCCTGTGGTCATAGCGACTCGCGCAGACCCGCCGGTACGGCGAGGTGGGACTGCAGGACGACGCCCAGCGGCAAGGCGGCCACGAACGCGGAGTCCTGCGAGCCGTAGGCCGGCCGGAGCAGGATGCGCGCGGTGGCGCCCAGGTTGTCGACGGCGGCGACCATGTCCGGGATCTGCTCGGCCGTCATCACCGTGCCGGTGACGACCATGCCGAAGTTGACCAGACCGGCGCCCCGCGCTTCCTCCTGCGCGGTCCGGTCCGCGGCCCGGGCCTCGGCCATCGTCCGCGCGGTCGGCCGGCTCGACGTGGTGGCCCGGAAGGACGCGTTGCGCTTGTCCGACTCCACCATGCGGGCCGAGGTGGCCGCGTCCAGCGGACGGTACAGCAGGGTGACCCGCTTGCGGTCGATGTCACTGTGCGGGGCAACCAGCTGGGACAGCACCGACGAGAACACCTCACCACGCGGTGCCTGCGTCATCTGCCAGGTCACCGACCACGCGGAGTCGTGCCGGTACTTGTCCCAGAACGACTGCGCCGCCGCCGGACCGACATCGGTCCACTGCAACTCGGGCGCCATCCCCTGACCGCGCGCTTCGTCGATCAGTACGGCGGAAGCCGGGTCGTACGCGATCCGGACGATCTCGCACAGCTCCTGGGCCGTGACCGGACGAGCAGCGCCGGCCCCGGTCGCGTTCAGGCTCTGGGTGAGCGCGGGCAGCCGGGACGCGAGCTCACGGCCCATGTCGTCTTCCTTGCGGCGCTTGCCGTTGCGGTCGGTGCCCTTGAACGTCAGTGCGACCCGGGCTGCGAGCAGCGCGGAGCCCTCCGGGTAGGTCTGGACGACCTCGGTGAGCATCGCCCTGGCGATGGCCGGCGTACCGTCCATCATGTTGTTGCCGACCTCGCGGCGGAGCCGGATCCCGGTGTCGGGCGCGCTCTCGACCGTCACCGACGCGGCGACGATGCCCGGCTCGTGACCGAGCGACGCCAGCCACTGGCCCCAGTGCGCGACCCAGACGTCCACCTGGTCCTCATCGACCAGCGAGGCACCGTCGGGCTCGGCGTTGATCACGACGGTGAAGTGCCGGGTGCTCGGGTAGAAGAGCAGCGCGAACGGCCGGCCGTACGAGTCCCGGTACTCGCTGAGCTGGGACGCGGCGGCCAGGCCGGGGATCTGGAACTTGCCCCATGCGGTCCGTCCGAGCGGACCGGAACGGTAGATGTTGTGCTTCGCCATCTTCGCTCGTTGCCATCCAATGCGGGTCGAGAGCCGTTGCAGTGTGGACTGCCCGTGCTTGTCCTTCGTCATCAGCATCAGCAGGGCGATCCCGAAGATCACCAGCGTGATGACCGCGGGAATCGGGCCGCCCGCCATCATGACGGTGATCGTCATGAGCAGGCCGCCCATCATGATCCCGGTACCCAGCGTGCCGAGGCCGGCGATACCCGCCGACGCCGGTTGCCGCCAGTTGCCGTAGGTGCGCGGGGCGCTTCGTATGCCGTCAGCCGCTGCCACGTGGTCCGTCCATATCCTGTCGTTGCTGGTCGCGTTGCCGGTCGTCGTCCTGGCGCCTGGAGTCGTCGTACTGCTGGCCCTGCTGGCGCGAGTCGCCGTAGCCGCCGCTGCCCGACGGTCCACCGCCACCACCGCCACCGCCACCACCACCGCCGCCGCCACCGCCGCCGCCACCGCCACCGCCGCCGCCACTGCTGCCCTCGGCAGTGGTTCCGTCGCCGATCGTGTTCTCGGTGGCGGCCTCGCCGGCCGCCTTCACAGCCTTGGTGCCTGCGACAACGATGGCCACCGGGGCGGCTACGGCCGCGACCGGTCCGGCAGCTGCCGCCGCGCCGGCACCGGCACCAGCACCGCCTGCGGCTGCCGCACCGCCTTCGCCGCCGGCCGCCGCCGCGGCGCCACCTTCACCGCCCGCGGCTGCCGCGCCTTCGCCACCTTCAGCGGCGCCTTCGCCACCGCCGCCACCACCCTGGCCTTGCCCCTGGCTCGGGCGACCGACGTTCCGCGCACCGCTCGGACCACCATCGCCACCGCCACCGTCGTCGCTACCGCTGTCGACGGACTGCTGGGCCTTCTCGGCCAACTTGTCCATGCCGACCAGCTTGGCCGCGAGCATGCCGGCTCCGGCCCCGCTCGCGGTGGCGCCGACCATCGGCACGATGAACCGCATCAGCGCCGGCAGCGCGAACAGCGCGAGAATCAGCATGGTGACACCGGTGACCATGTTCATGATCTGGGCGCCGGCATCGTCACCGCTGATGTTCAGACCCTTCCCGTTGTTAGACGTGAGTCTGATCGCGGTCGCGTAGACGATCGCGGCCACGGGTTTGTACAGGATGAACGCGAGCAACCAGGCGATGATCTTCTTGAACCAGGCCCGGCCCATCTCGGTGTTCGTCGCGGCCGCGGCGATCGGCAGGACGCCGAGCAGCAGGATCAGCATGGCGGAACGCACCACCATCAGCACGATCTGGATCACGCCGGCGACGACGACGAGGATGCCGATGGTGATCAGCAGTCCGATCCCGATCGGACCGGTGGCCGCGGCGAGGCCGACCATCGCCCCGATCGTCTCGCCGAACCCCTTGCCGTTGCCGTTTCCGATGCCGCAGACCCAGTTCTCCTTGCCGTCGCTCAGCGCCGTGGTCACGAGACAGTCGGAGAACTTGTCACCGAACTCGATCAGCGCCTGCGCCACTCCGACCGAGAACAGCGCGGCCGACGCCAGGGTGACCAAGGACCGGAGCAGGTCGCGGGCGGACTCACCGCGCTGGCTCCAGGCCATCTGCATCCCGCCGATGATCACTCCGATCACGGCCACGAACCAGGCGATGTACTGGGTGTGCTGCCACATCCAGCCGACCGTGTCGTTGGCCGGCTGGCCGGTTTCGATGTTCCCGACGGCCGGGGTGTCGACGTAGATCCAGAACGTCCCGATGGTGCCCATCACGACGGTGATGGCCGAGGTGATGGCGTCCAGAATCGGCTGAAAAATCACGTTGATCAACCAATCTATGGTGTCGCCGATCGCGGACATGACCGCGTCGAGCATCTGGGAGGCCCAGCTGAGCGGAATCATGTCAGGACGGTTTCGGTGCGACGAAGCGGAGAATGGCGGGCAGCGCGACCACTGCGATGATCATCATCGTGACGCCCATGACGATCTTGAGAGTGTCCGACGTACCGTCCGGCGGATGGGCTCCCTTGGGGACGGCCGGCGCCGCCATCAGCTTGATCGCGGTCGCGTAGATCAACGCCGCGACCGGTTTGTAGATGATGAACCCGGCCAGCCAGCCGACTGCGCGTTTGAACCAACTCATCCCCATCTCGGTGTTGGTCGCTGCGGCGGTCAGCGGCAGTACGCCGACCAGCAGCACGAGCATCCCGTAGCGGACGATCATCAGGGCCAGCTGGATGATCGCGGTGATCACCATCAAGATGCCCACGAAGATGATCAGGGCGAATCCGAGCGCCTCGTCCGGGGACTTCAGCGGGTCGACCATCCGCTCTGCCAGCTGTTTGGTGAAGGCGTGATCGTCCGCCCCGAGCGCCTGGCCGATGATCCAGGAGGAGAACTGGTCCGCGGAGTCGATCAGCACCGCCGCGAAGGTCGTCGCGGCGGCCGAGACCACCACCATCGTCATCAGCAGCTTCAGGATCTCGCGGAGCGGCTCACCGCGGTGCGAGATCGCCATCTGGATCGCCCCGAAGATCACCGCGATGGTCGCCGCCGCGACCAGGACGTAGTTGGTGTGGTCCTGGATCCAGGCGGCCGGTCCGTTGTCGGAGATGTCCGGCGTCTTGATGTAGATCCAGAGGAACCCGACCGCCTTCAGCACGGCCTCGACCGCCGCCACGACGACCTTGGTGATGGCCTCGAAGATCAGCTTGAAGAGTCCACCCAGTGCCTTGTTCAGGGCCCAGCCGAGGAACTCCTCGACACAGTCGTCCCAGTCCCAGGGCGCCCAGGAGCAGCCGAGTGCGATCATCACGCCCCCCGGAAGCCGACGTAGCTGTCCAGCGACGCCAGTACGTCGGGAGCTACGGTGCCGTTGAACGTGCCGTCCTCTTTGAGGTCCGCCTTCCAGTCACCCTTGTTCCACCGCATCGTGACCGGCAGCGCCGCGTAGTCCCGGTTGTTCACCTGGGCGGCGATCTGGATGATCGCGAAGTTGGATTCGTAGGCGAGGATCTTGAACCCGGCGAACTGGACCTGACCCGCCGCCTGCGGCGTGGTCGGGTGCCGGAACTCGTTCAGCGCCCGGTTCCGCCCCGGACCGGGCAGCACCCTGGCGAGGAGAACGTCCTCGGTCATGTCCGGGTTGATGACCTGGCCGAGCAGAACCATCGTCGCGAGCACGGCGCCGGTCGGTGAGTGGGCGAAGCAGGAGCGAACGCCGGACTGCGCCGTCGTCGCCGGTCCGCCGGCCACCTGGAGCGGAATCAGGATGTTGCCCTCGAACTGCCAGGTGACGGCCGGCGGCGCCGTGGTGGGCAGCTTCATGTCCGGGGTCTTGTTCCGGCAGCCGCCCGTGGTGCTGTTGAGCGGCGGCGGTGTGGTCGGTCTGGTGGTGCCGGTGCTCGTGGGTACTTCCGTCGGTGTGGCGGGCGGCACGGACGGCTCCTCGGTGGGCTGTTCGGTGGGTACGACGTTGCTCGGCTGGGTCTGCGACGGCTGTGACGTCGGAGTGTCCGAATCACCGCGGGCGAAGAACCACACCAGCAGGCAGACGAGCACGGCACCGACGACGATCGTCGCGGCAACGAAGCCGCGCTCCTCCCAGAAGCGCAGACCGTCGCTCGCGGCGTCGTCGTCGTCACCGGAGTCGGGATCCCGGCTGAACAGTCCCATCGATGATCAGCGTCCGTGGCCGGCCGGCGTCACTTGGTCGTCTGCAGGATGCCGACGAAGCCCGACGCCGAGCCGATCACGATGCAGGCCGCCAGCACCCAACCCAGCCGGGCCGCGTGCTCGCCACCCTCACCGCGGCGCTGGCCGACGGCCATCATGGCGCCGGCGATGATGATGCCGAGGACGCAGATGGCGAAGGCGATCCAGGTCACCCAGCTGATGACCTTCTCGAGGCCACCGGAGCCCGGCGGCTTCGAGCCGGTGCCCGGGTTGACCGGGTCGAGCGGCAGCAGGTTCTGAGCCTCTGAGATCAGATGTACCAACATCATCGCAGTTGTGCCTTTCAGTATGGGGCGGGGTAGTCCGCTGAGTTTGACGCGCGAAGAGCGTAGATGGATTCAAGGACTTCGAAAACCTCGTCCGGGGTGTTGTCAGGCGTGGGAGCCTCCCCTCTGCGCCACTCCTCGATCCAGGGGATGTCCCAGACCCGGGGGACGCCGCCGCCGACGATGTCGGCGAAGTCGTCGAGAACGCGCGGCAGCCGGCCGGGAGCATCCGCGATCAGCACCAGGCCGAGCACAGCCACTCCCTGGACGACACCCGAGGCCCACTCGATCGCGGCCCGCTGCGCGGCCCGGAGACCCGAACCGTGGGTCCGGGCGACCAGGATGACCGGGGTCGGCACCGGCGGCGGCGGGATCGGCCAGCGATGGTTCGCGGCCCGGGTCCCGGGGAGCAGGAGCGACAGCGTCGTCTCGCCCGCACCGCCGTGCACACCGACCCACCAGAGCGTGTCCGCCATCGGGATCGCGAATTTGGGCAGGCGCTGATCCTCCGCAGGCGGCGCAACGCCGTGCTGCGGAGCCGACGGACCGCGCGGACTGAGGTCCGGCTGAGCCGGCGGGGCGGCTGACGACTCCGGTGGACCCGCATTCGGCTGCTGTTGCTGCTGCCGAGTCCACGGATTTTGCGTCATGGCCCCTCCTCTCGCGGTGCGTCACAGGCTGTCGCCCACAGTATTCTCTCGCTTTCCAGGTGTACTTTCGTGACCCATCCACAGGCGAGGATGTTTCTACCCCCTTGTCGGGGTCAGTCGAGCCGCCGGGCTCGCGTGGTTTCTGCCTGCCCGGAATCCCTGGCATGCCTCGTGCGGAGGACATGCTAGAACGAGGACGTCGGTGCCGGACGAGCGAGGGAGATCTGTGGCGGGAATGAGAGGTCATCGTGGCTGAGAAGATCCCGTCCTGGCCCAAGGTCACGATCCACCTGTACGACGATCACAACGCCGAGGTGAAGATCGCCGGCCGGAGTCATCCGGTCAACCACGGCGATCCGAGGCAGGCCGCGATCGGGATCGTCAGCGAGCGCGCCCTGCAGCTCGGCCGCCCGGTGAAGGCGACCGCGGTGGAGTCCGACGGCGCCTCCTGGCCGCTGGTCATCCACCCGGACGGCCGGGTCGAGGCGATCGAGACCGACACCAGCCGTAAGGGCCGCGGCGCCAAGCCGATCTGGCCGATCATCGTCGCGGCCGCGGTGGCGTTCGTACTGATCGCGGGGACGGCCGTCTACCTGCTGGCGTTCAGCGGCGACGGTACGCCGAAGCCGACCGCGTCGCCGACGTTGCCGCAGCTGCCCGCGCCGAGTGTCGGCCCGGACCAGTTCATCGCCCGGCCGGTGCCGCTGGGCTGGTCCACCAACGCGAGCTGGACGGTCGACATCGCGGAGAACACGGTTCCCGCGGTGTCCCCGGACGGCACGGAGGTCGCCGTACTGACGCCGGACGAGAAGCTCGCCGTGTTCGATGCCGAGGGCAAGGTGCGCTACCAGGACGAGGTGGGGAGCCAGTTCCCGGCGCCGGTGTACACGATGATCGACGGTCACCGGGTGCTCGCGTCCGCCACCGACGATCACATCTTCTACTGGCCCGGCGACGGTGCCCTGCCGAAGTCGATCGACCTGCCGAACGGTGCCGACGTCAACTTCTTCGGCACCTCACCCCTGATCCTGCTGGCCGACGGGGCCGGAGCCGGCGTCATCTCCAACGGTGAGATCAAGACGGTGCCGAACGAGAAGCGCGGCGCCACGATGTTGCTGGCCGAGGGCGACCGGGCCCTGATGGCGCGGTACGGCGGTCCGATGTACTGGAGCCAGCCCGGCAAGGAGCTCCAGCCGCTGGATCCGAAGCCGCCGAACGGGGCCAAGGGCATCGATCACATCGTCACCGCGAGTCCCGGCCTGGCCCTGGTGCTGTGGAAGACCGCGGACCCGGAGGTCGACATCCCGGCCGTGCACTCGACCGCCAACGGCGACGCCGTCGCCCTGTGCAGCCCCACCGAGACGGACAAGATGTCCCAGTGGCAGTGGGTTCCGGACCCGTCCCGCAAGGTGGCCGCTTGGGGTGAGTGCCTGATCAACTTCAGCAAGGGCACCTCTCGCCTCGCGAACTTCAGCCCACTGTCGATCGCCGGTACGACGATCTACGGGACGGTGAACGGCACTCCGTACGCCACCACCCCGGGTGGCGCCTCACACCCGATGGCGCCCGACACCGCCCGCCCGTGGGGCATCCTCGGCGGTCACGCGATCGTCGTACAGGACTCGGTCCTCTACGCACTGGACAAGACGAAGTGACGCGGCTCGGCAGGGGGCTGGGGTTCGGCGGGGCACTGGGTGGGGTCCTCGCCGTGCTGCTGGTGGTGCCGGCCGCGCCGGCGCTGGCTGCCGACGACCCCGATCCGGTGACCTGGCCGACGATCCTCGCGCCGAGTCAGCAGGGCAGTGGATCGGACCCGGCTCCGATCCAGTGGACGCCGATCACCAAGCCGAACAGTTCCGACTCCGGCTCCGATCCCCAACCTGTCACCTGGACGCAGGTCCAGAAGGAATGAACCCAGCCCAGACATGACAAGGCCCGCGCTCCCTGGGGGGAGGCGCGGGCCTTGGCTTTGGTGCTTGGGTCAGCTCGCAGCGACCTCGAGGCGGACCGTGGCGGCCACGTCGGGGTGCAGCTGGATCGAGACCTGGTGCTTACCGGTGGTCTTGATCGGCGACGCGATCGCGATCGCGCGCTTCTCGACCAGCGGACCGCCGGCGGACTTGATCGCGCCGGCGATGTCGGCCGGGGTCACCGAGCCGAACAGCCGGCCGGTCTCACCCGCCTTCACACCCAGCGAGACGGTGAGCTGCTCGAGCTGGTTCTTGACCTCGCTCGCGTGCTCCTTGCCCTGGATCGCCCGGGCGTCACGCGCCCGCTTGATCGACTGGATCTGCTTCTCGGCACCGCGGGTCCAGCCGATGGCCAGGCCGCGCGGAACCAGGTAGTTGCGGCCGTAGCCGTCCTTCACCTCGACGATATCGCCGGGAGCCCCGAGGCCCTCGACCTCCTGCGCCAGGATGAGCTTCATGGTCCGTGCCTCCCTCAGCGAGCCGTGCTCGTGTACGGCAGCAGTGCCACCTCACGAGCGTTCTTGATTGCGGTGGCCACATCGCGCTGGTGCTGCACGCAGTTCCCGGTCACCCGGCGGGCGCGGATCTTGCCGCGGTCCGAGATGAACTTGCGCAGCAGCGCGGTGTCCTTGTAATCGACGTACGTCGCCTTGTCCTTGCAGAAGCCGCAAACCTTCTTCTTCGGCTTCCGAATGATCTTGGCCATTGTGGTGCTCTCTTCCTTCCAGAGCCCGGCTCATGCCGGAATGGTCTGTCTTACCGATCTACGACCCGGACCGGATCAGAACGGAGGCTCCTCCATCGAGCCGCCGCCCTGGCTGGCCCAGGGGTCGTTCTGCGGAGCGGCCGCGGCCTGGCCGCCACCGCCCTGCGGGGTCGCCCAGGGGTCGTTCTGCTGCGGGGCGCCGCCACCCTGGCCGCCGCCACCGAAGCCACCGCCACCCTGGTTGCCACCGCCACCACCGAAGTTGCCGCCGCCGCCTTCGCCGCCGGGGCCCGAGCGCATCGCCCGGGTCACCTTGGCGGTGGCGCTGCGCAGGCTCGGCCCGACCTCGTCCACGTCGATCTCGAAGACCGTGCGCTTGTTGCCCTCACGGTCGTCGTACGAACGGGACTTGAGCCGGCCCTGCACGATCACGCGCATGCCTCGCTGCAGCGACTCGGCCACGTTCTCCGCGGCCTGGCGCCAGACAGAACAACTCAGGAACAGCGACTCGCCGTCCTTCCATTCACCTGACTGCCGGTCGTAGGTCCGTGGTGTCGACGCGATCCGGAAGTTCGCGACGGCGGCACCGGACGGAGTGAACCGGAGCTCAGGATCGTCGACAAGGTTGCCGACCAGTGTGACGACGGTTTCGCCTGCCATTGCCGTTCCTCCTGCTTTCGGGTGTGGCTGTGTCTACAGCTATTGGTAGCGGCTGGTGCCGACAGTACCGATAGCTGCTGACGACCCCAGGTTCAGTGCTGGTCCGGACGGATGACCTTGGTGCGGAGGATCGACTCGTTCAGCGTGAGCTGACGGTCGAGCTCCTTCACCACCGCCGGCTCGGCGGTCAGGTCGACGACGGCGTAGATGCCTTCGGACTTCTTCTTCACGTCATAAGCAAGCTTGCGACGACCCCAGATGTCGAGCTTCTCGACCGTGCCACCTTCCTTGCGGACGATGTTCAGGTACTGGTCGATGGACGGCTCTACGGTGCGCTCATCGAGCTCAGGGTCGAGGATCACCATGACTTCATAACGACGCATGCGCGAACTCCACCTCCTTCGGACTTGGCGGCCACGGTCTCTCCGTGGCAGGAGGGCGATGCGAGACTGCTTCACGCCAACACTTGCCGTCGGCGCCAAGCAACGAGCCCGGTCGATGGACCGGGCCACATCGAAAAGAATACCAGCGTCCGGACGGCCTCTTGACCATATCCACAGGGCAGTTCTGGTGACTCTGTGTCAACGAACCGCGATCGTCTGTACGGATCGGCGCAGTACCAGCACGAGCAACGGTACGGCGAGAATCGCCGAGATCACGGCCAGAACCGGGAAGCCGCCGAGCGTGAACAGCCACGGCGACGCGGCTGTGGCCAGCGCGGAGACGGTCCAGATGGACGACTCGACCTTGCTCTCGAGATCTGCGGTGACCAGGGCGGCGCTGCCGCTCAGGTAGCAGAGATTCCAGCCGTAGCCGAGCAGGAAGAGCGCAGGGGTGAAGGCTGGACCGGACTGGGTCACGAGCACCGCGGAAGCGAGCAGGAGAACCAGACCGCCGACCATGACCGGTCGGGGTCCGGAGCGATCGATCAGCCAGCCGGTCAGGGGCGAGAGCGCAAACATCCCGAGCGTGTGCGCAGACAACATCAACCCGAGCACTCCAAGGCCTGCGCCTTGATGGTGTGCGTGGACCGGAACTGCGGTCATCACTCCCACCATCACCAACTGGCCGACCACCATCACCCCAGCGGCCAACAGAACAGGTAGCCCCGAGCCCGACCGAGGCTCAGGTACAGCGTCGTCGGTGGAGTGAGCGACCTGGATGTAGCTGGAAGCCACCAGTGCACAGAAGACTGCGGCCAGGGCGAGCAGAAACGGTCCCGCGAGTTCAGGTAGCCCGAATCCCCGCGCAAGGGATTGGGACGGCGCCATCAAGAACGGTCCGCCGGCCGCACCCGCCGTACTGGCCCAGATGACCGTGCTCATGGCCCAGGCCCGTCGTGACGGCGGTACGACATCGGCCGCGGCGTACCGGGATAGCAGGCTCGCGGCGTTGCCGACACCGAGCAGGAACATGCCCACGAAGAGCAGTGCGACCGGTGCACCGACTGCGGCCAGGACTGTCAGCGCTCCCCCGGCGACGCCGACGCCGTACCCGGTGCGGAGTGCATGTGCCCGGCCGAGGCGCGCAGTCCAGCGGCCGACCGCCATGGCGCCGGCAGCGGTCCCCAGAACGCCTGCTGTGTTGGGCAGACCGGCCAGCGCAGGGCTGAGGTCGTCGGCGATCACGATCGTGCTGACCGCACTGGCGGCGACCATCGCGGCGTTCATCAGGGCGGCGGCGAGAACGACGGGAATCAGCATGCCTACAACGCTAGGAAGGCCGCGACCCCGCTTGAAGGCAGGAAATAAGCCATCTGGCCTTGCGGACGACCGATGTCGAAGGTGTTCTGGGGAGATGACCTTTCAGGACCGCGAGCTGGACGCCACTGACTGGCAGATCCTGTCCGCACTGCAGTCCGACGGCCGCCTCTCGTTCAGCCAGCTGGGCAAGCGGGTCAACCTCTCACCGCCCGCCGTCGCAGATCGGGTACGGCGCCTGGAGGAGGCCGGCGTGATCACCGGCTACCGCGCCCAGGTGGACCCGGCCCGAGCCGGTCAGCCGCTGTCCGCCTTCGTCCAGATGCGCTGTACGACGGGACGCTGCCTGCTGAAGACCACGCGGGCGGAGGACTTCCCCGAGGTGCTCGAGATCCACAAGCTGAGCGGCAACTCCTGCTCGATGCTCCGGGTCCGGGTCGCGTCGATGAGCCACCTGGAGGGCCTGTTCGAACGCCTCGGCGAGCACGGCGAGATGAACACGCACATCGTCTTGTCGACCGAGTTCGAAGGCCGCCCGGTGCAGCCACCCGCGGCGGAGACGCGCCCGGTGACCAGATCGGCGGGATGGGGTAGCTGAGACCGGGGCCGTGGGGTGGGGAAAGATTTAGAGACCGGGGCGGTGGGGTGGGGAAAGATTTAGAGACCGGGGCGGTGGGGTGGGGAAAGATTTAGAACTGTCGGACGGCGGTTCTAGGGTGGGGTCATGAGCTTGAAGCTGGGTGCGCATGTGGAGCAGGACGACCCGCTGGCCGAGGCGGCCGAGCGGGGAGCCGAGCTGGTCCAGTTCTTCCTCGGGAACCCGCAGGACTACAAGGCGCCGAAGCTCGCGTACGCCGACGGCGAAGAGGCACTGCGGGACCGGGCCGCCGCCGCCGGCGTGGATCTCTACGTGCACGCGCCGTACCGGCTGAACGTGGCGAACACGAACAACCGGATCCGGATCCCGAGCCGCAAGTTGCTGCAGCAGACCCTCGACAAGGCGGCCGAGATCGCCGTCAAGGGCGTCATCGTGCACGGTGGGCACGTCGGCGACGACGATGACCCCGAGGCCGGGTTCGACAACTGGCGCAAGTGCATCGAGCGGGCCGAGCTCCCGGTGCCGCTGCTGATCGAGAACACGGCCGGCGGTGAGAACGCGATGGCCCGCCAGCTCGATCGGATCGCGCGACTGTGGGACGCCGTCCAGTCCTCCGGCAACGATCGCCTGGAGAACGTCGGCTTCTGCCTCGACACGTGTCACTTCCACGCCGCCGGCGAGGAGCTGCCGACCATCGTCGAGAAGGTGAAGGCGATCACCGGGCGGATCGACCTGGTCCACGCCAACGGCTCACGCGACGAGTTCGGCTCCGGCGCCGACCGGCACAGCAACTTCGAGGACGGGCACATCGACCCGGCCGACATCGTCGCGGTGGTCCAGGCCGCCGGCGCCCCGGTCGTCGTCGAGACACCCGACGCCAACCACGGTCAGAAGGCCGACATCGACTACCTCCGCGCGCACCTCAAGTAGCGGGATTGAGGTTGTGGAGCCAGTAGGTCAGGCCCCACGGCAGAAGCAGAGCCAGCGCGGTCGTGTTGCTGTCCGGAACGAGGACACCGGCAACGATCGCGACCAAGGCCAGCACGGTCGTGATCTGGAAGAGGTCCACGCGGCCGAGGAGACGATCCCGCAGGGTGAGCATGTCGCGGGCGCAGCCGACATAGGCGGCGACGAGCGCGAGCAAGCACAGCACGGTCAGGACCACGCCGACCCAGGCGAGTGCGCCGTACCGGCCGGCGTCCATGAAGACGCGGGACAGCTGGAAGACGCCGACCACGCCGGTCAGGCCGGCTGACGTCCACATCAAGCCGGATTTCGTACTGCGCGCCTTCGCCTGATCAGGCACGGGCTCGGGGGCGGGGTCCGGTTCCGTGGAGGCCATGGGGGCGACGGTAGCGCAGGAAAGGACAATGGCAGCCATGCGGACCTGGGCAGAGCGCTTCCCCGAACTGTTCGCGCCGGACCATTGGGCCTGGGGCGAGGTGGACGTGCAGTACTCCACCGAGCGCCCGCCGGACGAGCTGATCAGCAACGTGCACGTGATCGGCCGGACCGGCGACGGGATTGTTGTCTGTAGCAACGATCTGGGCTGGCGCTTCCTCCCCGGCGGTACCCGCGAACCGGACGAGACGATCGAGGAACTCGTCCACCGCGAGCTCCTCGAGGAAGCCGGTGCCCGCCTGACCAGCCCGCTGACGTGGCTCGGCGCTCACCGGGCCCAACACGGCCGGCCCGCGCCGTACCGGCCGCATCTCCCGCACCCGGTCTCGTACTGGGCCACCGTTGTCGCGGACGTCGTGGTCGACCGGCAGCCGACCAACCCCGACGACGGCGAGCAGGTGGTCGAGGTCCTCGTCCTGCCACCGGACCAGGCAGCCGAGTATCTCGACGCGAAGGCCGACGGCGGTGCGATGGGCAGCCAGGTCAGGCTGGCTCAGGCAATGGGGCTGGTTTAGCCGCCTTCCACGGCAGGACGACCGCACTCAGCAGACAGCACGCTCCCGCGAACCACAGCGCACCCCGGAGTCCGATCAGCCCCGCGAGTGCTCCGCCGAGCACGATGAACGCTGGCTGCACACACCGCGAGGTGATCGACCACGCGCCCAGGACCCGGGCCATGAACCCGTCCTCGGTCACCTCCATGCGGTACGTCGAGAACGACGGGTTGAAAACCCCGGTCGCCACCAGCAGACAGGTCTCGGCCGCGGTGATCACCACGAACCCACCCATGCCGTGCGGCGCCAGCGGGAACGCCAACAGCCACGGAGTCCGCAGTACGCCGAACACCAGCAACAACCGATGCAGTCCGTGCCGACGGGTCAGTCGCGGCGCCAACCGGGAACCAAGCACGCCGCCCAGGCAGGAAACGCCGAGGAACACGCCGTAGCTCCAGGACGCCAGCCCCAGGTCACGCAGCATGAAGACAGCCAGCAGCGGTGACGTCAGCATCACCGGTCCGCCGAACAGTTGCGAGTTCCAGAACAGGGCCTGCAGTCCGCGATGCCGCAGGATGTATCGCCACCCCGCGGTGATGTCGGCTTTCCCGTCGCGTCGCACGGGCTCCGGCTCGGGCGCCTGGATCCGCCGGATTCCGAGCGCCGACAACAGGAAGGACACCGCGTCGACCGCCATCGTGGCCGTCGCGCCGACGATGCTGACCAGACCGCCGCCGATCGCCGGGCCGATGCTCAGCGAGATCCAGTTGGTCTGCTCGAACCGGCTGTTCGCCTCCGCGCGACCCTCGGCCGGAACCAGCGCCTTCAGGTGGGCACCGCTCGCGGCCTGGAACGCGATCATCGCCGCGGCCTGGAGAACGCCGACCACGCAGAGCTGCAGATAGGTCAGTGCGTCGAAGGCCGCCGCGATCGGCACCGAGACCAGGACGGCGAACCGGACCAGGTCCGCCGTGATCATCACCGGCCGCTTCCGCCGTTGCTCGATGACATCACCCATCGGCAACGCGAGCGCCGCCCCGGCGAGCGTGGAGATCGCCGCGAGCAGCGAGACCTGGAACGTGCTCGAATCCAGCGCGAGGACCGCGATCAGCGGCAGTGCGCCGAGGCCGACCGCCGATCCGAACGAGCTGACCGCGAACGCAACCCACAACCGCTGAAAGTCCCGACCCAAAGACACCCGCAGATCGTAGGAGCAGGCACCGACAGAATCAGCGGAGGTTCAGGCCGCCGTCCAGGAGCACGACTTCGCCGGTCAGATAACTGTTGTGGACAAGGGCGGAGATCAGGTCGGCGACATCGGTCGGCTGAGCGGCTCGACGCATGGGACTTGCGGATTTCCACAGGTCTTGGGCGTCGGTCCAGGAGGCTGTGAGCGGTGTGTCGACCAGGCCGGGTGCGACCGCGTTGACTCGTACGTCAGGTCCGAGGGCCGCGGCGAGGAGCTTCGTGACGTGGTTCAGCGCCGCCTTGGAGGCGGCGTACGCGACTGAGCTTCCCTTGGGCCGGACGCCCGCGTGGCTGGTGACGTTGACGATGCAGCCGCCCGATTCCCGGAGCGCCGGCAGGGCCGCCGTACACAACAACCAAGGCGCGATCAGGTTGACGTCGAGCACCCGCCGCCAGTCTGCTGCGCTCAATCCGTCCAGCTCCGCGTGCGGCACCGGCCAGCTGATCCCCGCGTTGTTCACCAGTACGTCGAGCCGCCCGTGCTCGGCCACCACTGCCGGGACCAGCGCAGCCGCGGCAGCGTCGTCCGCGAGGTCGGCTTGGTGGTACGACCCACCGAGCTCGTCCGCCAGCGCGATCCCGGCCTCCCGGCTCGACCGCGAATGGACCGCGACCGTCATCCCGTCCGCCGCCAACCGTCGCGCGGTCGCCGCGCCGATCCCCGAAGCCGACCCCGTCACCAACGCCACTCGTCGCATCCGCCCAGCCTAGAAACCCGGTAGCGACCCGCCGGACCCATCCCTACCGTTACCGTCATGCGCCCGTACGCCGAACTCGTCTCCGAAGCCGTCGACGCCGACTTCACCGGCTGGGACTTCAGCTGGCTGAACGGCCGAGCGACCTCCCAGGACCTGACCTGGTCGTACGACAACCTCGCCCGAGCAGCCCTCCGCCAGGCGCATCGAGTGCTCGACGTCGACACCGGCGGCGGTGAGCTGCTCGCCTCCTTCGCTCCCCTGCCCGCCGGAACGATCGCCACCGAGGGCTACCTCCCCAACCTCCCGATCGCCCGGGACCGGCTCGCGCCGCACGGCGTCGACGTACGACGGCACGACTACGGCGACCCGCTGCCGGTGGCCGATGACGCGGTCGATCTGGTCCTCAACAGGCACGCACGTTTCGACGCCGCGGAGTTCGCCCGCGCCCTGCGACCGGGCGGCGTACTCGTCACGCAACAGGTCGGGAACCGGAACGACGCGGAGATCAACGAGACGTTGGGCGGACCAGCGGTCACCGGTGACCATGACTGTGTGTCGGCTGTCGCGGCTCTGCGCGAGCACGGGTTCGAGATTCTCGAGGCGCGGGAGGAGTGGCCCGAGTTCGTACTGCACGATGTCGGCGCGCTGATCTTCCAGTTGCGCGCGGTCCCGTGGCAGCTGCCGGGCTTCGACGTCACGATGCACGAGGAAGCGCTTGTCGCCTTGGACGAACGGATCCGGCGGTCAGGACCTTTCGTCGTCCACGACCATCGATTCCTGATCCGGGCTCAGGCTCGGTAGCGAAGTCCGTCGAGGAGCAGGTTGACCAGGCGGTCGGCCTGGTCGCGGTTCGAGCCGGTCGCGAGGGCGACACCGCTGAGGCTGATCAGTACGTCGTCCGCCGAGACATCCGGACGGATCTCACCGGCCGCGACACCTGCGTCCAGGAGCGGCTTGATCGCGCCGACAAGGAGCTCGAAGCTCTGCGCATACGGGTTCGCGCCGGACGCGATCACCGCGCGCAGTGCGTCAGCCATGCCGAGCTTGCGGGTCATGTAGTCGATGTAGCGACGCATCCACACCTGCAGCGCCTCGGCCCCCGGCATCGTGTCGACCAGCTCGGCCGCCGCGTCGCAGACCGCGGCCAGCTCGTTCCGGTACGCCGCCTCGATCAGCAGCTCCCGGGTCGGGAAATGCCGGTACAGCGTGCCGATTCCGACGCCGGCGTCCTTCGCGATGCCCTCCAGCGTCGCTTCCAGGCCGCACTTCGAGAAGGACCGCGCAGCGGCGGCCAGAATCTGGTCCCGGTTGCGCTGGGCGTCAGCGCGCAGCGGGCGTGCCCCCGTGTCCTTCATCTCCCCCTCCTCACAGCTCTTTGACCCAGAAACCTAGCGGACTTGATAACCGGAGGCACCTCCGGTTAACTGGGTTTTACCGGAGGAGCCTCCGGTTTCAGAGTAGCTCGCAGAACAGGACGGGACCTGATGAGCAGGATCACCACGCCTTTCACCCATAGCTCCACCGCCGCCGAGGTCATCGCCGGCGTCGATCTCACCGGCCGCCGGGCGGTCGTCACCGGCGGCGCCTCCGGCATCGGTGTCGAGACCGCCCGCGCCCTCGCATCAGCCGGCGCCGAGGTCACCCTCGCCGTCCGCAACACGGCGGCCGGTGAGCGCACCGCAGCCGGCATCATCGAAAGCACCGGCAACAACCACGTCTTCGTCGCACCGATCGAGCTCGCGGACCGTGCGTCGGTCCGAGCGTTCGCGGCGAGCTGGGACGGCCCGCTGCACATCCTGGTGAACAACGCCGGTGTGATGGCCGAGCCACTCAATCGCACGCCGGAGGGCTGGGAGCACCAGTTCGCCACCAACCACCTCGGCCACTTCGGCCTGGCGCTCGGCCTGCACGATGCTCTCGCCGCGGCCGGTGACGCCCGGGTCGTGTCGGTCAGCTCCAGCGCGCACCTCCGCTCGGACGTCCACCTCGACGACCTCCACTTCGAGCACCGTCCGTACGAGGAATGGGCGGCGTACGGGCAGTCGAAGACGGCCAACGTCCTGTTCGCCGTCGAGGCGGCCAAGCGCTGGGCGAGTGACGGCATCGTCACCAACGCCCTGATGCCCGGCGGTATTCGGACCGCGCTGCAGCGGCATGTGCCCGAGGACGTGCAGCGGGAGTGGGACCGGTTCCAGTGGAAGACCGTCGAGCAGGGCGCATCGACGTCGGTACTGCTGGCCGCGTCCCCACTCGTCCAGGGCGTCACCGGTCGGTACTTCGAGGACAACAACGAGGCACTGCCCGTGACGGAGGACGATCCGATGCACGGCGTCGCGGCGTACGCGCTCGATCCGGAGTCGGCCACTCAGTTGTGGGAGGTCTCGGAGAAACTCCTCGCCGGCTGATCTGCACAGGTTTGATCAGGAACCGGCTCGGCTACGGATAAAGGCTCCGGGCCGGTAACCTGACCGACCGTGAGTGACTTGAGCATCCGGACCATCTCGGCCGACGAGCACGCGGCGTACGTCGCGTCGCAACCGTCGGCGAGCTTCCTGCAGACCCCTGGCTGGGCGGCGGTGAAGAGTGAATGGAAGGCGGAGTCGCTCGGTTGGTTCGACCCGGCGAACCCGGCCGAGCTGGTCGGCGCCGGTCTGGTCCTGTACCGCCAGATGCCCAAGGTGAAGCGCTACCTCGCCTACCTGCCCGAGGGCCCGGTGATCGACTGGGACGCGATCGACCTCGGCCGGTACCTGCGTCCGCTGGCCGCGCATCTGCAGCAGCAGGGCGCCTTCGGCGTACGGATGGGTCCGCCGGTTGCGACCCGGCGGTGGAGCGCGAAGACCATCAAGGACGCGATCGCCGGTGGTCAGCAGCCGAAGCTCGGCGACGTCCGGCCGGATGTGATCGAGCCGTCCGGTGAGACGGTGACCGCCCAGCTGCGCAAGCTCGGCTGGAAGGCACCCAAGGTCGGCGAAGGGTTCGCGGCCGGGCAACCGCAGTACGTGTTCCAGGTCCCGCTGGCCGACCGCAGCCCGGACGACCTGCTGAAGGGCATGAACCAGCTCTGGCGGCGCAACATCAAGAAGGCCGACAAGGCCGGCGTCGAGGTGACGCAGGGTGGCACCGAGGATCTGAAGGCCTTCCACCAGCTGTACGTCGAGACCGCCGAGCGGGACCACTTCACGCCGCGGCCGCTGCCGTACTTCGAGAAGATGTACGCCGCGATGGCCAACCAGCCGTCCGATTGCTGTGACTTCCGGATCTACAACGCCTACCACGAGGGCGACCTGGTCGCCTCGACGATCTGGGTCCGGGTCGGTGGTCACTCCTGGTACTCCTACGGAGCCAGCTCGACCGCCAAGCGAGACGTCCGTGGATCGAACGCGATCCAGTGGCGAATGATGTCGGACGCACTCGCATCGGGTGCGACCGTGTACGACCTACGGGGCATCACCGACACCTTGGACCCGAACGACCCGCATGTCGGGTTGATCCAGTTCAAGGTCGGCACCGGCGGCGAGGCCGTCGAGTACGTCGGTGAGTGGGATCTGCCGTTGAACAAGGCGCTCTACACCGCATTCGACCTCTACATGAGACGGCGTTGACACCATGCCCCTAGTCCTGCACGTCGATTCCGATCGATGGCGTGATCATCTGCGTTCGACCTGGAACCCGGACGTCGTCCCGGTGGCGAAGGGCAACGGGTACGGGTTCGGCAACCAGCGGCTGTTGGCCGAGTCACGCGCGCTCGGCGCCCGGACGGTTGCCGTCGGCACGTACTTCGAGGTGCCGCCGGACCCGCGCGAGGACGTCGTCGTACTGTCGCCGTGGCGGCCGTTCCTGGAGGTTCCGCAGAGCAAGAACGTGATCCACACGGTCAGCCGGCTGGCAGACCTGGTCTCGATCCCGGCCGGTAGCCGGGTGTTGATCGAGGTGATGACCTCGATGCGCCGGCACGGTATCGGCGCCCGCGAACTGCGGCACACGATGCTGCTGAACGCGCTCGACCGGATCAAGTTCGAGGGCTGGTCGCTGCACTTCCCGATGGGTGCCGGCGGTACGTCGGCCAACCTCCGGGAGGCGCAGCAGCTCGCGAAGGCGGCGATCGACGTACGCAAGGGTCCGCTCTGGGTCTCGCACGTGCCGGCACAGAAGCTGGCCGACATCGGCGAGAACGTGCGGCTCCGGATGGGCACCGGCCTCTGGCTCGGTGACCGTGGTGCGCTGACGGTCCGGGCGACCGTCCTCGACGTGCACTCGGTGCGCCGCGGTGAGCGGGTCGGCTACCGGCAGCGCCGGGTCAGCGGCGACGGCCACATCCTGGTGGTGTCCGGCGGGACCGCCCACGGCGTAGGCCTGGAGGCACCGACCGCGGCGGCGACGGTCCGGCAGCGGGCGATCGCGATGGCCAAGGGCAGCCTGGACGCGGCCGGGATGGCGCTGTCCCCTTTCACGATCGAGAGCAAGCAGCGCTGGTTCGCCGAGCCCCCGCACATGCAGGCCAGCATGCTCTTCCTGCCGTCGTCGGTGGCGCCGCCTGCGGTCGGCGACACGGTCGGCGTCGACGTCCGCTACACCACCACCATGTTCGACAAGGTGTCGATGGACTGAGCCGGGCGGGTCTCGCTTGACTTCAGGTGGACCTGAAGTTGCAGCGTGGTCTCATGAGCTTTTTGGATCGGATCGAGGAGCGGCCCGGAGCAGCGGAGCTCCGGGCTGAGTCGTACCGGTTGCTGGGCCTGAAACGGGGTGCCACCTGTGTGGATGTCGCCTGCGGTGCCGGGCACGCGGCCGCCGAATTGGCGGCCAAGGGGCTGAAGGTGACCGGGGTGGACCCGGATGCGGAAGCCATCGTCGCGGCCCGCGAGCGAGCGCCGGGCGCAATGTTTCACGTGGCACATTCCGACGACCTGCCGTTGGAGGACGAGTCGATGGACGGCTACCGCGCCGTCCGGCTCTTCCACCTGCTCGAGGACCCGGTCCCGACCGTGACCGAGGCGTGGCGAGTGCTCCGGCCGGACGGGCGGATCGTGCTCGGCGGTCAGGACTACGGGTTCCTCCTGATCGACAGCACGGACCAGGACTTGACCGACGTCGTACTGCTCGGGTTGGAGTCGCGCACGGTCTCCCCGCGCGCGGCCCGCAGCCTCCGCGACGTCCTTCTCGACACAGGCTTCCGGGACGTCGAGGTCGTCGTACGCACCGAAGTCGTGACCGATCACGCGGTGATGGCAGAGCAACTGAAGGCTGCCGCCGCGGGTGCGGTCGACAAGGCGTTGATCACCCAGGAGGACGCGGACGACTGGCTCGCCGAACAGGCGGACCGAGGCAAGCACGACCGCTTCCTGGCCGTCCTCCCGACCCTTCTCGTCAGCGGTCGGCGCTGACGCGCTGCCGCACCGACTGATACGCCGCCATCAGAGCGCCGAGGGACAAGACGACGGCGAAGCCGATCATCGACGGGCGTAGCGCGAACTGCCGGATCACCAGGCTGAAGGCGATCGACGGCACCCCCATGCCGACGTACGCGATCACGAAGAACGCGGCCAGCACACCGGCGCGAGATGCCGGTACGGCGGCAGTCACCGTCTCCGCGACCGCACTCTTGAACAGCAGACCTGCCCCGGCGCCGGCCAGCGCGGCTGCGAACAGGACCAGCCACAGAGCGGGCCGATAGAGCGACAACGCCGTCAGTGCGAGGCCGACCGGGAAGAGCAGCGTGCCGATCAGCAGCACCCTCGCGTGCGCGAGCCGGCCCACCGCGAGCTGAGCGACCGCGGACGCCGCGAACGCGACGAACGGCGCCAGTCCGGCGACGAAGTACGACGTGATCCCGAGCTGACCACGCACGATGATCGCGCCGAGCGACGAGAACAACCCCATCACCGCGAACGCGAAGAACCCGAGCGCAGCCGCCGAGGCGAACGCACCCCGCTGCCCGTCCCGCACCGCGAACCGCGCCGGCCGATCCTGCCCGGTCACTTCGGTGTCCACAGTCTCCGGACTCGACAGCACCAGCAGAAGCAGCACCACCATCAAGGCCCCGAACACGATGTACGCCGTTCGCACCGGAGCCGGAGCCCATTGCGCCAAGGCTCCCGCGACCAGCGGGCCGAGGGCGAGCCCACCCAGGTTCGAGACGGTCGCGACGAGCGCGGGGAACGCTGATCCGGCCTGCGCCGGCCGAGCCTCACGATGCAGGTCGGTCAGATAGGCGGTCGCGGTGGACGCCATCAACCCGACCGCGACACCGGTCAGGATCCGGCCGACGAGCAATCCGGGCAGCTCGGGCCAGCTCGCCATAACCGCCGCGGACAGGATCCCGGTCAGCAAGGCAGGCAGGATGATCCGGCGCCGGCCGAGGCGGTCGGACAGATGGCCGAGCAGCCGGAAGCTCGCCGCAGCGCCGACAACCATCACGGCGAACGCGACGGTCACGGTCGTCGCGCCGAAGTGATCTTTCACCTGGTAGAGCGGCCAGAGCGGCGTCGGCACGGTGCCGAACGCCATCAAGGTCAGGAAGGCGACCGCGACAAACCAGAACCCGGTCAGGTGCCGGTTGCCGACGCTCAGGGCGGTACTCATCTCGGTGGTGCCTCTCGTCGTGGAGTCAGTTCCACAGAGTCCGAACGACCCGCGTGAGAGCTCTGATACCAGCTCTGCGAGGATCGGATCAGATGCCTTCCATCTCTTCTGGAGATACTAGGAAGCATGGAACTGCGCCACTTACGGCACTTCGTCGCGCTCGCCGAGGAGCGCAGCTTCACCGCGGCCGCCGGCCGGGAGCACATCGTTCAGTCCGGATTGTCCACGTCGATCCGGGCGCTCGAGAAGGACGTCGGGGCGCTGCTCTTCGTCCGCGGCACCCGCCCGATCCGCCTGACCGCCGAAGGCGAGGCTCTGGTCCCGGCTGCACGCCGTACGTTGGAGGCTGCCGCCGCGGCACGGCAGACGGTCCAGGAGGTGCACGGCGTACTCGCGGGCCAGTTGCGGATCGGAGCACTGCAGTCGACCGCGCACACGCTCCCGGTCGCGAGCTGGCTGGCGGAGTTCTCGCTCGCTCATCCGCGAGTGGACATCTCCGTGCGGCAGCTGTCCGCCTCGGAGATGGTCGGCCTGGTGATCGACGGCGGCCTCGACTGCGCACTGGTGGCCCTGCTGGACCAACGACCGACTGGCCTCGAGGTGGTGCCGCTCCTCGCCGAACCGCTGGTACTGGCGTGTTCCGCGACTCACCCGTTGGCCGGTGAGAGGGCCGTCCGCCTCGACCAACTCATCGGCGAACGGTTCGTCGAGGCACCACCCGAGTGGGCGATCCGGGCGCAGGTCGACCGTGCCTTCGCGGACGCGGGACTGCAGCGCCGGATCGCGTGTGTGGTGAACGAGTGGAGCATGGCGCTCGACCTCGTCGCGGCCGGCGCCGGGATTGCGCTCGTACCGGAAGGACTGGACTTCACCCTGCACCCGCGGTCGAGCGATGCGCTCCAGCTGGTCCCGTTGGCCGGGATCCGGCTGGAGCGCCGGGTCGATCTCGTCCTGCCGAGCGGACATGCGGCAACGCCGGCTGCCCGCCGGTTCGCAGACCTGGTGAAGACGAAGGTCAGCCCTTGAGGTGACCCTTCCAGCGGACGGTGGGTAGCAGGGCGGCCGGGTCGACGCGGTCCTTGTTCGCGGCGACGATGTCGAACATCGAGTCGATCAGGGTGTCCGACAGCAGGTGCGGCTGCAGGCCGAGGCCGACCAGGCCGGTGTGCTTGACGTTGTAGTAGTGCTCAGGCTGCTCGACCCGCGGGTTCTCCAGGTGCTCGACCTGAACCGGGCCGGGGAAGCACTCCGCGACCTTCTCGGCGAGCTGAGCGACCGAGTAGCTTTCGGTCATCTGGTTGAAGACCCGGAACTCGCCGGCGTCGGCCGGATTCTCGACCGCGAGCCGGATGCACTCCACGGTGTCCCGGATGTCCAGGAAGCCGCGGGTCTGGCCGCCGGTGCCGTAGACGGTCAGCGGCTCACCGAGCACAGCCTGGATCGCGAACCGGTTGAGCACGGTGCCGAAGACGGCGTCGTAGTCGAACCGCGTCGCCAGCCGCGGGTCCCGCACGGTCTGGTCCGTCTGCTGCCCGTACACGACGCCCTGGTTGAGGTCGGTGACGCGCATCCCCCAGATCCGGCAGCCGAACTCCAGGTTGTGGGAGTCGTGCACCTTGCTGAGGTGGTAGAACGAGCCCGGCTTCTTCGGGAAGAGCATCCGGTCCTTGCGACCGTTGTGCTCGACCTCCAGCCAGCCTTCCTCGATGTCGATGTTCGGCGTCCCGTACTCACCCATCGTGCCGAGCTTGACCAGGTGGATGTCCGGGTTCGTCTCGGCGACGGCGTACATCAGGTTCAGCGTGCCGACGACGTTGTTGTGCTGGGTGTAGACCGCGTGCTCGCGGTCGATCATCGAGTACGGAGCGGCCCGCTGCTCGGCGAAGTGCACGATCGCGTCCGGCCGGAACTCCTCGAGCACCTGGTAGACGAACCCGGCGTCGAGCAGATCACCGACGTACGCCGGGATGGTCTGGCCGGACACCTCCTGCCAGGCCGCCACCCGGGCCTCGAGATCCTCGATCGGCACCAGGCTCTGCACGCCCAGCTCGCGGTCGTAGCCACGACGCGCGAAGTTGTCGAGGACGGCCGTCTCGTGGCCACTGTCGGACAGATGAAGCGCAGTCGGCCACCCTAGGTAGCCGTCACCGCCCAGGACGAGTACGCGCACGGCTCGGCCGCCTTCCGGTAGGACATTGGCTGTCACAGTCATTCCTATCCCGAGTACCCGCTCCAGTAACGTGATCAGTCCCACTGATTAGCTGGCAATCCGCTGAGAATCCCCTCCGGACTGCCCACGTCGGGTGCGGGGGTGCAGAATAGGTCCCGATGCGCCTACTCACCAAGCTGAAAAACGGACTCGGCCTGAGCCGGAGCCGATTGTTGCTGTGGGCGAGGTATTCGACCTCGTCCGTAGTCGCCACCGTGGTCAGCCAGATAGCGTTTGCCCTGTGCTACTGGTTCGGTACGGCGGCACTGGTGGCGACCCTGGTGGCCTGGCTCGCCGGAGCGGTGCCGAACTACGTGATGAACCGCCGCTGGGCCTGGGGCCGCGGCGGACAGCTGTTGCCGTACGCAATCATCGTGCTCGGCTCGGCGGCCAGTGCGGCGCTGGTGACGACGGTGACCGATCACCTGGTCCGGGGCATCGAATCCCACGCCTGGAAGACGGTGCTCGTCACCGGCTCCTACTTCGGTACGTACGGCGTCCTCTTCATCCTGAAGTTCGTGCTGTTCGATCGGTTCGTGTTCGCCAGGTCCGCGACCGCCGACCCCGTCGAAGCACGTACTCCCGTAACCACGTCGTAGTCATCACCCGCCCGTAGTTCGCGCCGTACACCAGGCCCGGGCCCTTCTTGCTGGTCCCGTCACCGCGACGCCGCATCGTCATCGGCAGCTCGACCACCCGCGCACCGATCGCGAGCGCCCCGAGCAACAACTCCGACGACTGGTACTGCGGTTCCCGCAGGGTAATCGCGGTGGCCAACTCGGCCCGCAGCGCGCGGAACCCGAACGACGTGTCCGTCAACTTTCGCCGCGTCAGAATCGACGCCAGTACAGCGAAAACTCGTACGCCGACCCACCGCAGCCGACTGTCCGCGTCCTCCGCGCCGAGCCGCCGCGACCCGGTGACGAAGTCGGCCCGGTCGAGCAGGATCGGCTCGAGCAGCACCTCGAGCTCGTCGTTGTCGTACTGACCGTCCGCGTCCGTGGTCACGACGTACCGGGCGCCACCCTGAGCGGCCAGGTGGTATCCGAGCCGGAGCGCGGCGCCCTGACCACGGTTGCTCGGGGCAACACAGACGAAAGCCCCGTGACTGCGGGCGATCTCGGCGGTGTCATCGGTCGAGCCGTCCACGACGACCAGTACGTCGACGGGCATCTCCGCGCAGGTGCGCGGCATGTTGGTGAGGACGGCGCCGATCCCGCCGGCTTCGTTGTAGGCGGCAATCACCACGACGACCGGAGCCAGGTTCGGCTTCCCGAAATCCTTGACAGCAAGGGCGTCCACGGCATCCGGGTAGTCCGCCATCGCCGGACGGGCCTGATCCTTGCCGAGGATCGCCCGTAGACCGATCGCCCCGGCGAGCGGGAACAACACCAGACCGGGCAACTGGTAGCGCCAGGAGAACTCGAACGCGGCGGATCCCAGCAGCAGGATCACACCGGCCGCAACGGGCAGCAGCGTCGCAGCTCGGAGCCCGGACGTCTTAGCCCGGCCGAGTCCTGCAACCGCGGCCAATGCGATCAGCCCGTAGAGCGCGAGAAGTGTCCCAGACGTGTAGCCGCCATGCAGTTGGTACGCGCGCAGGATCTCGGCCGGCACCCGCGCGACGTGCGGCTCCGACCCGCCCCACTTCACTGCAGCCTTGGCGGTGTTGGGGTCCTGCAGGTTCGGGTAGGTGAGCTGGAACTGCCAACGGTCCAGCGGCACGTCGTCTGGGGAGGTCGCCCGGGTGGGCGCGAAGCCCTTGCCGAAGTCCTTCAGCGCGGCCCAGGTGACGTCAAGCGGTTGGTGCCGGATGACGAGCCGGGCGAACTCCGTCGCGAGCTGCCGCTTGGTAGTTCCCGGGGGCAACGGTCCGGGCCAGTTCGGGTCGCCGTAGTGGTTGTGGGCGTACTTGTCCACACCCAGCCGTTGTCCGAGCGGCTCCTTGGGACAGAACAGCCGTGTGCCGTCATTGAGCGGGAGTTCGGCGCAATTCGCGACCACTGCGGTCCGGCCGTACAACACCTGGTTTTCAGCGCCGGTGAAACCCCACCGGCCCGTTTCCGCGTGGTAATAGCCCGCATAGGCGCCGAACACGACTGCGAATCCGGCCAGCGCTGCGGCAGTACGCCGTACGAGGTGCAGGCGGCGTTTGCGCCAGGCGTTGCCGACGACCACCAAGTAGAGGACCACTGCCACGATCAGGACCAGGCCGATCGTGCGGACCGCGAAGGCGGCGCCGAGCAGGACGCCGACCGCGGCCGCGCGCTTCCAGCCGGGGGCACCGCGGCCCAGGAGCAACCAGAGGATCGCGACCAGTAGTACGTCGAAGGTGGTCTCGGCCATCACGTTCTGCTCGATCTGCACCTGGTAGGCGTCGAGCAGGATCGGTGCGGCGGCCACCGCGGACAACCAGCGATACACGGTCAGGCGGCGGGCCAGTGCGTAGATCGCGATACCCAGGAGCAGTCCGACGACGTGCTGCACGATCACTACGAAGGTGATGCCGCCGATGGCGATCATCGGGCGCAGGACGAAGTCGTAGCCGATCGGGTTGAGCTGGTCCGGGCTCAGCTTCTCCATGTTGTTCAGGTACTGCACGGAGTCCGTGTAGACGATCCCCGGCCGGTACGCGACCGTCGCGAGCACACGCAAAACGGTGCCCACCATCAAGAAGATGGCAAGCAACCAGTGTGTCCTTGTGACCCGCTTCACTGGTTCTTGAAGTACTGCCACGTGCGGCCGAACCCTCGCTCCAGCGACATCGTCGGTGCGTAGCCGAGGTCGTTGGTGATGTCGACGACGACCGCCGGCATCTCACCCGCCGGCGCCTCGATGTGCTCGGCCGGCACCGCACGGCCGGTCAACTTGCGCACCGTCTCGACCATCTCCAGCACCGACACCGACCGACCGGATCCGATGATCGCGCGACCGTCGTACCGCTTGTCGAGCGCGAGCAGGATCCCCGCGACCACGTCGTCGAGGAAGACCAGGTCACGCCGCTGCTCGCCGTCGCCGTAGATCCGGACGCCCTCGTCCTTCAGCGCGGCCCGCATCATCCGCGGCACGAAGCTGTCCTTGTGCGACATCCCCGGCCCGTACACGTTGGTGAACCGCAGCGCGGCGGTCGCCATCCCGTAGCTACCGGAGTACGCCGAGAGCAACATCTCGCACGCCGCCTTGGTCGCGCCGTACGGCGTCAACGGGCGCAGCGGGAGGTCCGCGGTGATGGTCGACGTACCGACGTCGCCCACGACCGCATTGGTCGAGGCGAGCACGAACCGGTCCACACCGCTGCCCCGGGACAGCTCCAGCAGCACCTGCGTGATCGTCACGTTCTGCGCGAAGGTCTGCATCGGAGCCTCCACGGACTTCAGCACCGAGGTCAGCGCGGCCAGGTGGACCACAGCCGTCGGCCGCGTCTCGAACGCGGAGATGCAGACCTCTTGATCGGCCAGATCACCGGTCACCACGTGGACGCCGTCGTCCCAGGTCGGGTCCGGCGGTTCCCGGTCCACAGCCGTCACCGCGACTCCACGCCCCCGTAAAGCAGCCACCACAGCCCGCCCGATGAATCCGGCCGCACCGGTGACCAGCACACGTTCGTCCATGGCCATCAACCTACCGCCGACAGACCAACGACAGGACACAGGCGAACGGAGTGCAACGAACCCTTGACCGCAGGTGATCGCAGAACTCTCTTCGGTCGACCGTCAGGCCGATCCGCCTGCCTTTGGCGTCGGCTGAGGCTCATCGGGATAGAGCTCGTGCCACAGCCAGGTCAGGAACTCGTCGTCCGTGTCCCAGTCGTCGCGGTCGGCGGCCGTACTCAACGCGTCCGCCGGTAATCCGTCACGCTCACCACTGAGCAAACGAACGAGCTCTTGCTTGAAGGTCTTCATCTGCTCGTCATCGTGCCGACTACTCTTCGCCCGCCGAGACAGGGCCGAGGAGTTCTCCGGAGGAGACTCAGAATGATAATGCGTCTGCACAACAGTCAGAAAAGTAGCAAACGGCGCATCTTTGTCCTTGAGCCAATACATGCCAGAGTATCCCACTGAAATCTCTTTCGCTTAAATGTCACGGGGCCGGGGGTACAACGTGTATATCTCGTATCTCCTGGCGTCGGGATTACCTTTGAAAACGACGTTGATGTCACCATCCTCGAAGGTCGGTATCTGCTCGACCTCTGGTTCTGGCATCCCCGCAAGATCACTGCCGGCATCGCGCGCTTGGATCCACTGCTTGCGTGCCGCCTTCGATTCAGGCCAGTCCCCTTTCAGCGTAAACCCGGAGCACTGCTCATGGCCGGTAGGCCCGAGAAGTTCCTCGATCGGAATTGCGACCGGACCAGGTCTGAAATCATCAGACCAGGGCGTTTCGAGTATCGCTCGAACGTCGGGATTCTCGGTCGCTCCGGCATAGGCCGCAGCGAATGCGTCGGCATCGTGGATCCTCGTCGATTCCTTGCCGCAATAATGCTGCAGATTGGGACTGAGCCCATCGATTCCCATGGATCTCTTCACGGGATCGGTCTGCGCCGGATCCTCATTGAAGGCGACTCTGCGGGCGTACAGCGCGTCGTCCCCCATCGGCCCGTGCCGGATGTGACCGTGCCCGTCGCCCAGATCCACCGATGCGTAGACATTCTGGACGACCGGATCGCAGCTGGCCGCTGGTACGAGCCAGGGCCGGGCCTCCTTCGCCGCAGCAATGTAGGCGACGGCGTTTCTCTGGTCCGCCTTGCGAGCATCGGCTGGATCCGTCGCTTCAGCTGTCGCTCCCGTTGACGCCTCGCCGGCATCAGTCGAGAGAGGTCGGGAATGTGCGACCCGTTCGGGGTCCCAACGCTCGAAGCGATCCCTCACCTGCTCGCCGTTCACAGAGCTGTCGAGCCCAAATCGCGTCCCGGAGTCGGTGCCGCTCTCCGCGACGCGGTCACCCTCGCGATCCCCGTCCCCCGACTGAGCCGTCCCCGCGCCGTCCGACTGCAACTGCGAGGTCTGCGATTCGTACTGGGCCGGATCCTCGTCATCGGCGCCCTCGGCATCTGCAGGCTTCGGTGCGACGACGTCCGCGAGCCCTTCGTCAGCGGATGCTGTACGGCCGGATCGTCCTTGGCCATCGCTGGTTGCCTGGGCACGATCGCCAACCGTGCGGGATGTGTGACCGGGCTCGGCAATCGTCGCGGTTGAACTGGCGTCGTCGGTCGGATCGGGCTCATTGGTCGAGCGAATGGTCGTCCCGGCTGGGGAATCTTCAGAATGGAGGTATTCGAGCCGGGCGACGGTGTCGTCGCGTGTCGTTCGGGCACGAAGGTCCTCGGTCGGGCGGGGAGGCTCCACGCGATCATCGTCGACGGGCGCAGGAGGCTTGGCGTCGTCACCCCGGCGGTTCAACGGTTCATTGGTCGGACGGACCGGCTCGTCGGTCGAAAGGTGCTCCAGCCGGGCGACGGTGTCGTCACGCATCATCCGGGCACGGAGATCCGCGGAATCGTCACCCCGCGACGGCTCCTGGTGGCTCAGTTCGCTGCTGTGGCCGCCGGGAGATGGCTCCTCGGCACCGGCCCTCACCTCCGTTGATTCGGGTGCAGGCCGCCTGTGTCCGTCCATCCTGATCTACCCGAAGGTGGGTCGGGACGCGGACCTCATCGCTCGGTCCCCCGGTTGAGGGCATTCAGCGCCCTGGCGTATTTCTGCCTCAGTCGCTCCTGGGTGGCCGTGTCGAGTTCGCCAAGCCTTGCCTGGCTGCTGTTGTGCTCGACGTCGGCGCGTTTGATCAGTACGGCGTCAGGGCTGGCAGCAACTCGAGCGAGGTAGGCGTCCTGGGGTTCACCGGCTCTGTGGCTCAGGGCATCGACCAACTGCACGACTTGCTCCGGCACACCGAGGTCCCGAAGGTGCTCGAGTGTGCAGGGCGTGTCTTCGACCGAGTCGTGCAGCAGTGCGGCAATCTGCTGGGTCCCACTCGCTCCGTTGGCGCGTGCGATGCCGGCGACAGCACGGACGTGACGTACGTACGGCTGCCCACTCTTGTCGACCTGCTCCCGGTGTAGCGCCGCGGCCAGCCTGTCAGCCGCTTCAAAGGTGTCGACCGGGCCGCGGAGGTACGAATAGGCATCGGTCCAGTCTGCGAACAGGCTGTTCAGTTTCTCGTTCACGACCGCGAGCGGAACGAACCGCTCGACCGTCTCGGCGTAGTAGGAGCGCTGCTTCGGCACCCTCGGGTGAGTGTGCAACCGCTGCACGTTGCTGTAACGATCGGAGAGTTTCAGCAGCAGAACATCCTCAGGCGCTGCTGCAAGCTTCGTGAGGTACGCCGTCCTGACCTCATCCTTGGTCTGGTCGTCGCGGACCTCCGGAATCGTGACGGCATCCACCAGTTCCGCCGTACGTTCACCGAACCGGGACGTCAGATCCGCCCGCGTGCCATCAGTGTCCTCGACCACGTCGTGGAGCAGCCCTGCCCTGAGCAGATCGAGGTCCTTAACGCCGATCTCGCACACCAGAACCTGCAAGACCTGCAGGAGATGCTGCCAATAGGGCTCACCAGCCGGTCTCGTCTGACCGTCGTGCCACTCAACAGCATCTCGGAAAGCTCCGCCCAACTGATCGACCACCTCCCGAGGCAGTACCTCGCCCAACTCGGCCTCGGCAGACTCCCAGCCGTCCCACCCAGCAAACACCCTGCTAACCATCGAGAACCTGGCTCCTATACTCATCCCAGCTCGGAAGATCAAACGGAGCGGTCTGATCGGCCCTGACGTCGCGGAACTCGAACTGTCCCGCCATCTCGCGGCGTCGAAGCTCCGCTCCCGCCTCTTTGATCACCTGACGTGCCGCCGCGTCATCGGCGTACTTGCGAGCATCAACGAGAAACGCGGCCTGCAGATCTCCAGTGACCATCACATACCCGACGGCGATCCACAGGTTGTCTGCCTCAGACATGCCATCTGCTCCTTGTCTCGTCCTGATCCAACGCTGCCGCCTCTGCCTGCATCCGACGCACCTTCTCCTGCTCGCCGGGCGTCGGACGAATATGGGGCTTGTACACGGTGTTGTGTTCCAAATCTGAGGCGATCGACGAACGCCAGGTGCAGACCTGCAGCTCGAAGGTGTACGGCATCCCGGCCACCTCGACCGCGATGATGAAAGGAACAACCCGATACGACGGATTGTGCGGCTTCGGGTCGGAGTACATGTTCTCCATCTCCAGGATTCGGCCGCCGTCCCCGGTTCCAAAACGATCCTTCACCTCGGACACCAGGTGCTCGAGACGTACAGTGTCGGGGACGACGATCCGCGCCCCCACCGCGTCGATCGCATCGCCTACCTGATACTTGGGCCGACCCGGCCGACCATCGATCCCCTCTGCCATCCGTGCAACCTTGTCGAGAAGGCCGAGGTCGTCCTTCGCGCGGACGCTGACGGCACCGTCGACTACCCGCGCCGACCGTCTCACCTCGACCTGTACCTGCGGCGCCACCTCGTCCACGAGTCGGCGGCTGTAGTCGGACACCAGAACGCGTTCGTCAACTGACGGCTCCGCGCCCACGGTTCGGGCCGCATCGAGACTCTTGCACCGGGCAACGTACGTCGCTTTCCGGGAAAGACCGTCCTGATGCTGGTTCAGTTCCCGCGGGGTCGGCGCGAACAGCGGCCCACGGCCGGGGTTCTCAGCGGTGAATTCGGTCAGGTCACGTCCCGCAAGCAGCTTCTCATCGGCAAGCTCGCGAATTGTTGCCAGCGCGGCGGGACGGCGGGCGCGATCCTTCAGATTGGACACCACATCCAACGGATGCTTGTCATCCGCCACCAAGCGTTCGACGACACCCGCGACATCCGGGTGGCGATCGGCCAGGGCCCCTCGGACCTCTCGTAGCGTCTCAGACCGGTCTGGCCGATCGTCGCTGCCGTCGGCCGAAGTCGCCGTGGTCTCGCGCCGATCGTTCGAGGCCGCCTTCGATGACGGTTCGGTAGATGAGCCCCCGTCGGCCGGCGCATTTCCCGGTCGGGGATGCGCGATCTCAGTCCTCGACCCAGGACGATCGGTTCGATGAACCTCGGGTGCTACTACCTCGGACCTTGGCCTGTCCGATCGTCGATCCTGCTCGGAAGGATGCCGACCAGCCTCGTTCCGGTCGGTTCGGATGGAATCGGGGGCTGGTTGCCTCTGCGCACCCGGTGAGCGTCCGTGTTCTTCTGTTTGCTGGGTTCGAGGCAGGTACCGGAGTCGAGCGACCGTATCGTCTCCGGTGGCCGGGTCACTCCGCGGTACGTCTGCACGCGACCGATCGACTCGCTTGGTCGGGCGCTCCTGTGAGGGTTCGACGGCTCCTACGCTTTCGCCAGCTCGGTCCCTCGTGCCGGGTTGCTCAAGAGGATCCGATGGATGGTGTTCGTTTGGTGGTCGTAGTTCACTCATGGGTGGCGGCTCTCGGGGTCTTCGCGTCCGTTACGACGGCGAGGCGGAAGACGTGACGGTGCCAGTCGCCGGGGATGTCGAGGAAGCGTGCTGCGTCGGCCATGCGGTGGTCAGGGTCGACGGCGCCGGAGAGCTCATCGATCGCGTCGGCCAACGCACCATTGGCCCAAAGCATCTCAGCAGCAGGCAGGCTGCTGCCCGGGCGGGACAGGTAGCTGGCGAACTGCTCGCTGATCGTCGAGCCGCTGAGATCGAGACCACGTCCACGCCACTCTGCTGTCATCGGATGAGCCTGGTCAGGGTGACCGCCCCAGACATGTAGAGCCTCCGCGACATCCGCGAACCGGTAACGGCCCGATTGCCACCGCAGCTCGGTGTCGAGAGAGCAGACGACGTAGGGATCGGTGAGAGCACCTGAGACCGCAACCGCCAAGTGCGCCGACAAAGTAGACGGCTCATAGTCGGCCCGTATGAGCCCCGACCGGCTGGCTACAGCTCGCTCGACTGCCTCTGCCACAAGACATTCGCGGATCCGCGCCGGCATTGTCGGCGAAACCGGCACGACCCTCGGTACTGGACGCGGTAGGCCGGCGACGTGGGCGATCGTGAGAAGTTCGACCCAGAGGGTCAGCCTCGGATTCGCATCCAGAGCTTCCGCCGCGATGGACAGGTCGCGAAGGGTGCATGGGCGGGATTGACAGCTCGGGCCACATGCCGGCGTGCGCCGGCCGGTCGTTGCCACGGTAGGGCCGGCCTTGATCCGGTGCTCGCGATCCTCGCCATAGGGGACCTTGACGCGTACGGGCCGGTCCATCCCGTCGGTGAAGACTGCTGCTTGGCCAGGCGGGAGGGAGACTACGGCGCGCGATTGCGGTTCGTCGAGGTTCATGGTGGCGCCGACGTGGTCGCGGTCGTCGGCGGCGGGGAGGCGGTGGAGGATCTTCAGGGCCGAGTTCTTGACGACGTCGGGGATGACCTTGCTGGGGATCTGTTCGGCCACCACGATGCCTTCGCCGTACGCACGGATCTCGGCGAGGAGGCCGGCGAACATCTCGACGGCGTGGCTGGATGGAGTTCCCTCGGCGGCGGCCTTGAGGAGGCGGTGGGCCTCCTCCACGACGGTGACGTGACGCAAGCCTTCGGTCGGCTCGGTCGCGTGCCGCACCCGGAGATGCTCGATCAGGCGGATCAGAACCACGCCCATACAGAAAGCCTTGTCCTGATCGTCGCCCACGTCTTCGAGTTCGAGGACTACATTGCGACGGAGCAGCTCTGCCACATCCAGAGGATGCCCGGTCCCGAGAAAGCGACCCGGCGTGCCAAGGAGCAGGGAAGTCAGCCGTACGTCGACGAATCCGCGGACGTCGGCCGCCAACTCCGCGCCGTACCCGATGTCGTCGACCACGCTGCGGGCGACGGATTGCAGGTCGGCGAGAGTCGGGAAGGGTGTGCCTTCTCGGTGCGGCCGACTCAGCGCGAGATCCCACCCGAACGACGCGTAGCAGCGGGTCAGCGCCTGGCTGAGCACCTGGGGAAACGGCTCGTTCGCTTCGAAAGCCGCTAGAAACAAGGCCCGGACCAGATCAAGGTGCGTCTGGAGTGGAAAGCCCTTCTCCGGCTGGAGCGGGTTGAGGCTCAGCGGTACGGCATCAGGATCGCCCAGCCGGAGCACTGCTACGTCACCGCGTGGCCCGAGCCTGCCCGCCATTGCGGCGTACTCGGCCTTGGCGGGCTCGATCACAAGCCACGGAATGGACGCGTCGTTGAGGCCTTCCAGCAGATGCCTGATCGTCTGGGACTTGCCGGATCCGGTCGCGCCTGCCACCAGCGCATGACGGTTCAGCGTCGACAACGGAACGGCGAATTGAGTCACGGCCCGGCCGGTGCTGTCGAGAACAGCACCGAGCGGTACGCCGTCGTCCGGGGTTTCGGGGGTCAGGTCGAACCGCACCTGCTCGACGGCGCGAACCCCGGCGATCTCACGCACCGGCGGACGAGCGATCGCGGCAAGGAGCTCACCCGTCGCCTCGAACCACGCTGGATCCGCGGTAGTCGGCATCAGCTGGTACGGCGTACTGTGCAGGTCGGCCGCCCCCGCCAGCACCTGCGCGGATGTCCGGGCGGTCGCCCCGTCGACCGCGCCGACCAGGATCTGAACCCGCCACAACCCGCCCTGCGCTGCCGAGAAGTCCCGGTATCTGGCCCGGTTACGCTCGAGCTCAAGGGCTTCCCGACCGGAGATCTTCTCCCGATCCAGGCCGATCGTCATTCGCAGATGGAGATCGTCGAGCAACTCCGTCCGATCGTCCCTGCCGATCGGTGACGCCGAGACCAGCCAGGCAAAGGGCTCAGGGCCTGCCGCGTCAAGCAGATCCTCGAGGATGCCGATCGAGTCGGCCTCGAGCTCGGGAAGCGCACTGAGCACGTCGTGCCCGCCGTCGACGGCGAGCCAGACCGGCAGGTCAACCGAGTCTGCGGTCACACAGCGAGCACCGACCGGGTACGGGATCGCCCCGTCGGCACCAGGCTCGATATCCAGCCGAATTTCGACCGGGCCGTTCGCGACGGTCCGTGTCCAACAACAGCTGAACGAAAGTCCCGCCGCTGCGTGCGCGGTCAGTGCTGGCAGTAACCCTCGTTTGAGCGACGCCAGGCGCTGACCAACCGCGCTGTCTGGTCCGCCGGTCAAGGGCACCTCGATCAGGCGCCATCGGGGGATCATGTGCCACCCAAGCGTGGATCGCAGTCGCCGAGACGGGGACTGGCTGGGTCAAGCGGATCCACCATGATGAAGGCTGTCGGCGACAACCCCTGGAGCACTGTCGGCTCGATCGAGTACTCGTAGGTCCGTTGGTAGCCGACGGACGTGTTCTCACTGGTTCCCTTCGACGCCGAGGTCGACGTCGATTCCGACCACGATGAGCCACCGGTCGTGCTCGACGAGGACTGCTCGCCGCTGCTCTTGCTGCCAGATCGGTGGCGACGGCTGAAGAGCAGTCCGAACGTGGCCTGCCGACTGTCCGAGGTCTGCACCCCGACTGAGTCGCTCGTCGAGGAACTGTTGCCGCGGGAGGTGCTGTCCGACGTGGACTGAGAGGTGGTGGTCCCGTGGGAATAGGTGAACTGGCTCGCCACGAGGCGATGCTGACGGCCGATGAACGTCGCTGCCTGCTCGGCTTCCTTTGCGTTTCCCAGGCGCATGAAGAGCACCGCATCTCCTCCGCCCAGCAGCTCCACCGCACTGTCCCGGAGATGCGAGAAGAGAAGCACGAGACGCAGGCCGTTGCGGCGGCAGATGCTGTCGAATCGCTCCAGGTCCGGCCGCGCCAGTACGTCGGCGCCCGCAATCACCACGATCCGCTCACCGCGGCCCGACATCTGTCCACGCTGGATTCGGGACATCGCGACCTGGAAGACCAACTGGCGGAACAGCGCCGCGGTCAGCTCGGACTCGCGATGGGCCAGCTGAACGACCCGCAGTGAGATCTCCTCGCCGTCCCAACCGTCCATCGCCACATCGCCGCTGACGCCCGCCAGGCGAGCGATTCCGGAGGCCAGCCGGAACAAGCGAGGCTCGGCAGTACGTCGCGCCGCTTCGCTGAGTAGGTCGGTCAGCGTTCCGTATTCGGCTCTTGTCAGATCACCCCGTTGACCGGGTGGGAGCTGTCGAAGCATTACCTGCAACGCCAGGTGCAGCCGGCCCATGGTGACCGGAGACTCGGTCAGACACTCGACGACCTGCTGTACGAGCGTCGCGTCAACCCCGCGCGATTCGGTTGGCTCGGCCTCAGCAGCTCGCAGTGCCTCGGCGATTACGACGCCGATCTCCTCCGCACTCAGCCCTGCAAGCAGGTTCAGTGAACGCTTCTCGTCGGGAACGACCGTCGATCGGATCGGCGCGCCATGATCCTCAGCCAACTGACGTAGCGGCTCGGCGACCGCATCCTGAGTCAGGTCAAGGACCGTCAGGCGGCCACCTGCGCTCATCAGGGAACTCCCCATCGCGAGCAAGGCAGCGCGCCATCCGGCGGCGGTCCCTCCGTAGAGATCCACCCGTTCTTTGGTTGCCGGTCCGACCGGCACCCACGGCCGCACGGCTCGAGCTTGCTGCCCCCTGGTCCGCTCCTGGTCGTTCAAGTCGAGCCACCACGTCTGAACGTCGGTTTCGAACCGAGCCAACGAATCACTACAGGCGGTCAGCCACAGCTGATGTTCGCGCACAGTTGCTCGACGCAACAGCTCCGGACGCCCCCAACGCAGCCAAGCGAAACCCAGTGTCAGAGCGCCCGGTGCCAGCGCCAGTAGCGGGTCGGCGGCGAGGCCGACGCCCGCAGTGAGCAGACCACCACCGACTACAACCCAGGTCAGCAAGGAACGCGTACGGAGCGCGGTCGCACGCTTGGCGTCCAACCTGGCCAGCCCCGTCGGCTCCGGCACCACCGGGACGGGCGGCTCCTCATGCTCGACGACGACGACCTCGCGACCGCGGTACTCCCAGCCCCACTGCTCGGTCTGGACCGTTGCGAGCGCCTGCTCAACCATGCGTCACCATGCCGGCAACCGGCCGGTCGGTTCCGGGGCTGTCGATCCGATCTAGAAGGACGCCTCGAGCTAGCTCGGCAAGCACGGTTGCGGCCGTGTCGATCACCTTCGAAGCCTGCCCGACTGCGGTTTCCCGCTCCGCGTCGTCGATTGCGGTGAAGCGGTGCCGGCATCCCGTGCAGTGGGTAACCGACGGCTCAGACCAGGCGAGGCATCGGGAGCACTGACGTGCTTCGAGCAGCCGCTCTGCCTGAGTCAGCCGTCGGCGCTCGGTCAATGCGCGTTGCCAGCGAAGCCGGGCCTGGGGCAGATAGTCGGCAAGCTGCCGGTCCGTAAAGCTCCTTCCGCCGGCGCCCGCGACAGCTGCGGTAAGCCGAGCGGCGGCGTCGCGATGCGCCGTGGTCGCACGTCCGAGCGGGCCCACTGTGACCAGCAGCGGGAACCAGCCAAGGGTCTGTAGACGGAGGGTGTCCTGGCGACGTCGCCATTGCAGCGACAGGCTCGAAGGTTCGCTTGGATCGGCGACCCATCCGGCCGGCCGCACCGCGGACTCGAACAGAGCGCTCTGAGCCTCGCCGAGCGCAGGCTGAGGGAGGAGTAAATGGACGTGGTGCCTGCGGACGATCTTGGCCCGGTCCGATACCACTCCCAGTCCTCCCCAAATTCGCGTCGTACGCCGGTGCGCGCGACTTGCGCAAGGCAACTTTAGTTACCGGCTGTGCCTGTCGCATCATCTTCGTGTCGCCACTTGTGGAAAACTCCAGAGCTGCGTTGCGGACTCATGGCGACGAAGCCTTGACCAGGAGTGATGGGCGGGAGACGATTCCGGCGAAACGCGGGCTGACAACCTTGTCATCGGGGCCGCGTGACCATCTTCGGTGCGCGGTCGACCGTGAAACCGGGCGTCCGTGCGCCCGGCCGTGCAAGGAGCGTGGATGAATCTCCGCCGCCCATTGGGGCTCGTCGCGTCTCTCGGGCTTGTTGCTGTGACACTGTCTTCTGCCATGACGTCAGCGCATGCCGTCCCCTCCACGAGCGAGGATCAGCCGGTGGTTTCCGGGTCCTCGTACTACACGTCGTTCGAGCCGGGTCAGCCGCAGCCCGGGTACACCGACACCGTCGAGACCGGGCCGGACGGGAAGCCACGCACCGACGGCGTCCGCGGTCCGACACCGACCGGCGTCGGCGGCAGCGAGATGGACAAGGTCACCAAGGTGACCGCGAGCGGCGAGAACACCGGGGGCGGTGAGATCGCCTCCAACGCGGCCGACGGTGACAAGTTCACCAAGTGGCTGGTGTTCGAGCCGACCGGCTGGCTGGTCTACGAGACCTCGGCGCCGGTGGTCATCCGCAAGTACGCGCTCACCTCGGCCAACGACGCCGACGGCCGCGACCCGCAGAACTGGACCGTCTCCGGTTCGAACGACGGCACGACCTGGACCACGCTGGACACCCGGACCGGCGAGAGCTTCGAGAACCGGTACCAGACGAAGGAGTACAGCTTCACCAACGAGACGGCGTACAAGTTCTTCAAGTTCGACGTCACGCTGAACCACGGCGAGGACATCGTCCAGCTCGCCGACTGGTACCTCTCGAACGGCGCGCCGCTGCCGCCACCCGGCCCGGTCGCCGAGTCGCGGCTGGACAGCGGCCCGACCAGTGCCTACAACGCCCGCGCCCGGGTCGGCTTCACCGGCGTCAAGTCGTTCCGGTACGCCGGTCACCAGACCACCGAGGGCCGTGGCTACACCTGGAACAAGATCGCCGACGTCGACCTGAAGGTCAGCAAGGACACCCGGTTGTCCTACAAGATCTTCCCCGAGCACGTCGAGGGCGACCTGAGCTACCCGAGTACGTTCGCCGCCCTCGACCTGGCGTTCTCCGACGGCACGTACCTCAGCGATCTGCGCGCGAAGGATCATCACGGATTCACCCTGAGCCCCCGTGGTCAGGGCGACGCCAAGGGCCTGTCCACGAACCAGTGGAACAACGTCGAGGCGGACCTCGGCACGGTGGCCAAGGGCAAGACGATCAAGCGGATCCTGATCGGCTACGACAAGCCGTCCGGTCCGGCCGACTTCCGTGGCTGGGTGGACGACGTTCGGATCGCCGCCGCGATCAACCCCGACCGAGCGGCCCAGAAGACCGCGGCCAAGCACCCGTCGGACCTGGCCCTGACCACCCGGGGTTCGAACGCCACCGGTGGGTTCTCGCGGGGCAACAACTTCCCGGCGACCGCCGTACCGCACGGCTTCAACTTCTGGACCCCGGTGACGAACGCCGGCTCCACGTCCTGGCTGTACGACTACGCCAAGGGCAACAACGAGGTCAACAAGCCGACCATGCAGGCGCTGTCGATCAGCCACGAGCCGAGCCCGTGGATGGGTGACCGGCAGACCTTCCAGGTGATGCCGTCGACCGCGGCCACTCCGACCGCGGATCGCAAGGCGCGGGCCTGGCAGTTCAGCCACGACAACGAGGTCGCCCGGCCGTACTACTACGGCGTCACGTTCGACAACGGCAACGCGGCCGAGATCGCGCCGACCGACCACGCGGCGATGCTGCGGTTCAGCTTCCCGGCCGGCAAGCCGTCGCTGATCTTCGACAACGTGAACAACAGCGGCGGCCTGACCCTCGACCCGGCGACCGGTGTGGTGACCGGGTTCAGCGACATCAAGAGCGGCCTGTCCACCGGCGCCGGCCGGCTGTTCGTGTACGGCGTGGTCGACCAGAAGGTGGTTGCCTCCGGCAAACTGTCGGACGGCGGCGGCGCCAACGTCGGTGGCTACTTCGGCTTCGACCCGAAGGCCACCCAGGTCCAGCTCCGGATCGCGACCTCGCTGATCAGCACGGCCCAGGCCCAGAAGAACCTGGCGATGGAGCTGCCGGCGGGATCGAAGTTCTCGCACGTGAAGGACGCCGCGCAGGAGCAGTGGGACGCGAAGCTGCGCACGATCGAGGTCGAGGGTGGGACGGCCGACCAGCTGACCACGATGTACTCGAACCTCTACCGCCTGTTCCTCTACCCGAACAACGGCTCCGAGAACACCGGCACCAAGTCCAAGCCGGTGATCCAGTACGCGTCGCCGACGTCGCCGAAGGTGGGTACGGACACCCCGACCACGACCGGTTCGAAGATCGTGGCCGGACAGACGTACGTGAACAACGGTTTCTGGGACACGTATCGCACGGTGTGGCCGGCGTACTCGCTGTTCGCACAGGACGAGGCGGCCGACCTGGTGAACGGCTTCGTCCAGCAGTACAAGGACGGCGGTTGGATCTCCCGCTGGTCGTCACCCGGCTACGCGAACCTGATGGTCGGGACCAGCTCGGACGTCGCGTTCGCGGACGCGTACCTCAAGGGAATCAAGGGGATCGACGTCCAGGCGGCGTACGACGCGGCCGTCAAGAACGCGTCCGTGGTGCCGCCGTCGGAGAACGTCGGGCGCAAGGGCATGGACCTGTCCACGTTCAACGGCTACACGTCCAACGTGACCGGTGAGGGCTTCAGCTGGTCGATGGACGGCTACATCAACGACTTCGGCATCGCGAACATGTCGAAGGCGCTGTACGACAAGGCGAAGAAGAGCGACCCGCGCAAGCAGGAGTACCTGGACAACTACAAGTACTTCTTGAACCGGGCCCGCAACTACGTCACGCTGTTCGACCCGGAGATCAACTTCTTCCAGGGCAAGGGGCCGGACGGGGTCTGGGGCTACTCCCCCAGCATGTTCGACCCGCAGGACTGGGGCCACGACTACACCGAGACGAACGCGTGGAACATGGCGTTCTCCGCACCGCAGGACGGCGCCGGCCTGGCCGCGATCTACGGGGGCCGCGACGGTCTGGCGAAGAAGCTCGACGAGTTCTTCAGTACGCCGGAGGACGCGCTGCACCCGGGTGGGTACGGCGGCACGATCCACGAGATGCTCGAGGCCCGCGACGTACGGATGGGTCAGTACGGGCACAGCAACCAGCCGTCGCACCACCTGACCTACATGTACGACTTCGCGGGTCAGCCGTGGAAGACGCAGGCGCTCACACGTGAGGTGCTGTCGCGGTTGTACCTGGGCTCGGAGATCGGGCAGGGGTACCCGGGTGACGAGGACAACGGCGAGATGTCGTCGTGGTACCTGTTCAGCATGCTCGGGTTCTACCCGTTGCAGGTCGGATCGCCGACGTACGCGATCGGCTCGCCGCTGTTCACGAAGGCGACAGTACGGTTGGCCGGCGGCAAGAAGCTGGTGATCAGTGCCCCGGGCAACAGCTCGAAGAACGTCTACGTGAAGAGCGTCCGGATCAACGGGAAGAAGTGGACGTCGACCGCAATTCCCCACGACCTGATTGCTAACGGCGGCAAGATCGAGTTCGAGATGACGGACAAGCCGTCGAACTGGGGTAGCGGCCGCAACGACGCACCGCCGTCGATCACCACCCCGGGCGAGGACCCGATGACGTGGCGGGACTCGACGTCGGACGTCGGTGCTGTGGTCGGATCAGGTGGTCTGGACGTGACCGCGCTGACCGACAACGACGCCAAGACCCAGGTCACGCTGACCGGAGCCAGCCCGACAGTCACGGTCGCCCTCCCGCAGAGCCGCCCGGTCGGCATGTACACGCTGACCAGCGGAGCCACCGGCGTCGCACCGTCGGCGTGGGTGCTGGAAGGATCCAACGACGGTACGACGTGGAAGACGGTGGACCGCCGTACGGGCGAGAAGTGGGCCTGGGCGTCGTACACCCGGTCCTTCAGCGTCGCCGCGCCGAAGGCCTACACGCAGTACCGCCTGGTGCTGACCCCGGCCGCGGGTGCTGCCGGCGTGACGCTGTCCGAGATCGAGCTTCTCGGCACGTTGAAGGGCGTCGAGCCCGGTACGCATCCGAGCGACAAGCGAGTCGCTGAGACGAAGCCGAGCCCGACACCCTCGCAGTCGATCGACCGCAACTACGGCTGATCCGGATCGCCGGTTCCTGTCACTTCTTGTAGTGGCAGGAGCCGGCGAACTTCAGCAGCGTCTTCTCGTCCCACGCGAGGTTGTAGGCGTTGTTGGCGACCGCGATGAGGTGGGTCGTCTTTCCCTGCCGGACGTGCACCTCGCGGCGTCCGTCCCGGCTGTTGCCGAGGGTGATGACCGCCTCCTTCTTCCCGGCGCGCACCTTCGGTAGCTTCGTCCACGCCTCGGTGTACTTGTCCGCGGTCAGACCCTCGCCGTTGTCCGTCATCTCGACCTGCCGCACCACCATGCTGAAGCTCACCTCGTGGTACTGCTTCGTGTTCCGGAGCTTCGGGTCGAAGACCTCCTGCTGCTCCCAGTCGTCCTTCTCGGCAGCGGGGTAGGAGATCCGCGCGGCCCAGCCCTTCGGGATCAGGTCGCAGGTGATCTTCCCGGGGAACGCCTTGGTGTTCGCGACCAGGGCTACCGGGGTCGTCGGGATCGGTGGCGCCCCGCGGTGGTCGTTGGGAAGACCGCCCGGGATGTGCGTCGGTGTCGACGCCTGCGTCGGAGCCGGCGTGGTCCTGGCGGCTGGGGCCGGCGTGCCGTCTGTCGTCGTACCGGAGGGGAGGATCGACCAGCCGACGCCGATCACGAGGGCGGTTGCGACGGTTCCGCCGACTACTCCGATGGTGCGGCGACGGCGGAGGGCGCGACGGCCGCGGGTGAGGTCGGCGGACAGGTCCGCGTCGGTGATGCCGGGCTCGTCGCCGGCGGCCTCGTCGAGTAGATCCTTCAGTTCGGTCATCGCAGCTTCTCCAAGGTCTCCAGTGGGTCGCGGAGGAGATCTCGCAACGTGTCGAGGGCTCGTGAGGTCTGGGACTTGACGGTGCCGGCCGAGCAGCCCATCAGTTCTGCCGTCGTCTGCACGTCCAGGTCCCGGAAGTACCGCAGCACTACCACCGCGTGCTGGCGCCGGGGCAGTTGGGCGAGCGCCTGCAGCACGGTCAGCCGGTCGGCGTGATCCGGGCCGGGCTCCGGCGCGGCGTCGTACATCTGCACGGTGGTCGCTTCTCGTTTGCGCCACATCCGGCGCCGTTCGTCGAGGAAGGCGTTGACGAGGATCCGGTCGGCGTACCGGGCCGCACCGTCCTCCCGACGTACCTTCGCCCAGTGGACGTACAACTTGGTCAGGGCGACCTGGACCAGGTCTTCGGCCCAGTGTGCGTCCCCGCTGGTGAGTAGCCGGGCGGTTCGCAGCATCCGGCCACGATTCGCCGTCACGTACTCGAGGAACTCCGCGTCTCGATCGCTCACGCCTCGCCCTCCCTGGTGGGTGATCTCCACCCTGCATCTACTGGGTGAGCCTGGAGAGAGGTTGCATCGGACTTGTCCCGGACAGGGAACTGTCCCGGACATGGAACTGGGCGGTGGCTTGATGCCACCACCCAGTGCGGATGCTGCCCGGCGGAGCCTGCCCCTGAAAGGTTCCGCCGAAGTCGATGAGGGGTGGCGGTCCCCGCCCGGACTGCCACCCCTTCATCCCTAACGACGCGCGAGGATCGCCAGGGGTTGCCTCAGCCCCAAAGAGTCCACATGCCGGACACGGCCAGATCTGCGGTGGCTGCGAACCAGGCGATGTTCAGCGCCAGCACGGCCACGGTGACCAGGGTGGCGAAGGCCCAACCGAGCCCCGCGCGCAGTGCCAGCACCGGCAGTGCGAGGGCGATCGCGATCCCGCCGAGCTGGATCGCGAACTGGAATCCCCAGCTCTCCACCTGACAGTCGTACGCCGTCGGCGGGCAGAGGGGAGCCTGCATCCGCAGCATCAGAGCGTAGACAGCGCCCGACAGTACGCCGATGAGCACCGCTTGCAGGATCACCTTCCCGATCAACCGCCCGCTGGCATCCATCCCACCACGGTAGGCGCGCGGAGGGGCGACGTACTTGAGCAGAACTACTCAGCCGCTCCAGCGGCCGGTGAAGAAGCCGGCCGCCCAGATCGCGGCCAGGGGTATGGCGAGGGCCAGGTAGAGGCGGCCGAGCCAGGGTTTTCGGTGCGCCATCACGGCCAGGCCGATCCACAGCGGCCACCAGAGCAGGGTGGCGCGGGTGAGCGAGTAGATCCAGAACGACGTACCGAAGGCGCCGACCGTGGCTGCGACCCAGGCGGCCTCACCCCAGGAGCGGCGCCACAGGAGCCAGGCGAGCAGAAGCAGGCCGACGAACAGGGCGACCAGTTCGCCCCGGAACATCCAGGTCCAGTCGCTGCGCTCGGGGGCGAAGTGGCCCTTGCTCGCGGCCTCGAACGTGTGCACCAGCGAGGTCCACGGCCAGGTGAACTCGCGCGCCCAGCCCTTCTCCTGCGCCTCCTGCCAGGCGAACCACGAGCCGTAGATCTGCTTCAGGTACGCCATGAAACCGAGTACGGGGACGGCCGGCAGGGCCAGCCACGGGAACGACAGCCAGTCCCGCTTCTTCGAGGTCAGGAACTCGACCACCAAAGCGAACGCGAGGAAGATCCCGGACACCCGCACGGTCGCCGCGAGCGCGACGAAGATCGCCGCGCGACCCCACCGCCCTTGCCGGGCCGCGAGCCAGGCGGGGAAGGCGAACGCGCAGAACAGCGCCTCGGTGTACCCGGCGGCCAGGAAGACTCCGACGGGAGCGCCGTACCAAATGATCGCCGCGTTCGGACCGATTCCCTTGAGCTCCGGGAATTCGTACTGCGCCAGTCGGGCCAGGAAGATGCCCGCGACGGCGCTCGCGACCGCCGATACGACGATGCCGGCGGCAACGTAGCCGATCCCGGTCCAGCTGACGATCCGGACCAGCAGCGGGAACCCGGGGAAGAACGCGGCGAGCGGTGCGCCGGACGGTTCACCGTGGTTGTAGCCGAACTCCGCGACCGCCTTGAGGTGCCAGACATCCCATTGCAGCCAGGCGTGCCAGACGTTCGGGTAGTCCTTGCCCGGGTTGAACAGCAGCGGCGCCGAGATCGACAGCAGGAACAACCCGAGCCGGGTGACCAACCACCACCCGAGCACCTCGCGGCCTTGCGCCGACGGCAACCACCGCCGCCACCGCGCCTCGTCCACCCGGGCCCGCCGAGCACGCCGCGGCTGCGGCTCCTCAGCAGGCGCGGCCCGCTCAAACACAGTCCACCCGAGTCACGCCCCTATCGTTCCTCATCCGGTCCACGCGGAGCGGACTCAGCTACTGGCCGCCACCACCGGGATCCTTCGGTGTGTCGGTGCTGGTGGGGTCGGTCGGGATCGGCCAGCCCGGCGGCTTCGGAGTCTTGGTCGGCGGGGTCTTGGTCGGCGGCGTGCGCGTCGGCGGGGTGTTGGTCGGGGGCGTCCGTGTCGGCGGCGTGTTGGTCGGCGGAATGTTGGTCGGGGGTGTGTTCGTGGGTGGGGTGTTGGTGGGCGGCGTGTTCGTCACCGTCACCGGCGGCGGCGTCGGGCTGTCCTTGATCGCGTCCTGGTCCGGCTCGGCGAAGTCGGTCTTGTCGACGCCGTCGAGTGCGCCGGTCATGTAGGCCAGCCACGTCTTCAGCGGCCAGGTGCCACCGAAGAACGCCTTCTCGTCGGTGTAGTCGTCGAGGTTGCTCTCACCGCTCTTACCGGCTCGGTAGACCACGGAGGTCGACAGGTCGGGGGTGTAGCCGGTCCACCAGGAGGTCAGAGTCGCGGAGCCCTCCTTGCAGCCACCGCACGCCTTGTCCTTCTTGCGGTCCTCGACAGCGACACCACCGGCGGTACCGGTCTTGCCGGCCACCGGGCGGTCCAGGTCCTTGGCGCCGGTACCGGTGCCCTTCTTCACCACGTCCTGGAGGACGTAGTTGACCATGTTCGCGATCTCGGGCGTCATCGCCTGGTTCGGCTTCGGAAGGCTGACGAGATCCTTCCGCTTCGCACCGTTGGCAGCCGACCAGAGCACCTTGCCGTCCGGCCCGGTGACCGTGTCGATCGTGTGCACCTCGCGATGCAGACCGCCGGCCGCGAAGGTCGCGTACGCCGAGGCCATGTCGACCGCCGAAGCGTACGGGTCCGGACCGAGCACCGTCGACGGGTTGTTCCGGCCGTTTTCGAGCACCTTGGTCTTCGGGATCCCGGAAGCTTCGGCCATGGTGACCAGCTTGTCGGGACCCTTGTCCATCTGCCGGTCGACCAGGTCGTAGAAGGCGGTGTTGATGGACTGCTCGGTCGCCTTGAGCAGGCTCACGTCGCCGTAGTCCTGGTTGAACTCGTTGTTGAGCTTCTGGCCCTGGACCTCGATCGGGCTGTCGCCCTGGAAGGTGTCGTAGATCGACTTGTCGTCCGCGAGAGCCGCGGCCAGCGCGAACGGCTTGAAGCCCGAACCGGGACGGGCCGGCAGCGTTGCCCAGTTCAACTGGCTCTTGAGGAAGTCGGGGCCGCCGTACATCGCCAGCAACGCACCGGTGCTCGGCTGGACCGCGGCCATTCCGATGTGCAGATTATCGCGCTTCTTGGGCTGCTCGTTCTTCGCGGCCACGAGCATCTTGTTCTGCTGGCCGTAGTTGAAGGTGGTCTTGACCTTCAGCCCGCCGCCGCTGATCTCGTCGTCGTCGAAGCCGATCTGCCGCAGCTCGGCCCGGGCCATGTCGAGCAGGAAGCCGTTCGGGCCGGCGAAACGGCTGCTCTTCTTCGGCTTCTTGAGCGGCGGCAGGTGGGCGGCGTACTGCTTCTGCTGCGTTTCGGTGATCGTGCCCATCTGTCGCATCCCGTCGAGCACGTACTGGTAACGACCGATGATCCGCTGCTGGGTCCTGTCGTCGGTCTTGTCGACGTCGAACAGCAGTGGGTTGTTCAGCACGGTCGCGAGCAGGGCTGCCTGCGGCACGCTCAGCTTCTTCGGGTCTGGCACCTGGAAGTACGCCTGGCCCGCTGCGGAGACGCCGTACGCGCCCTCGCCGAAGTAGATCGTGTTCAGGTAGCCCTCGAGCGTCTTGCTCTTGTCGCCCTGCCGACCCATCTTGGTCGCGATGAACAGTTCCTTGAACTTGCGGTCGACCGTCCGCTCCTGGTTCAGGTACATGATCTTCACGTACTGCTGGGTGATCGTCGAGCCACCCTGCAGCTGCTGGCCGCGGGCAATGTTCCAGGCCGCGCGCACCATGCCGGACGGCGAGATTCCGGGGTTCGTCCAGAAGGTCCGGTCCTCGGCCGCGATCATCGCGTCCTGGACCGACTTCGGGATCGCCGACAGCGGCACGGTGTGCCGGTTCTGGTCGTAGAAGGAGCCGAGCGGATTCTTCTGGTCGGCGAAGGTGACCGTCGTGGTGTTGGCGGCGAAGGCCTTGTTCGGGTCCGGGATCTCGGTGGACTGGTAGACGATGAAGAAGGTCGCCACGGCCCCGATGATGCCGACGAAGAAGAGTGCGGCGAGCCAGCCGACCAAGCGGAGCGCCCAGTGTCGCTTACGGCGCTTCGCCGGGGTGGCCCTGCGCGCCGGGGCGGCCTTTCTACGAGCTTCGCTCACAGTCCATTCCTCGACGATCTCACGGAAGTCATTGCCCCACAGACTACGGCGGGTGTGGTAACGGACCCGAATCCGCTCCGTAGGCTAGCAAGCCACCCGGCCACGCGCCGCAGGCGTGGGAACAGCCTTACATTGATCTTCCATCGCGACGGGAAGCGCTTACCCGGTGACATGTGGTGCGAGCAAGGTCACGGCGATCAGGGCGGCCGGGAAGCAGGCCAGGAACATTGTGAACGTGTACCCCATGATGTCGCGGGCTTTCAGACCGAGGATGGCCAGCGTCGGGAGCATCCAGAACGGCTGCAGCAGGTTCGCGCTCGCCTCCCCGAGGTCGTAGACCACGACCATCCAGCCCGCGTCCACCTTCAGTTCGTTCGCGGCCTGCAGGACGTACGGCGCCTCGATCACCCACTTGCTGCCACCACTCGGCACGAAGACGCCGAGGACGAACGAGTAGATCGCGACCAGCGGCGGGAACAGGAACTGGCTGCTCGCCTGCACCAGCCAGCCGGCCAACCGGGCCGAGATGCCGGTGTACGCGATCATGCCGAAGATGCCGCCGTACAAGGGGAACTGGAGCAGTACGCCGGCCGCGGCGGGCGCACCGTCGCGCACCGCACGGGCCATCCGCCAGGGTCGCCAGTGCAGTAGCAGTGCGAGCAGGAAGAGGATGAGGTTGACCGTGTTGAGGTCGAGGGCGTTGAAGAAGCTCTTCCCGCTGAAGTAGCGGACCAGGTAGACCGCGCCGAGCAGGACGATCAGCAGACTGAACAGCGGCGAGTGTTCGAGCCAGTCCCCCGGCCGGCGCTTCTCGCCGTCCTCCCGCTGGCCGTTGTACGCCGATCCGCGACCGATCAGCGGGCGGATTTCGATACCGAGGTGCTCGGCGGTGCGCGAGCTACCTTCACCGGGCGCGATGAACCACGCCATCGTGACGCCGACGACGTACACGATCAGCGTCGCCACCACTGCCTGCCAGGTGAAGATCGTGTCGCTCAGCGGGATCAGTCCGCTCGCGCGGCCGCCTGCCTTGATCACCTCTTGTACTGGCGCCGGACTGCTGCTCGCACTCGCCACCTGCAATGCAGCCGAGCCGGAGAGCCCTTGCGCCCAGACAGTGCCGAGTCCTAGGAACGCCATGGCACCCAGAGCGCGGTAGTCCGCCTTCGGCACGTTGCGCGCCACCTCGCGCGCCAGGATCGCCGCGAAGATCAGACTGAACGCCCAGTTCAGGTACGACGCCAGCATGGCGACCGCGGCGACGAAGGCGACCGCTGACCGCGGGTTCTTGGGGATCCGGGCCAATCGGGTGATCAACCGGGCGATCGGTCCGCTGGTGGCGACGGCGTACCCGCCGATGATGATCATCGCCATCTGCAGGGTGAAGGTGATCAGCGACCAGAACCCGAGGCCCCAGGCATCGACCAGGCCGAAGCCCTTGGTGGCGGCCGGGTCGTCCGGGCGCTTCAGCAGCGGCTCACCGGTGGCGAGCCCGAACAGCAGCACGACGAACGTGCCGACCAGGACGAACCCGAACGCGTCCGGCAGCCACTTCTCGGTGAACGCGGTGAACCGCAGCGCGACCCGCGCCAGCGGACCTCCACCGTCATTGTCGGCGCCGGGCTCGACGTCGTGCCTCGCGTGCTTCCCATGGCTCTCGGTCATGACCCTCTGCTCCCGGACGGCGACTGCGCGTGTCACCCGATTAACGCAGATCGGCCTCTGACGTGACAGGTTTCCTGGGCGTGCCGCGTGATCTAGCTGACAAAGCTGGACTTTGTTAGCAGTTGTGGAGAGCTTCCGGCCCACCTACAGTGGCGACACGATGTATCGAGCCGATACATCAGGTCATGACAAACTAGACCGTGGGAGGTGGGTCATGGGAAACCGCAGTGGGGTCCTGGAGCTCGCCGTACTCGGTCTGCTGCACGAAGCGCCGATGCACGGTTACGAGCTCCGCAAGCGCGTCAACGCCCAGTTCGGCTGGGGACGCGTGCTGTCGTTCGGTTCGCTGTACCCGTGTCTGAAGGCGATGCTCCGCAACGGCCTGATCACGGCCGACCCCGGGACGCCGGAGTCGGGCCGCCGGCCGAAGATCGTCTACACGATCACTGCCGACGGCAAGGACTTCTTCGCGCACGCGATGCACGAGGCCGGTCCGTCGGCGTGGGAGGACGACACGTTCGGTGTCCGGTTCTCGTTCTTCGGCCGGACCGATCCGGCCACCCGGTTGCGCATCCTCGAGGGCCGCAGGGCCCGGATGGAGGAGCGGCTGGCCAACTTCCGGGCCGCGATGAGCCGGACCGCGGAGCGGGTCGACAACTACACCCTCGAGCTGCAACGGCACGGCCTGGAGTCGGCCGAGCGCGAGGTCCGCTGGCTGAACGAGCTGATCGACGGCGAGCGGCGGCAACAGCGGCCCCCTGAACAGCACCAACCGCCTACCCAAGGAGATTCCAGATGACCTCGATCCGCGTAGCGATCGTCGGCGTCGGCAACTGCGCCAGCTCGCTCGTCCAAGGCGTGCACTACTACCGCGACGCCAAGCCCGACGAGCGCGTCCCCGGTCTGATGCACGTCCAGTTCGGCGACTACCACGTCCGCGACGTGGAGTTCGTCGCCGCCTTCGACGTCGACGGCAAGAAGGTCGGCCTGGACCTCGCCGACGCGATCGGCGCCAGCGAGAACAACACGATCAAGATCTGCGACGTGCCGCCGAGCGGTGTCACCGTGCAGCGTGGTCACACCCTCGACGGTCTGGGCAAGTACTACCGCGAGACGATCACCGAGTCCGACGCCTCGCCGGTCGATGTCGTCGCGGCACTTCGGGAGGCTGCCGTCGACGTCCTGGTCTGCTACCTGCCGGTGGGCTCGGAGCAGGCGGCCAAGTTCTACGCGCAGTGCGCGATCGACGCGGGTGTCGCGTTCGTCAACGCGCTGCCGGTGTTCATCGCGGGCACCAAGGAGTGGGCCGACAAGTTCACCGCGGCCGGCGTGCCGATCGTCGGTGACGACATCAAGTCGCAGATCGGTGCGACCATCACGCACCGCGTGCTGACCAAGCTGTTCGAAGACCGTGGCGTCACCGTGGACCGCACGTACCAGCTGAACGTCGGCGGCAACATGGACTTCAAGAACATGCTCGAGCGCGAGCGGCTGGAGTCCAAGAAGATCAGCAAGACCCAGTCCGTCACCTCGCAGCTGCGGGACGACATCGACCCCCGCAACGTGCACATCGGCCCGTCCGACTACGTGGCCTGGCTGGACGACCGCAAGTGGGCGTTCATCCGGCTCGAGGGCCGCAACTTCGGCGACGTTCCGCTGTCGCTGGAGTACAAGCTCGAGGTCTGGGACTCCCCGAACTCGGCCGGCATCATCATCGACGCGATCCGCGCGGTGAAGATCGCCAAGGACCGTGGCATCGGCGGGCCGATCCTGTCGGCGTCGTCGTACTTCATGAAGTCGCCGCCGGAGCAGTACGCCGACGACGTCTGCCGCGACCTGGTGGAGAAGTTCATCCGCGGCGAGGTCGACCGCTAGTCCTGACACCTGGAGCCCCGTGGATCGGCTGCGGCCGGCCACGGGGCTTAGGTTTGTCCGCATGCGGTTGCATGTGGGATGTGCGCAGTGGACCCACCCGGCCTGGCCACAACCTTCCCGGGACAAACTCCGCGCGTACGCGACCTGGTGCAATGCGGTGGAGAGCAACACCACCTTCTACGCAACGCCGTCCCGCACCACGGTCGAGAAGTGGGCGGACCAGACCGCGCCGGACTTCCGCTTCGTGGTCAAGCTCCCCCAGCTGATCACGCACGAGCGCCGGTTGTCCGGCGTCGAGGTCGAGCTCCGCGCCTTCCTCTCCGCGATCGAACCGCTCGGCGAACGCAACCACGCGGTCTGGATCCAGCTCCCCGCCTCGTTCTCCCCCACCGACCTCGGTGCCCTCGCCGGCTTTCTTCACTACGCACCCCGCGACTACCGGTACGCCGTCGAAGTGCGTCACCCGGCTTTCTTCGACGAGCCTGGCGCGGCAGGCCAGCTTGAACAGGTCCTCGGACGCGTTGGCGCCGAGTGGATCCCCTTCGACACCGGCACCCTGTTCAGCCGGCGCCCGACCAGCTTCGCCGAACGCGATGCGTGGATGAAGAAGCCGCGCGTCGTACGCCGTACTCGTGCGCTGACTGCTCACCCGATCGTTCGCTACATCGGCCGTGACTCCGTTCAGGAGACCGTCGAGGGCTGGGACTACCTCGTTGAGTTGGTGATCGGCTGGCTTGCCGAAGGTCGGTCGCCGACGATCTTTCTGCATACGCCGGACAACGCCGAGGCGTTGAACCTGGCGCGGCTGTTCCACTCCACGGTGGCTGATCGCGTGCCTGACCTGAGCCCGCTTCCTGAGCCTGTCGAGGTCGAGCCGCCGACGCTGTTCTAGTTATCCACAGGTGTGAAGTTCGTGGTCGGGATGGGGGTGAATCTCCATATGTTCTCCGCCGAGATCAACCTCGGGAGGACACACCATGGAGAACCCATCGCACGACGCTGCCTCGAGCCCCGGGTCGACGCGGGCTGAGCGGCAGGCTCGGGCCGACTGGCTCGTCACCGAACTGGGACGGCTCGCGGCCGCGGCCGACAATCCCGTCCAGCAAGCGGACCTACGCCGAACCGCGGACGGTCTGGTCCGACTCGCGATCGCGTTCCGCTCATGAGCGTCTCGACGCAGGCCGCACCAAGCACGGTGGACGAGCTTCTCAACCAGAGCGGGCCGGCAGCACTCGAGATCTCCGGCGCGGGCCGATCCGCGTTCAACGGGCAGGTGGTCGCGACCGAAGGCGCCATCCTCGGCCTCGCCCACTGGGACGGCACGTTGTATCTCGACCGCGAGTGCATCCTCGATCCACTCGAGCAGATGTACTCGCATGCCGGTGCGAAGCAACCCGTTCCGACACTTCTCCATTACCGCGAAGCCCTGGCCACGCTGCTCCACGAACATGCCCATTTCCTCGGCGCGTCCGGTGCATCGCAGGACGCCGCGCGCGAGGCGTTCCTCAAACCAGGTAGCCGCGAGTTGGAGGAGGGCGTTGCGGAAGCCTGGGCTCAGGACAACCTGAACGCATACCTGACTCGACTGGGGGTCGATAAAGTTGCCCCAGGCATCGAAAACGTCGAGACAGCCGGGCACTACAACGCGTTCGTTCCTGCCGTCCGCAGACTCTCCAGCGACCTGGAGGCCCGCAGCGAGCTCGATCCCGGTCAGGTCCTCAACGCCCTGAATCGCGAGACCGCGGCTGGTCAGTTCCCACTCCTGGTCAGCCTGATCTACAACTCCAGCCGCCTGCCCGAGCTAGAGCCTGTCGGCGCCACGACCCGGGACGACCTGGAGTCCCTTCTCCGCCAAGGCCTCAACCACCTCGACACCTACGAAGGCCACCCACCCGGCTTCGCCGCCGCCAAATCCCACGCGACCGCCAACGACCTGCTCCAGACCGTCCACCAACACATCCAGTCCGCCGGGTCCGCCTACACCTCCGACCCCTCGGCCTGTGCCCTCCCGGCCCCCGCCCTGAATACCTCCCCCAGGCCCGGCGACCTCACCTCCGACGCTTCCCCCGCGCCCGCCGCAGCCGGTGCGCCGGCGTCCGCTCGTCTTACTCCGAGCCCCGTCCAGACAGCACTGTCCGGTGTCGCCCCTGCACGGCTGCTCCAACCGTCCACACGGGTAGGAGCTCCAGCGCGCGGGCAACGGCTGACGGAGGTGGGCTTTCGGGTCGGTCGCGACGCGAGCTAGGCGCGGGTACGGTGGCCGGGATCGGTCGGGTTGCGGTGAAGGGAGTTGTTGTGGGGCTGGTTGCGGAAGGTTCGCGGATTGCGGCCGGGCTGGTCGGGTTGCGGCGGGAGCTGCATCAGATTCCTGAGGTCGGGTTGGTGTTGCCGAAGACCCAGGCGATGGTGATCGATGCGTTGGCCGGACTGCCGTTGGAGGTCAGCACCGGGGACGAAGTGACCTCGGTGGTGGGCGTCCTGCGCGGTGGACAACCAGGCCCGACGGTGTTGTTGCGCGGTGACATGGATGCGCTGCCGGTGGTCGAGGAGACCGAGCTCGAGTACGCCGCGGGCAACGGGAACATGCATGCCTGCGGCCACGATCTGCATGTCGCGGGGCTCGTGGGTGCGGCGCAACTGCTGAGCGCTCATCAGGAGGAGCTGCACGGGAACGTGCTGTTCATGTTCCAACCGGGTGAGGAAGGCCTTGGCGGCGCCGGGTACATGCTGCGGGAGGGATTGCTGCAGGCAACGGGTGACAAGCCGATCGCGGCGTACGCGGTGCATGTCTGGTCGCAGGAGGCGAAGGGGATCTTCCAGACGCGGGCCGGGACGATGATGGCTGGGTCGAACCAGTTGCACATCACCGTGCATGGCAAGGGCGGGCACGGTTCGTCGCCGGAGAAGACGGTGGATCCGGTGCCGGTGGTGGCCGAGCTGGTCCTCGCGTTGCAGACGTATGCGACTCGGCGGGTGAACGTGTTCGATCCGGTGGTGATCACGGTGACGCAGCTCGAAGCCGGGGTGGCGATCAACGTCATTCCGAATACGGCTCGGCTCGGGGCCACCGTGCGTACGTTGTCGGATGCCACGCTTCAGCAGCTGTCGCGCGAGTTGCCCGCGCTGGCTGAGCGAATCGCGGCGGCGCACGGGTGCACGGTGGACGCAGCCTTGGTCCCGCAGTATCCGGTGACGGTCAACGATGCCGGGCGTACGGCGGAGACGTTGGGGGTGCTGGGTGAGCTGTTCGGCGAGGATCGCGCGCAGCGGTTGGAGAACCCGTTGATGGGGTCGGAGGACTTCTCGATGGTGTTGAACGAGGTGCCCGGCGCGTTCGTCATGCTCGGAGCGCGACCCGACGACGTCGACGCGGAGAACGCGCCGTCCAACCACTCGAGCGTGGTCCGCTTCGACGACGCTGTCCTCGGCGATCAGGCCGCAGCACTCGCGCAGCTGGCGACAAAGCACCTCATCAGGACCACGGGCTGAGGCTCAGCGCGATGCGTGCCGGGGTGCGGCTCCAGCAGGACAACGCCGAGGCTTTGTGGGCCTGTGGCTGGCCGGCCCGCCAGAGGTCGGCCAGCCACAGGGTTCAGGAGGGCGTGATGCCGAGGGTGTAGGCGCCGCGGCTGCCGTAGGTCGAGTAGCCGGTGTTCAGCGGGTCGCCGTAGCCCACATTGTCGATCCGCAGGTAATACGTACCCGGCTGGAGCGCACTGCTAACACTCGCGCCGAGGCCGGTCGGTGTCCCCGCGTCGCTCTGGCCCGAGGGCGGGTCGGCCGAGGCGACGACCGCGCCCGAGCTGTCCAGCAGTTCCAGCTTGATGTCGAGGTTCCCACCGGTCGCCGCCGAACTCGCGGTCGCCGTGTAGTTGCCAGCAGCAACGACATCGACCCGGTAGACGTCGGTGTCGGTCTCCGCGGCGATGATCCCGGACGCCGGCGTACCGACGGTCAGCGCAGCCGCGGTTCCGGTGTCGTCACCGGCCTCGTCGGCGCGCAGGGCCAGACCGTGGCTGCCGACGACCGCGTAGTCGTCTTCCTTGTTGTTCGCGTCGGCGTACTCGCCCTTACTCCATTGACTGATACCGCGGTAGTAGCCGACCCCCATGATCGGAGCCCACGAACCATGACCCTGGTAGTAGCCAACCGTCGACGTGCCGTCGTGGCTGAGGCCGACGTTGTGACCGGCCTCGTGCGACGCAGCCTCGGCCAGGTTCTTCGCTCCGGTGCCCACGCCCTTCGTGAACACCAGCGCCGGCTGGTAGTAGTCGTGCCGGCTGGTGCTGTCGTACACCCCGACGTACGCGACCCCGCCACAACCGCAGCCGGACTGGTACCAGGTGTCCGGGTCGATCAGGACCCGCGTCCCGTACTGCTCGTCCGCCGCACCCGACCGGTCGATCGCCGACTGAGCAGGTTCCTGCGTCGTCACGTCCACGTCAAACGTCGCGTAGTCCTCCGCGACCCGCGCCCACACCTCGTGTACGACGTCCTGTTCCGCGGTGCTGAAGTTCGCCGGATCGCCATCGGTGTCGTACGCCGACACGTTGACCGGATCCACGCCCTTCGATGCGTTCCACGCCGTACCGGTGATGGTGTGTCCGTCGAAGTCCAGATAGATCACGCGGTTCGAGCCCGGCTTGCTGTGCAGCTCGAAGGCCGGACCGGTGGCGGCCTCCACCGCGGTCTTGGCCCAGCGGGGCGACGCCTCCGCGGACTTCTGCGCCGGCGTCGGCGTCGGCTCGCGGAAGAACAGCCGACTGTCGGCGTCGAGCCAGCTGGTCTTGTCGGTGGCGAGGATGCGCCGGAGCTGGTCGGCCGGAATGCCGTTGTGCGCGGCAACCTCGGTCAGGCGGGACTGGATCTTGCCGAGTGCGGTGCTACCGGACGCCGGTTGGGCCAGCAGCTGGTCGACAGGTGTTTGTTGTGCGTCGGCCTGGGTGCCGAGTGCGACAGCCAGGCCTCCGAACGCGACAACACCAGCGCACGCGAGTGCACCGGTGCGGCGGAGTCGGTTCATCGGGTCCTCCAGGGTTGGGCGGTATCCCCCCGCGGTGCGTCCTCGCGATACTTCCCCCCACGAAGTGCCCCGGGGCCGTCGATCTCGGTGGGAACGACGGCCCCGGGTAGTTCAGGCCAGATCCGGGTGCACCGTCCGTCAGCCGGCGGTGACGCGGACCGAGTAGGCGCCGCGGCTGCCGTACGTCGAGTAGCCGGTGTTCAGCGGGTTGCCGTAGCCGGTGTTCTCGACGCGCAGGTAGTAGCGGCCGGCGGTGACCTGGCGGTTGATGCTCGCGCTCAGGCCGGTCGGCGTGGCGGAGTTGGTCTGCCCGGCCGCCGGGTCGGCGGTCGCGACGACGGTGCCGGCCGAGTTGAGCAGCTGGAGTTTGATGTCCAGGTCGGCGCCGGAGGCGGCCGCCGCGGCCGCGAAGGTGAACGTGCCGGCGGCCAGGTCGATCCGGAACGTGTCGACGTCGGAGTCGTTGGCGTAGATGCCCTTCACGCTGGTGCCGAGCGTGAGCGCGGTGGCGTCGGTGGTGCCGTTGCCGTGGTCATCGGCCCGCAGCGCCAAACCGTTCTGGCCGATGACCGTGAAGTCGTCTTCCTTGTTGTTCGCACCGGAGTACTCGCCCTTGCTCCACTGGCTGATCGCCTTGGAGTAACCGACGCCCATGATCGGCGCCCAGGCACCGTGACCGGCGTAGTACCCGACCGACGCCGTACCGTCGTGGCTCAGGCCGACGTTGTGACCGGCTTCGTGCGCCGCGGCCTCGGCGATGTTCTTCGCACCGGTGCCGACGCCCTTCGTGAAGACCAGGGCCGGTTGGTAGTACGAGTGCTGGCTGGTGTTGTCGTAGACCCCGACGTACGCGACCCCGCCGCAACCGCAGCTGGACTGGTACCAGGTGGTCGGGTCGATCAGGACGCGCGTGCCGTATTGCAGGTCGGACGCCCCGGACCGGGTGATCGCCGCCGCGGCCGGCTCCTGCGTGGTCACGTCCACGTCGAACGGCGCGTAGTCCTCGGCCACCCGAGCCCACACATCGCGTACGACGTCCTGCTCAGCGGTGCTCCAGGTCGCCGGGTTCCCGTTGGTGTCGTACGCCGTGACGTTCACGGTGGCCGGTTTGCCGTTCGTGTTCCACGCCGTCTTCGTGATCGTGTGACCGTCGAAGTCGAGGTAGATCACCCGGTTGGAGCCAGGCTTGCTGTGCAGCTCGAAGGCAGGGCCGGTGGCCGAGGCAACAGCGCGAGTCGCCCAGCGCGGGGACGGCGCTGCGGCGGCCTGCCGCTCCGCCTTGCCGGCGACCGGCTCGCGGTAGAAGAGCTTGCCGTCGCGGTCCAGCCAGCTGGTCTTGTCGGTGGTCAGGATCCGCTGCAGCTCGGCGGCCGGGATCCCGTTGCGGCCGGACAGCTCGGTGAGCCGGGACTGGACCTTGCCGAGCGCGGCCTTGCCCTGGAGCTCCTGACCGAGCAGCTGGTCGATCGGAGCGGGAGCGGGCTGCTGGGCGTCGGCCTGATTTCCGGCCACGACGGCCAGCGTGCCGAAGACAACGGCACCGGCGCCGACCAGGGCGCCGATACGGCTGGGGCGGATGTGCATTGTTGGGGTCCTCCTCGGGGACTCCGACCGACCAGGGCGGTGGGCGGGCACTGCTTCACATCTCGTACGCGGGCACGCACTTTCGGTAGCCTGCCCGACCGGCCCTTGCGCTGTATAGATTCGTCTCGGGATTTAACGGCGACTTGCGGAGGTTCCGATGCGCTTCATGATGATCTTCAAGGCCAGCGAAGAGTCCGAGGCCGGGGCAATGCCGAGCGAAGAGGGCCTGACCGCGATGGGCCTGGTGATGGCGGAGATGGCCGAGAAGGGCATCCTGCTGGCCGGCGACGGACTGCTGTCCAGCGCGAAGGGCGTCCGGCTCCAGCTGGACGCCGGAAAGCGCCGGGTGGTCGACGGACCGTTCGCCGAGACCAAGGAGCTGATCGCGGGCTTCTGCCTGATCGAGGTGGCGTCCCGCGAGGAGGCGATCGAGTGGGGCTGGCGCTGTATGGCCGCCGATCAGGGTCCGGCCGGCAGCGGTCAGGGCACCGGGCTGGAGATCCGGCAGGTCGCGAGCCCGGAGGACTTCGGCGACGAGTACACGCCCGAGTCGCGCGACCGCAACGAGCAGACCTTCTCCAAGGCCGCCGAGAACCTTCAGAACAGCAACACCTGACGGATCGACGCCCCCGCAGCCAGGTCGTCGAAGGCCTGGTTGAGGTCGTCGAGCCCGACAGTCGAGGTCAGCAGCCGGTCGACCGGGAGTCGGCCGGCCTGGTAGAGCGCGACGTACCGGGGGATGTCACGCGACGGCACCGACGAGCCGAGGTACGACCCCTTCACGGTGCGCTCCTCGGCGACGAGGCTGACCGCGGGAACGCTGAACGACTGCGACGGATGCGGCAGCCCGACCGTGACGGTCGTCCCGCCCCGGCGGGTGGCGGCGTACGCCTGCTCCAGCACCTTCGCACTCCCGACCGTCTCGAAGGCGTAGTCGGCTCCGCCGTCGGTAGCCGCTCGCACCTCCTCGACCGCCGAAGCATCCCGGGCGTCGACAGCAACCGTGGCACCAAGGGAGCGGGCCAGCTCGAGCTTCTCCGGTACGACGTCAACCGCGACGATCGGGTGAGCGCCAACCAGCACGGCACCGAGCAGCGCGGACAGTCCAACGCCTCCGAGCCCGAAGACGACCGCACTCCGGCCGGCCCTGACCTGCGCGGTATTCACCACCGCGCCGACTCCGGTCATCACCGCGCACCCGAACAGGGCTGCGATCTCAGGCGGCAGCGACGGGTCGATCTTCACCGCCGATCGCGCCGACACCACCGCGTGGTCCGCGAACCCGGACACACCAAGGTGATGATGTACGCCGTCCAGCCGCCGACCACCGGACAGCAGTGTCCCGGCCGTGTTGGCCGCGGCGCCCGGCTCACACAGTGCGGCCCGGCCCTCCGCGCACGGCCCACACTCACCGCAGGCCGGCACGAACGCGAAGGCGACCGTGTCTCCCGCCGCGAACCCAGGCGCCTCCGACTGCACGACCTCGCCCGTGGCCTCGTGACCAAGCAGCATCGGCATCACCCGCGGCCGCGACCCGTCGATCACGGACAGGTCGGAGTGACACAGACCGGCCGCGCGAATCCGGACCAGCAGCTCACCCGGACCAGGCGGCGCCAGCTCTACCTCTTCCACCTGCAGCGGCCGGGATTCGGCGTACGGGCGCGGTTGTCCCATCTCCCGCAGTACGGCGCCGCGCACGATCATCCCGTGATCCCTTCGAGTGCCGCGCGGAGGCGTTCCGGCACCGGCACCGGGCGGCGATCCTCCCGGCCGACGAACACGTGCACGAACCGGCCCGTCGCGGCTGGCTCGTCCGAACCCTCGCGGAACAGGCCGATGTCGTATCGCACGCTGGAGTTACCGAGCTTGCCGACGCGCAATCCCGCGTCGACCACACCCGGAAACTCGAGCGGCTGCTTGAACGTGCACTGCGAGTCCACGCACAGCCCGATCACGTCGCCGCCATGAATGTCGAGCCCGCCGGACCGGATCAGGAAGTCGTTGATCACGGTGTCGAAGAAGCTGTAGTAGACGACGTTGTTGACATGCCCGTAGACGTCGTTGTCCTTCCACCGCAGCGTGATCGCCAGGTGGTGCGGATACGCGCTACGGGCCGCCACCCTCAGAGCCGACCCTTCGTCAGGGCTTACGGCCGACTCCGACCCAGAGGCTGCACATGATGTCGGTGAACTCGCCCTTGTCGACCAGCTGCTGGGTCTCGGCGTCGGGCATCCAGCGGAACGGCGAGACCACGCCGGGCTCGATCAGCTCGGTGCCCTCGAAGAACTGGGTGACCTCGGCCTTGCTGCGGACCTGCGCCTCGCCGCCGTCGGCCGTGTACACCTGCATCGCGCGCTCCCACAGATCGGGCGCGAAGTCCGGCGTGCAGTGCGAGAAGATGAACAGGGAGCCCGGCGCGAGCGGCTCGACCAGCTGGCGGATCAGGTCGTACGGCTTCAGGTGGTCGGGCAGGTAGTGGAAGACGCCCACCACGCTGAGCGCGACCGGCTTGCTGAAGTCGATCAGCTCCCGGACCTCGTCGGATTCGACGATCGACTGCGGGTCGGTGACATCGGCCTCGAGGTACGCGGTCTTGCCTTCCGGCTTGCTGACCAGGAGGGCCTGCGCGTGCCGCAGCACGATCGGGTCGTTGTCGGCGTACACGACGTGGGCGGAGGGGATGATCTCCTGGACCACTTCGTGCAGGTTCGGCGCGGTCGGGATGCCGGTGCCGACGTCGAGGAACTGGGTGATGCCCTGCTCGGCGGCGTACTTCGCGGCGCGGTGCATCCACATCCGGTTCGAACGGGCGGCGGTCCGGAAGCCCGGGAACGCCTGCAGCAGGTGCTCAGCCGCCTGCCGGTCGATGGCGAAATTGTCCTTGCCACCCAGGAAGTAGTCGTACACCCGAGCGCCGTGCGGCCGGTCGAGCTTGAGCTGCTCGTACATCCGGGCGTCGACGTCGGCGTCCTGCGATTCAGTCATGAAAATCCCATCCAGGCGCGGCTCTCTGGCGAGCGACCATCGTATCCGTACTGCAACGTTCTGTAACACCGGCAGTCGAACCCTACCGCTCGGCAAGCCCGTTGCCACGTGCTCAGCGTGAACTCGCGGCACCCTTTACAGAGGATTGAAAACGGGGACATCTGGGCCGGTTACAGTTCAAGGCGTGCGGTTCATCCGGGATCTGTGGACGCTGCTCGAGCGCCGGGATTTCCGGCGCTTGTTCGCGGTGCGGCTGACGTCGCAGTTCGGCGACGGTGTCTTCCAGGTCGCGCTCGCGTCGTACGTGCTGTTCTCGCCCGAGCGGGCGCCGGACGCGGCCGCGATCGCCGGCCTGTTCGCAGTCGCCCTGCTGCCGTACTCGATCCTCGGCCCGTTCACCGGCGTACTCCTGGACCGCTGGTCGCGTCGGCAGATCCTGTTCGGGGCGAACCTGACCCGGGCCGTCTGCGTGATCGGCGTCGGCACCATCGTCGCGGCCGACAGCGCGGGCGTGCTGTTCTATCTGGCCGTCCTCCTCACCCTCGGCGTGAACCGCTTCCTGCTGTCCGGCCTGTCCGCCGGCCTCCCGCATGTGGTCGAGCGCGACGAGCTGGTGATGGCCAATGCCGTCACCCCGACCAGCGGTACGGCGCTCTTCCTCATCGGCGGCGGGATCGGCGCCGGCGTGAAACTCCTGGTCGACTCCGATCTCGCCGTGCTCGCTCTCACGGTCGTCATCTACACGAGCGCGGCCCTGCTCGCCCTCCGGCTGCGTCGCGACCAGCTCGGCCCCGACCTGAGTGGCGACGAGCCGGGCATCCTCGAAGCGATCCGGACGATCGCCACCGGCCTGGTCGACGGTGGGCGACACCTGAAGGAACGCCGGCAGGCCGCCTACGGGCTGGCCGCGATCGGCTCGCTGCGGTTCTTCTTCGGGCTGATGACCGTGATGATGATCCTGCTGTACCGCAACTACTTCTACGGACCCGGCCAGCTCAACGAGGCGTTCGGCGCGCTCGCGATCGCAACCGGTGCGGTCGGCGCCGGCCTGTTCCTGGCCGCCCTCGTCACCCCGTGGGGAACCCGCGTGATGACGTTGCGGCAGTGGATCACCTGGCTGTTCCTGGCCGCCGCCGTGGTGAGCGCCGTACCGATCGGGCTCTTCACGCAGCCCGCGATGATCGTCGGCGGCTTCCTCACCGGCTTCTGCGCGCAGGGCGTGAAGATCAGCGTCGACACCCTGGTCCAGACGGGCGTCGACGATGTCTACCGCGGCCGGGTGTTCTCGCTGTACGACATGATCTTCAACGTCGGGCAGGTCTCCGCGGCCGCGCTCGGCGCGTGGATCCTGCCCGACGACGGGAAGTCGTACCCGGTGCTCGCCTTCATCGTGCTCGGCTTCGCCGTGAGTTCGTTGGTGTACGCACGGCTCAGCCGGGACGGATCAGGTTCCGCGCAGGGCGGTGATCGGCTGGATGGCGGAGGCCTTCCACGCGGGGTACGTTCCGGCGACGAGGCCGATGAACGCGCCCAGCAGGGGTGACCCGAACGCCAGCCGGTTGTCGAGGATCGGTGTCCAGTCCCGGACCCACGAGACCCCGACGGTGAGCAGTACGCCGACCGCCGTACCGAGTAGTCCACCGAGGAATCCGACGATCACGCTCTCCACCAGGAACTGAACGGCAATGTGTCTTCGCGCGGCTCCTAGGGCTCGCCTCAGCCCGATCTCGGAGATCCGTTCGAGCACCGACAACAGCGTGACGTTCGCGATGCCGAGACCACCGACCAGCAAGGCGACCGCACCCAGCAGCAGGAACAACGCGTTCAGGTCGGACTCGACACCCTTGCGTACGGCGCCCTGCTTCGGCGGGGCGTCGACCTGCAGCGTGCTCGGGTTGTTCGGCTCGATCGCGATCGGCGCCTGCTCGGCGATCAACTGCGCCGCACCGACCTGGGTCCGGATCTCGACCGCGTCCGGGGACTTCAGGTCGTACGCCGTCCTGGCCGTACCGTTCGGCATGACCACAGCGTCGTTGAGCTCGGCCCGCCCGGCGACCGAGTCGAGGATGCTGATCACCGTGTACGGCTGGTCCCCGATGAACACCGCGGGCTGTGAGTCGACCCGGTTGATACTGAGCCGCTCGGCCGCATGCTTGCCTAGGACAACGACCTTGTCGCCGCGCTGGTCGTGCCCGGCGTCGAAGAACCGCCCGGTCGCCAGCACCGCCCGGACCGCCTCCCACAGCCCGGCCGAGCCCGCCATCACCTTCAGGGCCTTGCCGTTCTTCTGGTCATCGAGCGCCTCGACGCTCTGGACCAGATCATCGCCCACGTCGAGAGAGGTGACCGTGCCGGCCGCCTCCACGCCGTTCAACCGCTCGAGTCGCTCCGGCGCGTCCCACGGCAGCTCCGTCGCCGCCTCGCCTTCCTGACCGCCCTTCTCCTCTGGTTGTACGACGACGCGAGTCGCGGCCGCGAGGTCGAACCGCTGGGTGATCTGGCCGGCAGCGGTCTGCCCGAGCCCGACCGTTCCCACCAGTGCGGCGATGCCGAGCACCGTGCCGAGCGTGGTCAGGATGAGTCGGGTCGGGCGGGCGGCGACTCCGGCCAGCGCCTCGTCGAGCAGATCCCGGACGGCGGGCCGGGATCGGAGTCGGCGCCGGGAGCGCGCCGGGGTGGGGGGCGGCGGCGCTCCCGGGCCGGGTCCGGGCGGCGAGGGTGGAGGCGGCGGGGGCGGCGGCAGCGCCCCCGGATTGGTGGACGGCCCGCCGGCGGGATCCGGGGGGCCTGCTCTGTGGGTCACCACTGGAGGGTTCCGTCGACGATGCGGACCTGACGCTGAGCCCGTCGGCTGACGTTGTCGTCGTGGGTGATGACAGCCAGCGTCATCCCGTCCGCGTGCAGTTCGTCGAACACTTCGAGGATCGCCTCCGCGTTGGCAGTGTCCAGGTTGCCGGTCGGTTCGTCTGCGAGCAGCAGGCTCGGTTCGGCGACCAGCGCCCGCGCGATCGCGACCCGCTGCCGCTCACCACCGGACAGCGTGGTCGGCCCGAACTCCATCCGGTGCGCCAACCCGACTCGCTCCAGCGCGACCCGGGCTCGAGCCATCCGCTCGCGTCGGGGTACCCCGACGTACACCATCGACAGGGCGACGTTCTCCAGCACGGTCCGGTGGTCGAGCAGGTGGAACGACTGGAACACGAACCCGATCCGCTCACCCCGCAGTACGGCGCGACGCCGTTCGCGCAGGCTCATCGTGTCCACCCCGTCGAGCCGGTAGACGCCGCCGGTCGGGTTGTCCAACAGCCCGAGCAGGTGCAGCAGGGTCGACTTCCCCGACCCGGAAGGCCCGACGATCGACAGGTACTCCCCCGGCCCGATGGTCAGATCCACCTCGCGGATCGCCTGTACTTCGGGAGGTCCGGGAAAGAACCGTCGTACGCCGATCATCTCGACCACCGGCGCCGGTAGGGCCACCGCCGTCGCGCTCATTTGCCCACCACCACCTGATCGCCCTCGGACAACTTGGCGTCGCCGGACGGCGTGACCTGGACGAATCCGTCGGCGGACAGACCGACCTTCACCGGTACGAGTTCCACCTGCCCGTTGCGCAGTACCTCGATCCGGGACGCACCGTCCGACCCGGACGACAGCGCAGCCACGGGTACGGCGAGCACTTTGCCGGCAGTGCTCTTCACCGGGATCGTCACGCGGACGTTCGCGTCCCGGAGCAGTGCGAGCTGGCTGGCCGTCAATGCGTTCGGCGCGACCACGACGTCGTACGTGTCGCCGTTCTTGGTGATCCGGCGGACCTTGGCGGCAACCGTCGTACCGTCGTCGCCGAGGTCGAGGCTGGCGGCCATGCCGGCCTTCAGCCGGGCGGCGGTCTCGGCGTCGACCTTGACCGTAACGACCAGGGCGGCGCCGCTGGCCGACATGACCACACCGTTGACGGTGCCGCCGCGTTCGACCTTCACGTCGTCGACCCGGCGCGGCAGGGTCTTCACGTAGACGATCTCGGACACCGGGAGCGGCGTACCGGCCTTGAACTCGGCCTCGTTCTCGGCCTCCTGCGCGTCGGCGAGATTCTCCTCCGCGTCGTCTACCGCCCCCTGCTGCACAGACGTGTCCTTCGCCTTGGCGTCCTTGGCTGCCTTGAGCTGGGACTTCGCCTGCCGGAGCTGGTTCTTGGCCGCATCGACCTGCTTCTTGGCGTTGTCCACCGCCTGGCTGAGCTGCTCGTCCGGCTCGGGAGCGTCGTACCCGGCCTTCTCGTAGAGGCGCTCGACCGCCTGGGAGGTGTCGGTGTCGTACTCGTCGTCGACCGTGCCCGGGTCGAGGCCGAGCCGGTCCAGGGTCTGCTCGAGCTGGAGTACGTCGGGGCCCTTGCTGCCCGGACTCAGTGATCGGTACATCGGCAGGACACCGGCCAGGCCGATCACCGGGCGGCCGGTGATCTCCAGGAGCGCCTTGCCCTCGGTGATGGTCGAGCCGACCGCCGGCACCTTCCCGGTCACCACGGCCGGGGTGTGCAGCCCGCTGGTCTCGACCCGGATGTTCACCGCGCCGTCGAACGAGGCGTCACCGCGCCCGACCACCTTGCTGGCCAGTGCCTTCTTCTCCACCGGCACCGTGATCTGGGAAGCCTTCGGGGGCGCGGTCTTGGCGGCGGCGTCCTCGGGTGAGGCGATCCGGCTGCCCGCGGCCACGCCCACTCCGAGCGAGACCGCGGCGACGGCGGAGACCGAGACCAGGACGCGGCGCCGGGACTTGGGCGAAGTGGTCACCTGTTCGCCGTTTCGTCGCGGAACGCCTCGAGCTCGGCCTTGTGCTGGTCGACGAACTCCTGCTCCAGCTCGTACTGCGCCTTCTTGTAGGGCTCGTCGTACACCTTGGCCCGGCACTTCTGGTCGTCGACCGCGAGCGCGATCTCGAACTTGCGCAGGTCGGCCAGCTTGGTCGCGTCGACCTTGTCGAACGACGGCGGACCGGTCAGCGTCTTGCCGGGGTTGTTGCCGGTCGGCGGCTTGTTGCCGGTCAGCTCGTCCAGCTTCGTGTTGACCTGGTCCCGCGGATCATCGACCTTCTTGAAGCCGGCGTGACCGGCGTCGGCCATGCAGTCGGACCACGCGCTCGTCGCGTCCACGACCCGCTGGTCGTCCTCGATCCGCTTCGACAGCGCCTGGATGTCCTTGAACAGGCTGTCGAACTTCTTGAAGGCGTCCTCGCGGCCCTTGCCCTCGCCGAATACCTCCTGGGCTGCCTTGCCGCGGCAACCCAGATCCATCTTCCCGGTGGAGGACGGGCCGTCGCCGTCCGTCTTCGGCGCGATCGCGATGGCGCCGTTCGCGGTCGCGTTCGGGCCGTTGAGGGCCTTGTCGTACGCCTTCTGCGCGGTTGGCGACAGAGCGTTGCGGATCTTGGTGTTCGGGTTGCTCTCATCGCTGTTCGGGCCGGCCTTCGACCAGTCGATCGTGCTGACGCCGTAGCCGTACTGCTCGGCGAACTTGTCCGGCGGCAGGTTGAACGCGTCGTTGAACTTGCCCTTCGGCTGCGACTCCGGCGGGACCGCGACGTACTCGAAGCCGGCGGTCTTCATACAAGCGGCGGTGGCGTCCTCGACCTTGCGCTGCTTGGCCAGGTCCTCCTCGGACGGCTCCTGCCCGCCACCGGCCCGGACCGCCATCCGCACCCCGGCGCCGCCGGAGCTGACGAAGCCCTCGCCCATGTACTCCGCGAGCGGGCTCTTGTCGCTCTTCTGATCCCCGGACGCGGCCGGGGCCTGGTTGTTCCCACACCCGGCGAGCGCCAGGACCGCCATCAGGGCGAGTGCTGTTCGTGAGGTCTTCATGGCGGTCGAGCGTGGTCCCACCGCCGTGAAGAACCTGTGAAGGACCGATTTGCACCCGATGCTCTCAGTCCATCTTCATCGGATTCTCATGAATATCGAGGACATTGATCCCATGCCAGCGCGGATTCTTGTCGCCGAAGACGATCTGAAGCAGGCTGAGCTGATTCGGCGGTATCTCGAGCGGGAGGGTCATCTGACCGTCGTCGTGCACGACGGGCGGGCCGCGATCGACGAGGCACGCCGGCGCAGCCCGGACCTGCTGGTGCTCGACGTGATGATGCCGAAGGTGGACGGGCTGGACGTCTGCCGGGTGCTCCGTGCCGACGGTCCGGACAACTCGGGAGTTCCGATCATCATGCTGACCGCGCGTGCCACCGAGGACGACCTGCTGCTCGGGCTGGATCTCGGCGCGGACGACTACCTGACCAAGCCGTACAACCCGCGCGAGCTGGTCGCGCGCGTCCGCACCGTGCTGCGACGGACCCGGAGCCGAGCCGAGGGTGAGGTGTACCGGGTCGGCGAGCTCGAGATCGACCCGGCCCGGCACGAGATCCGGCTGGCCGGGGAGCTGGTCGACGTGACTCCGGCGGAGTTCAAGATCCTGGCCTGCCTGGCCGCCTCACCCGGGCGGGCCTTCTCTCGTCAGCAGCTGCTCGAGCACGCGTTCGGCTTCGACCACTACGTCTTCGACCGGACCATCGACGTCCACGTGATGAACCTCCGCAAGAAGATCGAGCCGTCGGCGGGCTCACCGGCGTACCTGAAGACTGTGTACGGCGTGGGCTACAAGCTCACCGAGGCGGTGGCTGATGCGTCGTAGTGTGTTGATCCGGTTTCTCGGGCTGTCGCTTGCGGTTGCGCTTGGTGCGGTGATCGCTACGGCGGTTCTCGCGACGTACAGCACCTCGGAGAAGCTGCAGGGCGAGATCGATGCGAACACGGGCCAGCTTCAGGTCGACGGGCAGATCTACGCCGAGCTGTCGAAGTACGCCTCGAATCATCCGACCTGGTCCGGCGTGGACAAGCTCGTCCACGAGCTGGCCGACAGGCTCGGCCGCCGGGTCGCGGTCACCGACCCGGACGGCACGATGATCGCCGACTCGGCCCGGATGCTCGGCGCCGGTCCCGAGCTCCCGTCGGTGCCGGCGGCAACCATCGACGCCCGCAGCGAGGGGTTCGCCAAGCTGTCCGGTGCCCTGAACGTGTACGCCGCCCGCAAGACCGTAGCCGCCGGCCAGGCGAACGCAACGGTCGAAACCGCGGGGGTAGCGCCGCTGCCCGCGCTCTACCCGGGCTGGGGCCTGACCGAGGACGAGCTCCGCCAGCGCGACAAACTCGCCAAGCAGGCCGTGGACTGCTACCGCGCGCAGGGCAAGATCGCGAGCATCGCCAAAGCCGGCGACGGCAGCATCCCACCACAGGTGCTGATCGAGTCCAGCCGGTCGGCGGCGGGCATCAGCCTGATGGAGCGGCCGGGCGTCGACGCGAAAGACACCTGCTCACCGGGCCTGAACGCGCCGAGCGCCAAGGCCAAGATCGTGAACGACGACGAGGTCCGGCGCGCGACCGCCTGCCTCGACGCCGCCGGTATCGACTACTCGATCAACGACTTCGACGGCCTCAAGTCGGTCGATCCGAAGGACGGCACCAAGGTCACCGACAAGTTCTTCGCCTGTACGACGGAAGCACGGTCGCAGGCGTTGACGCCGTACGTCGCTCCGCCCGCGAAGCTGTACCTGGGTTCGAAGAGCGCGTTCAACGTGTTCTCCGGTGAGGGCATGCTGCGGACCGCCGCGACCGCCCTCGGGGTGCTGCTGATCGCGGCGCTGGTGATGGTGTTCGCCGGGCGGCGGCTGGTCCGGCCGATCGTGGCACTCACCGGCGCGGCCCAGCGGATGCGGAACGGCGACCACGCCACCCGGGTCCCGGTGACCGGGAAGGACGAGGTAGCCCGGCTCGGGCATGCGTTCAACGACATGGCCGAGTCGATCCAGCGGCACGACTTCCAGCGCAAGGCGATGGTGAGCGACGTCGCGCATGAGCTGCGGACTCCGCTCGCCAACATCAAGGGGTACCTGGTCGCCTCCGAGGACGGCGTCGTACCCCTCGATCGGGAGCTGGTGGTGTCCCTGCTCGAGGAGACCGACCAGCTCGAGCACCTCGTCAACGATCTCCAGGACCTCGCGCTCGCGGACGCCGGCATGCTCCGGATGCACCCCGCCTCGCGGGATCTGTCCGAGCTCGCACAGCAGGTGGTGCTGGCGCATCGGCCGGCCGCCGAGACGGCCGGGGTCGCGTTGAGTGCCGACGTACCCGAGCCCGCGATCGCCTCCGTCGACAGCGCCCGGATCCGGCAGGCGCTCGGCAACCTGGTCTCGAACGCGGTCCGCTTCACCCCACCCGGTGGCCACGTCGTGGTCGGCGTACGGCGGGTGGACGACGGCTACAACCTGACCGTGACGGACAACGGCACCGGGATCGCGGACGAGCACCTGCCGCATCTGTTCGACCGCTTCTATCGTGCCGAGCAGTCCAGGAGCCGGACGACCGGCGGCAGCGGACTGGGCCTGGCGATCACCAAGCACCTTGCCGAGGCGCACAGCGGCCGGATCACCGTGGCGAGTCGGCTGGGATCGGGGTCGACTTTCACGATCTGGCTCCCTGCTGATGCCACACTGTCCGGGTGACCCAGCCTCCCAACGCACCCGGGCCGTACGGACCACCGAACGGTGGCTGGCAGCAACAACCCGGCAGCTACCAACAACCCGGCGGCCATCCCCAGCAGGGACCCGGTTATGGGCCTCCCCAACAGGGCTACGGCGGCCCCGGGTACGGCGGTCCTGGCTACGGCGGTCCTGGCTACGGATATGGCCCCGGTGGCCCGGGTGGACCCCGGCGGCAGCGGACGATCATGTACGTCGTGCTCGCGGTGATCGCCGTACTCGTGGTGATCGCGGCCGTCGGACTGGTCGTGGCCAGGTCCGGCAACGACGACGACCAGAGCGGCCCGACCCCACCGTCCACGGCCGCGGGTCAGCCGACCGTCTCGCCCGAAGCGTCCGAGACCCAGCCGTCGGCGCCCGAAGCGCGTCTCGCCGAGGCAGGCCAGCTGGCGACCAAGTTCCTCACCTTCCTGAACGCGAACGACCAGAAGCACGCCGCTGCGCTCGGCTGCGAGGAGACGAAGAAGCTGCTGCCCGGAGTCATCCTGCTCGCGATCGACCCGCCGACCAAGCTGACCGTCAGCGGGCCGGCGGTCGCGCTGGGAGCCACCAGCAATGACGCCTACTACCAGAACCTCCTCTCCGTACCGTTCGCCGGTACGACGAAGCACAACCCGGCGACCGGCGCGGTCACGGTCATGGACGTCCCGCCGCGTCCGCTCTGTGTGCGCTTGATGCAACTGAAGCTCGGCTGATTAACTCGCGGTGTGGCCGGCCGGAAAGCGCGAGTGGCGGATGTGCACGAGGTTGCGCTCGGGATGCCGCATGTCACCGTGTGGCAGAAGGAGAACACCGAGCGGCCGATCTACCAGGTCGGCGGGAAGTCGTTCGTGTTCTTCCGGACCGCACGGCCGGACGCGTTCGACCCCGAGACCGGTGAGCGGTACGCCGACGTGATCATGTTCTGGGTCGAGTCCGAGGACGACAAGCTCGCGCTGGTGTCGGACGACTCGAACCCGTTCTTCACCACTCCGCACTTCGACGGTCACCCCTCCGTCCTGCTCCGCGGCAGCCGCATCGGCGAGCTCACCAAACAGGAGCTCACCGAAGTCGTCCAGGACGCATGGTTGTCCCGGGCATCCAATCGCCGGGCCAAGGTCTGGCTCGACGAACACAGGCTTACCTGAGCCCTCAACCGCTGCCACACTGTGCACGTGAGTTACCCACCGCCGGTCAACGCGGCGCCCAACTACGGACAGCCGCCGCGGAAGAACCGGGCCGGGCTGGTCATCGTGCTTCTCGTGGTGCTGCTGGTCGGGGTGATCGGCGCCGGCGGCTTCCTCGCCTATCGCCTGGTCTCCGACAAGTTCAACAACTCCTCGACCCCCGATCCGGCAACCGCACCGGTCAGCTCCCCGACCCCGAAGCGGTCCGTCCCCGTGCAGCCGACGAGACCGGTCCAGCCCCGGACGACCAAGCCGACCGTCGTCAAGCCGCCTGTCACCAAGCCGCCGGCGACGACGCCGGCCGGCAGCGCGCCCGAGCTCGCCGCACGTTTCGTTGCCCAGCTCAACGCCAACAACTCCACCGGCGCCGCCGCCCTCGCCTGTCAGAGCTCGAAGCAACTGGTCCCGCTGCTGATGGGCCAGTTCCTCCGGCCCCCGACGAGACTCACCACCGGCACCCTGATCGCGCAGTCGATCACCTTCGTGATGCCCGTGTCCGGCACCACCAAGGGCTCAAGCGTCACCGGCGTCATCGTGATGCACAAGATCGCCCCCGAACCCCTCTGCGTCCGAGCCTTCACAATCACCCCGGGGTGAGGGCGCGGGCGGTGTCGAGGAGGTTGGTGCCGGTGGGGAGGGTTGCGATGATCGGGGTGTCGAGGCCGTTGTCGATATAGCGATTGATGTGTTCGCGGCACTGCTCGGCGGTCCCGTGCACGATCAGGTCGTCCAGGACTTCCAGCGGTACGGCGGCCATCGCGGCGTTGCGGTCGCCCGCGGCCCAGGCTTCGCGCATCTGCTTCATCGCGGCGCCACGGCCGAGCCAGTCGTGGAAGGCGGCGTACCCAGGAACGGTCAGGTACGTCGCGATCAGGAAGCGGCCGATGTTGCGGGCCATGTCCGCGTCCTCGGTGACGCAGACGAAGATGCGCGCGGCCAGCTCCTTGTCCGGCCCGAGTTCGGCCCGGACCTGGCGTACGTCGTCCGCCGACAACCAGTTCGTGATCGCGCCGTCCGCCTCCCGGGCCGCGAGCTTGAGCATCTGCGGCCGCAGTGCGGCGAGCATGATCGCCGGCGGTACGTCGGGCGCCTTCTCCAGCCGGAACCGCTGGATCGTGAAGCTGTCGAACTCCCCGTCCACCTTCTCCCCCGCGAACGCCTGCCGCAGGAACCGCAGTACGTCGCGGGTCCGGGCCAGCGGCGGGTCGTACGTGATCCCGTTCCACCCGGTCACGATCGTCTCCGACGACGCCCCGATCCCGAGCACGAACCGCCCCGGCGCGAGGTCCGCGAGCGCGGCCGCACTCATCGCGAGCGCCGCCGGTCCACGCGTGTGCACGGGTACGACGGCAGTCCCGAGCCGGAGCCGGTCATCCCACTCGGACGCGAGCACCAGCGGGGTGAACGCGTCGGCACCGGCGACCTCGGCGGACCACAGGTCGGTGTAACCCAGCAAAGCCAGGTCCTTGATCAGCTCCCGGTGGTCCCGCAGCGGTACCCCGGTCAGTGGAACGGTCAGACCCCAGCGCATGCCCTACATCATCCTCTTCAGCAACGGCTTTGGCGCGTACCGCATCACCCGCGCGACCGGGCTCCACGGCCATGGCGGTACGTACGCCTTCGCCTTCTCGGCCTCGATCGGCTTGCCGAGGAGCTCCATCCGCAGCCCTTCTCCCAGGGACGCGGTCCCGGCCTTGGTCGCGGCGTACGTCGGATAACGCTCGGTCAGCTCGGTCCGCAGCTCGTCCAGGCGCTCCTCGCGCCGCGCGGTGAGCGCCAGGTTGCGGCCCTTCGCGGCGAACTGCCGGGCCATCTCCGCGCCCAGACCGGAGCTGGCACCGGTGATCAGGATGTTCCGTCGCATACCGGCCTCTATCTGTAGGAGAGCAGCTCGGTGCCGTCGAGATGCCCGTGTTCGTTGTAGCTCACCAGGGTCAGCCCGCTGCGACCCGACACGACCTTGGTGATCGCGGTGTTGATCGTCACCGGGTTGAGCTTGGCCCACAGCCCGTCGCCACCGGACAGCAGCCGGCTCGCCACGACCGCGATCGGCCCACCGGAGGTGAACACCACAGCAGTCTGCCCCTTCCCGAGTCGCTCGGCGGTACGCCGTACCGCGGCATCGGACCGTTCGCAGAACGCCTCGAAGGTCTCCGTGTAGCCGTCGCCACCGTCGATCCAGCGCTGGGTGGCCGCGGTGAACATCTCCTGGAAGGCCCGCCGCGGACTCCCGCCCCGACTCAGGTCAGCCAACATCACCGCCCGCCTCCGGTATGCAGGCTTGTGCGCCACGATCAATTGCTCGTGGTCGAACTCGTCGAACCCCTTGTCCACCTCGGCGCTGAACCCGGCCAGCTCAGCCGTCTGGGCATGCCTCCGCATCGAGCCCGAGAGCACGAGATCGGGTTTCAGCGGGCCCAGGACCTCACTCAGCCGCTTCGCCTGCTGCTCGCCCAGCTTGGAGAGCTTGTCGTAGTCGGTGGCACCGAACGACGCCTGCGCGTGCCGGACCAAGTAGATGGCCGCCATCTAGTTGACGTTCCGAATGATCCGCCGGCAGCGCCGCTCAAGCAGGTTGACCGGGAGCCAGAAGTTCTTGAACCGCGGGTTGCGGGTCTGCTTGTGGTGGTAGCGGTAGTAGATCTGTTGCGCGATCACCGCGAGCCGGAACAGCCCGAACACCTCGTAGAACGCCCAGTTCTCCGGTTTCAGCCCGGACCGTTCGGTGTAGTAGGCAACGATCTCGTCCCGGGTGATCATGCCCGGCACATCCGACGGCTGCAGCCGGAACCGCCGGAACGCCCAGTCGTCATCGGCCTGGACCCAGTACGCGAGTGCACCACCCAGATCCATCAACGGATCCCCGAGCGTCGCCAACTCCCAGTCCAGTACGCCGACCACCCGCATCGGATCGTCCGGCGCCAGTACGACGTTGTCGAGCCGGAAGTCGTTGTGGATAACGCAGGTACGGACGTCGGCCGGCTGGTTCGCCGCGAGCCAGCTCATCACCCGCTCGTAGCTGGGCACGTTCCACGTCTTCGCCTTGCGGTAGCGACCCGACCAGCCGCTGACCTGGCGTTCGACGTACCCCTCGCCGCGGCCGAGATCGGTCAGGCCTGCTTCGGCGGCGTCGACCTGGTGGAGGTCGACGAGCGTGTCGACCAACGTGAAGCCGAGCCGGCGGGCCTGCTCCGGCGTGAGGTCGACCCCCAGTGCGTGGTGCCCCGGGATCGTCCCGACGACCCGCTCCATCACGTAGAACTCGGAGCCGATCACCGACTCGTCATTGCAGTAGGCAACCATCGTCGGGACGTAGCCGAACACCGGCTTCAGTCCGGCCTGGATCCGGTACTCGCGGCCCATGTCGTGCGCACCCTTGGCCTTGGTGCCTCTCGGTGGGCGACGCAGGATCAGGTCGTGATCGCCGTACTGCAGGAGATAGGTCAGATTCGAGGCGCCGCCGGAGAACTGCTTGACCTCGGGTAGTCCGTCCGGAAGGTCAGTCTGTTGCCGCAGCCAACCATCGACGGCGGGCACGTCGAAGGCGTCCTCGTCCCGGACCGCCCGCGCGCCATCACCCATCGGCAGCCTCGGCCCGCTCGCGAGCCCGGGCGGCGATCTTGCGCATCTGGCGGTCGTACAGCGGACGGGCGAACCGCTTGGTCCGCCAGGCGATCAGAGCCGGGCGGTCCGGGATGATCAGGAACTGCTTCTTCTGGATCCCCGCGATCACCGCGGCCGCGACGTCATCGGCGGACCGCGGCGACTTCTCGATCAGCTGCCGCGCGGTCACGCCCATCGCCTTGTCCTCGCCCTGGATCGAGTCGGCCAGGTTGGTGCGGAAGAACGACGGGCAGACCACCGAGACGGTCACGCCGTACGGATGCAGTTCGTGCGAGAGGGTCTCCGAGAGCGCGACGACGCCGGCCTTGACCGTGTTGTACGAGCTCATCATCGGCGGGTGCACGAGCCCGGCCGCGGACGCGGTGTTGACGATGTGACCGGACCGCTGCCGCTTGAAGAGCGGGGTGAACGCGCGGCAGCCGCGGACCACGCCCATCAGGTTGATGTCGACGATGCGATCCCACTCGTCGAGGGTCTCGACCTCGATCCGGCCGCCGGTCGCGATCCCGGCGTTGTTCACCAGGGTGTCCAGGCCGCCCCAGTTCTGCTCACACCACTCGACGGCTCGGTCCCAGTCCTCCGCGCTCCGGACATCGAGCCGCAGGTACGACGCTCCGTCGTCGGGACCGTCGGTGGAGACATCGGTGCAGAGCACTTGGTGGCCGTCGGCAACAAACCGCGCGACCAGCGCGGCACCCAGACCGCTCGCACCACCGGTGACGAGGATGCGGCTCACTTGGCCTCTTCTTTCTCCGCCGGAGGGGTGAGGAACGAGGCCAGCTCGATCCTCGCGATCACTCCACGATGCACCTCATCGGGCCCGTCGGCCAGCCGCAGCGCCCGGGCACTCGTCCACGCCGCCGCGAGCGGGAAGTCGTCCGAGAGCCCACCGCCACCATGCAACTGGATCGCCATGTCGATCACGTCCTGCGCCATCCGCGGCACCGCAACCTTGATCTGGCTGACCTCACTCAACGCACCCGCCAACCCCTTGGTGTCCAGCAGGTACGCCGTCTGCAGGACCAGCAACCGTGCTTGGTTGATCGCGATCCGCGCATCGGCGATCCGCTCCCGGTTGCCACCGAGGTTGACCAGTGGCTTCCCGAACGCGGTCCGGGTCGTGCCGCGCTGCAGGGCCAGCTCGAGTGACTTCTCGGCCAGGCCGATCAGCCGCATGCAGTGGTGGACGCGGCCCGGACCCAGCCGGCCTTGCGCGATCTCGAAGGCTCGGCCCGTCCCGACCAGGATGTTCGACGCGGGGACTCGGACGTCGGTGAACGAGACCTCGCCGTGTCCGTGGGGTTCGTCGTACCGGTGCATCGCGGGGAGGAGACGCTCGACCTTCACCCCTGGGGTGTTGCGGGGGACGAGAACCATCGTATGCCGTGCGTACCGATCGGCGTCGGGGTCGGTGAGGCCCATGAAGATGAGGAGTTCGCAGTCCGGGTGGCCGACGCCGGTGCTCCACCACTTGCGGCCGTTGATGACCACCTCGTCGCCGGCGGGGACCGCGGTCGCCTCCATGTTGGTAGCGTCGGACGAAGCGACGTCGGGCTCGGTCATGCAGAAGGCGGAGCGGATCGTGCCGTCCAGCAAGGGTTCCAGCCACTGCTTCTTCTGCTCCGGGCTGCCGTAGCGGAGCAGGACCTCCATGTTCCCGGTGTCGGGCGCGTTGCAGTTGAACACGTACGGCGCGAGGAACGACCGGCCGGTGAGCTCGGCGATCGGGGCGTAGTCGAGGTTGGACAGGCCCTCGCCGTACTGCTCGTTGCCTGGTTCGGCCGGCGGGAGGAAGAGGTTCCACAGGCCTTCCTTGCGGGCCTTGGCCTGCAGCTCCGCGAAGACAGGCTGTGGTTGCCACGGGTCCTCGGCCGCGCGGGTGGCGGCGTGCAGCTCTGCCTCCACCGGCTCGATCTCGGTCCGGATGAACTCCGCGACCCGTGCGATCAGGTCACTCGCGCGGGCGGAAGGTTCGAATCCCATCAAGACTCCTTCGGGTCGTCTTGACCGTAGCTCAGGCGCTAAGCAATGCTCAATAGCGTGAGTGAGCGATGGACCTCCGACGACCGGCGGAAGCAGTTGATCCGGATCGGGTTGATGATGCTGCGCACTCAGCCGATCCACGAGTTGTCGATCGACGCCGTCGCCGGCCAGGCCGGGATCTCCCGGGGCCTGCTCTTCCACTACTTCCCCAGTAAGCGCGACTACTACCTGGCCGTGATCTCCGCCGCCGGCCGCCGCCTCCTCCGCGTGACCAAGCCTGACGACTCGTTGCCGCCCGAGCAGCAGTTGCGCGAGATGCTGGTCCAGTTCGTGGCGTTCATCGCCCGGCGGCGAACGGCGTACATCTCGTTCGTCCGCGGCGCCGCCGGCGGTGACGACTACGCCGTCGAGGTGTACGACGAAACCCGCGCCGGCCTGACCAAACGCATCCTCACCTACCTCGGCACCCCCGAGGTGGCCGACGCCCCCGGATCCCGTGAGTACGGGCGAGTCCACGCCTGGCTCGCCTATACCGAGGACCTGGCCATCGAATGGTCCGGCCTCCCCGAAGGCGACCGCCCCTATACCTCCGAAGCCCTGGTGGACCACGCGATCGAAGCCCTCCACACCCTCCGCAAGCTGTAGCTATTGGGCGGGCTGTCTCGCGACTACCTGTTCGACGACGGCGACGAACGCGTCGCGCGCGGGGTGTTCGTAGCCCTTCAGCCAGGCCAACGCGGTTGATGAGGGTGGTAGGTCGCTAACCGGCACGATTGCGATGGCCGGGTGGCGGAAGTGTTCTGCGAACGGGGCGACGGTCGAGTGGATCAGGCGGCCCTGGGCGATGAGGAGTAGCAGCTCGGAGACGTCATTGACCTCGGCGTCGGAAGCCACGATCGGGCGGCCGGTTGGCGTGTGGCTCGGCAGGCTTGCCTCCGCCAACTCGGGTACGTCGGACGGCTTCCGCACCGGGTAGTCCGCGAAGTCTTCCACCGAGACCTGCGGCCGAGCGGCGAGTGGATGGTCGATGGCCACCATGACCACGCGGGGATCGGCTTGCGAGAGCAGCGGGCCGATCACGATGTCGGGTTGGTCGAGAGGCAGTCGTGTCACCGACAGGTCCACCTCGCGGCGGCGCAGCGGGCCGAGCCGGTCGTTGAGCGGGGTCGCGACCAGGCGCACGGAGGCGCCTTCGTTTGCCGCTTCGAAGTGGGTGACCGCCTCGTTCAGGACGGCGGTCCCGGACGCGGCGTTGAGCACGCCCAGGCGGATCGCCCCTGGGCCGGCCGCCCGCGTCCGGGCGCGGGTGAGCGTGTTGTCCAAGCCCGTCACGATCGGTGCGAGCTCGTCGTGAAGAGCGTGGCCGGCCGCGGTCAGGGTGACCACGCGGCTGGTGCGGTCGAACAAGCGACGTCCGCCGAGCTTGCGCTCCAGGGCTCGCAGCGACTGGCTGGCTCGCGACGTCGTGAGCCCGAGCCGCTCCGCGGTGCGGCCGAAGTGCAGCTCCTCGGCCAGCACGAGGAACAGGCGGAGTTCTCGCAGCTCGATATCGGCCATCGTGAAGTCACGGTACACGGTAGATGGCCGAAACCGACCTTGATGCCCGGTGCGCCGGCTGCGACCGTCGAGGCAGGAACAACAGGAGCAACGAGAGGCAGCCATGCGAAACGTCATCTTGTACATGTCAATGTCGCTGGACGGGTTCGTCGGGAGCGACCGTGAGCACCCCGGGACAGCGATCCCCGAGGGCGCCGAGCTGAGCCAGTGGAAGCTGGACCGGGTCACCAAGGCCGGGGCCCACCTGATGGGTCGCGTCACGTACCAGGAGATGGCGTCGTACTGGCCGCACTCCGACGACCCGTACGCGGCGCCGATGAACGACGTACCGAAGGTCGTGTTCTCGAAGACCCTCAGCGATGCCGAGGCCAGTTGGCCCGAGACCCGGGTCGCGCGCGGCGACCTCCCGACCGAGATCGCCGCCATCAAGGCCGAGCCCGGTGCGGACGTGATCGTCTGGGGTGGGAGCGGGTTGGCCGGTGCGCTCGCTGCGGCGGACCTGATCGACGAGTACCGCCTCCTGGTCCAGCCGATGGTCCTGGGTCGCGGGAAGGCTCTGTTCGACCAGCTTCCGGAGTCACGACACCTGGACCTCGTCGAGACCATGCCGTTCCCGAGCGGCATCGTCGTACAGATCTATCGGCCCCAGCGCTCCTGACGATGGCGTTGAGGGTTGGAGTGCTGACGCCGCATGCCGCAGCGGGACCTGAGGTCGAGCTTCCCGAAATGGCATCAGAAGCTGTCGACGTGGTGGTCGCGCGGGTATCGCGCGGTGGTGACAGCGCTGCGGACCTTCGCGCGGTGGCGACACCTTCGGCCCTGCGGCCGGCCGTCGCGTCACTCCGCGAGGCGTCGGTCGATGTCATCGCCTACGCCTCAACGACATCCGGCTACGCGATCGGACCGGCGGCCGAAGCCGACCTGGTCAGAACCCTCCAGCACCTGGCCGGCGTGCCCGTGGTGACGAGCGGGCTCGCCGCCACGCGGGCGTTGAAGAGCTTCGGCGTACGGCGGGTCGCCCTGGTCCATCCCCCGTGGTTCGAGGCAGAGATGGGAGAGCTCGGCGCGAGCTACTTCCGCGATCAAGGAATCGACGTCGACACGTTGATGGCGACGTCGATCCCCAAGGACCCGGACCAGGTGCGGCCTGAGCAGGTGATCGACTACATCAGCGATGCAGTGGACGCCTCGACCGAGGCGGTGTTCATCGCCGGCACCGGATTTCGCGCGGCAGCCACGGTCGAGGAGCTCGAACGCCGTACCGGGCAATTGGTCCTCGAGGCAAACCAAGTGCTGCTCTGGTCGATCCTGGCCGCGACCGGGACAAAGCTCCAGATAAACGGCTACGGAAGCCTCTTCCGCGGATCAGGTCCAGTCGTAGCGGGTTTCTGAGGACTCGTTGGCGATGGCGAAGGCGAAGGCCTTGTCGGGCTCGACCCGGTAGAGCTGAGCCTTTCCGGTCCGGACGGCGCCGGGCAGTTGGTACCAGGTGCCGTCCTCGTGGGTGAGGTGCCAGCCGTAAGACTGTTCGAAAGCGGTCGCGGCGGCATCCCGGGTGGCCTGGTCGGTGACCAGGTGGGCCGTGCCCTCGATGACGTAGTCCGTGCCGGCGAGGGACCCGGTTCCGGCGGTGAGCGCGCAGTGCTGGTTGGCGATCAGGTTCTTGGCCTTCTGTTCCTGGTCGCCGGTGGTGAACCACATCGCGCCGTACGCCCAGATCGCCAGCAGCGGTGTCACGTGTGGCCGGCCGTCCCGGCGTACCGTGCACAGCTGGAACTTCTGGATCCCGCGCAACGCCCACTCCGTCGCCTCCCACGGCGTCGCGCTGGCGCCTGGCGAGGAGAACGGACCGAGGCTGGTCTGCGGCGTGGTCGTCTGATCTGTGGACATGATTTCTCCTTGTCCTCGTGGTGAATCCGGCTAGTCAGCGGCCGAGATAGTCGGCCAGGATCTTGGTCACCGAGAGCGCGGTGTCGAAGTTCGGGAGGAGCCGGGTCTTCGTCAGTGCGAAGGCGACTCCGCGCGCGGGGTCCGCATAGGCGTAACTTCCGCCGCCGCCCGGCCACCCGAACGCCGTGGGGTTCTCCTCCGGTGGCGCACCGATCCGGCCGATCGGGAAGCCGAGCGCCATCCGCGCCGGATTGCCGAAGACTTGATCCACACCCTCGAACGCCGGCGCGGACAGCTCCGCCAGCTGCGCCGGATCCACGAGCCTGCCTTGCAGCAGGGCGTCGTACATCGCCGCGAGGCCGTGCGCGGTCGCGCTACCCACCGACGGAATGTCCGCGGTCAGGATCTCGTCGCTGTTCCCGAACACCGCGCTCGGGCTGCTCTCCCACGGCGCGAGGATCGCATCATCGTCGTCCGTCGCGGCAGGCCAGTCCTGTGCTCGTTGCTCCAACCGCGCCGGCGAATCCTTCGGGGTTGCGAAGTAGAGCTGCCCCTCGATGCCGAGCGGCGCGGTGATGAACTCGTGCAGCAATTCGTGCATGGTCCGCCCGGTGGCGCGCCGGGCCAATTCCCCGACGAGATAGCCGAACGTGTAGGAGTGATAGCCCGTGGCAGTGCCCGGCTTCCAGCGCGGCTCGGCACCGGCCAACGCCGTACAGACTCTGGACCAGTCAGGGAGCTCGCTCGGGGTGATCTCCCGCGGCATGGCCGGAAGCCCGACCGTGTGGGTCAGCACGTGCCGCAGTGTCGCCGTGTCCTTTCCCTGTACGCCGAACTCCGGCCACAGGTCCGTGACCGGGCGGTCGTACTCGAGAAACCCACGCGCCACGAGCACATGTGTCAGCGTCGCCGCCACATTCTTACCCGCAGAGAAACTGAAGATCGGCGTACGAGAAGTCAACCCCCGCCCGGCGACCGCGTCGACGATCAACTCCCCATCGCGATAGACCGCGACCTGCAGCCCGCTCTCCACACCGTCGTCAACCAACCGGTCGAGCTCTCCCTGAACCCGCTCCTGCAGCTCACCCATCAGTGCCCTCGTCAGTCCCTAGACCACGCGAAGAAGTCCCCGCCCGTCAGAACGTACGTCGGAACCGATGCCCCCACCTCGACACCACAGCCGAAGGAGCTGACAAGCGTTTCGGTCTAGGCTGAAAAGGTGTTGGGGTGGGGTCGGGGGATGCGACCCTCCTCTCGTCCTCCCGAACCCGTCCGTCAGGAGTGCTTTGTCATGCCTCGATCTGCCTATCGGCTTGTCGCGACCCTTCTTTCTGCCGCTCTGGCCGGCTCTGCTGTCACCGCGGTGACAGCCGCCGCCGCGACGCCGACCGCTTGTACGAAGACCGAGTTGAGCCTGCCGGCCGGGACGCCGGCTGAGGCATCCAGCCGGGTGAAGAGCTCTGACGACACCGGTCGGTACGTCGTCGGCACCGTCCAACTCCTGGATGGGACCAGCTATCCCGTGCTCTGGTCCGACGGCGTACCTCAGCAACTCGATGCGGACAGCGCGCTGGTCGACTCCGTCATGGATGTGAACAGCGACGGGACCGTGCTCGGCGCGACTCTGACCGAGGAGGGGCCGCAGCTGCCCTGGTTGTACTCGAACGGCAAGTACGAGTACCTCAAGGCGCCCGACGGGATGGACTGGATGAGCGCTCGTGCCATCAACAACCGCGGTGATGTCGTGGGCAACGGCTTCGACGATGCGACCGGTGCCTTCACCGCGGTCGTCTGGCCGGCGGGCGGCGCTGCCCAGCGGCTGCCCGGGACGCCGACCTCAGGCGCCACGGACATCGACGACAGTGGCGCCGTGGTCGGCTACGCGCAGGACGGGAAGCTCGGCGACACCGGGTTCCTCTGGGAGAACTGGGACGCGCCCGGCGTACCGCTCACCGGTCGGGGCGGCGAGCGATCTTCGCTGAACGAGATTCGCGGCACCTGGATCCGCGGCGCCGAGATCCAGGAGGAGGGCTTCGCCGGTGTCCTGTGGTCGACGCAGAGCACCCAGATCACCCCGTTCGAGGTACCGGCTCAGGGACTCAACAGCGCCGGTGATGTTGCCATGGTCAACGACAAGGGCGTCTCGTTCGTGGAGCGGCGGGACGGCACGCGGTACGAGTTCCCCGAGCGCACATTCGTCCGGCACCTGATCGAGCGCGGCCACGGCATCGATGCCGTCGCCGACACCCCGTTCACCGGCGACGCCCCCACCCGGGCCATCCTCTGGTCCGGCTGCTCCTGACCGTTACGGATCGATGCCGAGTGCGCTGAAGCGGGCAGCGAGGTCGTCGACCCAGGCCACCGGAGTGCGGTGATCCGGCAACGGTACGCCGGCCTCGCTACGCCAGAGTGCATCGCCGAGCGCGGTACGCAGATGCCACGCCATCACGCGCTCGGCTGACAACGCACGCCCGGTGATCTCCCGGTAGTGCCGCAGGGTCGCAGTCAGCAACTCAAGGCCCGGACCCGTAGCAGGAAACGCACGCAGGTCGTACTCGGCATCGGCCAGACCAGCGGTCTCGAAGTCCACGACCGCACTGAGCTGACCGCCGTCCCACACCTGATTCCCGCCGTGCAGATCACCGTGTACGACGACACTCTGCGGCGGTGACGCCAGTACGTCGTCCGCCAAGTCGCACCACCGGATTACAGCGGCCCGCTGATCCGGCCGAGCCCACTGCCCGAACTGTTCCCGCAAGGTGTCCGTCGTGGCCGGCTGCATAGCCGCAGGAGGCACCTCCCCGATCGCAGCCTCGAGCCGCTCACGAGCCGCCGAACCGTGCAACGCACCCAGAAACTGTGCAAGCTGCCGAGCCACCTGATCCCAGTCGGCTGAGTCCGCGAGCTCGAACAACGACGTACCCGGCACCATCCTGGTCACCAGCAGCACAGGATCGGTGCTGCTGGCAACAACCTCCGGCAGGAACGGCACCGCCGACTCCAACGCCGCCAACACCGCGATCTCATGTGCCAACCGGAGCCCGGCGGGCCGCGACCAGGCAAACTTCGCCACGAACCGCCCGCCAACCACCGCACTCCCCGCCCACCAGAGCGGATCGGCCTCCCCCAAAGTCTCCCGAACCACCACGGGGAGGTCCCCCACCGCAGGTGCGACCACCTTCAACGCACCAGCAACCGTGGCGGGAGACCCGTCCTCCAGCCACCTCACGAGGCCACCTAAGGCAGGAGCTCCGGAGTCAGGTCCGGGGTCTGCATGTCCGGGTCGAAGGGGTAGAGGGGACGGAGTACGCCGTGGTGGCCCAGCCGGAGGAGGTCTTGGTCCACGCCGCCCGGAGTGAGGGCGAGGAGCCAGTCCTTGGCGAGGGTGTAGAGCTCTGGCTCCAGGTATCCGATCTTGACGATGACCAGGTCGGTGGCGGCGGGGTCGAGGCCCAGCAGGGTGAAGTCGGCGAGGTGGTGGTACGGCTTGCGGCGCGAGGTGAGGATCGAGTGCAGCCCGCCGACCTTGACCACGGCAACGGTCCCGCCGACCGGGTCTTCGGAGATGGAGAAGACAGTCCCGGAGAGGTCGACCGGCCCCGACGGACCGGAGTCGATCTTTCCACCGGCAGAGACCTGGACCGGGTTGCCGACGCCGGCCGCCACACACGCGGCCACAGCCTCTGCGTCGAAGATGCTCGCGTGGATCGCGGTCGCGTTGCCCGAGGTCAACTCGTCGACCGTGAGCAACTGCCCGAGCGTCCACGAGACGTCATCGGCGCCACCGGCCGTCGGGTTGTCCCCGGAGTCGCTGATCAGGAAAGGCCGCGCCGTACTCGCGAGACCCGCGGCCACGCACTCCGCCAGCGTCCCGGTCGGGGCCACGAACTCGAACCCGTCGCGCGCATCCCAATACGCCTGAGCAAGCTCAGTGGCCCGCGCGGTGATCAGCTCATGATCGTCGCCGGTGACAACCACAGCCGCCCGGCACCGCGGCTCGTCCGCCCACGCGTACCCGACCCAAACGGCGGCGTCCAGTACGCCGGGTTCGTCAGCGATCTCGGCGACGCGACGGTAGATCGACTTGGCCGGCTCGAGCCGGGTCGACGTCTTCTCCCCCGGCAGCAGCACCGGGACCTGCACCCACGCCTTCCCGGGCCGGCCCAACCCGGACCGCATCCGCTCGACCAGATTGCGGGCCGCTCGCTCCCGGCTCTCCATCGCGTCCTCGTGCGGAGCCATCCGGTAACAGGTGATCAGGTCGACCGCCGTGCCCAGCTCGCGCGACACGTTCCCGTGCAGGTCCATTGAGGTCGACACCAGTACGTCGGGACCGACCGCAGCCCGCACCCGGACAGCCAGATCGGCCTCCGCGTCCTGCCGCCCGACCACGCTCATCGCGCCGTGGATGTCGAAGAAGAATCCGTCCAGCGCACCCGCCGACCCGATCAGCGAGATGATCTCGGCGGACAGGTCGTCGTACACCTCCGGCAGTACGGCGCCACCCGGCAGCGACCGCGCGTGCAGCAGTGGCACCCACTCGACGCCCTGCGCCCATTCCTTGTCGAGGAACTCGTACCGCTTCAGCAGATCCGCACCACGGCGTACGTCGAAGTCCGCCAGCCCGGCGCGGTGGGGCGAGAACGTACTCGACTCGATGGCGATGCCGGCAATCCCGATCCGAAGGCTCATGGACTCAACGTTTCATAGGTAGGACCTTTGCCGAAAGATGGATCTCACCCCGCCGCGGCCGCGGTGAGCGCGGCGAGGAGTGCGGCGGTGGCCGGCGGGTCGGGCGGCTCGCCGTACGTGACGGCGTAGATACGGCGGCGGGACCGCGGCAGCTGGTGCGCGATGATGCCCTCGGCGCTATGGGATCGCAGGGCGAGGCCGGGGATGGTGGTGACGCCGAGACCGGCCGCGACCAGGGCCTGCATCACGACCATGTCATCGGAGGTGTAGCCGATCTGCGGCTCGAATCCCTCCTCGGCGCACATCGCCACGAGGTGGCTGCGGCAGCGATCGCAGCCGGCGATCCACGTCGCGTCCCGGAAGTCGGCCAGCGTTTCGGCAGGGGTTGTGGACAACAGATAGAGCGGGTCGTCGAGCAGGTAGTGCAGGCGGATCCCGTCCGCCTCCGGCTCGGTCTCCTCGTACCGGAAGATCACCGCGACATCGATCTTGCCGGATCGGAGCAGCTCCATCGCCTCGATCGGATGGGTGTCGACCAGGCTGATCTGCAGCCCGGGATGGGCGCGGGCCAGGGCGGCCACGGCGCCTGGGATGAGTGACCCGATCGCGGACGAGAAGCCGGCCATCCGAACCCGCCCGGCGGTCAGCCCCACATGTGCGGACAGTTCCGCCTCGGCCGCGTCGATCCGGCCGATGATCTCCGCGGCCCGGTCGGCGAGGATCCGTCCGGACTGCGTGAGCCGGATGCCACGGCCGACCCGCTGCAGCAACTGGGCGCCGGTCTCGGTCTCCAGCCGGGCCAGGTGGTGACTGACCGACGGCTGTGAATAGTGCAGCTCCTTGGCCGCCTCGGTGACTGAGCCGTGCCGCGCGACCGCGTCGATGACGCGCAATCGGGTGATGTCCAGCATTCGTCGACAGTAAGCCGGACCCGCCCGCGACGCATCAACTTTCTTGATGGATCTCCGCGGAAGTTGGCATTAGACGTATGCGTCGCCCTGTTGCACTGTCGAAGTTGTCGTCGTGCCTCCGACGTTCCCAGTGCCAGCACCCGTTCGCGAAAGGACTCGTCTCGTGACGATCACTACCGCGCCGCCGCAGCGCTTCAGCGGCCGGCAACGCCTGATCCTGTTCGTTCTCCTCGGCGCCGGCTTCATGATGTCCGCCGATTTCTCGATCCTGAACGTCGCCTTGCCGGAGATCGGCGCCGGGGTCGGACTGGGCCTGGACCACCTGGCCTGGATCGCCTCCGCGTTCGCCCTGCCGGCCGCGGGTTTCACCTTGCTGTTCGGCCGGCTCGCCGATCTGTTCGGCCGGCGCAGGCTGTTCCTGCTCGGCATCATCCTGCTGGCCGGCGCCTCGCTGCTCGGTGGTCTGGCGACCAACCCTGAGCTGCTCCTGCTCGCGCGAGTGCTGCAGGGACTCGCCACCGCGATGGCACTGCCCGCCTCCATGTCGTTGCTCACGACAACCTTTACCGAAGGCTCCCAGCGTGACCGCGTACTCGGCCTCAACGGCGCACTCCTGTCCGGCGGCTTCACCGTCGGCGCCCTCGTCGGCGGGACGCTCGTCGGCCTGCTGAGCTGGCGAGCCGCGTTCTTCATCAACCTCCCGGTCGCCGTGGTCCTGCTGGCGGTCACTCCCCTCCTGATCAAGGAGAGCTACGACGGCACCCGCCGCAAACTCGACGTACCAGGCGCAGTGACCGTGACCGGCGGCCTGCTCGCCGTGACGTACGCCGTGATCGAACGCCATCTCCTGGTTGCGATCGCCGGTGTCATCCTGCTCGCCGCCTTCTGGCTGATCGAACTGCGATCAACCGCACCACTCGCGCCGGTACGGATCCTCCGCCGTCCCACGGTGAAGTGGGGCAACTACGCCGGCCTGGTGATCTTCACGATGGAGACCGGCATGATCTTCCTGATGACGCTGTACCTCCAGGAGGTGCTGCACCTGTCGCCACTGACCACCGGACTCATCTTCGGCCTGCCGGGTCTGTCGTCCGTGGTCGCCGGGGTCATCGCCGGCCGGCTGATCGGACGCCTCGGCGGGCGCAAGCTGCTGGTCGCGGGGCTGGCGGTCCAGGCCCTGGCCACCTTGCCGCTCGTGTTCCTCGGCACCCACCGGATCGCGCTGCTGATCGTCATCCCGGCTCTGTTCATCGGGTTCTTCGGTCACGTCACCGCGATCGTGTCGTACACCGTCACCGGTACGTCGGGCCTGCCCAACCACGAGCAGGGTCTGGCCACGGGCTTGACCACCCTGACCCAGCAGATCGCCATCACCATCGGCATCCCGATCCTGAGTGCGATCGCCGCGACCCAGGCCGTCCAACTGACCGGCATCCGGCTGGCGCTCAGCGTGAACGTCGCCGTGACGCTGCTCAGTGCGGGGCTGATCTGGATCGGCCTCCGCACCCGGACGACGGCCACCGACCGTGCCTCGGAGCGACTCGAGGTCAGCGTCGCGCGGTAGAGCCGCGGACGATGAGCTCGGTGGCGAGTTCTACGTGCAGGGCTTCGAGTTCGTGCCGATCGAGGAGGCGGATCAGGAGGCTGACGGCCATTCGGCCCATTTCCTGAAGCGGCTGCCGGACGGTGGTGAGCTGTGGACTGGTCGCGCGGCTGAGGTCGAGGTCGTCGAAGCCCGCAATGGAGAGGTCAGTAGGAACGGACAAGCCGCGGTCGGCAGCCGCTTGGAGCGCGCCGATCGCGGCCTTGTCGTTGAAGGCGACCAGGGCAGTCGGCCGCGGATCGAGGTCGAGGAGGTCGCCGGCGGACCGATAGCCATGCGGCGTGGTGGGCTGGACATGACGGACGAGCGACGGGTCGGGGAGGATGCCGGCGTCGGCGAGGGCAGCGTTATGACCGCTCAACCGGGCGTCGGCGGCGAGCCACTCACGCGGACCGGCGATCACGCCGATCCGGGTGTGCCCAAGAGAAGTCAGGTGCGCGGTCAGCTGGCGGGCACCCGACTGGTGCGCCGCTGACACGGACGGGATGTCGCGAGGTAGAGCGGTCCGCGGATCGACCACGACGAACGGGAACCGGCGCGAACTCAGCCGGACCAGGTCGTCGCCCGGCTCCGGCGGCAGGATCAGAACGGCCCCGCCGATGTCGCGGCGAGAGGTAAGGCGGGTCAGGACTGGTTCGTGCTGGGCGGCCTCGCCCGCGTTCAGGACCAACTCGCGTCCATGCCGGTCCAGGGTCTCCGCGATCGACGAGACGATCAGCCCGAAGTAGTCGGTCAGCACGTACGGGCAGCGCACGTACACGGCTCCGCCCACGGGTTTCGGCGTACCGCCGCGCGGGGTCGGCCCGGGCAGGCCGAGCTCCTCGATGGCCTGCTCGACCAACCGACGGGTCTCAGGAGTCACGCCACTCAGCTGGTTGAGCACGCGGGAGACGGTCGCGAGCGACACTCCGGCCGCCGCCGCGACGTCCCGCATGGTCGCTTTACGCGGCGGCATTTGTTACATGCCTTTGTTTCACGCTCAGCACTCTATATCCACGCTCCCAGACCTTGACAGTGCCTGGACGCGAGCGTTTCCTGAGGCCGATTGTTTCAGTGAGGAGTGCGATGAGAACTCAGGCAATCGGCGTCGCCCTGGTACTGACCGCGGCCGCGCTCACCAGTCCCACCGCCCAAGCCCATCCACCGTCGCCGCAGGTGCGGGTCTGGGTCACGACTCCCGATCGCGCCGAGCTGCTGCACGAGCGAGCGCCGGTCACGTTCCAGCGCGGAGCGAGCGACCGTACGACGATCACGGTCGACCCGAAGACGTCGTACCAGACCATGGACGGCTTCGGTGCCTCGATCACCGACTCGTCGGCGAACGTGCTGTACCAACTCAGCCCGTCCGACCGCGAGCAGACGCTGCGCAAGCTCTTCGACCCGCGCCAAGGCATCGGCGTCAGCTTTCTGCGGCAGCCCGTCGGCTCGTCCGACTTCACCGCCGCGGCCGAGCACTACACGTACGACGACGTTCCCGCCGGGCAGACCGACTTCGGCCTGAAGCACTTCAGCATCGCGCACGACCAGCAGCAGGTCCTCCCGTTGCTCCGGCGGGCCAAGCAGCTCAACCCCGCGCTCAAGGTGATGGCGACCCCGTGGAGCCCGCCGGCCTGGATGAAGACCGGCGACTCGCTCGTCGGCGGCCGGCTCAAGGACGACCCCAAGGTGTACGACGCCTACGCGCGCTACCTGGTGAAGTTTGTCCAGGCGTACGCGAAGGCCGGCGTACCCGTCGACTTCCTCTCGGTCCAGAACGAGCCGCAGAACCGCAAGCCGAGCGCGTACCCAGGCACGGACATGCCGGTCCGCCAGGAAGCCGCGGTGATCTCGGCACTGGGTCCGAAGCTGAAGGCCGCCAGCCCGCGGACGAAGATCCTCGGCTACGACCACAACTGGACCACGCACCCCGGTGACATCGAGTCCACCCCGCCCGGCGAGGACCCGGAGACCAACTACCCCTACAAGCTCCTGCAGACGCCGGCAGCGAAGTGGATCGCGGGTACGGCGTTGCACTGTTACTCCGGTGATCCCTCGAAGCAGACCGATCTGCACAACGCGTTCCCCTCGAAGGGGATCTGGTTCACGGAGTGCTCCGGTTCGCACGGTCCGACCGACACCCCGCCGCAGATCTTCCGCGGGACCCTCACCTGGCATGCCCGCACGCTGATGCTCGGCACCACCCGGAACTGGGCGAAGTCGGTGGTCAACTGGAACATCGCCCTCGACTCCACCGGCGGTCCGCACCTCGGCGGCTGTGACACGTGCACCGGCCTGGTCACGTTGCAGCCGGACGGGTCGGTCACGACGGACGCGGAGTACTACACGATCGGGCACCTCTCGAAGTTCGTGAAACCGGGTGCGGTGCGGATCGGGAGTACGTCGTACGGGACGACCGGGTGGAACGGGCAGCTGATGTCGGCCGCCTTCCGGAACCCGGATGGGTCCACGGCTCTCCTGGTCCACAACGAGAACGACGATCCGCGGTCGTTCGCGGTCGCGGTCGGGGATCGAACCTTCGAGTACGAGCTGCCGGGTGGCTCGATCGCGACCTTCACCTGGGACCGGGTGTCGGCCGATGTCCAACAGCCCGTCTCGTTGGAGGGCGCGAAGGCGACCGCGTCGGTGAACGGCGCCGAGGCAGGGCTGGCGGTCGACGCGGATGGCTCGACGGTGTGGACGAGCAAGGAGGCGCAGGCGCCGGGTCAATGGGTGCAGGTGGACCTCGGCCGGGCCAAGACGTTCCGTCAGGTCGCGCTGGACAGTGGTGGGAACCTCGGTGACTACGCCCGCGGGCGCGATGTTGCCGTGAGCAATGACGGCGTGCACTGGCGGACGATCGCCAGCGGTACGTCGACCGGGCAGTTGACGACGATCGACGTACGGCCGACGTACGCGAGGTATGTGCGGATCACGTCGACCGCAAGCGCCGGCAACTGGTGGAGTCTTGCGGATCTCCGGCTCTACCGCTGAGCTTCGATCCAGCCCGCAACGGCCGCCGCCTGGTTGTTGCTGGCAGCAACAATCTGCAGTCCGACGGGAAGGCCGTCAGCCGGGATGGGCAGGCTGACGGCCGGGTGCCTGGTGAGGTTGGCCAGGCGTGTGTTCGTCAACAGTTGCGACCGTACGGCGAGACCGCCGTCCGTGGTGTCCGCGGCGGTGATGGGTGGTGCGGTGGTGAGGACGGTCGGCATGAGTACGGCGTCGACCTGGCCGAGGAGGTCGGTCACCTCCGCCGTGATCACGCCGGCCTGCTCCTTCGCCTGCTCATACCTGGCCGGCGGAACCTCGGCCGCCTCACGAAGCCGCTGCTGAACATCCGGTTGATAGCGCTCGATCGGCCGACCGGCGTGGTTCGCGACAGCCTCGGGCCCTTGCAGGTCGGCAGCTGTGCGGAAGCTCGTCGCCCAGTCCGGCAGAAGTACGTCGGTCAGGACGGCGCCGGACCGAGTGAGCCCGTCCAGCATGGCTGACCAAGCGTGCCCAACCTCAGGAGTGACGTTGAGGTACTCAGGGTTGGTGACCACCCCGAGCCGGGGCGACGAGGTCTGCTGATCGAAAGGAGTCTCGGCAAGAGCCGACAGGGCATAGGCGGCGTCCACCGCAGTCCGGGTCAGGACGCCCACGGTGTCGAGGCTCTGCGACAGCGGGAACACGCCCTCGGCAGAGAGAGTTCCGTACGCCGGCTTGAATCCGACGACCCCACACAGCGCGGCCGGGATGCGGACCGACCCAGCCGTATCCGTCCCGATCGCCAACGGCACCACGCCGGCCGCCACCGCGGCAGCCGCGCCCGAGCTGGATCCACCCGTCATCCGCGACGGGTCCCGCGGATTACGACAGGGGCCGCTGCGGTTCGACGTACCGAAGCACCCGTACGCGAACTCGTGGCTGTGGCTCAGCCCGATGATGATCGCCCCCGCCGCACGAAGCCGTCGTACGACGTCGGCGTCGCGGCGACCCACCTCGTCCAGGGCCAGCGATCCACACCGGAACGGCAACCCCTCGACCTCGACGATCTCCTTGACCAGCACCGGTACACCCGCGAGCGGACCGGTCCGGTCATGCGCAGCCGCGGCTTTCCGCGCGCCCTCGACGTCCAGGTGCACGACGGCATTGAGGCCCGCCGTCTCCTCCGCACGCCGAATCGCCTGCTCCACCAACGCGATCGGCTCGATCACGCAGTCCCGAACCCCAGCAGCAATCTCTTCCAACGACCTCACCCGCTCATCAGATCACGACGCGCGCCTCTCGGCTGTCCAACGAACCGGAGAGATCGTGGAAACAGCAGCGTCATGCCGTCTTGCTACCGTCCGGCGGCATGGTGGCTGCATGGTGATCGAGGGAGTCGAACTGCGACCGGCCGCGGCGAGCGACGTGGACGTGGTGGCGCTGACAACCGCACAGCAGACCGAGCTCGCCGCGATGTACGGCGAGGACCAGCCGCTGGTCGGCCTCCACCCGGACATCTCCTTCACCCTGCTCATGCTCGAGGGCACTCCCGTCGGCTGCGTGGGCTTGCAGCCCGTCGCACCGGGGCTCGGTGAGATCAAGCGGATGTACATCGTGCCGTCCGCCCGCGGCTGGGGTCTCTCCCGGATGCTGCTGGACACGGTCGAGTCGCAGGCCCGGGCCGCCGGGCTGAACCGCCTCCGCCTGGAGACCGGCACCCTGCAAACCCAAGCCATCGCGCTCTACAAGAACCACGGGTACCAGCCGACTCCGCCGTACCCGCCGTTCGAGAACGAGCCGGTCTCGCTCTGCTTCGCGAAGGACCTCTAGGGTGCTTCGCGAAGGATCTCTAGGCGAGGTCCAGGACCAGGTCCGAGCCGTCGCGGTGGAAGCCGAGGTTGGTGAGGTACGGCTTGGAGTCGAGCATTCGCGGTGACGCAAGGACCTGGTGGAAGCCGCGGTCGGTGAAGACGTCGCTGCGGCGGTAGACGAACTCACCGGGGGTGAAGTCGCGGTACTTCGGGAGGACGTAGTCGAGGTCGATCTGCGCCCGACCGTCGCCGGCGTCGTGGGCCAGAACAACACCGACCGTACGGTCGCCGTGCTGGACCAGGAACGCGTACGGGCTGCCCGTGGGTGTGAACCCGGGGTTGTAGCGGCTGATGTCTTTCTGGTGCCGGTCCAGGACATGGCCCAGGTACGCGTCGGTGTCGTGGACCGGGAGGACCGTGTACTCGGCCTCGTCGTGGCGGTGCCGGAGCAGCCGCCACAGGTGCACGATGTTGATCACGCCCAGTACGGCGTTCATACCGACCATCGGCCACACCCCGATGGCGAGATTGAACCCGACCAGGATCACGCAGCCGACCAGGTTCAGCAGCCGCAACCGCAGGATCCGGGTCTGCAGCAACGACAGTACGACCAGCGCGGATCCGCCCCACCCGATGATGCTCCACACGTCCACAGCGCGAGCGTAGAGCAGACTGGCCCGGTGACCGAGTCGCTACTCCTCAACGGCGTACCGCTGCAGACCGTCGACCCAGCCTTGCTCAGAGCAACCAGCTACGGCCACTTCAGCTCGATGCAGGTCCGGGCCGGCGCGGTCGACGGTCTCGACCTGCACTTCGAACGCCTCGACCGCAGCACCCGTGAGGTCTTCGGCGAACCACTCCCCGCCGACCGCGTCCGCACCGACCTCCGCGCAGCCCTCGACCACGCCGGCACCGGTGACCTCTCTCTACGCGTCAACGTCTTCGGCCCCGCCGACCTTCTGATCCGCGTAAGCCCACCCATCGATCCCGGCACCACGCCTCAGCGCCTACTCGCCTTCCCGCACGAGCGCGCCGTCCCCCACCTCAAACACACCGGCACCTTCGACCTCGTGTACTACGGCCACCAAGCAGAACGAGCCGGCTACGACGACGCCGTCTTCCACACCACGGCCGGCGAGATCTCCGAAGCCTCGATCTGGAACATCTGCTTCGCCCGCGGCACCACGATCGTGTTCCCGTCCGCCCCGGTCCTCCCCGGCATCCGCCAGCAACTCCTCCAGCGCGGCCTCACGACCTTCGACACGATCCCGGTCCCGCTGGCCGACCTCCCGACGTACGACGCCGCCTACCTGACCAACTCCATCGACCCAGCCCTCCCAATAGCCTCAATCACAACCGCCAACGAAACCACGACGTACGAGCCGCATCCCGAGTCGGTCGGAGTCATCGCGACCGCGTACGCGTCACAGCCCGCGCAGGCGATCTAGCGCTCGGACCACCAGCGGAGGAGTTCTTCGCGGGCGCGGTCTTCGCCGAGGGGGCCCTGATCGAGGCGGAGGTTCATCAGGAACTTGTAGGCCTCGCCGACCTCGCGGCCCGGGGCGATGTCCAGGATCTGCATGATCTGGTTGCCGTCGAGGTCGGGGCGGAGGGCATCTAGTTCCTCCTGCTCGCGGAGGCGGGCGATGCGGGTCTCGAGGTCGTCGTACGCGGCCCGGAGCATGTCGGCCTTGCGACGGTTGCGAGTGGTGCAGTCGGCGCGGGTGAGGACGTGCAGGCGTTCGAGCTGGTCACCGGCGTCGCGGACATAACGACGTACGGCGGAGTCGTTCCACTCGCCACCGCTGTAGCCGTGGAACCGCAGGTGGAGCTCGATCAGCTTGCTGACCTGGTCGATCTGCTCGTTGCTGAACCGCAGCGCCTTCATCCGTTTCCGGGCCTGCTTCGCTCCGACCACGTCGTGGTGGTGGAACGTCACCTTGCCCGCGCCCTCGAACCGCCGGGTCCGCGGTTTGCCGATGTCGTGGATCAACGCGGCGAACCGAACCACGAAATCGGGCGTCGGAACAGGCAGACGCGATTCGAGCGCGATGGCCTGATCGAGGACGGTGAGCGAGTGCTGATAGACGTCCTTGTGCCGGTGGTGCTCGTCCAGCTCCAGCCGGAGCGCGGGCAGTTCGGGCAGGACGTGGTCGGCCAGGCCGGTGCTGACCAGCAGGTCGAGGCCGATCCGCGGGTGGTCCGCGCAGATCAGCTTGATCAGCTCGTCGCGGACCCGCTCGGCCGACACGATCGTGATCCGGTCGGCCATCGCGGTCATCGCTGTCACCACGGCCGGGTCCGGCGTGAACCCGAGCTGAGCGGCGAACCGGGCCGCCCGCATCATCCGCAGCGGGTCGTCGGAGAACGAATCCTCCGGTGTGCCGGGCGTCCGGATCCGCTGGTTCGCGACGTCCTCGATCCCGCCGTACGGGTCGACGAACTGGTGCGACGGCAACCGGACCGCCATCGCGTTCATGGCGAAGTCGCGCCGGGCCAGGTCACCCTCGAGGCTGTCGCCGTACGACACCTCCGGCTTGCGCGAGGTGGGATCGTAGGACTCCGACCTGTACGTCGTGACCTCGAGAACCCACTCGCCTTTCCGACAGCCGATGGTGCCGAACGCCTTGCCGATATCCCAGACATGGTCCGCCCAGCCGGCCAGCAACCGCTCGACCACGTCGGGTCGTGCTGACGTGGCGAAGTCGAGGTCCTTGCTCCCCCGCCCGAGGAGAATGTCGCGGACGGGACCACCGACCAGGGCGATCTCGTGCCCGGCATCGGCGAACCGGAATCCGAGCTCGTCGACCACCGGGGCGATCTGCAGCAACGACTGGACCGCCCGCCGGTGGACTGCGGACAACGATCCGGCGGAGGCTGACTGGTCGGCAAAGGGTGACACGGGGAACTAGGTTACGGTGACGGCGTGTTCAGACGGCGACTGAGGCTCTCCGCGGTGGTGAGCGCGGGGTTGGTGCTCGCTGCGGCGGCAGCGACTCTCGGCTCCCCGTCCGCGGATGCGGCGCCGACCGATGACCCGGTGGTGCAGGTCACGATCGACTCGTTCGGGCCGATCGCGCCGAAGGTCGGCGACGCGGTCACGATCAAGGGCACCGTCCGGAACACCAGCCAGGTGACCTTCGCGAAACCCCAGGCGCTCGCCTGCATCGCCCGCTCCCGTCTGTCCACCAGCACCCAGATCGCTGCCGTAGGCACCGAACAGAACGTGCCGATGAACGACCGGGACAGCTGCAGCCGCCTGACCACGGCCGACAGCGGCGCGTTCCAGGAGCTCGGTGACTCGTTCGCACCCAACGCCGCGCTCCCGTTCAGCCTCACCATCCCCTGGAAAGAGTGGCGCATCGGCGCCGAGACCGGCGTGTACGTCGTCGGCGTCCAGTTCCGCGGTCAGCCGCCGGACCAGGACCGGATCACCGCCGGCCGGGCCCGCACACTGATGCCGGTGCAGGGCGAGCAACCGCTGTCCCGCAAGGTGAACACCGCCCTGGTGATCCCGTTGCGGCACCGGCCGACCCTGCTCGGCGGCGACCGGTTCACCAACGAATCGCTGGCCGAGTCGATGGCTCCGACCGGCGACCTCGGCAAGCTGTTGGCCCTCGGCAACCAACGCAGGGTCACCTGGCTGGTCGACCCCGCCATGCTGCACGAGGCCCAGCGGATGCGGGACGGCTACCGGGTCGGCGAGGGCGAGAAGACCACCCCGGGCACTGGCCGGGCCGTGGTGGCCGCCTGGCTGAAGGAGTTCGACGCCAGCCGGGCCAGTGGCAGCCAGGTCGTCCTGCTCCCGTACGGCGATCCGGACCTGGCCGGCCTGTGGGACTCCGGCGAGCCACTGAAGAACATGGTCTGGGACGCCCGGAAGGCCACCGAGCAGTTCATCCTGCCGCCCGGCTTCACCAACGGCCTGTGGCTGGAAGGCGGTGCCGCCGCCAGCCGGTACCTCGCCGCCGCGTCGACCGGCTACTCCGTGCGCCCCGACGACCTGAACCTGGTCAGCAGCGCCTCGTGGCCGCCGGCCGAGCGCCCCGGCCTCACCGCCACCTCGCCGGTGTATGACGTTCGTACGCCGGAAGGACCGAGCAGCTCGGTCCGCACGGTGGTGGCCGACGCGGCGCTGACGTCCGGCGGCCCGGATTCGGACACCACCGACAACCCGATCCAGGTGCGGCAGCGGTTCGCGGCCGAGACCGCGCTGCTCGCCGCCACCGGCAAGGGCGTCCCGTCGGTGGTCGCCGTACCGCCGCGAGACTGGGACTCCACCGGCCGCGCCACCGCCGCACTGGCCGGGTCCCTGTCGTCGTTGCCGTGGATCGCCGCCGGCACCGTCGCTCAGGTCGCACCCCTCGGGATCAAGGCGCCGGCCATCAAGGCGCCGACGGCGCCCCGGACGAACTCGACCATGATCCCGGGCCAGCTCGACGGCATCCAGCAGCTCAACCAGTCGATCACCACGTTGAAGGACCTGCTGGTCGACCCGGCGGAGAACCTTCCGGAGATCATGCCGCAGTCACTGCTGCGCGCCGCCTCGACCAGCTGGCGCGGGTTCCCGGACGAGGCACAGCGGTTCACCTCGGTCGAGGTCGGCTCGGTCAACGTGCAGCTGTCCAAGGTCCACCTCGTCAACAACGTCTCGAACGGCGAGCGCAAAGAGATCAAGGTCAACCTGGCCGGCAGCAAGGGCACGTTCCCGCTGACCATTGCCAACGACACCGATTGGTCCGTGCGCGTCGGCGTACAGGTCAGTCCGCTGAACCGGACCGACCTGCGGATCGAGACGCAGCAGACCAGGATCCTGGCCCCGAAGCAGAAGTACACCCCGCGGATCGTCGCGAGCGCCGAGCAGAACGGTGTGATCCGGGCCAACGCCCAGGTGATCACCGCCTCCGGCCGCCCGGTCGGCCGGTCCGAGGAGCTGCTGATCCAGGCGACCCAGTACGGCAGCGTCGGCTGGATCCTGGTCGGCGCGGCCTGCGCCCTGCTCTTCGGTACGTCGTTCGTCCGCATCTTCCGGCGGATCCGGACCGAGCGCCGCAACCCGTCGGACCCGGATCCGGCCGGGCCGACGTCCGACGCGCTGCACCCCGAGCCCTTGGAACCACCCGAACCTGTGGATCCCCCGTCCGCCGGCATCCCCGCGGGCGAATCCCTGAAAGAAGGAGTCGGTTCGAAGGATGGCTGACCGCACCCTGCGATCCGCGGCGGTGATGGCAGCCGGAACGGTGCTGTCCCGCCTGCTCGGATTCGTCCGGATCGCCCTGCTCGCGGCCGCCATCGGCACCGCGTTGCGCGGCGACATCTTCACCGCCGCGAACACGATTCCGAACAGCCTCTACATCCTGCTGGCCGGCGGGGTGTTCAACACCGTGCTGGTCCCGCAGCTCGTCCGGGCGATCAAGAACCACAGCGACGGCGGCCAGGACTTCACCAACCGGATCCTCACCTTCGGCTTCGTCGTACTCGCCGTGGTCACGGTGGCCTGTGTGCTGCTGGCACCGGCGATCGCCGAGCTGTACCTGCCGAAGGAGCTGCACAATCCGTCCCGGGTGACCGAGAAGGCGAACATGGTGATGTTCGTCCAGCTCTGCCTGCCGCAGATCTTCTTCTATGGCGCGTTCGTGCTCGTCGGCCAGGTGCTGAACGCGCGGCGCCGGTTCGGCCCGATGATGTGGGCGCCGATCGCGAACAACATCGTGGCGTGCGCGTCGATCGTGATCTTCCTGCTGGTGTACCGGACCGGCGACACCCCGCCGACCTACAGCCACGGCGAGGGGCTGCTGCTCGGACTCGGGCACACGGTCGGCATCGCCGTACAACTGCTGGTGCTGTTGCCCTACCTGAAGGCGAGTGGGCACACCTTCCGGCCGAAGTTCGGTCTGCGCGGTACTGGCCTGGGTCACACGGCCCGGCTGGGTATCTGGACAGTCTTGTTCGTCGCGGTGAACCAGGTGACGCTCGTCGTCGTCACCCAGCTCGCGATCGCCGGTAGCGCGTCGGACGACCCGGGCGCCAAGGCCGGTCTGTTCGCGTACAGCACCGCGATGCTGATCATCCTGGTGCCGCACGGCATCGTCACGGTCTCCTTGGCGACGGCCGCGCTACCGCAGATGTCGGCCCTCGCGGCCGACGGCGACATGACCGAGGTCGGTCGGCTGTCGGCGCGATCGATCCGGCAAACGCTCGCGATCGTGGTCCCGGCAGCGGCCGCGATGATCGCGTTCGCCTATCCGATCGTCACGGTGATCGCCGGGTACGGCTCCGGCAAGAACAACCTGACACTGATGTCGTACACGCTGATGACGCTGGCGCTAGGGATCGTGCCGTTCACCATCCAGTACTTCCAGCTGCGGACGTTCTACGCCTTCGAGGACACCCGGACGCCGTTCTTCATGCAGTGCGCGATCGCGGCGACGAACATCGCCGCGGCGGTGATCGGGGTCCGGGTGCTGCTGGATGCGGAGCACCTGCGGTTCAGCGGCGTGATCCTCGGAGCGGCGTACGCGCTGGCTTATCTGGTCGCCGTACTGATCTCCCGGCCGGTGCTGCGGCGCCGGGTCCCCCGGGTCCCGGGCGCCGGGATCGGGCTGCCGCTGCTCGCGATGGTGATCGCCGCCGTCCTCGGAGCGGCCGCCGGTCGCGTCGTCCTGTGGCTCCTCGACCTGGCCGTCGACTGGTCCGGACCGCTCGGCGCCATCGTCCAGCTGATCGTCGCGGCCGCCGCCATGCTGCCCGTGTACGCCGGGGTCGCAAGGGTGCTGCGGATCCACGAAGTCAACGACGTCGTGTCCATGGTCACATCCAAACTGCCCGGTCGCCGGTGATCCGGAGAGCTTGTGCACTTGTGGACCACTAGCTGAGTGATCAGGGCACTAGCATGGGGGCTGCTATCGGACTCCCGCCGACCGGGTCCGGAGCGCCAGACGCAGGCCGACCAGTGCATCGAGGAGGGCGAGAGACACCGTGTCGAACCAGACTGTCAGTCCTGGTGCCCTGCTTGCCGGCCGCTACCGGATCGCCGAGTTACTCGCGGAGATCGACGGTGCGCGGGTGTGGCGAGCAGTGGACGAGGTACTCAGCCGGGCCGTCGTCGTGGATGTCCTGCCGGTCGGCGATCCACGGACCAACCTGCTCTTCGACGCCGCGCGGCGAGCCGCCGCCGCGGCCGACCCGCGGTTCCTGCGGGTGCTCGACTGCGACATGCATGACGGCGTCACGTACTGCGTCCGTGAGTGGGCAGGCGGGCGGCCGCTCGAGCGGATGCTCGGGACCGGCCCGCTGACCGGGCAGCAGGCAGGCTGGCTGGCCCGCGAGGTGTCCGAAGCGCTGGAGAACCTGCACCGCACCGGTCTCGCGCATGGATCCATCAGCCCGTCGACCGTGGTGGTCACGGACGCGGGCGCGATCAAGGTCGTCGGCCTGGCCACCGAGGCTGCGCTGCGGTCGTTCGGCCCGGGTTCGCCCGAGGAGGACGTCCACGCGCTCGGTGAACTGCTCTACGCCTCACTCACCGGCCGCTGGCCCGGCCCGGCACCGGCCTGGAGCCTGCAGCCCGCGCCGGTCGAGCACGGCCGACTGCTGAGTCCCCGTCAGGTGCGCGCGGGTGTGCCGCGCTCGCTGGACGACATCTGCGACCGGCTGCTGAGCGACCCGCCGCGGCACCACGCGCCCCCGATCACCAGCGCCGCCGGCCTGTCCGCGGCCCTGTCCGGAGTCGTCGGCAGCTCACACGAGCCGCCGAACCAGATGGACGAGACGGTTCAGGTCGCCCGGCAGAACGGCAGCATCGACGACGCCACCCAGGTGGTCCCGCAGGCCGGACCGCCCGCACTCGACCCGACCCCGCCGCCACCGGCCTACCAGTCGGAGAACGGTCATCAGCAGCACTCGGCGTACCAGACCGCCGCTGAGACCCGGCCGGTCCGGCGGCAGACGCCGCCGCCCTCCAACGGGAACGGCCGGCGTCGCGCAGATGAGCCGAAGCCGAAGGGCTCCTGGGGTGGCCGGATCCTGATCCTGCTTGCCGTACTGGCGCTGCTCTCGGTGGTCGCGATGGCCCAGTTCCTGCTCAAGGGCGCGATGAACAACGACCAGGACAGCGGCGACGGCGGCACGAAGACCAGCAACGCGCCGCAGACCAGCAGCACCCCGTCGGCGACCGGTGGCAAGGCGACGATCAACGGTGCCAAGGACTTCGACCCGAAGGCCGACGGCGGGAACGGCGAAGAGCACAGCGACGACGTCCCGAACACGTACGACGGCAAGGTCAGCACCACCTGGGAGACGCAGACCTACCACAACAAGCCGAACCTGGGCGGCACGAAGCCCGGTGTGGGCATCGTCTACGACCTGGGCTCGAAGATCCCGATCTCGAGCGTCGCGGTCGCGGTGCAGGGTGACGACACGAGCATCCAGTTGATGGTGCCGAAGGGTGACACCACCAAGTCCCCGACCGCGGTGAGCGGCTGGACGGCGGTGGACACCAAGGCGGACCAGCCCGAAGGTACGGTGACTCTCAAACCGCAGTCGCCGACCGAGACGCAGTACGTCCTGGTGTACCTGACCAAGCTGCCGAAAGCGGACGGCGGTTTCCGGGGCATCATCTCGGAGGTCACAATCCAGAAATGACGGCTCACCTGGACTCCGGCCCGACGCCGGCACGGACGGACGTACCCCGGATCGGCACCGCCGACCCGGTCGGTCAGCCTGCCACACCGGGTACGCCGACCAGCTACGACCAGCTGGACGACCACGAACTGCTCCGGTTGCACGTGGCCGGCAACCCGGACTCGTTCGGGTTCCTGGTCAAGCGGCACCGGGACCGGATGTGGGCGGTCGCGATCCGTACCCTCGGCGAGCCCGAGGAGGCGGCCGACGCGCTGCAGGAGGCGTTCATCTCGGCGTTCCGCCGGGCCGACTCGTTCCGCGGCGACGCGAAGGTGACCACCTGGCTGCACCGGATCGTGGTGAACGCGTGCCTGGACCGGATCCGCCGCCGCCAGGTCCGCCAGGCCGACCCGCTGCCCGAGGACGAGGACCGCGCCGCCGAGCTGGCCGGACCGACCGAGCAGGACCCGGCCGAGGTCCGGGAGCGGCGGATCGACGTACTGAACGCGCTCAAGCAGATCAACGAGGACCAGCGCAGTGCGCTGGTCCTGGTCGACATGGAGGGGTACTCGATCGAGGAGGCGGCCGCGATCCTCGACTGCGCCCCCGGCACGGTCAAGTCCCGGTGTGCCCGCGGCCGGGCCCGGCTGCTGCCGCTGCTCAAGCACTGGCAGACCACCCGGGCCGGCGCCCCAGAGGCCGGTGCACCGGCCAAGCCCGCCGAATCGACGGGAACCGAATGACCGGGACTGCCGTCGAAGCGAAGTCGCCGACCTGTCCGGACGGCGACGTGACCTCCATGCCTCGACCCGGAGCACTTCGATGACCACAATGCGCGCCTCCGTGCGCACCTCCCGCGAGGGGGCGAGTTCCCGATGACCGATTCCGGTCTGCCGACCAGTGAGCACCTTGAGCACCTGGATACGGACACGATCGCCGACCTGATCGAGAACCTGCTGCCCGCGCCCGAGGCGCACCGCGCTCGTGAGCATGTGAAGGCCTGCCCCGACTGTCAGCAGACGTACGACGCCCTCGTGGAGCTGTCCGAGGACCTCGCCGACGAGGGCCGGATGGACATCCCGATGCCGACCGACGTCGCCGAGCACCTGGACGCGGTCATCGTCTCGGAGTCCGTGCTGCGTGCGTCGACCGTCGGCGTCCACTCGCTGGCCCAGATCCGTGAGGAGCCGCGCCGGCACCTGCCCAAGCTGCTGGGTGCCGCCGCGGCCGTCGTCGTGGTCGCCGCGATCGGGGTCGGCGTGGTCTTCGCGACCAAGGACCAGGCCGGCGAGGGCGCGGCCAACGCGAACCCGACCGAGGTGCCGACCGGTGCGGTCGTGACGATGACCACCAAGGACCTCGGCCCGGAGGCCCAGCGCTGGCTCGAGCACAGCCCCAGCCCGATCCTGAATGCCCCTGACGCCGAGATCGCCTGCGCCCGGACGTTCGCGTCCGGCCGGCCGAACCCGCAGCTCCAGCTGGTCCAGCCGGTGAAGCTCGACGGCAAGCGCGCGACTCTGATCGGGCTGCAGGGTGGTTCACCCCGCGATATCCAGCTCTTCGCAGTCACTGGATGTAGCGATCCTGGCGGCGTCGCCAGCCCGTTCTACGACACCACGGTGACGCTCCGCAACCGCTAGGACACCAGTTCGGCGCAGCCGCGTCCAGGTGGGTACCGTGGGAATGGTCGGCCTCTAGGATCCGTTGAGTACGACGTATCAAAGTTCTCGACGACAGAGGAACGCCTGCATGAGCGACTCGGTAGTTCGCAACGTCATCATCGTCGGCTCCGGCCCGGCCGGTTACACGGCCGCCGTGTACGCCGCGCGCGCCAACCTGGAACCGCTGGTCTTCGAGGGTTCGGTGACCGCCGGCGGCGCGCTGATGAACACCACCGAGGTGGAGAACTTCCCCGGTTTCTCGACCGGCATCATGGGCCCCGCGCTGATGGACGAGATGCGCACCCAGGCCGAGCGCTTCGGCGCCGAACTGGTGCCCGACGACATCATCGCGGTCGACTTGACCGGTGACATCAAGGTCGTCACCGACTCCGCGGGCACCGAGCACCGGGCCAAGGCCGTCATCCTCGCGATGGGTTCGAGCTACCGCAAGCTCGGCCTGTCCGACGAGGACCGGATGTCCGGCCACGGTGTGTCCTGGTGTGCGACCTGTGACGGCTTCTTCTTCCGCGACCACGAGATCGCGGTCGTCGGCGGCGGCGACTCGGCCGTCGAGGAGGCCACCTTCTTGACCAAGTTCGCGAAGAAGGTGCACCTGGTGCACCGCCGCGGCGAGCTGCGCGCGTCGAAGATCATGGCCGACCGGGCCAAGGCGAACGACAAGATCGAGTTCGCCTGGAACTCCGAGGTCGACAAGATCCACGGCGACGACAAGCTGACCGGCATCACGCTGAAGGACACCGTCACCGGTGAGACCCGGCACCTGCCGACCACCGGACTGTTCATCGCGATCGGGCACGACCCGCGCTCGGAACTGGTCAAGGGTCAGGTCGACCTGGACCCCGAGGGCTACGTGCTGGTCAAGGCCGACAGCACTGAGACCAACCTGAAGGGCGTCTTCGCTTCCGGCGACCTGGTCGACCACACCTACCGGCAGGCGATCACCGCGGCCGGCACCGGCTGTGCCGCCGCCCTGGACGCCGAGCGCTACCTGGCCGCGTTGGAAGACGCCGACGTGGCCGCGGCCGCCGAGCCTGTCTCTGTCTGAACCTCACAACCACTGAAGGAGTTACGCCCGTGGGCGAGAAGATGAACGCCGTCACCGACGCCGAGTTCGACCAGACCGTACTGAAGAGCGACAAGCCTGTGCTGGTCGACTTCTGGGCCGAGTGGTGCGGACCGTGCCGCCAGGTTTCCCCGATCCTCGAGGAGCTGGCGCAGGACCACAGCGAGAAGCTGACGTTCCTGAAGATGAACGTGGACGAGAACCCGGTCACCCCGAGCAACTACCGCGTCACCGGTATCCCTACCATCAACGTCTACGTGAACGGCGAACTGGCCAAGTCCATCGTCGGCGCCAAGCCGAAGGCAGCGCTGCTGAAGGAGCTTGCCGCCTTCACGGAGTGACGTAGTACGTGTAGACCGGTAGGACCCCCGCCACACGCAAGGAGCAGTTGCCTGATGGAAGCCCCCCACGGCGTGTACCGGATCGGCGACAGCGGTGAAGCCGTCGCCGAGATCGTCGGCAAACTTCAGCGGCTCGGGCTGCTGACCGGCGGCCACGACGTCTACGACGAAGTGACCGCACACGCTGTCCGGGGCTTCCAGCAGCAACGCGGGCTGATGGTCGACGGAGTCGTCGGCCCGCAGACCTACCGGGCGATCGACGACGCACGCTGGGCACTGGGCGACCGGCTGCTCACGTACGTCGTCTCGCATCCGCTGACGGGTGACGACGTACTGGCGTTGCAGGCGAAACTGCAGGAGCTCGGGTTCGCCGTGGCCCGGATCGACGGGATCTTCGGCGCGGACACCCAGCGGGCGGTGACCGAGTTCCAGCGGAACATGGGTCTGCCGGGCGACGGCACCTGTGGTCCGTCGACGTTCAAGGCGCTGCAGCGGATCCGGCCGATGGCGACCGGTGGACGTCCGGACGCGCTGCGCGCCTCGGAGGCTGTCCGTGCCGCCGGACCGCGACTGTCCGGCAAGACCGTGGTGATCGACGCCGGCCACGGTGGTTTCGACTACGGCTGGGAAGGCTTCGGCCTGCGCGAGTCCGATGTCGCCTACGACCTCGCCGCCCGGATCGAGGGTCGCCTGGGTGCGACCGGCGTACGGGCGTATTTGTCGCGTGGGCGTGATCAGGGGCCGGACGAGCTGGCCCGGGCCGCGTTCGCGAACGAGACGGACGCGAACCTGTGTGTCTCCCTGCACACCGACGGGTCGATGAACCCGGAGGCGCAGGGCGTCGCCACGTACTTCTACGGCAACGATCTGCACGGCGCCTCGTCGAGCGTCGGTGAGCAGTTCGCCGGTCTGGTGCAGCGCGAGATCGTCGCGCGGACCGATCTGCTGAACTGCCGGACGCACGCCAAGACCTGGGACCTGCTGCGGCGGACGAAGATGCCCGCGGTCCGGCTCGAGATCGGCTACGTCACCAACCCGCACGACTCCGCTCGGCTGGCCGACCCGGCCTTCCGTGACGTGATCGCCGAGGCGATCGTCGTCGCCATCCAGCGCGTCTACCTGCCGCCGGACCAGGACGCCGCCACCGGCATGCTCCGCTTCGGCCAGCTGACCGTCTAGGTCGTCGATTCCCGGGTGAGCCGTTCGTCAACTGAGTGAGAAGCATTCAGGCAGTTGACCAAGGAGGGGCTCATGGCACACCCAGTCGTCCATGCCGAGATTCGATAGGCGGACCCGACAAGACCCGGCAGTTCTTCGCGGACCTGTTCGGATGGAAGATCCAGTCCGAGGGTGCGTTCCCGGGCTACACGTTCATCGACACCGGGACACCGGACGGGACGTACGTCGCGATCAGTCCGCGGCAGAGCGCCGAGGACGAGGTCCTGTTCTTCGTGGCCGTCGAGGACGTAGCGGCGACGCTCGCGCACGCCGAGAAGCTCGGCGGAAGCATCGTCCAGCCGGCCCAGAAGGTCCCGGGCACGAGCTTCGGTGTCTTCGCCGATGCCCAGGGCCACAAGATCGGAGTCGCTAGTACCGAGGGAGCGTGATCGCTCGGGCGGCGTCGTGGATGGGCTGGGTGACCTTGGCGATCATCGCGTTCCTGCCCGGCATCTTCGGTAGGACCCGCAACATCATCGCGCCGAACCAGCTCTGCAGCGCACTCTTCGACACCATCCGCCCGAGGTTGTCGCGGCCGAGTTTCAGATTGCGTGCGACGTAGGGGCGCATCAGGCGTTCGTAGTGGGTGAATGCTGTCCGGTGGTTGGATCTGGACAGCTCACCGGCAAGTACATACGCACCGACCAGGGCGAGGCTGGTGCCCTGGCCGGACGTGAAGGCCGGGCAATACGCCGCATCGCCGACCAAGCTCACGCGATCGACCGAGTACCGCGTCAGTTGCACCTGGCTGACCGTGTCGAAGTAGAAGTCGTCCGAGCGCACGATCGCGTCCAGCAGGCGGTCACTCTCCCAGCCGGCACCGTGGAACGTGTCGTTCAGGATCTTCTGCTGCTGCTCGACATCGCGGCGGTCGTAGCTGAGGTTCGGCGCGGTGAAGAGGAACAGCACCTTGGCATCCTCGGACCGGCCGGTGCTGTAGAGGTTCATGGTCCGGCCCGGAACGGAGTAGACCAGCTCCCACCGATCGAGCGCGAGGTGATTCGGGACAGTCCCGATCGACACGATGTGGCCGAGATCGTGGACAACGTCGTCGGAGCCGAAGGCCAGCTCGCGTACGGCGGAGTGCAGCCCGTCGGCGCCGATCACGAGGTCGAAGGTCCGCGACTCCGCGTGCTGGAAGCTGACCGCACCGGTTGCCGGGTCGAGCTCGGTGATCGTGTCGCCGAAGAGGTACTCGACGTCTGCCCGGGTTTCGTCGTACAGGATCTGGCTGAGGTCGCCGCGCATCACCTCGAGGTCCGCTTCACCGCGACCCATGAAGAGGTCCGCGGGCACGCTGACCAGTCGTTTGCCGGCGCTGTTGACGAAGGACATGAACTGCATGTCCGTCCCGAGGCCTTCGAGTCGATCCTTCAGGCCCATCTGTTCCACCACGTCGATCGCGGCGCCCCGGATGTCGATCTTGTAGCCACCAGGGCGCACCGCCGGCGCCCGCTCGACCACGGTGACGGCGAAACCGTACCGATGCAGCCACCAGGCCAGCGCGGGGCCGGCGATACTCGCGCCGACGATCAATACCCGTCGAGTGCTCATACTCCGAGCACATCACAAGGCACCTTTCACCGATCTGACGCGCTACTCCTTCTCGAGCGCGATCTTCGGCAGGAGGCGATCGAGCCACCGCGGCAGCCACCAGGCCCGGTCACCGAACAACCGCAGTACGGCGGGAACGATCACACACCGGATCAGCAACGCGTCCAGCAGCACCGCCGTCGCCAGCCCGAGCCCGAACTGCTTCAGCATCCGGTCGGGACTGAGCAGGAAGGCCGCGAACACCACGACCATGATCGCGGCCGCCGCGGTGATCACACTTCCCGTGGTAGCGAGTCCTTCCCGCACGGCCTCCCCGGCATCCTTCGTACGACGCCACTCCTCATGCACCCGGGAGATCAGGAACACCTCGTAGTCCATCGACAGCCCGAACACGATCGCGAAGATCATCACCGGGACGAACGCCTCGATCGGACCCGGTTGCGCACCGAACCAGCCCTGCTGGAACACCAGCGTGATCACCCCGAGCGAAGCGCCGATGCTGAGCAGGTTGAGCACGGCCGCCTTCAGCGGGATCAGGATCGAGCGGAAGACCGCCATCAGCAGCAGCGCAGACAACCCGACCACCACGAGCACGAAGATCGGCAGACGCTTGCTTACCGCAGACGCGAAGTCATCGGCTGCCGCCGTCGCACCACCGACCAGGTACGTCGCTCTGGTCTGCGACTCGAGGGCCGGCAACGTCGTCTCCCGCAGTCGGTCCACGAGCTGACTCGTGCCTGCGTCTTGCGGTGCCGACTTGGGAAACGCCAGTACGGTCGAGATCTTGCCGTCCGGGCTCGGTTGTGGCGGTGTCACCGCGGCGATGCCTGGATCGGCGGCAAGCGTCTGGTTGAGGGCCTGTGCCGCCGCCTGGTCGCCTTCGGAGACGATCACCAGCGGACCGTTGAAGCCCGGTCCGAACCCGTCGGCCAGCAGGTCGTATGCCTTCCGGCTGGTCTTGGCCGGGTCGTCCGTGCCCGCGTCCGCGAACCCAAGCCGCATGTTCAGTGCCGGCAACGACAACGCGACCAGCGCGACCGTCCCGAGCAGCAACGGCACCCACGGTCCGCGCTGCACCCTCGCGGCCAGCTTCCGCCACCCTTCACCAGGCGTACGGCGCCTCTTGGCCGCGTGCTTGCGGACACTCCGCTCGATCCGCTTCCCGAACAGGGTCAACAGAGCCGGCAACAGACTGACTGCGGCGAGCATCGTCGTCAGCACGGTCAGCGTGACCCCGAGCGCGATGCCTTGCAGCGAACCGAGTCCCAACGCGAGCAGACCGAGCAGCGCTATCACCACGGTGCAGCCCGCGAACATTACCGACCGGCCGGCGGTGTCCAAGGCAATGGTCGACGCGGTGGCTCGATCGGTCCCGTCCTTCAGCAGCTCATGCCGGAACCGCGAGAAGATCAGCAACGCATAGTCGATCCCGACGCCCAGCCCGACCAGGATCATCACCGGTGCTGTGTACGACGGCAATGTGAAGAAGTGCGACGCGAGGACCAGCAGGCCGAGTGTGCTTCCGACCGCGAACACGGCGGTCAGCAGGGGAAGCGTTGCCGCGAGCAACGATCCGAACAGCAGCACCAGGATCACCAGTGCGGCCAGCAGGCCGGCGCCCTCGGACGCGCCCCCGGCGCTCTCCTGCGCGGACCGGGCCAGATCCCCGCCGACCTCGACCTGCAGGCCGGGCACCCGGAACTGCTGAGCCTTGTCGACGATCGCCCGCACGCCCTCGGCGGGCATGTCCGCCTGGGCGACATCCAGGTTCACCGTGGAGTACGCCGTACGACGGTCTGGTGCGAGTGAGCCGGGCGCGGTGAACGGATCGGCGACCGACGCGACATGTGGAAGGGTCCGGAGCGCGGCGAGCATCGATAGGACGCGTGGCTTCTCCGCCTCGAGTCCCCCGCCGGCCTGCAGGACGATCTGCACCGAAGCGGTGTCGCCCTGCGGCTGGTGCTGGCTGAAGAGGTCGGTCACCCGCTGGGAGTCGGTGCCCGGGAGCGAGTTGTCGTTCTTGTAGGCGCTGCCGACCACTGTCGAGGCCGCGGTCACGGCGACCAGCGCGACCACCCAGAGCAGCAAGGCCAGGCCGGCGTGCCGCATCGACCAGCCGGACACCCGGTGCAGCAGCCCGGATCGGCCGCCCTCCTTCCCGGGCGGTCGTCGTACGGGGGTCTCCACGGTCATCGCCGTGCCTCCTCACTGGGTCGATCCAGCGTCGATACTGTGTCGATATGTAGGTTGGCTACATGTCGTCTCTCGACACTAACAGATCTATGAGTAGACTGGCTACATGAAGGCGGATGCGCTGCGTGGACACCTGGACCCGATGATCCTGGCGGTCGTCGAGCACGAGCCGCTGCACGGCTACGCGATCATGGAGGCGTTGCTGGAGCGCAGCGGCGGCGAGCTCGATCTACCGACCGGGACGCTGTATCCGGCACTGCGGCGGCTCGAGCGGGCCGGCTACCTGGCCAGCGAGTGGAGCACGGTCAGCGGGCGGAAGCGCCGTACCTATCAGCTCACCAGCGCCGGGCAGAAGATGCTTGCCACCGGCAAAGAAGAGTGGGTGACCTTCCGGGCGGTGGTGGAAGGGGTGCTACGCCCGGGCCAGGCGTAGGCCGCGGGCGGCCTGCAGGCTGACGAAGACCAGCGGCAGGACGACGAAGCTCCCGACGATGCTGAAGGCGGGCAGACCCATCGGGTGCGGGGTCGTCGCCGCCATCAGGACGCCGATCGCGGCAATGACGATCGCGCTGACCAGCGCGAAGATCGCGGTGACCCGGCTGACGTGGTCACGGACGAGCGGATGGCGCAGGCCGACACCGGCCGCGAGCACGGCCAGCACGGATCCGGCGATGGCGACCCCACCGATGCCACGGACGATCACCTGGAGGTAGTCGTTCAGCGCGCCCGATTCCGGCTCCTGGGTCCAGCTCCACGCGCCCGCCTGCCACACGATCGGCTGGATGATCAGCGCGAGGAACAGGTACATCGCCGTACGTCGGCTCTGGCTGACCGCGAGCTCTGCCCGGTAGCCGGGCACGACCTCGGCAAGCTCCCCGAAGTCAGCGACAGCCTCGCGCTCGGCGTCCTCGTGATCGAGACCGTCCGCCTCGAAAGCCTCGGTCGCGTCGGTGAGGTGATCCCGCGCTTCGGTCAGCAGGTCAGCCCTGCGGCGACGCGGACCACCGAGCGACTTGCTCAGTGCCGTCAGGTACTCGTCGACCGGCGTACGGGTGCTGGACACGCCTACCAGTATGCGACGGCCCTGGTGGGATCACGTCCGGGGTCCCACTGACTCTTCCCTGACCTTGGACCGGCGACGTCGCCGTACGACGAAGAACCCGACGTACGACGCGACCACGATGACGAAGCCGATCCTCTCCACCGTCGGGGTCGAGCCCTCCGGCCAGAGCCGGCCGTCGAGGTAGTGCTCGATGTACCCGGCCGCGTACGGCGTCTCTCCGCCCCGGCGCCGGAAGTACTTCTCGGTCGCGGTGACCGGGCAACCGAAGTCGACCAGGACGATGACGAGGTTCCACGCGACGATGCCGAGGTGGACCCAGATCAGCTTGGCCCAGCGCCAGGCGAGGTAGCCGCCGATCAGGAAGAACAGCAACAGGGCGCCGTGCACCACCATCACGACGTCCGCTAGGAACCGCCAGATCATGGCTGCGGCGAGGATTCGCGGGTCAGTCCGTCCCGGACCGTCACCGGTGCGGGCGGCGAGTGCTCGGGCCGGATCGCGCCCATCAGGCGCTCCACCGCGGCCTCCATCTCACTGCGCCACGTGATCGTCGAACGCAGGTCGAGCCGGAGCCGGGGATTACGCGGGTGCTCACGGACCACGCCGAAGCCGACGGCCTGGAGGAACTCCGTCGGCCAGACACACCCCGGCCCGTACCAGCGCGAGTCACCGAACGCCTCCACGGCCCGGAACCCACGCTTCAGTACGTCCTTCGCGACCGCCTGGACCAGGATCTTCCCCAGCCCGAGCCCCAGGTAGCGCGGCAGGATCCGTCCGGTCGCCAGTACGACGGCATCCGGACTGACCGGCGCGGTCGGGAACGCCTGGATCCTCGGCAGGTACGCCGCGGGCGCATAGACCGCGAACCCGGCCGGCTCCTCGTCGACGGAAAGCACGACACCCGCCGTACCCCAGTCGAGCAGGAGCTGGGAGAGCCAGGCCTCCTTCTCCAGGCCGGTCCCGCCGTTGCGCTCGGCCTGCCGGGCGGCGACAGGGTCGAGCTCCCAGAACACGCAGTCACGGCACGACACCGGGAGCTCGTCGAGGTTGTCGAGCGTCAGTGGTTCGAGCCGCCGGGCCATCAGCGCATCCGGTCCGGTGGCGGTGTACTCGCTGTGTCCTTGGTCACGGTGGCTGTCACTCCACGGTCATCGACGAGCCGGTTCCGGCGCGGGCGCCGGGGTCCTTGCGTCGGGCGTCACCGTCGCCTCGGGAGCGACGTACCGCTGTTGCACCTTCGCGGCCGGTTGCCGCCGTAGCAGCTCACCGGCGAAACCGGCCAGCACGCCCAGCAGCAGTCCGCCGAACGTCCAGCCGGCTGCCTTGCTCACGCTCATCCGATCATGCCCTTCGGTTGCACCTCCAGGTCGCACCACACCCGCCGGCCGTCTCAGCAGCCAGATCACGGCATGGTCGAACCTGCCCCTATAAGGCATGGTAGTGAGAGGTCGCGCCGATCCACAGCCCGGACACAATTCGAGTCTGTCGACGTAACCTGGTGTCTTCCCCCTCGAGCGCCGTTGGAGTGGCCCCGTGAGTTCTGACGTACCTGATGTCCGGCAGACCCGCCTCGACAACTACGTCGACCGGTACGCAGCCCGGACCAAGGGTATGACCGCATCGGAGATCCGGGCTCTCTTCTCGGTCGCCAGCAGGCCCGAGGTGGTCTCCCTCGCCGGCGGGATGCCGAACATCGCCGGCCTGCCGCTGGACGTGGTCGGCGGCGCGGTCCGGGACCTGGTGATCGACAACGGCGCGGTCGCGATGCAGTACGGCTCCGGCCAGGGCGATCCGACGTTGCGCGACCAGATCTGCGACGTGATGCGGCTGGAGGGGATCGACGCCCACCCGGACGACGTCGTGGTCACGGTGGGCAGCCAGCAGGCGGTCGACCTGGTGACCCGGGTGTTCTGCGACCCCGGGGACGTGGTGATCTGTGAGGCTCCGTCGTACGTCGGTGCTCTCGGGGTGTTCCGTGCGTACCAATGTGAGGTCGTCCATGTCGCGATGGATGACAACGGCGTCGTACCGGAGGCGCTGGAGCAGGCGATCGCCTCGGTGCGGGCAGCCGGTAAGCGGATCAAGTTCTTCTACACGATCCCGAACTTCCACAATCCGGCCGGGGTTTCGCTGTCGGACGAGCGGCGGGCCCGGGTGCTGGAGATCTGTCAGCGCGCGGACCTGCTGATCCTCGAGGACAACCCGTACGGGCTGCTCGGCTTCGACGGTGAGCCGCAGAAGGCGTTGCGGGCGGCCGATCGGGAAGGGGTCATCTACCTCGGCTCGTTCTCGAAGACGTTCGCGCCGGGGTTCCGGGTCGGCTGGGCGGTCGCGCCGCACGCGGTCCGGGAAAAGCTTGTGCTGGCACAGGAATCGGCGACCCTCTGTCCCCCGGTGTTCAGCCAGCTCGCGATCTCGTCGTACCTGATCCGGCACGACTGGCTCGGGCAGGTGAAGCAGTTCCGGGAGATGTACCGGGAACGCCGCGACGCGATGTTGGCGGCCTTGACGGAAAAGATGCCCGCGGCAACGACCTGGACCAGGCCGGGCGGCGGGTTCTACGTGTGGCTCACCTTGCCGGACGGCCTGGACGCGAAGGCGATGCTGCCGCGGGCGGTCACCGCGAGGGTGGCGTACGTACCCGGGACCGCCTTCTTCTCCGACGGTTTCGGCTCGCAATGCATGCGGCTGTCGTACTGCCATCCGACGCCCGAGCGGATCACCGAAGGAGTCGGCCGGCTGGCCGGGGTGATCAACGAGGAGCTCGAGCTGCGGCAGACGTTCGGTCCGCTGACGCCGGGTCCGGGACGCGACTACGACGCTCCGGGACCGGAGCTCAGCTAGGCGACTTTCAGTAATTGCTGGGTCGACAACCGGGGTAACCACGGCGCCGCTGCGGGGCTGCTGCGCAAAGGTTGCGCAATGGATTCGCTGGGTACTCGGGGGTCCTTGACGCGGTAGCGGTACCGTTCCAGTGGGCCTCGGGACCGGCGCCCGTGCCGGAGTCGCCCACGAGTGATCGGGATATTAGTGATGAGTGATCTGGGTCGAGTGCTGGTACTGGCAGGCGGACTGTCACACGAGCGGGACGTCTCGCTCCGGTCCGGGCGGCGGGTCGCTGACGCCCTGCGCAGCGTCGGTGTGGAGGTCGAGCAGCGGGACGTCGACACCGATCTGGTCGAGCGTCTCCGCAACGATCCGCCGGACGCGGTCTTCCCCGTCCTGCACGGCGTCACCGGTGAGGACGGCGCCCTGCGCCAGGTCCTGGACCTTTACGGCGTTCCGTACGTCGGAGCCGACGCGGCTGCCTGCCGGACTGCGTTCGACAAGCCGGTCGCGGCGACCATGGTCGGATCGGCCGGACTCCACACGCCCGCCTCAGTCGTGCTCGGACACGACACGTTCCGCGAACTCGGGGCCGCGGCGCTGATGGAGGCCGTCATCGGCCAGGTTGGCCTGCCGCTGGTGGTCAAGCCTGCTCGCGGCGGTTCCGCGCTGGGTGCGTCGATCGTGCGGTCGGCCGAGGAACTGCCGACGGCGATGGTGAACTGCTACGCGTACGGGCCGGTTGCGTTGATCGAGCAGTACATCGACGGGACCGAGGTCGCGGTCACCGTGGTCGATGTCGGGGACGGGCCGCGCGCCCTGCCTGCGGTGGAGATCCGGCCGGACTCGGGCTTCTACGACTACGAGGCGCGGTACACGGCGGGGGCGACGCAGTTCATCGTTCCCGCGCGGCTTGAACCTGAGGTGGCTGGTGCGTGTGCGGCCGCGGCTGTGTGCGCGCATCAGGCGCTGGGGCTGCGGGATCTGTCCCGGTCGGACCTGGTCGTCGATGCGGCCGGCGTGCCGTGGTTCCTCGAGGTGAACGTGGCGCCTGGGATGACGGAGACGTCGCTGGTGCCGCTCGCCGCGGAGGCCGCGGGGATCGAGCTGGGTGTGCTCTGCCGCGACTTGCTGGCCGCAGCCGCAGCCCGTTGAGCCACTGATGCCAGAGCGGCCTTTGGGTTCGGAGGAGCCGCGGTCGGTGTGGCGGACTGTGCTGACGCCGCGGTGGTCCGGTTTGCTCCTGCTCGCGTTGGCGATCGCCGGCGTGATGACGGCGATGGGCGTCTGGCAACTGGACGTCTACCAATCGAAGACCGCCGCCGCGACCGCCAAACGCGCAGAGGGCTCGCCGGTGGCGCTGCAGTCGCTGTTCTCCATCGACGAGGGCCTGCCGTCAAAGGCTGTCGGTCGCCGCGTGACAGTCGCGGGTACGTGGGGACCGGCCGCGGACCAGGTCCTCATCACCGATCGCCGGCAGGGCTCGGCCGACGGCCTCTGGGTGGTGAGTCCGGTGATGCTTCCCGGCGGTGGCGCCATCATGGTCATTCGTGGATGGGTGCCCTCGGCAACTGATCCTGCAGTCGCAGCGCCCAAAGGCCCTGTACAGCTGAGTGGTTCGATCGTTGCCTCCGAGGCAGAGGACTCCTCCGACGACGCAGCCAAGGGCCGGACGCTGTCGTCACTCCGCATCCCCACGATCGTCCACCTGGTCAACTACCGCGTGTACGACGCCTTCGTCATCCAGTCGTCGCTCGACTCCGGCGTCGTACCGTCACCCGTCCCGGCCGTCGTACCGCCACCGTCTCCACCCACCGATCACGCCGGCCTGCGGAACATCGCCTACGCCTTCCAGTGGTGGGTCTTCGCCGCCTTCACGCTCTGGATGTGGGCCAAGATGGTCCTCGACGCCCGCCGCACCCCCGACGACCCGGAAGACTCCAGTGACGAGCCAGGAACGAGTCCTGGCACCGGACCTGCTGCCGAGCAGGTTGGGTCGGGAGTTGCCGGCGGGCGTGGTGCTGGGGAGGACCAGGCCGGGGAGTCGGTGGAGTCGAGCGGTACCGTTTCAGCGTGACCTCCTCAGCCGATCCCGCCACCTCCGCCACCCCGCAGCCCCTCACTCCCGCCATCCGCGGCGCCCTCACCCGCTACCGCGTGATCGCCTACGTGGTCGGCGTGATGCTCCTGCTGCTGGTGTTCCTGGCGATGCCGCTCAAGTACTTCGCCGACAACCCCGGCGCCATGGACGTGATCGGCCCCCTCCACGGCTTCCTCTACATGGTCTACCTGTTGGCGACCTTCGACCTCTTCCGTCGGGTCCGCTGGTCCCTCCCCCGCCTGGTCCTGATGGCGCTGGCCGGCACCATCCCCTTCTTGTCGTTCTACGCAGAGCGCAAAACCACCCACGAACTCCAGGGCTGACCCCACCCGATGTTTCACATGAAACATCGGCCATGAGTCACTTAATGGTTTTGTCGACAAATCATACGTTTGACAAGTCAGCCACCTCTCACCCCACTAGCTGACCGTCACGCGCCTCCACAGCCCGCGGCACACCAACCGCCCCCGGCACCCGCGACCCCATCCACCGGAGAATCGCGCTCTCAGAGGAATTCCGGCCTTCGCCGATCCCAGAATTCCTCTGTGTACGCGATCCTCAGCCAGCGCGGGCGATGGGGCGGCTTGGGGAGGATCCTCCTCCCGATTCGCGCCAGGATCCTCCCGACATTGGCGCGGCCGCCAGACGTCGAGATTCCTCCCTGAGAACGATTCTCCGGGCCAAGTGACCCGATCGACGGTCACCTTTATGATCACGCCGACGCCCAGGATGCTGCACGAGCGCAGAAGATCCACACCCAACCCGTGCGACCCGGCGAACTACGATTCGCGGGACGACGGTGTAGTTGAGGAAGCGCGACGGCGCGCACCTCAAGGATGGCCGGAGCAGGCGCGACAGAGGAGTGGTCGCGTAGACGTGTGGGCGCGAGCCCGGCCTTCTACTGCTCGTTCTGCTTGTTGGGGTCCATCAGGGTGACGATTCGTTCGAGGTCGTCCAGCGAGGCGAACTCGACGGTGATCTTGCCCTTGGATTTGCCGAGGTCGACCTTTACCCGCGTCTCGAAGCGGTCTGACAGGCGGTCGGCCAGGTCGACCAAGCGCGGCGCGACCGGCTTGTTGCGCCGGCGGGCCGGGGTGGGGTCGTCGCCGTTCATGTCGCCCAGGGCAACGATCTCTTCAACTGTCCGCACCGACAGGCCTTCAGCGACGATCCGCTGCGCCAGCCGCTCGATCGCATCCCCACTGGGAAGACCCAGGAGCGCGCGAGCGTGCCCAGCTGACAACACTCCAGCGGCAACTCGACGCTGCACGGACGCAGGCAGCTTCAGGAGGCGGAGCGTGTTGGAGATCTGCGGCCGCGACCGACCGATCCGGTTCGCGAGCACTTCCTGCGTGCAGCCGAAGTCGTCAAGCATCTGTTGGTACGCCGCCGCCTCTTCCAGCGGGTTCAGCTGGCTGCGGTGCAGGTTCTCCAGGAGCGCGTCCCGGAGCATCACGTCGTCCTGCGTGTCCCGAACGATCGCGGGGATCGTACTCAGGCCGGCCTGCTGGGTCGCACGCCAGCGGCGCTCCCCCATCACCAGCTCGTACTTGTCCTCGGCCAACCGGCGTACGACGATCGGCTGCAGCAGCCCGATCTCCTTCACCGAGTGAACGAGCTCCTCCATCGCCTCCTCATCGAAGACGGTGCGCGGCTGCTTCGGGTTCGGGGAGATCTTGTCGACGTCGATCTCCGCGAACTGAGCCCCAGGTACGGCGGCCAGCTCCGGACCATCGGTCCTCGGCGGTGCACCCGGGATCGAGTGCGACTTGCTGCCGAGCGTCGTCGTACCGGGAGCGGGTGTGCTGGGAATCAACGCACCAAGTCCGCGTCCGAGTCGGGTGTTCATCGCGCTCCCTCGTGTTCGACAGCCTGCTGACCTACTACTGACCGGCCACTCCAACGAGCGGCCACCACTGCTCGCCGTTTCACGTGAAACACCGTGCGACGGCGGATCCGCCGATCAGGCGTTGTTCCGCATCGCGATCTCGCGGGAGGCCTCGAGATATGACAACGCGCCGGCCGAAGCGGGGTCGTACGCGAGCACGGTCTGCCCGTGGCTCGGAGCCTCGGAGATCCGCACCGATCGCGGTACGGCGGTCCGCAGTACGGCGTCCCGGAAGTGACCCCGTACTTCGGCCGCGACCTCGCCGGCCAGCTTGGTCCGGGCGTCGTACATGGTCAGCAGGATGGTGGAGACGTCGAGCCCGGGGTTCAGGTGCGACTTCACCATGTCGATGTGGCGGAGGAGCTGGGACAGACCCTCGAGCGCGTAGTACTCGCTCTGGATCGGGACCAGGACCTCGCGGGCCGCTGTCAGTGCGTTCACCGTCAGCAGGCCCAGCGACGGCGGGCAGTCGATGAAGACGTAGTCGTACTTCTCGCCGGCGGCCTCGGTCTCGGCGAGGTGCGCGTCGAGCGCACGCTTCAGCCGGCTCTCCCGGGCCACGATGCTGACGAGCTCGATCTCGGCACCGGCCAGGTCGATGGTCGCCGGGATGACGACAATGCCCGGGTGCTCGGCGCACGGCTGGATCAGCTTGCCCAGCGACTCGCCCTCGATGATCGCCTCGTAGACACCCGGGGTCCCCTCGGAGTGATCGATGCCGAGTGCCGTCGATGCGTTGCCCTGCGGGTCGAGGTCGATCACCAGGATCCGCGCGCCGTACAGCGCGAGACCGGCGGCGACGTTCACCGTCGTCGTGGTCTTGCCGACGCCACCCTTCTGATTGGCGACGACGAAGACTCGGGTCTCAGCAGGCAGCGGGAACTCGCGGCCCATAGTGCGTCCTTCATTCACCAGCAGGGTCCGTTCGGTGGCGGCGGCGATCGGTGTCTCGAGAAGTCGTCGCTGAAGCTCGTCCGACGTGGCCCGCGCGGCGATCTGTGCGGCAGTCATGGCGCCCATTCCAATAGGTGCGGGACTTGGCCCGAAGAGGATGTCGGTAGGGGTCGGGGCAGCTCTGCCCCCAGCTTCATCCACAGGCCTCTGTGGATGAATCCCCGCGTGGGAAGGCTGTTTCGTACGGTCGTCATCCACAGGCGGTGGAGACTCGGAGAAGTCTGGTTCGGCGTCCACCAGTGACGCCGATTCGGCTGCGGCACCATCATCTCGCAACTCCTCCGTTTCACGTGAAACGGGAGTTCGGTCGAGTACCGGTGATGCGTCGAGACCGCTCGCGGCCACTGCCCGGAGCCCCGAGGTGTCCAGCGGCGGGGCCTCGTCAACTCGCGCCGGGGGTGCCGTCTGAACCGGCGATGGAGTGGCGGCGCGGGCCGGCTTGGGAGAGTCCTGGGTGATCAACAGGACCGCGGAGTCCGGGTCGGTGGGCCAGCCAATGCCTTGGGACGATCTCGGCTCACCCGTGCTCTTCTCGGGCCACCCGAGGGCACGACTCACCAACCCGCTCACCTCCCGCGTCTTCCGTGCCGGGATCCCCCTGCAGCACGTCCGGCCACAATACTCACGACGGTCGTCGGCTGGGCCAGTTCATCCGTGCCGAGTTCATGAATGTGCCACAACTCTGCTCCGAGCGACGTCAGTTCACGTTCTGAGGCGTCCAATTCCTCCTCAGCGGAGGATCCCTTCATCGCGAGCATCAGCCCCCCTTCGACACACAGTGGCAAGCACCACCCGGCAAGTTTGCCCAATGGAGCCACCGCCCGCGAAGTCACCACGTCGTACGACGCCCGCGGAAGTTCTTCGGCCCTGGCCCGGACAACGGTCGCGTTGTCCAGACCGAGGGACTCGACCGCCTCTTCGAGGAAAGTCGTGCGTCGGAGCAGTGGCTCGACGAGCGCGATCTCGAGGTCGGGGCGAACGAGCGCGAGCACGATCCCGGGCAGGCCGGCCCCGGTGCCGATGTCGGCGACCGAAGCCTCCGCCGGGATCAGGCGCTCGAGGACGGCACAGTTCAAGAGGTGGCGATCCCAGAGTCGCGGAACCTCGCGTGGACCGATCAGTCCGCGCAGAGTCCCCTCGGTCGCCAGTAGATCGGCGTACGCCGAAAGCCGGACCGCCGCCCGTGGATACAGCTTCTCCACGAGCGGCGGTGTTTCACGTGAAACGGATCCGGTCACGGGGCCCCCGGCCTGGACTGAGGAACGTAGGGAGCGAAGCGACCGGAGAGACGAGGGAAGGCCGGGGACCAAGGCCCCGTGACCCGCCGCGCCGGAGGCGTGGCATTCAGCGTCGTCACAAGCCACCGGTCATGCTGGTTGCACCACGACGCGGCGGCGGGGCTCCTCGCCCTCGGACTCGCTGGTCAGGCCGGCGGCCGCGACGACGTCGTGCACGACCTTGCGCTCGAACGGCGTCATCGGGTCCAGCTTGACCGGAGCTCCGGACGCGGTGGCCTCCTCGACCGCCTTGCGTCCGACCTCTTCCAGTTCGGCCTTTCGGTTCGCCCGGTAGTTCGACACGTCCAGCATCAGCCGGGACCGCTCACCGGTCTCCCGGTAGACCGCCAGCCGGGTCAGCTCCTGGAGCGCCTCCAGCACCTTCCCGTTCTCACCGACGAGGTTGTTCAGCTCCGCGCCGACGATCGAGACCGCGGCCCGATCGCCGTCGATGTCCATGTCGATGTCGCCGTCGAGGTCGGCGATGTCCAGCAACTCCTCGAGGTAGTCGGCGGCGATGTCGCTCTCCGCCTCCAGCGCCTTCAGCCGATCTCCGGCGGTGCTGGTCGTACCGGCGGACTGCTCCGCCGCCTCTGTGTTCTGCATGCCGTCGCTCACGGCCACTCCTTCACAATGTCGAGATCCGCCCCACGGGGACCCAGGTCGTACGCAAGCAGGGAGAGCAACCGGTGCACGCCAATCAGCGCGAGCCGCCGGGCTTCTTCTGCGCCGCCTTCTTCTGCGCGGCTGACTTCGCCGCGGGCTGGCGCTTCGGTGTCCCCTTCTTGCCGGCCGGCTGCTTCTTGGCAGCACCGGCCTGAGTCTTCTTGGCCGCACTCGGCTGGGCGTTCGAGTTCGTCTGCCCATTGCTCGCCGCGGTCGGGGTGTCCTCCGCAGCAGGCGTCGTCGCGGGTCCGGTCTTGCGGTCGCTGCGCGACTGGCGCTTCGGCTGCTGACGCTGCGCCGGGCGACGGTCCTGCACGGTCTCCGTCGCGGTCTCGGCGCCCTTCAGACCCTCGTCCTCCGGGCGGCCGGCGCGACGGTTGTGCTCGCGCTTGCGGGCCTCCATCGCGTCGTACGCCGGGGTGCCCGGGGCCGGGTTGCGGCGGATCACATAGAACTGCTGACCCATCGTCCACACGTTGGAGACGAACCAGTAGATCAGCACACCGATCGGGAAGTTGAAGCCACCGATCAGGAAGAACACCGGGAAGACGTACAGCATGATCTTCTGCATCTGAGCGGCCTGGCCGGTCAGCGCTTCCTTCGGCATGTTCTTGCGCATCAGCTGCAGCTGCGTGGTGAACATCGTCGCGGTCATCAGGATGATCAGCACGATCGCGACGACCTTGACGTTGCCGGCGCCGTCGCCGTTCGCCTTCAGGAAGGTCTGCGAGATCTCCGCACCGAAGATCTTCGCGTGCTGCAGCGAGCCGACGTGCGGCTTCATGATCTCGCTGTGCCACTGCCCCTTGGCGGCATAGTCGAGCACGCGGAACAGGGCCAGGAAGATCGGGGACTGCAGCAGCAGCGGCAGGCACGAGGAGAGCGGGTTGGTCCCGGTCTCCTTGTACAGCTTCATCATTTCCTGACCGAGCTTCTCCCGGTCATGGCCGTACTTCTTCTGCAGCTCCTTCATCTTCGGCTGAAGCAGCTGCATGTTCCGGCTGGAACGGATCTGCCGGACGAAGAGCGGGATCAGCAGGGTCCGGATCACGATCGTCAGGCCGGCGATCGACAACGCCCAGGCCCAGCCGCCGTTCGGATCCAGGACCTGGCCGAGCAGCCAGTGCCAGCCGACGAGCAGCGCCGAAACGGCCCAGTACAGCGGCGTCATGACAGTGTTGAACAGGTCTACGATCCCGTCCCACACCGCGAGCCCGGGGATGGCCAGAAGAGTCACTCATGCACCTCGCTGCGCAGGCCCGGCGTCGGCTGACGGTTCGGGCTGGTTGGCGGAGATCGAGTCTCCGCGCTGGTCGACATCTTTGGGTGGAACGGGGTCGTAGCCGCCGGGGTTCCACGGGTGGCAGCGAAGGAGTCTCCTCATCGCCAGCCAGCAACCGCGCACCGCACCGTGGCGCTCGACCGCCTCCAGGGCGTACGCCGAACAACTCGGGTAGAACCGGCACACCTGGCCATACATCGGGCTGATGATGAGCCGGTACGCCTTCAGGAAAAGGATGATCCCGCTCTTCACGGGATTGAACTTCATGACTGCCCCAGCAGCCGGCGCAGTGCGCCGTCCACGTCCGCCGCGAGTTCGTCGTACGACGCGGTCGACGACGACGGCAGCGCCCGGACGACGGTCAGGCTGCCGGCCGGGAGATCGGGGAGTCGCGCTGCCAGGACAGCACGCAGACGGCGGTGGACCCGGTTCCGCAGAACCGCGTTGCCCACCGCCTTGTTCACCACGAATCCGACGCGAGCGGGCTCGGCCTCGACGTGGTTCGCGGCGTCGTCTCCCTGACTGCCCCGAACGAGCAGGTGCAGCACCACCGCGCGCCGGCCCGCGCGCCGTCCAGACCGAACGGCGCGGCGGAAGTCGTCGGACCGACGGAGCCGGTTCGACGCGGGCAACACGAGGTGGTCACCGTCGAAGAGGTCGCTCAGGCCGCGAGGCGCTGGCGACCCTTGCCACGGCGGGCGGCGATGATGGCGCGACCCGCACGGGTGCGCATACGAAGACGGAAGCCGTGCTTCTTGTGCCGACGACGGTTGTTCGGCTGGAACGTCCGCTTGCTCACTGGAATGACTCCGGTTACTCGAGAACACAGAATTGTCGACAAATCCACTGGTAGATCTGCCGATGGTGCAAAGTCCCGCACACCGTCGGTGAACCAGGAGTGGTCCCGCAGGGAGCGCAGCACGAAACGGCCGGCTCAACACCGACTGATCCACGGTACGTGGCCGCCTGTGGACAGGTCAAACCAGTCGTCCCCAGAGTTGTCCACAGGCCTGTGGAAAGAATAGTGGACAGCCGATCGGTGGACTGTTCGTCACTGTCTGGAGGCGGCCGCCACCGAAAGCGATCGCAAACCACGACTACGCTCCGCCGTCTACCCGACACGCCGGAGGTTGCCCCCAATTTGGACTTCATAGCCTGTGGATGACGGCTTGAAGCAGGCTGGGGAGACTTGTTAGCGTCAGCCCCTCACACCAGAGGTCCCATACCCCGCGATCGGTAACCAACCTGCTCCACCCGTCGTTCACAACTGTGGACAACCGTGTGGACAGTGCGGCGATCGGCAGCGGAACCAGCTACCGCGCTGAGCCGAACAGCACCACGACTCACCGGCCGCACGGTGTTTGGGTCGAACGGTCGCGCATCCCGGGTCCGCCTGGAACGCGCCGGCCACCGCAGCGATGGATTCGGGGAGCAACGCGTGGTCGAGGACCATTCCGCCAGTGCGGAATACACACCGGCGGAATACACACCGGCGCGGTACGGACCGGTCTACACCGGCCCGCAGTACACCGGCGACGGCGGACAGGACCTCCGGCCCGACCCGGTCGCCGACTTCCGCACCGAGGTCGCCCCACCAGAATTCCCCACCGAGCCCCGAGCAGAGTTCCCGGCCGATCCCGAGCCTGAGCCACCAACTGAGCCGCGGGCCGAGGTTCCGCCGGCCCCGGAACCTGAGCCGGAGCCCGAGCAGCTCGCGCAGCCGGAGCTGTTTCCCCATCCAGAACCCGAGCCACAGCCTGAGCTGTTCCCGCATCCGGAGCCGGAGCAGCCACAGCTGGATCTGTCCGGGCACCTCAGCCCGTCGCTCCCGATCCCGATGCCCCCGGAGTACGACGGCTACCGCCCACCCACCTACCCGGAGCCGGTCCAGCCGGCGCAGGGGTATCCGGAACCGGCCCGCCCCGCGCAGGGGTACCCGGACCCGGTTCGTCCCGAGCCGGTGCACCCTGCACAGGGGTATCCCGAGCCTGTGCAGACCCGTCCGGAGTACGACGGTTATCGCTACCGCTCCGACCTCGAGCGGGCCGCGACCGATCTTCCCGCCGGTACGGCGTACTTCGGTACGGCGCCGGCCGTGAGCAATCTCGGATACCCGAGCAGCAGCAATACCTGGAGTCGTGAGCAGTACCCCGCGGCCAGCACTGACAGTGGGGACGCAGTGGCACGGAACGAGGGTGATGCACGTGCGCACGGTGACCACGGAACTCCCGACGAACCACAACCAGTTGTCGAGACGCCGGTCGAACCACACCCGGCCGAACCCGCACCCCAGCAACAACCGCACGCCCAGACCGCACCCCAGCAACAGCCCCACGCCCAGACGGCACCCCAGCACCAGCCTCAGGTCCAGGCCCAGCCGGCGCCCCAGCCCCAGCAGCCCACGCAGCCGGAACCTCAGCCACAGCAGGCACCTCAGCCTCAGCCGGAACCGGTGGCGCCGGTGATGGACCTCGGCGATGCCTGGAGCCGCGTCCTGGCCGGCCTCCCGCCGAACCAGCGCGCCTGGCTGACGAACTCGCGCCCGGTCACGCTGCACGAGAGCACAGCAATCGTCGCCGTACCCGACGACTTCACCCGCGGTCAGTTGGAGACACGGCTGCGCCCGGACCTCGAGCGGATCCTGACCGAGAGCTTCGGCCGCGACATCCGGATAGCCGTCACCGTCGACCCGACGCTCGACCCCGAGGTGCGCGAACAGCCCGCGCCGCCGGCTCCCGTCGTACGCGAGCCGCTGAGGACCGAAGGCGCGTACCAGCCGACGATCCAGTCCGCGCTGAGCGATCCGGACCAGGGGCCGCAGTTCAGTCCGCCACGTCCGGAGCCGACCCAACCGCAGCACTACGAGCAGCCGGCACCTCAGCAGTACGCCCCGCCGGTGCAGCAGCCGCAGCAGCAGTTCGGACAGCAACAGCCGATGCCGAACGGCGCGCCTCCGCCCCACCAGCCCACCGAGGGACAAGGTGAGGCGCGGCTGAATCCGAAGTACACCTTCGAGACCTTCGTCATCGGCAGCTCGAACCGGTTCGCGCACGCGGCCGCGGTCGCCGTCGCCGAGGCACCGGGCAAGGCGTACAACCCACAGCTGATCTACGGCGACTCCGGTCTGGGCAAGACCCACCTGCTGCACGCGATCGGCCACTACGTACGCAGCCTCTACACCGGGGCCCGGGTCCGGTACGTGTCGAGCGAAGAGTTCACCAACGACTTCATCAACGCGATCCGCGACGACAAGGCGTCCCAGTTCCAGCGCCGGTACCGCGATGTCGACGTACTACTGATCGACGACATCCAGTTCCTCGAGGGCAAGATCCAGACCCAGGAAGAGTTCTTCCACACCTTCAACACCCTCCACAACGCGAACAAGCAGATCGTGATCAGCTCCGACCGGGCGCCGAAACGCCTGGAAGCGTTGGAGGATCGGCTGCGCAACCGGTTCGAGTGGGGTCTGATCACCGACATCCAGCCGCCCGACCTCGAGACCCGGATCGCGATCCTGCGGAAGAAGGCAGCGACCGAGCGACTGACCGCGCCGCCGGAGGTGCTGGAGTTCATCGCGTCGAAGGTGCAGACGAACATCCGTGAGCTCGAGGGCGCACTGATCCGCGTCACCGCGTTCGCCAGCCTGAACCGTCAGCCGGTCGACCTGAGCCTGGCCGAGATCGTGCTGAAGGACCTGATTCCCGAAGGCAGCAAGCCCGAGGTGACGGCCAGCATGATCATGGGCCAGACCGCGTCGTACTTCGGACTGTCGATCGACGACCTGTGTGGCTCGAGCCGCAGCCGGGTCCTGGTCACCGCACGCCAGATCGCCATGTATCTGTGCCGCGAGCTCACCGACCTCTCACTGCCGAAGATCGGTCAGCAGTTCGGCGGCCGCGACCACACCACGGTGATGCACGCCGAACGGAAGATCCGGCAGCTGATGTCCGAGCGACGCAGCGTTTTCAACCAGGTCACCGAGCTCACGAACCGGATCAAGCACCAGGCGAAGCAGCAATGAGTGGCCGCGTCGAATCGCTTGTACGCCGAGCGCTACGACGCGGTCACCGAACCACACAGGGTGGGGATACAGCTGTGGATAACTGTGGGTATTGCCGTGGACACTTCGGCCTTTGTTGTGGATTGGCTGTGGGGACAGAATCCGTCGTACCCAGCCGTCCCCAACACAGCGAGAGCTCGTCCACACGCAGTGCACAGGCCGATTCGGGGTCTGACCTGCGAAGTCGCCGCTTTTCCACACTATCCACCGGTGCGAAGAACACTATGGAATCTGTAGAGGAATCCCAGTCCACAAAACGATGGAGCGGCCCAACCTGGGGAAAACCCCGGACTCGCTTCGAGTTGACGCACCTGTCAGGCTGTCCTCAACAGCACCGGAACGACGCCGACGCGACCCGCCCGAAGCGCCACGTCACGCCCAGTTGGCGCACAGCACACTTGTCCGTGGCAGGATCTGCCTGGCACACAGCCGAATCAGGAGGCACCCAGCGGTGAAGTTTCGCGTCGAGCGCGACGTACTGGCCGAGTCGGTGGCCTGGGCCGCGCGCAGCTTGCCCAGTCGTCCCAGCGTTCCGATCCTTGCCGGCCTTCTGGTCGAGGCCGAGGACGGGCAGATCACTCTGTCCGGTTTCGACTACGAGACCTCGGTCCGGGTCACCGTGCCCGCACAGGTCGCGGACGCCGGTAAGTGCCTGATCTCCGGCCGGCTCGTGGCCGACATCTCGAAGAGTCTTCCGAACCAGCCCGTGGACATCGCGGTGGACGGCGCCAAGGCTCAAGTGACCTGTGGCAGTTCGCGGTTCACGCTCCAAACGCTTCCTACAGAGGAATATCCGGCTTTGCCGGAGCTTCCGGCGGCCAGCGGGACGGTCAAGGCCGATGTCTTCGCCCAGGCGGTCTCCCAGGTCGTGACCGCGGCCGGGCGTGAGGACACGCTGCCGGTGCTGACCGGTGTCCGGGTCGAGATCGAGGGCTCCACGATCTCCCTGCTGGCCACCGACCGCTACCGGCTCGCGATCCGCGAGCTCGAGTGGAACCCGCAGTCCCCCGATGCGTCCGCAGCTGCTCTCGTGCCGGCCCGGGTGCTGTCCGAGACCGCGAAGGCGATGACCGGGTCGGACGTGATCGTCTCCCTGGCCGCGCCCGGTACCGGCGACGGCATCGTCGGCTTCGAGGGCGAGGTGTCCGGCGGCAACCGTCGCGCCACCACCCGGCTGCTCGACGGCGAGTTCCCGAAGGTCCGCGGCATCATCCCGACCGACGCAGCGATCGCGACCCGGGTCCGGATCGAGACGGCGACGCTGGTCGAGGCGGTCAAGCGCGTCGCGTTGGTCGCCGAGCGCAATGCACCGGTCCGGCTGACGTTCAGCGACGAGGGTGTGACGCTCGACGCCGGCAGCGGTGACGAGGCGCAGGCGTCCGAGTCGATCGAGGCGCGGGTCGTCGGTGACCCGGTGACCGTAGGCTTCAATCCGACGTACCTGCTCGACGGTCTGAACGCGATCGGTACGCCGGTCGCGCACCTGGCCTTCACGCAGGCGACGAAGCCGGCCGAACTGACCGGTGTGCGGGACTTCGACGGTGAACCGATCAGCGAGTTCAGGTACGTGCTGATGCCGGTCCGCCTGAACAGCTGAACGCCAACAGAACAAGGGGAAATCGCCATGGAGCTCGGCCTTGTCGGTCTCGGCAAGATGGGCGGCAATATGCGCCAGCGGATTCGCAACGCTGGTCACACCGTGGTCGGGTTCGACCACAACCAGGACATCTCCGATGCCAAGGACCTGGCCGACCTGGTCGGGAAGCTCACCGCCACCGACCAGCCGAAGGTGGTCTGGATCATGGTGCCGGTGCAGGCCATCGATCCGGTCGTCACCGAGCTGGCCGAGCTGCTCTCGCCCGGCGACATCGTCATCGACGGCGGCAACAGCCGTTGGACCGATGACACCCGGCGGGCCGCGCAGCTCGCCGAGAAGGGCATCAAGTTCGCCGACTGCGGTGTCTCCGGCGGCGTCTGGGGCCTGGAGAACGGCTACGCCCTGATGTGCGGCGGCGAGCAGGACACCATCGCGACCGCGATGCCGATCTTCGAAGCGCTCAAGCCCGAGGGCGAGTTCGGCTTCGTGCACGCCGGCAAGGTCGGCGCCGGCCACTTCACCAAGATGGTCCACAACGGCATCGAGTACGGCATCATGCAGGCGTACGCCGAGGGCTTCGAGCTGCTCGAGGCCGCGGACATCGTGGACAACGTGCCGGCCGCGTTCGACTCCTGGCGCGAGGGCACCGTGATCCGGTCCTGGCTGCTGGACCTGATGGTGATCGCGCTCAAGGAAGACACCCACCTGGACAAGATCCGCGGGTATGCCGACGACTCCGGTGAAGGCCGGTGGACCGTCGAGGCCGCGATCGACAACGCCGTACCGGTGCCGGCCATTGCGGCGGCGCTGTTCGCCCGGTTCGCGTCCCGGCAGGACGACTCGCCGGCGATGAAGGCGATCGCGGCGATGCGCAACCAGTTCGGCGGCCACGCGGTGAAGGGTGCCGAGTCCGCCGACCCGTCGTACGCGACGCCCCCGATCAAGCACTGAGGTGTTCGTCACCGCCCTGGGTCTGCTCGACTTCCGGTCCTACCAGCAGGCGGAGGTCCAGCTCGCCCCGGGCGTGACGGCCTTCGTCGGGCCGAACGGCCACGGCAAGACCAACCTGGTCGAGGCGATCCACTACACCGCGACACTCGGTTCGCACCGGGTGGCGAACGACGCACCGCTGGTGCGGGCCGGCGCCACCCGGGCGATCGTGCGGACCGAGGTCCGCAGTCAGTACGACCGCGATGTGGTGATCGAGCTTGAAATCAATCCTGGGAGGGCAAATCGGGCTCGCGTGAACCGTTCGCCGGTGCCGCGGCCACGGGAAGTCCTCGGTCTGCTCCGGACGGTACTGTTCGCGCCCGAGGATCTCGCCCTGGTGAAAGGCGATCCGTCCGAGCGGCGCCGGTTCATGGACGAGTTGCTCACGCTGCGGTCGCCACGGATGGCCGGAGTCCGGCAGGACTACGACCGGGTGCTCAAGCAACGGAACTCGTTGCTCCGCAGCGCCTCGATGGCCCGCCGGCAGAACCGGTCGAGCGCAGCCGAAGGACAGTTGCGCACGCTGGAAGTCTGGGATTCGAACCTGGCCCGGACCGGCTCGGAACTACTCGCCACCCGGTTGGAGTTGCTGGAATCCCTGCGCCCGTTGGTCTCCAGCTCGTACGACGCTGTTGCCCGAGGCAAGGGTGATGCCCGGCTCGAGTACAAGTCGTCGGTCCCGCTCGAGCCCGGAGTCACGTCACGGGAGCAGCTGGCCGAGGTATTGATGGAGGCGGTCCGGGACAAGCGGCAGGACGAGCTCGATCGGGGCGTGTCGCTGGTCGGTCCGCACCGCGATGACGTCGTACTCGGGCTCGGGGACTTGCCTGCGAAGGGGTATGCGAGTCACGGTGAGTCCTGGTCGTTCGCGCTGGCGTTGCGGCTGGCGTCGTACGAACTGCTGCGAGCGGACGGGGGTGAGCCGGTGCTGATCCTGGACGACGTGTTCGCCGAGCTCGACACCCAGCGCCGGGACCGGCTGGCCGAGCTGGTGGCGCCGGCGGAGCAGGTGCTGGTGACCGCCGCGGTCGGCGCGGACGTGCCCGCTGAGCTCAGTGGTGCGCGGTTCGACGTCGGTGACGGGGTCGTTCAACGTGCCTGAACCCCGGAATTCCTCTGAGAGCGGCCCTGAGAACGAGGCTGGGAACGACGCCGCTCCGGATCCGGCGGTAGAACCCGAGCACGACAAGCAAGGCCTGGACCTGGCGAAATCGCTCGCGGGCCGGTTGAAGGGCATGAGCCCGGTCAAACCGATGAAGCGGCGCCGGCGGCCGCGGATCGACGGCGCGCAGATCAGCAGCGCGCGCCCCGACGACCGCGATCCGCAGAAGCTGACCAACACCCTCGGCCGGCTGATGCGTGACCAGGGCTGGGAGGTCGACGTCGCTGTACACGGCGTGATGGCTCGCTGGCCGTCGATCGTCGGGCCTGAAATGGCGGAGCACTGCACGCCGGAGTCGTACCAGGACACCGAGCTCACCGTGCGTACGTCGTCCACCGCGTGGGCCACCCAGCTCAAGCTGCTCGCTCCCGACCTGGTCCGCCGCCTGAACGCCGAACTCGGCGACGGCACGGTCACCCGCGTCAACGTTCAGGGCCCCCACACGCCCAGCTGGCGCAAGGGCCCCCGCACCATCCGCGGCGGCCGCGGCCCCCGCGACACCTACGGCTAACCACCTGCCGAGAGCGAGTTGCCGCAGCGACCCGACGCTCCCTTAGGATCGGGCGCGATGCGCACGATCGTCGATGGTTTCCGCGAGATGGTCCACCTGATCGGAGATACGTTCCGGCTCTGGTGGCGCAACCTGCTGCCCATGACGACCTGGTGGATCGGCGGTTTCGTCGTCTTCAAGGTCTGCATCGACAGCGCGATCTGGCTGTCCGAGCACGCGCACTCCAGTCTCGGCACCGGGGTGTTCGCGATCGGCGTGCTGGCGCAGATCATCGCGGCCGTCGGCATGATCCGGACGTGTGCGAACTCGCTCTACCGCTGGCGGGACGCGGCCAGCAGTGAGAGTGAGGAGACCTCCGACCCGACCGAGCGCGGCCTGCTCGAACTGCTCGCGCTGACGCTGCTCCCCCTGGTGGCGGTGTGGTCGGCGTGGGGCTTCTTCGACGACCAGGTCAGCGATCTCACGTCGACCAACCTGGTTCGGCGCGGCGTCCAGGGTGGATCCGCGTTCTTCACGCTCGGCATCCACGAGTGGCACAAGTACCTGCCGGCGCTGGTCACGCTGCTGGTCCTCCGCCGGGTGCTCCAGGCGGTCGACGACCGCTGGCCGAGCCGCCCGGTCAAGTTCGCCCAGGTCTGGGCCGAGTCCTTCTTCATCCTCCTCACCGTCGTCGTCACGCCGTACGCGATCGACGAAGGCAAGGAGTGGTTCAAGGAGCGGAGCTTCTGGTACTGGTCGCTGGACTGGTGGGACGGCCTGAAGGACTTCTTCGCGAACATCAAGATCCCGCTGCCGGCCGGTATCGAGTTCCTCTGGGGCTTCTTCTGGGAGTCGCTCTGGCCGTTGTTCAAGCTCGGTGTCGCCGAGCCGCTGACCTGGCTGGCGATCACCACGGTCGTCTTCGGCCACCGGGTGCTGTCCAGCGGCGGTGTTCTCAAGGGCACCAGGCTGGAGCGCCGGCTCGGCGGCCAGGTCGACCCGGAGGCTCCGCAGCGGAACCGCATCGCCGCGCTGACCTACAAGGCTCCCGACCTGCTGCTCGGTGGTCTGCGGGAGAAGTTCTACCCGGCCCTGAACGCGTTCCGGCTGCTGGTCCGGGTCGGACCGGTCTTCCTCGGCGTCGTCTGCATGGTCTACACGTTCTGGCTGCTCGGTGACGAGTGGGCCTTCGTCGGGATCCAGCGGCTGCTCGGGATCCACGGCCAGCACTGGGGCCTGATGAACCACGAGATCGCGCGGCTGATCAAGGACATCATCTTCGAGCCGCTCCGGATCGCCTTGCTGGCAGCCGCATTCGACCTGTGCATCTCGGTCGGCACCGAGGTCCGCGCCGAGGCTGCCGAGGCGGCCCAGAAGAAGTCCGAGAAGAAGAAGGCGGCCGAGCAGCAGCCGGCCACCGCCTGATCACCTCGGGTACGGCGTACTACCGCGTGATCATCACGCGGCGGTACCCGTCCAGGTCCTCGACGATCACACCGCTCAAATGCGGGACCGCGGTCTCGGGTACGACGTACACCTGCGCGATCTGACCCGGCTTGTTCAGGGTGAACGGGTGATCGGCGTCCGAGCAGGACGTCGGCAACTTGTAGTCGTAGGCGCCTTGACCCTGCCAGGTGTTGCCCCGGTCGTCCCGCAGTACGGCCGAGCAGGTGAACCCACCGTCCTTGATGTACTCGCCCTCGTGTGCCGTCACCGTGAGCAGGGCCACGATGACCACGCTCCCGGCCGGCTGGCTCAGGCTGACCTTCTCGCCGTCCTTGTCGACCAGCGCCGTGTAGGCCTCGATCGAGTCCAGCTTCCACTCGAGGTTCGCGACCCGGACAGGTCCCTTGCTGATGACCTCGTTGACGCGGCCGTTCTGGTACAGCTCCTCGTCGTTGTCCAGGTAGGTGCGCAGCACCATGTAGGACGCCGACGCCAGCAGTGCGACCAGCAACGCGATCTGTACGGCCAACCGGGACGCCCGGCTCGCTGTCCTCACGACGCCACCCGGGTCACCGGCTTCGGCACCACGTACTGCGGCGCCGCGTCGTCGATGAGCTTCTGGGCGATCGCGTCGGTCGGGATGCCGAGGTCGACATGGATCTCGGAGCCCAGCACGTTGAAGAGCATGGTCGGCTCCAGTTTCAGAGTCAGGTTTTTCACGTCCGCGGGATTGACCTCGAACACGAGCGTGCCGGTCCGGGCAAAGCCGGCATCGGGCATGTCCAGGCTGCTGTTGCTCATCCCGCCGACCGGCTCGTACACGCTGCCGCCGTCGGCGAGCAGGGTCGGTTTGATGTTGTCCGGCTTCTTCACGCCGCGGACCACGTCCCACTCGAGCGCGACGTACACACCGTTGGTCTCGATCGCCTTGTCGTCGTCGTTCGCATCGTCGTCGACGATCGACTGGGCGAACCTCACCCGGGTGATCTTCACCGTCGAGCCGCTGCCGCCGTAGTCGAGTGCCTCGCCGATCGTGCCGCCCACGACCTCCATGTTCTGCTTGTCGTAGACATGGTCGGGGGTGGCGAGGCGGGTCAGGCCGCCGATCAGCACGAACAGGATGCCGACGACGATCGTCGCGGGGCGGTACAGCTTCACTTGTCCTCCCCCGTGTCGATGACGACGGTGGGCTTCAGCTGGACGACCGCGATCGGCTCGTCGTTGTGCCAGTACGGATCCTCACTCGCGCCGAGTACGCCGTTGTCGGACTCGTACCGCTCGCCGATGACACCGACCTCGATCTGGTCGGCGGCGAAGTCCGCGGGAATCTTGAACTCGGTGGTGCAGCTCTCGGGGGGAAGACCGTAGACGATCTGCCAGTTGAGGACGCCTCGGCAGGTGCCGCCGTTGGACTCGATGTTGTCCTGGCCACCGCCGGGGACGAGCCGGAGCAGGCCGCCCTCGACGCTATTCGTGGTGTGTTCCTCGGAGTCGATGTTCTTCGCCTCGAAGGAGACCTTCAGCACCGCCTTCGCCGCCGAGTACTCGTCCTTCGGCGTGCGGACGATCTGGGCCTTGGTGAAGGTGAACTCCCAGCGGCCGGCAGTCACGGTCACCGGAGCGGACACGGCCGACAGAGTCGGCACCGTGCGGCCCTGCTTCTCCTTCCAGCCACCGGTGAACAGGACGACCAGGATGGCGACGAGGACGACCGCGAGCGCGATCAGCCACTTGCGCCGGTGCCGGTGGATCACCCGCTCGGCGATCATGGCGTCGATGACGTCGTCCAGACTTTCCACGGCAGCGATCCTAAAGGGCCGCGGGTGCGTCGCGCCCTTCCCGTCCGCCCTGGAGCGACCCGGATTACCGGTCTGGACCGGCAGGTCGCGTCTCGTCACCCAGACCGTCAGTGGTGAAGACCCCGGAGGCCACTGAGTGCCCGTGAGCGCTTTCAGGCCCCCCGCCCGTGAGTGGGGACATGGCGAGGAGGGAGAAAAGACGCCCTGCCCTGAGTTTCGGGCGCCTGGTGGCCGGTTCTGCTTCGCTCGACAGGTAAGATGGACGGTGTAGAGCAGGCCGTACCCCTACCAACACTGTAGAGGGCGGTTTCCACTGTGCACGATGCCTCGCGTACGCGGGGTCCGAGGAGGACAACAGCCGGTGACCGACGAGCCGACCGAGATCGACGCCAACCAGTCCGCCGACCCCACCGGCACCACCGCACCCCCCGAGGAACTCCCCGCGATGCTCGACGCGATCCCGTCGAACGTCGTCGAGCGTGAGTACGACGCGAGTGCCATCCAGGTCCTGGAAGGTCTGGACGCGGTCCGGAAGCGACCGGGTATGTACATCGGGTCCACCGGTGAGCGTGGTCTGCACCACCTCGTCACGGAGGTGGTCGACAACGCAGTCGACGAGGCGATGGCTGGGTACGGCGACCGCATCGTCGTGACGATGCTGCCCGACGGCGCCATCCGCGTCGAGGACAACGGCCGTGGCATCCCGGTCGACATCGTCGAGTCCGAGGGCAAGCCGGCCGTGACCGTCGTGCTGACGGTCCTGCACGCCGGCGGCAAGTTCGGCGGCGGTGGATACAAGGTGTCCGGCGGTCTGCACGGCGTCGGTGTCTCCGTGGTGAACGCGCTGTCCAGCAAGCTCCGCGTCGACGTGAAGCTCAAGGGCAAGCTGTACACCCAGACCTTCACGCACGGCGTCCCGGACGAGGACCTCGCCGAGATCGGTACGTCGGAGGCGAACGGGACCACCGTGACCTTCTGGGCGGACCCGGACGTCTTCGAGACCACGACGTACTCCTACGAGACGCTGGCCACCCGGTTCCGCGAGATGGCCTTCCTGAACAAGGGCCTCGAGATCGTGATCCGGGACGAGCGTCCGGACCACACCGAGGACGGTCACCCGGTCGAGCAGGCGTTCAAGGCCGACAACGGCCTGGTCGACTACGTGAAGTACCTGACCGGCATCCGCGAGACCGTGCACCGCGACGTGATCTCGTTCGAGGCCGCGGCCAACGGCGAGAACAGCATGAGTCTCGAGGTGGCCCTGCAGTGGAGCGGCTCGTTCCAGGAGTCCGTGCACACCTTCGCGAACGCAATCAACACCCACGAGGGTGGCACCCACGAGGAAGGCTTCCGGGCCGCGCTCACCTCACTGGTCAACTCGTTCGGCGAGGACCAGGGCATGATCAAGAAGAAGGAGGACCGGCTCACCGGTGACGACATCCGGGAGGGCCTGACCGCGATCCTCTCGGTCAAGCTCGCCGAGCCGCAGTTCGAGGGCCAGACCAAGACCAAGCTCGGCAACACCGAGGTGAAGGGCTTCGTCCAGCGGGTCGTGAACGACCGGCTCGGCGCCTGGTTCGAGCAGAACCCGGCCGAGGGTCGCGAGATCATCCGCAAGGCGACCGCCGCGGCGAGCGCGCGGATCGCGGCCCGCAAGGCGCGCGACCTGGCCCGCAACCGCAAGGGTCTGCTCGGTGGTGGCGGTCTTCCGGGCAAGCTGGCCGACTGCCAGTCGACCAACCCGGAGGAGTGCGAGGTCTACATCGTCGAGGGTGACTCGGCCGGTGGCTCCGCGAAGGGCGGCCGGGACCCGAAGTTCCAGGCCATCCTGCCGATCCGCGGCAAGATCCTGAACGTCGAGAAGGCCCGGATCGACAAGGTCCTGCAGAACAACGAGGTCCAGGCGATCATCTCCGCGCTCGGCACCGGCATCCACGAGGACTTCGACGAGGACAAGCTCCGGTACCACAAGATCGTGATCATGGCCGACGCCGACGTCGACGGCCAGCACATCCGGACCCTGCTGCTGACGCTGCTGTTCCGGTTCATGCGCCCGCTGATCGAGCGTGGCCGCGTGTACGCCGCGCAGCCACCGCTGTACAAGATCCGCTGGAGCAACCACGCCGACGAGCTCGCGTACACCGACCGGGAGCGGGACGGCCTGCTCGAGGCCGGTGCCGAGGCCGGCCGCAAGCTGCCCAAGGAGAACCCGATCCAGCGCTACAAGGGTCTGGGCGAGATGAACGCGAACGAGCTGTGGGACACCACGATGGATCCGGCCAGCCGGGTGCTGCTGCAGATCACCCTGGACGACGCGATCCGCGCCGACGAGACGTTCCAGACGCTGATGGGCGACGACATCGAGGCGCGGCGCAACTTCATCCAGCGCAACGCCAAGGACGTTCGTTTCCTCGACATCTGACGGGTCGTGGTCCGTTGCCCCGGGCCACGATCCCTTGCGCCACTCACCGACGTACTGACTTGAACGGGACGAGTTTTTCATGACGGAGACCCCCACCTCCCCGGGCCACGACCGGGTCGAGCCCCTCGACCTGCAGACCGAGATGCAGCAGTCGTACCTCGACTACGCGATGGCCGTGATCGTCGGCCGCGCCCTCCCCGAGGTCCGCGACGGCCTCAAGCCGGTGCACCGCCGCATCCTCTACGCGATGTACGACGGCGGCTACCGGCCGGACCGTGGTTTCAACAAGTGTTCCCGCATCGTCGGTGACGTGATGGGTCAGTACCACCCGCACGGCGACTCGGCGATCTACGACACCCTGGTCCGGTTGGCGCAGCCGTGGGTGATGCGGGCGCCGCTGATCCAGGGCCAGGGCAACTTCGGTTCCCCGGGCAACGACCCGGCGGCCGCGATGCGGTACACCGAGTGCCGGATGGCGCCGCTGGCGATGGAGATGGTCCGCGACATCGACCAGGACACGGTCGACTTCCGGCCCAACTACGACGGCAAGTCGCAGGAGCCGGTGATCCTGCCGGCCCGCTTCCCGAACCTGTTGGTGAACGGCTCGTCCGGGATCGCGGTCGGGATGGCGACGAACATCCCGCCGCACAACCTGCGCGAGGTCGCCGCCGCGGTCAACTGGGCGCTGGAGCACCCGGACGCGACCCCCGAGGAGTTGCTCGACGCCTGCCTGCAGTCCATCAAGGGCCCGGACTTCCCGAACGGCGCCTTGATCGTCGGCTACAAGGGCATCGACGACGCCTACCGCACCGGCCGTGGTTCGGTCACGATGCGGGCGGTCGTCAACATCGAGGAAGACGCCAAGGGCCGGACCAGTCTGGTCGTCACCGAGCTGCCGTACATGGTCAACCCGGACAACCTGGCGCTGAAGATCGCCGAGCTGGTGAACACCGGCAAGATGAGCGGGATCGCCGACATCCGCGATGACAGCTCGTCCCGGACCGGCCAGCGGCTGGTCGTCGTACTGAAGCGGGACGCGCAGCCACGCGTCGTACTGAACAACCTCTACAAGCACACCCAGCTGCAGGACACCTTCGGGTGCAACATGCTGGCGCTGGTTGACGGCGTACCGCGCACTCTGAGCGTGAACCTGTTCATCAGCCACTGGATCGACCACCAGATCGAGGTCATCCAGCGGCGGACCCGCTTCCGGTTGCGCGAGGCAGAGAAGAACGCGCACATCTACCGCGGTTACGTGAAGGCGCTGGATGCCCTCGACGAGGTGATCGCGCTGATCCGGCGTAGCCCGGACGTGGACGAGGCGCGCACCGGCCTGATCCAGCTGCTCGACATCGACGAGATCCAGGCGCAGGCGATCCTGGACATGCAGCTGCGCCGGCTGGCCGCACTGGAGCGGCAGAAGATCATCGAGCGGTTGCAGGAGCTCGAGGCGATCATCGCCGACCTCGAGGACATCCTGGCCAGCCCCGAGCGGCAGCGGACCATCGTCAAGGACGAGCTCGCCGAGATCGTCGACAAGTACGGCGACGAGCGGCGGACCGAGATCATCGCGGCCGACGGCGACCTGTCCGTCCAGGACCTGGTGCCGGACGAGGACGTCGTCGTCACCATCACCCGCGGCGGCTACGCGAAGCGGACCAAGACCGACCTGTACCGGACGCAGAACCGTGGCGGGAAGGGCGTCCGGGGTGCGCAGTTGCGGGCCGAGGACGAGATCAGCCACTTCTTCGCGACCACGAACCACCACTGGATGCTGTTCTTCACCACCAAGGGCCGGGTCTACCGGGCCAAGGTGTGGCAGCTGCCCGAGTCCGCGCGGGACGCGAAGGGCTCGCACGTCGCCGGCCTGCTCTCGTTCCAGCCGGACGAGGACATCGCGCAGGTGCTGACGCTGCGCGACTACGAGCAGGCCGACTACCTGGTCCTCGCGACCAAGCGTGGTCTGGTCAAGAAGACGGCGCTGACCGACTACGACTCGGCCCGGCAGAGCGGCATCATCGCGGTCAACTTCCGCGAGGACGACGACGAGCTGATCGGCGCCGACCTGGCCACCGCCGAGGACGACCTGCTGCTGGTGTCCCGCAAGGGCCAGTCGATCCGCTTCACCGCGAACGACGACCAGCTCCGCCCGATGGGCCGGGCCACCTCCGGCGTCACCGGGATGAAGTTCCGTTCCGGCGACGAGTTGCTGTCGATGTCGGTGATCCGGGCCGGCGCGGACGAGGACACGCAGTTCGTCTTCACCGTGACCGATGCCGGGTACGCGAAGCGCTCGAAGGTCTCGGAGTACCGGCAGCAGGGCCGCGGCGGTCTCGGCATCAAGGCGGTCAAGCTGAACGACGAGCGTGGCTCGCTGGTCGGCGCGCTGATCGTGGTCGACGAGGACCAGGTTCTCGCGATCAAGACGAGCGGCCAGGTGGTCCGCAGCCGGGTCGACAGCGTGCCGGTCAAGGGCCGGGACACGATGGGGGTCCGGTTCGCCGGGGTCGGCGAGTCCGACGCGGTGGTCGCGATCGCCCGGAACACGGATCTGACCGTGGTCGGCGAGCTCGCCGGGGAGGAGTCCGAGGACCCGGAAGCGGGTACAGAGGCTGGTGCGGAGAGCGCTGGTGTTCAGGATGTGGACGGATCGACAACCGAAACCACCCCTGAGAGCGTCCAGAAAGATGACCAGCGTTCGACGGACGTCGACGGCGCGGCTACCGTCGAAGGCGACGAAGCCGGCCAGGAGGGGTAACTGATGACCAACCGCGCGAGGCCGACCTGGCCCGAAGGTGCGGCGGACAATTCCAAGGCCCAGCGAACAGCTCAGGGCGGGAAGCAGTCCACCGGACCGGCCACACCGGCCTCCAACGGTCGTTCCGGAGCCGCCACCAGCGGCAACGGCCAGCCCAGAACCGGTACACCGAACGGCCAACGGCCGGATGTCCGCCCGCAGCAGCGGCCCAGCTCAGCGGGTACGGCGGGTGCCGGTGCGGCTCCCGTGCGTCCGCAGCAGCCGGTTCGCCCCGGGACGACGCCGAGTACGCCTGGCCGACCGGAGCCCTGGTCCCCCACCCACACGCCGGCCCCGCCGGCGGGCGGTCCGTCCGCGGCTTCGTCGTACGGACAGACCGAGGCGAAGACGGAGTCGTTCGGCGACCGGGTGAGCGCGGCGCGTCAGGCGGTGCTCGACAAGGCCGCCTCGGTGAAGGCGGCGAAGCCGGACAAGGCCGACAGGACCGAGGCCCGGCTCGCGGCGAAGGCCGAGCGGGAGCCGAAGGCCTCGAGCCGGCCGCAGACCCGCAAGGCGCGGCTGCGGATGTCCCGGGTCGACCCGTGGTCGGTGATGAAGACGTCGTTCCTGCTCGCGATCGCCTTCGGCATCGTGACCTGGGTCGCGGTCTTCATCATCTGGTCCGCGATCGGTGCGGCCGGGGTGTTCGACAACATCAACAGCACCGTCCAGGAGGTGCTCGGCACACCGACGGCCGAGCCGTTCCGGATCGAGAACTACATCAACACCGGCAAGGTGATGGGCTTCACCACCCTGCTCGCGTGCGCGGATGTGCTCATCATCACCGCGCTGGCGACGCTCGGATCCTTCCTCTACAACATCGCCGCCACGCTGCTCGGCGGCCTCGAAGTCACGCTGGCGTCGGAGGACTGATCGGATCCGGCCGGGCTCCGTCGAGCCCGGCCGTAACCGGTTTGGGAGTAGAGCACTTGGTGCGGTAATCTCTCCCGGGTTCGAAACCCGCAGTGCGGGCCTATAGCTCAGACGGTTAGAGCGCTGCCCTGATAAGGCAGAGGTCACTGGTTCAAGTCCAGTTAGGCCCACCCCCACCACGATGTGAACCCGATTCCGAGGAGTCCCAGTGCTGAGAAAGCTCCTGCTGGTGCTACTGGCCGGCATCGGTGGATACTTCGTCTTCAAGAAGACCCAGCAGTCCCGCGCCGAGAAGGACCTCTGGGCCGAGGCCGTCGACCCGGTCACCCCGGGCCGCTGACCACCACCCCGTTCCCGGGGGCGTAGCTCAACTGGCAGAGCACTGCCTTTGCAAGGCAGGGGTTAGGGGTTCAAGTCCCCTCGTCTCCACCAAAGCGTTCATGCAGGTCAGAGCGCGATTCTCGGCTCACGCCACCGTCCTCCCTTGCCTCGTTCAGAGGCGGCGTGCCCTCCGCGTGCCCTAGCTCATCGTCCCCAGTCTTCGGACGAGCCTCCCGCAGCCGGGCGCTGAGCCTGTCGGCGATGTGCCGGGAGCGGCCCTTCGAGACGTGCAGGTAGATCATGGCCGCACGCGGGCTGGCGTGCCCCATCCGCTCCATCAGCTCCCGCAGGCTGGCACCGTCATCGGCGGCGAACTGGTTCCCGGTGTGCCGGAGATCGTGGAAGTGCACCGGCTGGACCTTCGAGTCCGCGAGCGCCTTGATCCAGATCTTCCGGAAGTTCTGACGCCGGAGCTTGCCACCCTTCGGGCCGATGAACACACGGCCGCCGTCTCCCGGTTCGGCGTACTCGGCCAGGTGCTGCTTCAGCTCGTCCAGCAGATCATCCGGGACGGGCACAGCTCGCCGACCGGCTGCCGATTTCGGGTCCTTCAAGAACAGCTCGCCGTTGCTCAGTTGGGCTTGGTTCTCCACGACTGTGACAAACCCTGTGGACACATCGACGTTGCGGCGGGCGAGTGCGGCCAGCTCGCCAAATCGCAGGCTCGTGAAGGTGGCCAGCAGCGCCATCATCCGCAGGCGTGGCGGCATGGCGTCGACCACCCGGAGGACCTCGCGGCCGTCTGACTCCAGAGTCGGTGACGATCCGGCTGATGCTGTCGGACATGTCCCAGCCGGTGGCGGTGCCGTCGCGCGCCGGTTCCGAGCCAGGTGATGACCCCGCAGTCCGCGAGCGGGTCGCGAGCATCGCTCGTCGGTCGGCCGGACAGATCGTGGAAGCAGTCCGTGAGCTCGGCGAGCTCGGCCTGGTCCAGAAGGTCGACGTGACAGCCCGCGTCATCCCTCTGCCGATGATGTTCAAGATGTACCTCCTGAACGACGAGGAGGTGTTCTTCGGCTTCTACCCGGTCGTCGAGCGAGAGGTCGAGATCGAGGGCGAGACGGTGCCCATCTTCGATGCCGTCGGCAAAGACACCGTCCTGTTCCATCACTCCGTCAGCGATGACGACCGCGCCACCGGTTCGCAGTACGTCGACCAGGCGCGCCGTTGGTTCGACAGTCTCTGGGGAACGCTCGGCAGGACCTACGAGCCGTGACCGTCGAGCGCTGACCGTCATCCTGCGCCGCAGTCCCGTCATCCTGCTCGACTTCGACGGCCCGGTCTGCTCGGTGTTCGCCGGATACCCCGCGCCACAGATCACCGATGAACTGCGCGCCCTCGCGCTCGACCAGGTCGACGAGCTCCCGCCGGCCATGTCCGCGATCACCAGTCCACACGAGTTCCTGACCGCATCCGAGGTCTCCGCGGAGCTGGCCCGCCAGGTCGAGGCCGCACTCCAAACCGCCGAGATCAAGGCCGTCGAGAGCGCCACACCTACGCCAGGCGTAGACGCCTTCCTGACAGCATGCCGCGACGTTGGTCGGCCGCTCGCGATCGTCAGCAACAACACCGGAGCATCGGTCCGCGCCTACCTCGACCGCGTCGGCCTGGCCGACCTCGTCCAGCACATCGAGGCTCGCGACCCGTTCGACCCCGGTCTCATGAAGCCCAGCCCGCACCTGATCGAGCGAGCCGCCCAGGCCCTAGATGTGGAGCCCGACGCCTGCACTCTGATCGGCGACCAGCCCACCGACGTACAGGCGGCCCGAGCGATCGGAGCCGCGAGCATCGGCTACGCCAACAAGCCCGGCAAGGCCGACGACCTCGCCGCCGCTGGAGCCGGTGCCGTGGTCGCCCACCTCGACGAACTCACCGAGGCGATCCGCGCCAACTAGCGGAGGTCGCAGCCACGAGCAGCACTTCCCGCAGCGCGCGAATTTGCCTCGAGGGAAGTATTGAATACCTCGAGGCGACTCGCTACGCTGCCTCGAGGTAGTCAACCGAGACGGCCCCGACGTCCTAGCCGGGAGAACGGGACCGCCTCGGCCGAACAGAAGGAGTTTATCCATGGCAATCCCCATGCAGTTGGGCGGAATCCGCCTCGACGACAACAAGTTCAACACCGTCCTCCCGATCTCGATGCTGGTGGATCTCACTATCCCCGGCATGGCGTTCGAGCCGAAGGAGGTCGCCGGTGAGAGCTTTGACCACCTGAACGATCGGGTGGCCGAGCTGATCAAGGCTCGGGGCGAGATCCAGCGTGAGTTCTTTCATCGTGCGATGAAGACGGTCAGGATCGTCGATCCTGAGACTGGCGAGAAAAGGTCCGAACGCCGGCCGGAAGCCTGGAGCCCCACGCGCAAGTACCAGAACGCGACCGGCGACCTCCAGCGCTACATCGAAGGCCCGTTCCTCAACACCCCGCCGCTCGAGGCAACACTGCCCGCGTTCACGATCTACTGGCCCGAACAACTTGAGGGCGCGCAGCAGAAGGACTTCAACGCCTACATGGGCGGCGAGTTCTACATCTACACCATCGACCGGGCCAAGAAGGCGATGGAGGCTGACGGTGAGTCTCGTCTTCTCGCGATTCGCCGTGCCTTGTCCACCAACTCGAAGCTGTCGGGCACCAAGCAGGAGAAGCTCCGTGCCACGCTCGTCTCTGTCGACGTCATCCACGGCATCCCCACAGACGCGATGGGACAGATTTACGCTGACCTCAACGGTAAAGGCGTGACCATGACACGGAACGAGACCGAGGCCCTCAATATCCGTGACCTGTGGACCCGAGCAGCGAAGGACATCTTCGGGGGCCTGAACGTTCCGTTGGTGACGACCGGCCGGACGGCGACGGCTGTGGCTCAGGCCGAGCACAAGCATTTGGTCATCGGCCAGGCCATCACAATGATCCGCGGACTCGGTCTCGGTAGCTTCAGCAAGGCAGTGTCGAGCGCATCGGTTGATGACGTGATCAAAGACCCTAAGGACTACGACCGACTGGTCGAGGCGGGCATCGCGTGGTTCGGTCACGTGCTCGACCACTTCGACGCGGACACGTTGTCCGACGGGACTCGCGACGCCAGCGTGTTCACCGACAAGGATCGCGTCGTGCGCGCCATGCCGGTCAAGGTCGCTCTCGGCGTGATGGGCAACCCGTGGTTCGAGGTCAACATGCCGAAGCAGGACCAGCACAAGCGCTTCCTCGGCGAGATCGACTGGCGCGTCGGGCCGGCTTGGCAGGGAATCGCGGGCAAAGTCCGGCGCACGAGCGACGACGAGTTCACCCTCGCAGCGTCGGGGGCGAAGGAACTTGGCTCCGCTGCCGTACGAGCGCTGACGAACCCGGACACTGTGGCCGGTCGCGCGGTGCGTGGCCAGAAGCCCGACTCGAGTGTCGATGACGGAGCGGATTCCGACGCTGAGCCCGCAGCCTGATCACGATACCCCCGCCGTCTGACGACGGATGACGCCAGCTCCGCGGACTCTCTGCCGGATATAGCTCTTATGGATCGAGGGCGCGCCTTCGGCGCGCGGCCCCGGCTGCGGGCGGCGCTGGGGCGCCGTCCTCGCCGGAGCCTAGCAGCAGGACGCTTCCCGACCCATGCGACCCGACCGCCACGAGCTGCCCATGCGGTGAGCATCTCAGATCGACCACCCGGAGATGCCGCGCGATGCAGGTCGTCGTACTGGTCAACAACGGTCACGAGTACGGCGATCTGCTGCGAGCTGTGGCGTAGTGTCCGGGCGTTATGACCGAGACCGAGGTTGTGCTGCGGGGAGCCGGCCGGTGTTGTCTCGTGGGATCAGCATCAGTGGTTCGGCAGGCCATGCTGGAGCCTGGGCTCCGCGGGACGGGGTGGATGCGTTCGGCGAAGTCAGCTAGCTGAGGGGCTTTACGAATTGGCGGCATGAGTAGACGCGGCTGAACTGGGTGCGCAGGGCGTTCTCGTGTTCTTCCCAGGCGTGGAAGAAGCCGGCGTACGGGGTCAGGTTTGGCTGTGCGGCGAAGGCTTGGGCGGCTTCCGTTGGGTTGGACGCGTAGACATGTAGGTAGCGCATCTTTTGCTCGAAGCCTTGGGATCGGTACCAGGCCAGCGTTCCCTGGTCGTCTCGGGTCCAGGCGTCGACCTGTGTAGCTCCGCGGGTTTGCAGCCGGTCGCAGATCTCTTTGAGGAGGCGTTGACCGACGCCGAGCCGGCGGTGGTCGGGGTGGATCGCGATCGTCTCGATCGTTGACTCGCTACCTGTCATGCTCGCATCCAGGAGCCCGATGACTTGATCGCCGATGGTTGCCACGAGCTCGAGACCTGCTTCGCGGCTGGGCTTTACTGTCGCGACATCGTCGTAGTAGTTCGTGTCAAGAAGGGCGAGAACGCGGCAACGCAACCAGCTTGTCTCGTCTGTCGAGGCGTAGTCGCGCGCGATCCATTCCGTCATGACGGTTCGCTCAGTCCTCGTTGGAGAAGCGTTCCCAGGCTGATTGGCGGGTGATGTTGAGGGCTTCGCCGATGCGGGTCCAGGTGACGGAGCGGGTGCGGAGGAGGAGGGCCCGGTCCTGTACGGCGCGCTCGACCTGGCCGCGGGACGCGTCGAGGCGGGTCATCTCGGCCAGGAGGTCCTCGTCGGTCTTGCCGTCCAGTGCGGGGAAGGACGACGTGGGCCGGCCGCGCAGGATCTCCTCGCACAGGCCGACGCACTCGTCGCAGATGAAGACGGAGGGACCGGCGATGAGCCGCTGCACCTCACTCTTGTCCTTGGCGCAGAACGAGCAACGCATCACGGTGTCCGGCATGACAACCCCCATCGTGTCAGGCACTCCCTGACGTCGTTGTCAGGCTATGCCTGACAGACGTGGGCGTCAATCAACCCGGTCGTGGGCTGGATAACTGGGTGGCACGAGGTCCGGCGCAGGAGTACGTTCCCGCTTCGTACATTGTTGACGTACTGGCGATAGTCAGTCGAAGAAAAGGAACGGTATGAAGATCAATGTTCGGCGGAGGGCGGTCTCCGTGGTGACGTCGGCGGCGGTGCTGGCCGGTGGGGTGTTGAGTCTCGGCGCGAGTAGCGCCGATGCGGCCACGGTGAGCCCGAAACTGACTGCCAGGCTCGTCGCGAGCACCACTGCGAGCGGCGTACAGACCTGGACTCTCTATTACGGCGACGTCGTGGGCAAGTTCCAGTGGAGCCAGGACCCCAATGGCAGCAACCCCGGTGACGCCTTCCGGGTGACTGACTCGAAGGCTGATGGCTGGGGCGTGGAGGCGAGCATGGGAGACGGTCGCTACGCGACCACCAGCGGGCACAATTCCCCGTACACCAGCCGCTGGAGCACCGGCGACCTGCCGGAAGGAAACACCTACAAGATCTGGGTGTATCTGGAGCGCGGCGGCGAGGCTCTCATCATCGACAACATCACCGTCACCTCGTAGCAGCAACCGCAAGCGGCACCACTGGAACGGCGTCAGGTCTAGCAGTCGCGGATGCTAGACCCGCCGACAGCAAGGCGGACCGGTCTCTCAGGAGGCCGGCTTTTCATGTGCTCGTCAGGAGCGGCAGAGGCAGAAGGGGTGGCCTTCGGGGTCGATCATTACCCGGTGCTCGTTGGGGCGGGGTTGGAGGTCGGCGACTGTCGCGCCGCATTCGGTGGCCCAGTTGATGGTCGCGTCCAGGTCGTCGACGCCCAGGTCGAGGTGGATGGTGGGGTTTTGTTCGCCGGGGGTGGTGGGCCAGACGGGGCGGCGGAAGCCGGGGTCGTAGTCGAAGTTGAGGGCGGGGCCGGTCACACCAGTCGGCGGGCAGACCAGGGCCCAGCCGGCGTTCGGTGGTTCGCCGGGTCTGGCTTGCTCGTCGCGGCGGTAGTTCCAGCCGAGGAGCTTGGCGTAGAAGCGGGCCAGTTCGCGCGGGTGCTCCGCCGTGATCGTCAAAGCACCGAGGCCGATCCGAGGATTCATCTCTCCAACCTCACGTGCAGGTGGGCTGGTTGTCGAGGACCGGACCGGTGCACGTCCTAGAGTGGCGAGGTGGAGCTGCACCTCAAGCTTGTGGGGCGTCAGAACCTGGGTGCGCAGATCTACAGTCAGATCCGCCGCCGGATCCTGGACGGCGAGCTTCCCGCCGGTGCCGCCGTACCGTCGACGCGCGAGTTGTCCAGTCTTCTCGAGGTATCTCGCAACACGGTCGCCGTGGCGTATGACCGACTGGTTGCCGAGGGGTTCCTGACCAGTCGACCCGGCGTCGGCACCAGGGTCGGCAGTGTGCCGGTCCAGGCGGATCGGGTCGCACGGAGTACGCCGCTACGGGCCAGACCAGTGTGGGATGAGATTCCCGAGTTCGACGATCTCTCGATCGCGTCGCCGGAGTACGACTTCCGGGCCGGTCTTCCAGATGCGAGCGAATTCCCGTACTCCACTTGGCGTCGCCTCGTCGCCGACGAGCTGCGTCCACGCGGTGTCGGGCGTGGAGCCCACATCGCGCCGGTCGGCCTCCTGGCGCTGCGGGAGGCGCTCGCCCGGCACATCGCGGTGTCGCGTGGCGTGCACGCGGCGGTGGATGACGTGATCGTCACCAGCGGCAGTCAGCAGGCAGTCGACCTGACGGCGAAGGTGTTGCTCGAACCGGGCGACATCGTGGCGGTCGAGGATCCGGGGTACGACCCGCCGCGCCTGCTGTTCAGCTCGGCCGGCGCCCGCGTGATCGGTGTTCCGGTTGATCGCGAAGGTCTTGTCGTCGACGCCCTGCCGAACGACGCGCGGCTCGTGTACGTGACGCCGTCACACCAATTTCCCCTGGGCATGCCGATGTCCCTCTCGCGTCGACTGGCTCTCCTGCAGTGGGCAGAACGCACCGGGGCGGTGATCTTCGAGGACGACTACGACAGCGAGTTCAGGTACGCCGGACGCCCGCTCGAGCCGCTGTACAGCCTCGACCCGCACGGCCGGGTGATCTACGCGGCATCGTTATCGAAGGTACTGCTACCGACGCTGCGGCTAGGTTTCCTGATCTCCCCACCCGCGCTGCGGACCGCGTTCACGAAGGCCAAGCAACTCACGGACTGGCACACGGCCGCTCCGATGCAGGCCGCGCTCGCCCGCTTCGTGGCCGACGGCTCATTGGCGCGCCACATCCGGCGGATGCGGGTCCGGTACGCCGAACGCCACCATGCAGTCGCCGAGATCCTGGGCCGCGACTTCACCGGCCTCCTCGAGCTGGTTCCGTCATCGGCCGGTCTCCATCTCTCCGCCGCGATCCCGCCCGGCGGTCCGGACGACAAGGCGGTGGTAGCCAGCGCCAGAAGCGCTGGAGTCGCGGTCGAATCTGTGTCGAGGTTCGCGATGACGCAACGACGGAACGGCCTGCTCGTCGGGTACGGCGGTATTCGGCCGGAGCTGATCGCCGAAGGACTGCAGCGGCTGCACAAAGTCCTGTCGCCGTGATCAATTCGCGACCTGCCCAGGTCAGCCTGTGCGGTCGTGGCCCGTGGCATCGGTTCCGGGCCTGCCTAACGTGCTGAGCGTCAGTTCATGACGACGATCAGCAGATGAGGCAACGATGCGATTCACGCTCAAGCACCTCGCCGGTGCCGTGGCGGTCGGCGCAACCGTCGTAGCACCGCTCGCGCCAAGTGCGGTCACAAGCCACAACGACCGGCGGTGTGCCGCGCAGTTCGACGCCGCTCAACGTCAGGACATGGAGTCGTTCCGCGACTTCAAGGCCGACCGGTGGCGCGCAGTACACGACAACGACGCGATCAGCGTCGATCCCAGCGGCGAAGTTGCCTACGGCATCGACCAGATCATGGCCGGCGCGAAGACCCATTTCGACCGCAAGTGGGCCATCTGGTCATGGACCGAACTGTCCCGGCAACTCGACGGATGCAGTACGGCGGTCATCGTGTACGACGCCGTCTACGACATCCCGTCGATCGAGTACCACCAGCGTGCACTGACCACCGTCACCTACACCTACAAGCGCGGCCACTGGCTCGCCGTCCTCGACCAGGGAACCTACCTCGAGGCGCCGAGTTGAGCACCAGCCGAACTGTCCAAACAAAGATCTGAGCAACGGGAGTATTCACGATGGTAGACATCCTGCACAGAGTGGGAATCGAGCGGTTTCGCCATGGAGGTGCAGGAGCTGCGGCCGTCCGAGCGGGTGCTCTGGAAGGTCGTCGACGGTCCGGACGAGTGGATCGGGACGACGGTCGAGTGGGACCTTCGCGCGGACGGGGAGTACACGATCGTCCTGTTCGCGCACCGCGGCTGGGAGAAGCCGGTGGAGTTCATGCATCACTGCAGCACGAAATGGGCGACCTACCTGATGAGCCTCAAGTCGATGATCGAGACCGGCAAAGGCACCCCGAGCCCGAACGACATCCACATCGCCTACCCGGACTGAGCCGACACCCTCCGCCGACCGTCACGTGAAGGCGTGGCGGTTGTCGCGGACCCATTGGTGGAAGGGGCGGGCGGGTACGCCGGTCAGGTCGGCGACTGTCGTTGTGATGGTGGGCGCCACCGAAGCCAGTTGTTGCTGGATCGCCACGGCGGTTTCGGCGTACGGCGGGGGCCAGCCGGCGGTGATGAACTGGGCAACGGCCTCGGCTGGGGATTGGTGGATCCAGTGGAGGTCGCGGTTGATGACGGTGGCGATGACTTCGAGTTGCTCGGCCATGGTCAGGATCTCGGGGCCGGTGAGCGTGTAGTGACGGCGGACGTGGTGAGGCTCGAGGAGAGCGCGGATGGCGACTGTGGCGAGGTCGGACTCGTGGACCCAGGCGCCGGCTGCATCGGGAGCCGCGCCACGGACCACTCCCTCGGTGCGGATCGAGGCGGCCCAGTCGAGAGCGTTCGCGGCGAATCCGCCGGGGCGCAGGATCGTCCATTCGTCGGTGGCGTCGACGACGGCGTTCTCGACCTCGCGGTGGAGGCGTGCGATGGGTTCGGCCGCGGGAATGCGCCCGTCGACCGCGCCGGATGAGAGGAGCACGATCCGCCGGCCGGCGAGGACCTTCACTACGTCGGCAGCCGCATCCGAACTGAAGAACGGCCACATCAGGTAGACCGCATCGACTCCTTCGGCTGCGGACTGCACCGAGGCCGGATCGGACAAGTCGCCACCGATCAACCGTGCGGACGTGGGGTTGCGCGACAACGCTCGTACGTCGATGCCGGCTGCGTGCAGGCCGTCGACCACGTGCCGTCCGACGGTGCCGGTCGCGCCGGTTACCAAGATCTTCATGACGCAAACAGTCGCCGCAGCATCGAGCGGCGGCCAGGAATCACGCAGATCGTGGGTTGATCCGGCGCCGACTAGGGTACGAGCGTGGCCGAATCCATCACGTTGGACCAGATCGATCGTGGTCTCGTGCACGCGTTGACGATCGACGGCCGGGTCCCGTTCAGCCTCGTCGGCGAGCTCCTGGGCGTCTCGGAGCACACAGTGGCTCGCCGATATCGACGGCTCCGGGCGTACGGCGTTCTTCGGGTCGTCGGCGTGGTCAATGGATTACGGCTGGGCCGGCGGTCCTGGACGATCCGGATCCGGTGTACCCCAGAGGCCGCGGGGCCCATCGCGACCGCCCTGGCTCGGCGGGCCGACACCTATTGGATCCATATCCTGTCCGGCGGCACCGAGATCTCGTGCAACTGTCAGCCGGCCAGCGATGAGCAACTGTTGATCGACAAGCTGCCCCGCAGTGTCGACGTCACCGCCCACGAACTCCTCCCTGGCTCGACCCGGCCGCCCCGCTGGGCCGCGATCGAGCAGCTGTCCGTGGCGCAGACCGCCCGCCTGCAACGCCCCGAGCCGACCGATGAAGAGATCGTCCTCGAGCCGCCGGACCATCAACTCCTCCAGCACCTGGCCGTGGACGGGAGGGCGACGTACGCCCAGCTGGCTCCGGTCACCGGATGGTCGACCTCGACGGTCGCGCGCCGGCTGGACCAACTCCGGCGTACCGGCGTACTCGGGTTCGAGGTTGAGCTCCCGCCGTCAGCGCTCGGCTACCGAGCTGAGGCGCGTCTGTGGATGTCGGTCCGTCCCACAGACCTGGTCGAGACGGTCGACGTACTCACGGAGCACCCGGAGATCTCGTTCACCGCCGTCACCACCGGGCCGACCAACCTCGTCGCCCACACCATCTGCCGCGACTCGGCCCACCTCTACCGCTACCTCACCGAACGCATCGGCGCCCTCCCAGGAATCAACACCCTCGAGACCGCACCCGTCCTCCGCACCATCAAGGCCTTCCAAACCCCACTCCCCTGATCACTCCTCGCCGCTGTCACCTGGGCGGCGAACGGAGAAGGCTCAGTTGAGTGCTGTGCGGAGTTCGGCTGCTTGCTCGTAGTCGTGGTGCCAGTTGCCGGTTGGTGGGAGGATCACGCGTTCGGTGCCGGCGGCGGCGTACTCGGCCAACTGTTCGGTCGCGCGGTTCACGTCGGCATCGAGGTGGGGCGCGACGACTGTTGCCTTCAAAGCAGTCCTGTGCAGATCGGAGGCGAGTTCGTTGATCCGGGCAAGGTTTGTCCGGATCTCGGAAGGTGTCATGGCGATCGTCGCCCAGCCGTCGCCGTACGCCGCGGCCCGTCGGTGTGTGCGCGTGCCGTTGCCCGCGACAACGATCGGGGGCACCTTCGATCCGGGTGCGAGAGCCACCTCGAGGCCGTCGGCCAGCCGCGTCGGCTTCCCCGCGATGAGATCCCGCAGTACCTCGAGGGCTTCGTCCGTACGGCGACCACGCTCGGAGAACTCCACTCCGGCAGCTCGCCAACCGATGTCCCCGTGCGCCGGATTCCCTGTGCCAACGCCCAGCACGAGCCGGTCGTTCGACAGCAGCTGCAGCGAGTTCACCTGTTTCGCCGCCCACGCCACCGGCCGCAACGCCAGCAGCATCACGTTGAATCCGACCGTGATCCGCTCGGTCACCGCCGCGGCCGTCGCCAGTACGACGGAACTGTCCAGCATCGGCCCACTTGCGATCAGATGATCCGTCGACCAGACCGAGTCCAGCCCGACCTCCTCGGCGAACCGTGCGCTCTCCCGCACATCCCCGAGAATCGGCTGGCTCGGGTCCGGCGTCGACGTCGGCAGGATCACTCCGATTTCAAGACTCATACCTGCGCCAACCGGGACCTCGGGTCCCCTATTCCTAAGCGTTCAATTCGAGCGCAGCATCCAGCAGGCTCTGGGTGTACTCATGCTGCGGCGACCCCAGCACCTCACCAGCCGGCCCCTCTTCCACCAGTACGCCGCGGCGCATCACGGCGATGCGGTCCGCGATCTGGTGGACGACGCCGAGGTCGTGGGAGATGAACAGCATCGACAGGTTGTGGCGTTGCCGCAGGTCGTCCAGCAACCGCAGGATCTGGGCCTGGACCGAGACGTCCAGCGCCGAGACAGCTTCGTCGCAGACCAGCAGCCGTGGCTTCACGGCCAAAGCGCGGGCCAGGCTGACGCGTTGGCACTGACCGCCGGAGAGCTGGCTCGCCCGCTGACCCGCAACGCCCGCATCCAGGCCGACGTCCGCGAGTAGCTGCTCGAGTGCCTCGGACCGATCGGTCGGAGCGGCCACGGGATGCGTACGCCACGCCTCGCCGATGATCGCCGCCACCGTCATCCGCGGGTTGAGCGACGAGCGCGGGTCCTGGAACACCATCTGGATCGCGCGCTGCAGCTCGCCGCCGCGCCGGGTGCCGTACGGCAGCTCGCGGCCGTCGTAGGACACCGATCCCGACAACGGGCGGACCAACCCGACGATCGAGCGGGCCACGGTGGTCTTGCCGGAGCCGGACTCCCCCACCAGGCCGAGGGTCTCATTCGCGCCGACGGTCAGGCTGACGCCGCCCACCGCGACGAACGGCCGCCGGCGCGGGCCGAAGGTGACTCGGAGGTCGCGGACATCAAGCAGTGCGGTCATCGAGCACCTTCTCCGCGAAGTGGCAGGCGGTCCAGCGATCAGGCGCGACGGCACGCAACACCGGCTGCTCGGTGCGGCAGCGGTCCTGAGCCAGCGGACAGCGAGGGTGAAAGGCACACCCGCCCGGCCGGTTGGCGGGAGTCGCCGGAGTCCCCGGCAGCGGATGTGCGAGCGCCGTCTTGGTCCGTACGGCGGGAACGCTGTCGACCAGCGCCCGTGTGTACGGATGGGCGGGCGTGTGCAGTACCGACGAAGTAGGTCCACGCTCAGCGACGCGACCGGCGTACATGACGACGACCTGGTGGGCGACGTGGGCCATCACCCGCAGGTCGTGGCTGACCAGGAGCATGGCCAGACCGCTGTCCTCCTGGATGGATCGGAGCAGGCGGAGGATGCGGGCCTGTACGGTCACGTCCAGAGCCGTCGTCGGCTCGTCGGCTAGCAGCAGCGACGGGCTGCCGGCCAACGCCATCGCAATCATCGCCCGCTGCCGCATCCCGCCGGAGAACTCGTGCGGGAAGCTCCCCAACTTCGCGGCCGGCTCCGGGATCCCGGCGCGGTCGAGAAGCTTGACCACGCGCTGGCGTACGGCGGAACGGGACGAACCGGACCGGCGCAGGATCTCGCCGACCTGGCGGCCGATCGTCTGGGTCGGGTTCAGCGCGGCCAGCGGGTCCTGGAAGATCATCGCGATCTCGTGGCCGCGGAGCTCCCGGCGCCGGGCCGGCTTTGCCTGCAGCAACTCTTCACCGCGCCAGCGCAACGACCCGTCCAGAGTTGCGTCGTCGGGCAAGAGGCCGATCAGCGCGTTCGCCGTCATCGTCTTGCCCGACCCGGACTCGCCGATCAGGCCGACCGTGGTCGCCGCCGGGATGTCGAAGGACACCCCGTCGACGACCCGGACCGCGCCGGAGCGCCCGGGCAGGTCGACGACCAGCCCGGACACCTCCAGCAAGGTCTCGGACGCTGCGCGCGGAGGCGCCACCACCGACGTCTCGGCCCGGATCAAGAGTTGACCTGCAGCTTGGAGAAGTCTGGCAGCCCGTTCGGGTCCGGGGTGAACCCGCTCAGCCGCTTGTTCCAGGCGTAGGCGTACTTGACCGCCATCGGGAACATCCCGACCGCGTCGCCCCAGATGATCTTCTGGGCCTCGCCGTACAGCTTGACCCGCTCCTGCTCGTCGGTGGCGGCCGCGGCCTGGCTGATCAGCTTGTCCAGCGCCGGGTTGCAGTAGCCGTTCCGCTTGGCCGCGCACGGGTAGAGGCGCCCGACCGTGTTGGCCGCATCGAGCATCGGGTTGGACAGCTGCTGGAAGTTGATGTCCCAGTTCAGCGCGAGCAGGTCCTTGGTGAAGACCGCCTGCTCCTTCTCCAGCAGGTCGACCTGTACGCCGATCTTCTGCAGGTCGGAGACGACCGCCTGGTTGAACTGCCGGAACTCGGCGTTCGCGAACTGCAGCCGCAGCTTCGTCGCGAAGTCGAACCCGGCCGCTGTCAGCGCCGCCTTCGCGGCAGCCGGGTCATAGGCGACCGGTTGCTGCGCGACGTACCCGAGGGTCTGCTTCGACACGACCGAGTCGGACACCGAGCCGGTCTGCGGGTAGAGCTTCTTGATGATGGTCGGGAAGTCGACCGCCTGCCAGATCGCCCGGCGTACGGCGGCCTCCTTGAGCGACGGCGTGGACGAGTTGAACCACATCGTGAAGACGGCCGAGCTCTGCACCACCTCGACGTTCAGCGTGGAGTCCTTCTGCACCTCGGGCAACTGGTCGTCCGGGATGCCCCAGACCACGTCCGCCTCGCCGGTACGCAACGCGGTCAGCCGGGCCGCGAGCTCCGGCATCTTCTTGATCGTCACCTTGGTGACCTTCGGTGCGCCGCCGTAGTAGTCCGGGTTCGGCACCAGGACGATCTCGTTCGGGCTGAACTTGTCCAGCTTGAACGGCCCGGTCCCGACCGGCTTGTCGAAGAACGCGGTGTCGTTCGCTCCGACCCCGGCCGGCAGGACGAAGAACACGGCCAGCTTGCGCGGGATCGCGGCGTCCGGTTTCGTCGCGGTCAGTACGACGGTGTTGTCCGCCGGCGCCGTCATCGTGTACCCGGGGAAGTTCGCCGCGTTCGTCCCCTTCAGGTCGGTGAACCGCTTGAAGGAGTCGACCACGTCGGCGGCCTTCAATTCCTTGCCGTCGCTGAACTTCACGCCGGGCCGCAGCGTGAACGTCCACGTCTTCGCGGTCGCGTCGGGCTTCCACGAGGTAGCCAGGTCGCCCTCGACCGAGCCGTCCGCCTTCGTCCGGATCAGCCGGCTGAACAGCTGCTGCTCGACCATCTGGGGCCCGGTGCCGCCACCCTGCGGCCCACCCGGGTCGATGCTGTCGACCGGATAGGTCCCGGCGATCACGACCTCACCGCCGCCGGACCCCGAGCCGCCCCCGCTGGTCGCGCTCGAGCACGCGGTCAGAGCCATCGAGGCGGCGAGGGCGACGGCTAGCGCCGCGCGCCGCGTCAGTACTGGCGCAAGTGTCATGTTTCTTCTGCCTTCCGCGGGAGCTGGGCGCGTCATCTGAGGTGTCCGCGTCCGTAACGGGCGGTGAGCTGGTCACCGAGGATTCCGATGTTGATGATCAGCAGCGACAGTGCGATCCCCGGCAGGGCCGAGATCCACCACGCGCTGGCGAGGTACTGCTTGCCGTTGGCAATGGTTTGGCCCCAGGACACGGCCGAGTTGGGCAACCCGATCCCGAGGAAGCTCAGGCCGGCCTCACCCAGTACGACGAGGGCGAACTCGACCGTGGCCAGCGCGACCACCGGACCGATCGTGAACGGTACGACGTGCCGCAGCAGGATCGACGTACGCCGGACGCCGAGAACGCGGGCCGCATCGACCCAGGCACGCTCCCGCAAGGACAACGCGACACTGCGAGTCACCCGCGCGAAGGAGATCCACGCCGTCGCGGCCAGTGCGACCACGACCACCGGAACACTGCGCTCGAACGCACCGGCGATCACGATCGCGAGCAGGATGGCCGGGAACGCGAGCAGGATGTCGATGCCGCGGGCAAGGAATGCGTCGAGCCAGCCGCGGAAGTACCCGGCCACCGTGCCGACGGTGACGCCGATCAGACAGGACACCACCACGGTCGCGAGCCCGATCAGGATCGACGTGCGGGCGCCGTACACGATCTGGGCGACCATGTCGCGGCCGAGCCCGTCGGTGCCGAGCCACGCCGTACCACCGGTGGACAGGTGCGATCCGGGCTTGAGGAGCCGGTCGTCGAGCGACGCGCGGACCGGGTTGTAGTCGATGACGAGCGGGCCGATCGCCGCGACCAGGGCGTAGATGGTGAGTACGACGTACGGGACACGGCTGAGCCAGGAGCCGACTCGGCGGACGGCCATCGGGCGGGTCAGAGCGATGGAGGCCATCTCAGCTTCCCTCCAGCCGGATGCGCGGATCGAGCTGGGAGTAGACGAGGTCGGCGGCGAGGTTGAAGAGCATCACGATGCCGGCGATCACGAAGGTCGCCGCCTGCACGACCTCGTAGTCGCGGTTCGTCACCGAGTCGACCACGAGCGAGCCGAGGCCGGGCCAGGCGAAGACGTTCTCGACGATCACCGCGCCGCCCATCAGGCCGCCCATGTGCAGACCGACGATCGTGACCACCGGGAGCAGCGAGTTGCGCAGCGCGTGGCCGAGGAGCACCTGCCGATCGGTGAGCCCTTTGGACTTGGCGGTCTGGATGTACGGCTCGCGCAGCGTCTCGGCCACGCTGGTCCGGGTCAGTCGCGCGACTATCGCCGTGAACGGCAGCGCCATCGTGATCGCGGGCAGGATCAGGTGCTGCGGCGTACCCGAGCCGGAGCTGGGCAGCATCCGCAGTGCGAGGGCGAAGAGCAGGATCAGCATGATGCCGATCCAGAACGTCGGGAACGACTGCAGCGCGATCGCCGCCGCCGAGACCACTCGGTCGACCACGCTGCCCGGACGGCCGCCCGCGATCAGTCCGAGGATCAGGCCGAGCGCCACCGCGATCAGGGTGGACGCGATCATCAGCTCAGCGGTGACCGGCAACCGCTCGAGCACTTCGGCCATCGCGGGCCGGCCGAGCCGGTACGAGTCGCCGAAGTCGAAGCGGGCGGCGTGACCGAGGTAGTCGAAGTACTGCGAGATGAGTGGCCGGTCGAGGCCGAGGGACGCGCTCAGCTCCTTGATCTGGTCCTGGGTCGCATCCGGACCGAGCAGGATCGAGACCGGGTCACCGGGCGCGACCCGGACGATGAGGAAGATCAGGGAGGCCGCACCCCACATCACGAACACGCCGATGAGCAGTCGCTTGACGACCACGCGGATCATGCGGACTCCTTCCGCGGACCGATTGTGGCGCCGGGGGCGATCGAGCACTCGACGCTCTCGCTCAGCGCGGTGGACTCCGGTGCCTCGAGCAACCGCACCAGCAGCCGCATCGCCTGCCGGCCCATCTCCTCACGCGGCACGACCAGCGCGGTCCAATCGGTCCCGTCGTGGCGCGCCCCGGTCGCATCCCCGAGGGCGACGACGCTCAGGTCGGCGGGAATGGACAGCCCACGCCGAGCGGCACACACCTGGAGTTCTTCGGCCAGCAGTTGCTGCTCCGCGAGTACGGCGGTCGCTCCGCTGCGCTGGAGCTCTTCGACCAGCCCATCGACCTCCGAGACGTCTCCGAGCGTCCAGACCGGTCCGGTCAGATGCCGGACCTGTTTCGACGGCGTTGCCCGCCGGAAGCCACTTTCGCGATCACGGCTGGGCTGTGCGTCGCCGTTGCCGATCCGGGCGTACGCCACGCGCTGGTGGCCGAGCTCGAACAGCCGCTCGGTGAGTTGCCGGGTGGCGCCGGTGTAGTCGGCAGCGACGTACGAGACCGGTGGGCCGGACACCTCGCGATGGCCGACGTACACGAACGGGTAGCCGGAGTCGCGGAGTTGCTCGATCTCCTCGACGTTCGGGTCGCGGCCGAGCAGGAGGGCGCCGTCGGCGTGCCAGAGCCGGGTCGAGCCGTCGCGGAAGATCTGGCGTTCGCCGCCGGCGCTGGTGAACAGGAGCAGGTCGTAGCCGAGGTCGGCCGCCTCCTGCTCCATCCCGAGCAGGAACGGGAAGTAGAAGTCGACGCCGCTGGTCGGGAAGACCGGCTCGAACGTGTAGACGCCGATGATCTTGTTCCGGCCGCCGGCCAGTGAGCGGGCGGACGCGTTCGCGACGTACCCCCACTCGCGCATCACGGTCAGCACGCGCTCCCGGGTCGCCGGACTGATCCGGACACCGGCATCGCGCTCGTTGAGCACCAGGGAGACGGTCGCCTGGCTGACGCCGGCCAGCCGGGCGATGTCTGCCTGGGTGGGTCTCTTGGCGGGTGTGCGATTCAAGCGCGTACCTTCCTGCTAATACGCCCTACCACAGCGATTGCGGAAAGCTTCGCCAGCGTTTCACCCACGTGTCAAGAGTTGAGTTTGATTACCACCGCATTACCAGCTAATCCCCATTAGCACTCGGCGCCCGGCCCGCAGGCCGGGCGCCGAGATAGATCCCTACTCGCTGACGATCTCGCCGCCCAGTGCGGTGGTGAGGACCATCGCGTCCCGGATGTCGTCGACCGGGCAGGTCAGGATGTCCCGATCCAGTACGACGAAGTCCGCCAGCTTCCCCGGCTCGATCGAACCGAGTTGGTCGGCGACACCGAGCACCGTCGCGGCGTCGGCGGTCCACCCACGGATGGCCTCCGCACGCGTGATGGTCTTCGGTGGCGTGAGCAGATCGCGTCCACTGCGACCGTCGATCCGGGTCAGCGCGGCCCACACGTGGAACAACGGCTCATGCATGCCGTCACTCGCCAGTGCGGTCGGAACGCCGGCGTCAATCCACCACCGCACGGGAGTCACGTGCTCCCACTGATCCCCCGGCAGCCGGTTCACGAACGTCGGTACGCCGCGGCCGTAGTCGACTCCCGCACACACCTGTGCCACCACACCCATCGCCGCCAGCCGCTCGATCTGTTCCCGGGTGACGTGGTGGAAGTGCTGGGCCACCCAGGCCCGGGAGGTCAACGGCGTCTCGCGGTGCACGGTTTCCAAGGCGTTGACGACGATCTCGCACGCCACGTCCCCAGATGCGATGACGTTGAACCGCAGGTCGTGCGCAGCCGCATGACGGGCGATGTCGGTCAGCTGCTCGACGGTGAGCGCCGACGAGCCGTTCCCGAGTACGTCGTGCGGATCGCCGTACGGCTGACTCATCAGCGCACCACCGAAGTGCGTCGGCCCGTCCAGTCCGACCGTCACGCCACGGACGCGTAGGTGATCGTCCCCGGTGCCCGCCCCGGCGGCGTCGGCGACGGAAGACATCCAGTCGTCGAGGTCCACTCCGACCGGAACGTCGTACGTCGTGACCACGCGGCATGCCAGCCGGTTGGCGGCGTACAGGGCCTGGAGATCGGGGACGAAGCGGCCGTTGCCGTGGCCCTCGTAGATGGTGGTCAGTCCGTGTGCCAGGTTCCCCTGCAATGCTCTGGCGATGGCGTCCTGCCGGGCGGTGGAACTCATTGCCGGCAGCAACGACATGAGCTTGCCGACGACGGGGTTTCGGGCGTTGTAGAAGACCAGGCCGTAGATCAGCCCGGTCGGTTCGCCGGCCTCGTCGCGTTCGACCTGGATGCCTGGCTGGTCCACCGATTCGCGGGTGACGCCGAGCAGGTCGAGCGCGGCGCTGTTGAGGATGGCCGGGTGCGGCCAGAACGGCGGAGTCGGGATGTGCACCGGGTTGTCCGGCGCGACCGCGTCGAGGTCCTGGCGGGTCGGCCAGCGTCCCTCGGTGAGTCCTTCCGGGAGGTTGAAGTAATCGGGCGCCTCACCGATCGACGACGTCACGATCCATTCGCCCGGCTCGGCCTCGGCCGCGGCTGCCTTGATCGTCTCGACGATCGACGCGACCGAGCTGAGGCCGAGCAGGGTTGGCTCGGCAGCGTGGTCCAGGCCGAGATGCACGGTGTGGGCGTGCGCATCGATGAAGCCGGGCACCACCGTGCGCCCGTCGAGATCGACAACGTCGTCGCCGAGCTGGGCGAGCTCGTCGTTGCTGCCAACAGCGGTGAAGCGGCCGTCCTCGACAGCGAAGGCTTGGGCGATCGAGAACTCACCGTCGACGGTGACGACGTTCCCGTTGAGGTAGACAGTCATGGCAGGTCCAATCGCTGTACGGCGGCCACCGGCCACCCGGGGTTTCCGTTGTGGATGAAGGAGATCCAGGCCGGCTGGACGACGTCGACCATCGCGGCGAGCGTCTGGTCGTCGGCGCCGGCGAGGATCGGTGCGTCCTGGCAGGCGGCCAGGTTGCCGAAGACGAACGGCAGTTCGATGCAGTGGCAGGCCCCGAACGTGCTGCCGGCCGGGCACCAGTCGAAGCGGTAGATCCAGGCCGCGTTGGACGCCGACCAGAGCAGGTCGGCGAGCCGGGTCAGCGGCGCTTCGAAGAGTTCCGTGGTGACGCGAGGATCGCCGCCGTGCGAGCCGGCCTCGTCGCGGGCCGTGCCCATCAGGATCGGTACGTCGTCCGCGCCGCGGGCGCCGACCGTACTGAGGATGTCGTCGGCCACCGTTCCGGGCTCGGCGACGAACTGGAACGGCGGGACCACCCCGGGATGCCGGCGGGCGAGCTCCAACTGGGCCGCGAGGATCTCGCTCACCGCGGCCGTCTGCGGATCGGTGCCGAGGATCTCGAGGAACTCGGCTGTCTTGGCGTCCGCCTCGGCGGTGGTCTGCGGTCGCATCCCACCTGGCGCGCTCTGCAGGATCGCGCTCCGGAACAGGCCGTCCGCGGCATGACCGGACAGCATCGCCAGGATCGAGATCGCGCCGGCGGACTGACCGGCCACGGTCACCGCGCCGGGATCGCCTCCGAAGGCCGCGACGTTCTCCTGGACCCAGCCGAGCGCCTCGATCTGATCCTTCAGGCCGAGATTGCTGTGCTCGAGCCGGAGGAATCCGAGCGCACCGAGCCGGTAGTTGATCGTCACCACGACCAGGTCGCCACGCTGAGCCAGCAGAGCCCCGTCGTACCAGTCGAAGCCGCCGGAGCCGGAGCTGAAGCCGCCGCCGTGCAGGAACACGAGCACCGGCCGGCCGGTGGCGTCAGCGGGAGCCCAGACGTTGAGGGTGAGGCAGTCCTCGGACTGCTCGGGTGTGCGGTCGCCGATCGCGTCGGCGAGGCGGGAGCGTGGCTGCGGCGCGGCCGGTCCGAGCCGGGACGCGTCGCGGATGCCTTCCCAGGGTGGTGGCGGTTCGGGTGGTTCGAACCGTTTCGGTGGAGCGGCGTACGGGATGCCGAGGTAGGTGTCTACGCCGGCCTCGCGTCGTCCGCGGAGTCGGCCCTGGCTGATCTTCGTCTCTGGCGGGTTCATGGTCCGACGGTCGCAACAGCGGAGCGACCGCGTCAGGAAGGTGGCCGATTCCTGCGGATTCCGACACGATGGATCGCATCATGGTGGATTTCGATGTGCTGGATGAGCAGCTCGTGCATGCGCTGCAGGTCGACGGACGGGCGTCGTTCAGCCGGATCGCCGCCGTACTGGACGCTTCCGACCGGACGATCGCACGCCGCTATCACCGGCTCCGCGAGACGGGCGCGGTGCGCGTGGTCGGGGTGCCGTCGAGTCGCCGGCTCGGCCGGGTCGACTGGCTCATCCGGATCCAGTGCGCGCCGGACACGGCCGTCGCGGTGGCAGCGGCCATGGCTCGCCGGGAGGACACATCGTGGGTCTGCCTCACCTCCGGCGGCCTGGAGGTCACCTGCATCACGCACACCCACGACCAGCGCACTCCGCTCCTGCAGCAGCTGCCCCGCGGCCCACGGATCACCGCGGTCACTGCGCAGTGCATGCTCCGCGCGGTCGCCGGCACTGCGGGCTGGCCAGGGCGTACGGCGGCTCTGACACCACAGCAGGTGGATGCGCTCAGCCCGGGAGCTTCAGACCCGCAGTACGGCGTACCCCTCGAGCTCACCGGGCCGGACGAGCGACTGCTGGCTGAGCTCGCGAAGGACGGCCGGGCCGCCTATCCGGCGCTGGCTGCGGCGAGTGGGATGCCTGAGTCGAGTGCGCGACGCCGTCTGGCTGAGCTGGTCCGGGCCGGGGTTCTGTACTTCGATGTGGAGGCGGATCCGCTGTTGTTCGGGTACACCACCCAGGCTGCCCTGTGGATGACCGTCGTACCGTCCGAGCTGTCGACGGTGGCGGACGCGTTGGCGCACCACCCGGAGATCGCGTTCGCGACGGCTGTGACCGGTCCGACCAACCTGTTCGCGTTCGTACTGTGCACCGACGCGGACGCGCTCTACGACTACCTCGCCACCCGGATCGGCACGCTGCCCGGCATCACGCATATCGAGACCGCCCCGCTCACGACCACCCTCAAGAGGTCCGGGACTGTCCTTCCCCGCCGCTGACTTGACCTTGACACTGGTGTCAGGCTTTACGGTCGTGGCGTGGCTGGATTCATAGTGATCGGAGTAGGGCCGGGGATCGGCGTGGCAGTGGCCAAGCGGTTCGCCCGGGAAGGGATGCCGGCCGGGCTGATTGCCCGCTCGGAACAGACGCTGAAGGGCGCGGTCGACGCGCTCGGCGGCGCTGAGGTCGTCGCAGTCAACGCGGACAGTACGGACGAGGTCGGGCTGCGGGCTGCACTCGACCGGATCATCGCGGCGCATGGCGCACCCGAGGTGGTCGTGTACAACGCAGCGCTGATCCAACCGGACACAGTTGGCGATCTGACCGCTCAGCAGCACCTGGACGCGTGGGCGGTGAACGTGGTCGGTGCGATCACCACTGCGGCTCACGTCGTACCGGCGATGGTCGACCGGGGCAGCGGCACGTTCCTGCTCACCGGCGGGATGCCGGAGCCGGTGTCCGCGTACACGAGCCTGTCGCTCGGCAAGGCCGGCGTACGGACGCTTGTCACGCTGCTCGACCAGCAGTACGGCGCGGCCGGCATCCACACCGCCTCCGTCACCGTGACCGGCGGGGTCGCGCCCGGCAGCGCCTGGGACCCGGACGAGATCGCGGAGCACTACTGGCGGCTCCACACCCAGCCGCAGGGTGAGTGGGAGCACGAAGTCCTGCACTGAGTGGACTGGTCAACATCCTCGGGATTGGATCTCCTCGGCCGGCGTGGAGCCGGTAAGACTGGTATCGACCCCAGACGAGGATGTGACCGATGTACGTGCCGAACCACTTCGCGCCCGACGACGAGTCGGTCCAGGAGTTGCTGGCCCAGCACGGCGCCGCTGACCTGGTGACGATGACGACGGACGGGCTGGTGGCGACGATGCTGCCGTTCGTCCACGACCGTTCGCGGAACGTGTTGCTCGGGCATTTCGCGCGGAACAACGATCATTGGCAGCGGACCGTGGTCGGGGACGCGCTGGTGATCATGCGCGGTCCCGACGCCTACGTGTCGCCGGCCTGGTACGCGTCCAAGCGCGAGCACGGCCGCGTGGTGCCGACGTGGAACTACATCACCGCTCACGTGTACGGGACGATGACCGTGCACGACGATCCGGCCTGGGTCGAGAACGTCGTACGCCGGTTGTCCGACCGGCACGAGGCGGGACGGGCGGAGCCGTGGTCGGTGGACGATGCGCCGCCGAAGTTCCTCGCCGGGCAGTTGCGGGCGATCGTCGGGGTGGAGATCGCGATCCAGCGGATCGAGGCGAAGTTCAAGCTCAGCCAGAACCGCCCGGAGGCCGACGTGGACGGCGTGATCGAGGGCCTGCACGCTTCCGGCGAGGACGACACCGCGGTCGCAGTCGCCCAGCACCGCCGCTGACGACCCCGATCGCAATCAAACTGTTGTTTGGAGCCCCGATCGGGGACTTCGGCGTGCTTATACGCTGCCGTGAGCCGGATCCGGTCGGAGAGTGAGGTCACCAGGTGGCGGACGCGCAACAGGTCATCGCGCAGGCGCAGCAAGCCCTGACGCGGGTGTTGCGAAAGCTGCTCGACTACATGGAACGGCGTTCGGAAACCGAGCGGGCCGCGTTAGGGCAGTTGATGGACAACCATTTGCCTGGTGTCCGGCAGGAGCTTCTCCGGGGGCGGGCGATGAGCGATGCGCAGGTCTCGTCCAACTTGGAGGCCACGGCGCAGGCCGGTTGGGAGGGGCGCAGTGCGGACTTCTTCCGCAGTCTGAACCGGAACCACTCGATGTTCAGCGATCCTGCTGTGCAGGAGGCGTTTGCGGCGTTCGCCGGTCAGCAGGAGCGGCTCCAGGAGGTAGCCCGCGCCGAGACTGCGCGGCAACAGCAGACCCCCGGTCAGATCCTCGGGCGCTCGGCCTCCGCGGGCTACGACCCTGGGCGAGCCGCCCAAGTCTTCCGGGACCAGACTCGGACAGCCCCGCCGGCCAGACCAACCCCACCCCCCGCCAACCGCACCCCCACCCAGCCGTCCCCACCCTCCCGCCCCACCCACCAGCCCGGCCAACAAACCCCACCCCAACCCGCACCCCCACAGCCCGGCCCACGGACCGGGCCGGCGACGGGACCTCAACCGGGCGCAGCCCGAGCCCCACAGCCCGGCCCGACGACCGGACCGCGAACCGGGCCTCAGACAGGCCCGCAACCGGGGCCGGCTCAGCCGACTCCGGGGCAGGCGGGGGGTCAGGCGACGGTTCGCCCCTTGAATGCTGGGGGGCCGGGGGCGGTTCGGCTTGATGCTCGGTTGCTGGGGGCGGCCGGCCGCGTGGTGGTGCGGGCCGACCCGAACTGCACCCAGGCCAGCATCACGATCAGCACGATGGACCAGACCGGTCCGGCCGCGGACGCCGTACGAGGCGCCACCCTGGAGTCGACGCCGGACGGTCGCATCACCGCCTCGGCCCAGGTGACCGCGAACACCTTCGGCTCGAACGGCGCCGTCTTCACATCAGGCGACGGCGCATCCGTCCAGTTCGGCGACGGGTCCCAGTTCGGCCACGCGTCGAACCTGAACATCAACAGCATGAACATCAACGGACGAACGCTCAGCATGCAGGGGATGTCGGGCGGCAGCCTGTCCATCGAGGACGGCCAGGTCTTCGTCAACGGTCAGCCCGTCGACCTCGGGCCGCCGACGGCGCCGATCGAGATCCACGCCGTGGTCCCGGAGGGAAGCTCGATCCAGTGCGCGACCGACAGCGCGAACCTCGAGACGCACGGCAAGGTTGATGTCGTCCAGGCCCGGTCCGGCAGCGGTGACGTGAACGTCGAGCAAGCCACCAGTCTCAGGGCGGAGACTGGCTCCGGTGAGATCGGCGTCGGCACCGCGGACAGAGTCCAGGCCCGGTCCGGCAGCGGGGATGTGAGCGTCGGCAAAGCCGTCGAGGTCGACGCGAACTCCGGCAGTGGGAATGTCGAGGTCGGCGAGGCGCAGAACGTGGTGGGCCGTACCGGTAGCGGAAACGTGAGCGTGGACAAGGCCGTGAACGTCGACGCCAGCTCGGGCAGCGGAAACGTGCAGGTCGCCGAAGGACAGAACGTCGTGGCAAGTTCCGGCAGCGGGAACGTGCAGGTCGCCGAAGGGCAGAAGGTCGTGGCGAGTTCCGGCAGCGGGAAGGTCAGTGTCACCCGGGCCGCTGACGTCCAGGCACAGACCGGCAGCGGCAGGATCAAGGTCGAGAACGCCGACAAGGTCGTCGCGACCTCGCGCAAGGGCAACATCGACATCGGAACCACCAAGAACGCCGCTGCGAGCTCGCGAGAAGGTCAGGTCAAGATCACCGACCTCCACGGGACCGCGGACGCGAGGTCTGCCACCGGTTCGGTCGATGTGCACGCAGCCGAGGGCGGACACGTGACCGCGAGCTCGACCCTCGGCCCGGTCACCGTGACCGCGAGCGACCAGGCCATTTCCGACGGGCTGACGGTGCGGCCGGAAGGACCTCCCGGTGGGGTCAGGATCCCGGCGGGTGCGCACACCGAAACCGCAGGCGCCCGCAGCGCCTCCAGCGGTGCCCGGGACTTCCAGAGCGCCGGCCGGTCGGGGCCGTCGCGGGCATCCGGTAACGAGGTCAGCTGAACTCAGAGCAGGCCGCGTTTGAAGGCTTCGGCGACGGCGGACGCCCGGTCCGGGACGTCGAGTTTGGCGTAGATGTTGAGTAGGTGGGTCTTCACCGTCGCCTCGCTGATGAACAGGTGGGTGGCGGCTCCGCGGTTCGTGTTGCCAGCGGCAACGAGTCGGAGGACCTCGAGTTCGCGTGGGCTGAGCAGCTCGGGCGGAGCCGGCGTACGGACGTGGTTCATCAGCGTGCTTGCTACGGATGGCGCGAGTACCGACTGACCGTCCGCTGCCGCTCGGACCGCGCGGAGGAGCTCATCCCGCGGTGCGTCCTTCAGCAGGTACCCGGTCGCGCCGGCCTCGATCGCCGGTACGACGTAGCCGTCGGTGTCGTAGGTGGTCAGCACGAGGACACGGGCGCGGCCGCCACGCTTCGCGAGCTCGGCGATCGCGGCGAGACCGTCGACGCCCGGCATGTTCAGATCCATCAGGATCACGTCCGGCCGAAGGGTCTCCGCCAGCCGGATCGCCTCCGCGCCGTCACTCGCCTCACCGACCACCTCGAACTCGGGCTCGGCCGCGAACATCCCGCTCAACCCGTCCCGGACCACAGGATGGTCGTCGGCGATCAGCAACCGGATCACGCCGGCACCCCCGCTCCGGGAATCGGCACCGCCGCGGAGATCGCCGTACCCGCTCCCGGCTCGGACTCGATCTCCAGTGTCCCGTTGAGTCCCTCGATCCGCTGTCGCATCGCCACCAAGCCGAATCCACCTGCGCCCGCGTCGGTCCCTGGGCCGGTACAGCGGGACGGGTCGAAGCCGACGCCGTCGTCGCGGACGTCCAAGGCGACCTCCTTCTCCAGATACGACAGGGTCACACCGACCCGGGTCGCCTGCGCGTACTTCCCCACATTCGCCAGCGCCTCCTGCGTCGCCCGCAGCAGCGCCGACTCGGCCTCGGGCGTCAGCACCCGCGGCGTCCCGGTGGTCGCGAGTTGTACGGCGATCCCGTGCAACGCGGACCAGCGTCGTACGACGTCGGCGATTGCGTCACTCAGCGATCCAGCCTGCAGAGGCTGTGGACGGAGGGCGTGCACCGAGCGCCGGGCCTCGGTCAGACTCTCGCGGGCCAGGCCGACCGCAGCGGTGACGTGCCGGCGCCAGTCCGCCGCCCGTTCGGCCGCCTGCAGCTGGGTCACGATCCCGGTCAGCCCTTGCGCCAGGGTGTCGTGGATCTCGCGGGCCATGCGCTGCCTCTCGTCGTGGACGCCGGCGTCGCGCGCCTGGGCGACGAGTTCGTCGTGCAGGGCCGCGTTCTCGGCCAGCGACGCCTCGAGCCGGCGGTTGGTCTCGGTCAGCTGGTCCATCGCGTCCTGGCGTTGCTGAGTCAGTACGTCGTTCTTCCGGCCGATCCAGGCGGCCAGGCACATCCCGAGCACGTTCACCGCGACGACCGCGACGTACGCGAGCCAGCCGATCACCTGGTCCTTCGGGATGTCGTACGCCTGCGCCGTCCCGGCGACGACCGCGACGGCGCCGATGGCGAACAGCTCCGACGGCCACTCCAGCAGGCTGAACGCGTAGAAGTAGCCGGCCGGAGTGAGGAAGCCGAACCACGAGTCGCGGATGACCAGCACGGCCATGATCAGCACGAAGCCGGTGACGAAGACCGCCATCGGGGCGGTCCGCTCCCGCGCGGCCGGCCGGAGCGTGAACATCCCGAGGATCCACAGCGCGGCGACCGCGCAGAGCACGAGGTCGACTACCAGCGACGCCGGCTCGTCCCTCTTGATCGACACCGTGACGGCCGCGAGGACAGCGAGCAGCACGTACGGCACCACCGTCAGCCGGACCGGCCACGCCTGCTCGCTCATCGACGCCTCCTCACTGACCAGTGAACACCGACCGCAGGTGCCGCCCGTTCACGAGCAGCGCGACACCGAGCAGCAGCAGACCACAGACCGCCTGCTCGCACTTCAGCCACACCGGGAACGTTCCCGGCAGCGCGATGATCACCACGATCGCGACCAGCATGATGCCGGAGACCAGCCGGAGCCGGAGGAAACCCCTCCGGGAACCGCGGGCGGCCCGGCGGGCGAACGCGAACGTGAGCAGCGAACTCGCGACCACGATCGTCCCGCGGACCCAGACCGCGTCGTTGACGATCGCCGCGTGGTTGCGCAGGGCAATGATGGCGATCAGCGTCAGCACGCTGAGGGTGAGGTAGGCGGCGGTCAGCAATTGCACATTGCGCAACGCGCCCGCACTCCGCGGGTGCCGCACATCGACCATGGACATCTCGGACTCCTTTCGACGGTCCCCACTCTGCTGCTGCGGAACCGGTCCGCACATCGCCCGCCTGGTCCCACCGACTCCACCGATCGGTTGATCCGGAGCAAAGGATCGTTGCCCTGAGCACCTTCCTTCCGTGACAGTTTGTACACGGATTGTCACGGACTGTTTGCGGCTGCGTGCAGATGTCCGGACAGGCCTGGCGGGAGCGGGAGTGGACGACAGATCGTCGTCAAGGAAGCGAAATTGACGAGGCAGAGATCGAGTCAGCGGTCGACCACGGGAGGCTCCGGACGCGTGCTCGAGACTTATCGCGGGATCCCACACCTACTGGACACCTGGCTCGTGCTCACCGGCATGGCCCTACCGATCGCCCTCTCGTCGCTGCGCAAACCGGGCGACCTGATCCCACGGCTGGCGGCGTTCTGTATGCCCGCCGCGTTCGCCCTGGTTCTCGCGGCGACGCTCAGCCCGACCGCACATCGACTGGGACAGATCGGCCAGTGCGGGACGCATCTGACCACCACCGGTGGGCTCACCTCACTCCAGGGCCTGCTCAACGTCCTCCTGTTCGTCCCGGCCGCCGGCATGCTCACGCTGGCCAGCGGCCGTCCGGTCGACGGGATCGCCGCCGGGGTCGGGATGTCCGCGGCGGTCGAGGCGGTCCAGGCGCTGATCCCGCAGCTCGGCCGGTCCTGCCAGCTGCACGACCTGATCGCGAACTCGCTCGGCGTCTTCTGCGGAGTCGGCGTCGCCGCCGGACTCCAGACGCTGACCCGCGGACGGCAGCTGGTGGCCGTGCCGTACGTCGTCGAGCACGCCGCGCTCCTCGTCGTACCCGCTCGGGTGCCAGGTCGGCACCGGCGGCACGAGTTGCCCGCAGCGAAGCTACGGCCAGTAGCCAGAACGCGGTGAGATATCACAGAACGAATACGAAGTTATCCGGATGGTTATCCACAGGTTGTGGATAGAACGGGGGATGACTGCGTGACTACACGGAGATATCCACAGGCTAGGGCCTGACGTCGAGCCCCAGACTCGCCGCGATCACCATCGCCTGGGTGACATCGATCCGCGCATCCTTCAGTACGACGGTGAGCGGGTCCAGCGTCGACAGGTCCGATCCCCGCAGATCGGCGCCGGTGAAATCGGCCCGCTGCAGCGACGCACCGGACAGATCGAGGTCGCGCAGCACCGCCTTCCCCGCCCGGATTCCGGTCAGATCCGACTCGCGCAGCTTCACGCCGGTGAATTCGGTCCCCTTCAGGTCCTCACCCGGCAGGCCTGCGAAGGACCAGTCTCCGCCGTTCACCTTCAGCAGGTTGTAGGTGCAGTCGTCGAAGTAGCTGCCGACCAGCTTGCACCGGGTGAATGTGGTGTCGAAGAGCGAGCAGCGGACGAACGTGCAGTTCACGAACGCCGCGTCGGTGTGGGTCGAGGCGTTGAACCGGACCCCGCGGAACGTGCACTCCTCGAAGATCCCGCCGCGGTTCTCCACCTCGGTCAGGTCGGAGTCGATGAACTGGACCCGTTGGTAGGTCTGCCCGGACGGGTCGGCGTCGTCCCAGTCCCGGATCGTCGACTCGGTCGGCACTCCCGGTCGTGCGGCCATGGCTCTCCCTCGGTCGGTGGCGACGACCCCACCCTGCCATCTCACGCCGACAGCCCGGGCACCGCGCCGTACGGCAGTTGTGATGGTGACGACGGAGAACGGAAGGCGGACCGACAACTACGGGCCGCACGATGGAGAGGTGACCGGAACTGAGCGGGTGATGGTGTTCGGCGCGGGAGGCTTCCTCGGCGCCAGGATCTGCGCGCTGCTCGACGACCGTGGGGTCGAGTACCGCGGGATGAGCCGGAGCCGGGGTGAGCCGTACCGGCTGTGCGACCTGGCCGAGATGCACTCGTACGCCCTGGACACCCAGATCGGGATGTACAAGCCAACCGTGATCGTCAACGCGGCCGGCGCCACCCTCGGCGCCCCGGCCGAGCTGGTCCGGGCGAACGTGATCGCGGTCGAGGCCCTACTCGCCTCGGCCCGTGACAACGCCGGCCACGCACGCTTCGTCCAGCTCGGCTCCGCGGCCGAGTACGGCGGTGGTCCGCACGGCAGCAGCCAGGACGAACGGACCGATCCCCAGCCGGCCGGTCCGTACGGGACCACCAAACTGGCCGGCTCCGAACTCGTCCTGCGGGCTCAACGGAACGGCGCGGACACCGTCGTACTCAGGATCTTCGACGTGATCGGGCCGGGTGCGCCCGAGACCACGCTGACCGGGCGGGTGATTCGGGATCTGCGGGCGCGGCAGCTGATCGAGGTCGGATCGCTGGACGTCTGGCGGGACTTCGTCGACGTCCGCGATGTCGCCGAGGCCGTGGTTGCGGTTGCGCTGGCGGATGCCAAGCTGCCCTCGGTCCTGAACGTCGGCACCGGACGGGCCACGCTCGCCCGGGACGTGGCCGGGCAGTTGTTCGAGCTGAGCGGGCAGCCGGCCCGGATCGTGGAGGAGGGGGCGCCCGGGGTGAGCTGGCAGCAGGCGGACATCTCGCTGATCGGTCAGGAGCTCGGCTGGTCACCGAAGATCTCGCTCGAGCAGTCCCTCGGTGACAGCTGGGGCTGCACGAAATAGGAGACTGGTCAGGTGGAGATCCGCTCGCTCAGCCTGCCCGCGCCGGACCGGCGACCGCCCGCGGTGAACGAGGATCTCGTCCTCACCGGCCCCGACTTCGTCGTCGTCCTCGACGGCGCCACCGCTCCGCCAGGCATCGAGTCCGGCTGCCGGCACACGGTCGCCTGGCTGGTCGCACAACTGGCCGGTCACCTCGCCACGCCCTTGCTCACCGGCTCGTCGGCGCCACTCACCGACCTGCTCGCCGACGCGATCACCGCGGTCCGGGCCGGCCACGCCGACACCTGCGACCTCACCAACCCGGACAGCCCGTCCTCCACCGTCGCGATGCTGCGGGTCCGACCGGATCACCTCGAACACCTGGTCCTGGCCGACTCACCCCTCGTCGTGCGCTCGCCGTCCGGCGTGACCACTCCGCACTGCGACAACCGCGTCGACTACCTGCCCGAGTACTCCTTCGCCGCAGTACGCCGACTCCGCAACCAGCCCGGCGGCTTCTGGGTCGCGAGCACCGAACCCAAGGCGGCGTACGAGGCGGTCACCGGTACGACGGATCGCGCCGACGTCGAGGTGGCCGCCGTACTGACCGACGGAGCATCGCGGTACGCCGAACGCTACGGCCACTCGTGGGACGACCTGCTCGACGTCCTCACCACCGCCGGGCCGCAGGAGCTGATCGCCCGCGTCCGCGCGTACGACGAGACCGCGCAAGGCTTCCGCGGCAAGCGGTACGACGATGCGAGCGTCGTCCTGTGCCGGTTCTAGGGGTGCGGCCCGTACGACGGGAAGGTCGGGCCCGAGCTGTTGAAGCGGGGAGCGTACTGCGGTGGTCCTGGTGGTGGGACCGCGTCGGTGGGCCGGGTAGCGGTGGCCAACTCGTGTTGCCGGCGGGTGATGTCCAGGAGCAGGAGTGAGGCGGTGATCGCGGCGACGATCAGCAGGATCGTGGCGACGGTGAAGCCGATGTTGACCGCGAGGGCGACGTGGACCATGAAGTCCTGCAGGTCGTAGATGTCGACGTAGTCACCGGTCGCGTCCGCGGCGTCGGCCGCGTCGACGAGACGGACGATCCACACGATGAAGCCGACGAACGCGACGCCACCGCCGCCGACCACGATCAGCCAGAATCCCGTCCAGGTCGCCCACCATCCGTACAGCAGAGTGCGCATCCGACCGCTCCGAACGGCGCCGGGCTGCTCCGGCGGCTCGCTCGCGGTGGCCACGTCCTGGACGAGCTGCAGCGGATACCAGAACTGCACGATCGGGCAGAACCACGCGCCGACGATCCAGCCCTGGGCCCGCCGGTGCAGGCTGTGCTGCGGTTCGGCCATCGGCCGTGGCGCGAGTGGTGAGTACAGGAAGTAGGTGTTGTCGCGGGCCTGCCACAGCCAGATCAGGAAGGCGATCCCGGTCCCCATCAGCAGGTAGCTGACCAGGTTGAGCAGCGGGCCGGTGCCGGCGATCGACGCGATGCCGCGGTCGATCTCCTCCTCGGACAGCAACCCGTACACGAACCGCTTCACGTCGTCGTACGAACGCCACAGCAAGGCGGACTGGATCACCGCGGCCAAGGAGGTCAGGCCCATCAGCACGATGCTCACGATCGCGACCTTCCGCAGCGGCCGGTACCGCGGCGGGATCGGCGGCGGTTGGTACGGCAACGGACCGTGGTACGACGGCGGCCCCGGATAGGGCCACGGCGGTTGGTGCGGCCCCGGTACTGGATACGGCTGTGTCACGTGTTCTCACCTCCCCGCAGCCAAGTTAACCCAAGGGGTGGAGCGATCAACCCGTGATCCACAGGTGAGAACGTGCAATCAGACCGCCGCGAACGCCTCCCGGACCGCGGGCAGCGCGAGCTTGCGATCTGCCTCCGACAGCCCGATCCGGGTCCGCCGGTCCAGTACGTCGTCCTCGGCGAGCGCACCCTCGTGCCGGACGGCGAACTGCAGCTCGGCGAAGGTCGTCCGTAACCCGGGCGCGATCGGGGCCAGCAACTCCGGCGGTCCCGCGATCACGTCCGGCGCTTCCACGCCGTACCGCTGGACGAACCGTGCGGGCGCTCGCACCGCCGCGAGCCGGACCCGATCGGCCGCACCGATCAGCGGGATCCGGTGCGTCCGGCAGGGCCGGCGTACGTCGATCGACGACTGCTCGAGCGCGGTGTCGAGGGCGTCCTGGGCCATCCGGCGGTAGGTGGTGAGCTTGCCACCGACGATCGTGACCAGCCCGTCCGGGCCGGTGATGACCGCGTGCCGCCGGGAGATGTCCGCGGTCTTGTGCTCACCCTTGTGGTGGCCGGTGTCGAGCAGCGGCCGGAGTCCGGCGTACGTGCCGAGCAGGTCGGCCCGGGTCACCGGCTCATGCACGGCCGCGTTGATCGTGTTGAGCAGGAAGTCGATCTCCGCGTCGGTCGCCTGCGGTACGTCGCTCACCGGTCCGGGCGCGTCCTCGTCGGTCAGACCGACGTACACCCGGTCGTCCGGCGCCGGGATCGCCATCACCACGCGGCGCAGCTCACCCGGCACGGGCACGGTCAGTACGGCGGACAGCCCGCCGAACACGGACTGCGGCAGGACCAGGTGGGTCCCGCGGCTCGGCCGGAGTTTGATGCCCTCGGCAACTTGTCCGGCCCAGATCCCGGCGGCGTTGATCACGACCTTCGCGTCGACCTGCACGCGGTGCCCGGTCAGCTGGTCCACGAGCACGGCGCCTCGCCCGGTGACCTCGGTGGCTGCGACCCGGGTGAGCACGCGAGCGCCGTACTGCGCCGCGGTCCGCGCGATCGCGATCACCAGCCGGGCGTCGTCGTACAACTGGCCGTCCCAGGTCAGGAAGCCGCCGCGCAGTCCCTCCGGCCGGATCGTCGGCGCGTAGCGGAGCACCTCGGCCGAGCTGACCCGGCGCGAGTGTGGCAGGTAGTCGTCGCTGGTCCGGGCGAACGTCCGCAGGACATCACCGCCGAGGAAGGCGGACCGCAGCAGCGCGGCCTGCGCGAACTTCGCCTGCGGGAACCACGGCGCGACCTGCGGGACCGGATGGACCAGGTGGGGTGCGGTCGTCTTCATCAGGATGCCGCGCTCGACCGCGCTCTCGTACGCGATGGCGACGTGGCCGGAGGCGAGGTAGCGCAGGCCGCCGTGCACGAGCTTGGAGCTCCACCGGCTGGTGCCGAACGCGAGGTCGTGCTTCTCCACCAGGGCAACGGACAGGCCGCGGGCGGCCGCGTCCAGGGCAACGCCGGCGCCGGTGACCCCGCCGCCGATGACCAGCACATCGACCGCGCCGGTCGTGTCCAGCCAGTCCAGCTCGCGGGCGCGGCGAGCCGCGTTCAGGCTGGCGTTGCCCAGGTAGGTCATGGCCGGAGGTACCGGTCAAGCATCGCGCGCAGCTCCTCGTCGAGCTTCGTGTACTCGTCCTTCTCGGCCATCACCGGCCCGGACACCGCGGAGGCCAGCGAGACCAGAATGATCTGCCGAGCGAGCCAGACCGGGTCGCCTTCTCGGATCGAGCCATCGGCCTGACCTGCCTTGATGCCTTCCTCGACCAGCGCGAGGTGCGCGACCGTGCTGCTGCCGCGGCGCTCCAGCAGGTACGGCGTGAGGAACTCGGGGTCGAGCTCGATGATCTTCCGCATCAACGGGTGGACGCGGGTCTTCGCGACGACCTCGACCACACCCTCCACGAGCAGGGTCTTGCCGTCGGCGGCGTCGGGCTGGAACGCGGACACCAGTGCGGTGGTCCACTCCCGGGTCATCAGTGCGGCGACGACCGCCTGCACGTTCGGCCAGCGCCGGTACAGCGTCGCGCGGGAGACCTCCGCATGCCGGGCGATGTCGGCCATCGTCATCCGGCGCATCCCGATCGCGAGCAGCAGCTCGTAGGACGCGTCCAGGATCCGCTCCTCGCCGATCGCGTTCGCGGGGGCCGGACGGGTGCTGGTCTCGGGTTCCGAGTCGCTGTTACGCTGAGACATCACGTGTCAGAGTGTATCAGCGACAGTACAACTGGCACAGTGGCATCCCCGAACTGTCCGTGGGAGGTGGAGACCAGGGGGTTTCACCTCTCACGGACGCTACTCCCCGATCCACCGAAAGGCAGCCCACGATGACCGAATCGGACCTTCCGGTGGCGCAACTCACGCCCGGCCGGTGGGGCGACCCGTCCCACTCCGTGAAGCTCCCCGCCGCAGCCCTCGACGCCCTCAAACACCTGGGCGTACGCCGACCCCCGCACGAGCCCACCGCTCCCGCTGACCGCCCCGGGATTACGTCTGAGCAAGTGGCTGTCCTGACTGACGTGGTCGGGGCCAAGCACGTCACGACCGACCTGGACTCCCGCTGGGCCCACACCCGCGGCTACTCCACTCCTGACCTGCTGCGCCACCGCGCCGGCGACACCTCCGACATGCCCGATGCCGTCGTTTACCCGGCCTCCCACGACGAGGTCCTCGCCCTCCTGACCGCCTGCGCCCGCCATCACCTGGCAGTCGTCCCGTACTCCGGTGGCACCTCGGTAGTCGGCGGCCTCGCACCCGACCGCCGCTTCATCACCCTCGACCTCCGACGCCTCGATCAACTGCTCGACCTGGACGAGGTGTCCCGCACGGCCACCCTCCAAGCCGGCGTCCGCGGTCCAGCCGCCGAGGCTCTCCTCGCCGCCCGCGGCTACACGCTCGGGCACTTCCCGCAGTCCTACGAAGGTGCCTCGATCGGCGGCTACGCGGCAGCCCGATCGAGCGGGCAGTCCTCCGCGGGCTACGGCCGCTTCGACCAGATGGTCGTCGGTCTCACCCTCGCCACCCCGCGCGGCACGATCGAGCTCGGCCGCGCACCGATGTCCGCGGCCGGCCCCGACCTGCGCCAACTCGTGCTTGGCTCAGAGGGCGCGTTCGGGATCATCACGTCGGTCGTCGTACGCATCCGGCCGCGGCCGACCGAGCGGCACTTCGAGGGCTGGCGGTTCGAGAACTTCGAGACCGGCCTGACCGCGATCCGCCGGCTCGCGCAGGACGGACCGCTGCCGACCGTGCTGCGGTTGTCCGACGAGGCGGAGACCGCGGTCAACCTGGCCGATCCGGATGTGCTCGGCGGCGGGTCGGGCGGCGTACTGGCGATCATCGGCTTCGACGGTCCGTACAACCAGGCGACTGCTGACGTGCTGACCAAGGCGGGCGGTCAGAACCTCGGCGAGGGCCCTGGTGAGCTGTGGCGCGTCGGCCGGTACCGAGCGCCGTACCTGCGGGATCCGTTGCTGGACGAGGGTGCGTTGGTCGAGACGTTGGAGACGGCCGCGTTCTGGTCGCGGATCCCCGCGCTGAAGGCCGCCGTCACCGAAGCGCTCGTTGGTGCATTGAGCGCGCAAGGTACGCCGCCTTTGGTTCTCTGCCATGTGTCACACGTGTACGAGACCGGGGCTTCGCTGTACTTCACGGTGATCTCGGCCCAGACCGATGACCCCATTGGCCAATGGCGGCAGGCGAAGATGGCCGCGAGCGAGGCGATCGCCTCAGCCGGCGGGACGATCTCCCATCACCACGGTGTCGGCACCGACCATCGGTCGGCGTACGCGGACGAGATCGGCCCGCTCGCGGTCGAGGCTCTGCAGGCCGTGAAGCACACGCTCGATCCGGACGGCGTGATGAATCCAGGGATCCTCTTGACCTCAAGATGACTTGAGGTACGACAGTCGAGGGCATGACACCTGAACCCTCTGACCGTCCTGTCGCTCTCATCACCGGCGCATCGGCCGGCCTCGGGCTCGCGCTGGCCCATGGACTCGCCGACCGCGGCTGGGCGCTCGTGATCGACGCCCGCGGCGCCGAAGCTCTGAAGGACGCGGCCGATGCGCTCGCTGCCCGTACCGATGTCGTCCCACTCGCTGGTGACATCACCGACGCCGACCACCGCGCCGACCTGATCGAGGCCGTGGCGGGACTCGGTCGGCTCGACCTGCTCGTCAACAACGCGAGCTACCTCGGCCCGAGTCCGCTGCAGACTCTCGAGACCGCCAACCTCGACGAACTACGTCGCGTCTACGAGGTCGACGTACTCGCGCCACTCGCTCTGACCCAAGCACTGTTGCCAAAACTCACCCGAGCTGCCGGTGTGCTGATCAACATCAGCTCCGACGCCGCGGTCGAGGCCTACGAGACGTGGGGTGGGTACGGCTCCGCCAAGGCAGCTCTCGACCACGCGACGCGGGTTCTCGCCGCCGAGCACCCCACCCTTGCTGTGTACGCCGTCGATCCGGGAGATCTGCGGACGGCGATGCACCAGGCCGCGTTCCCCGGTGAGGACATCTCGGACCGGCCCGAGCCGGCCACCGTCGTACCGGCGTTCCTGCGGTTGCTGGACAGCCGCCCGGAAAGTGGTCGGTACCGTGCGGCGGAGTTCGCCCAGGCGGTGACTCCGTGAAAGTCCATCCACACACGAGATTCGTCCTGCCCGACGCACTGAACGCCGGCGAACCACCGGAGGCCCGAGGGATCCAGCGGGATCAGGTGAAGCTGCTGGTCGCGGAGGGGTCGACCGTCACGCACACCCGCTTCGACCGGATCGGTGAGCACCTGCGACCCGGCGACCTGCTGCTGGTGAACACGTCCGGCACCCTGCCCGCAGCCGTCGACGGCTCCTGGATCACCGGCGCCGGTGTGGCTCCGGTCGTCGTGCACTTCTCCACCTCACTCGACGACGGCACGTGGGTGGTCGAGCTCCGCAACGGCGGCTCGCCGATGTTCGGCGGTACGGCGGGCGACCGGGTGGAGATGCCGGAGGGCGTGCTGACGCTGCTGTCGCCGTACCAATCGGATTCCAACCGCCTGTGGCGCGCGAAGCCGCCAGTGCCTGATGTGCTCAGTTATCTCGAGCGGAACGGGCGGCCGATCACCTATCAGTACGTCGACCAGCGGTGGCCACTCGCGTCGTACCAGACCGTCTTTGCGCGTGAGCCGGGTAGTGCGGAGATGCCCAGCGCGGCAAGGCCGTTCAGCTTCGAGCTGGTGAGTCACCTGGCGTCGCAGGGCGTACTGATCGCGCCGATCCTGTTGCACTGCGGCGTTTCCTCGCTCGAGAGCCACGAACCACCCTTGCCCGAGCGGTACGACGTACCCGCGCACACCGCTCGTTTGGTCAACTGGGTCAAGGCCAACGGCGGACGTGTCATCGCTGCGGGCACCACCGCGGTCCGAGCCATCGAGTCAGCCGTCACCCCGGATGGTTCAGTCGCGGCCGCCCACGGCTGGACCGACCTGGTCCTGGGTCCCGACCATCCCGCTCAGGTAGTGGACGGCCTCATCACCGGCATGCACGCTCCGGAGGCCTCACACCTACTTCTTCTGGAGTCGGTTGTCGGCGACGGCACGGTCCAACGCGCCTACGACGCCGCCCTGCAGCACCAGTACCTCTGGCACGAATTTGGCGACAGCTGCCTGCTGCTGCGCTGACCGTGCCGGCGAGGCCGGCAGATGTCTGTCGTTACCCGGCCGAGCGCGTTTCTCTACTGCACGTGGACTCATCGCTGATGCCCCTACCAAGAAGGTCCCCCGTCGGGACGTCACCTGATTAGACAGGTAACCAGGGCCACCTGTCATCGGGTTTGATCCAACCGAGCGCAAATTGTGGGCTAGGCCGTTTAGTTGCCTGGTGAACCTAATTGGCGTGCGAAGCGGTTAGGTGTGGGCCTTGTTGCGGCGGCGGTTCGTGGTCTGGAGGAACAGCCACGCCACGGCCGCGCCGACGACGAACCCGCCGAGGTGACCCTGCCAGGAGATGTTCGGGATCAGGAAGGAGAGTACGGCGGTCACCGCGACGTACCCGAGGATCCAGGTGACGTCGAGACCGCGGGCCCGGCTGATCACGAGCAGGGCGCCGACCAGACCGAGGACCGCACCGGACGCGCCGAGGGTTGCCGAACCGGGGGCGGCGAGCAGCCAGACCGCGGCGCTGCCGCCGAGGGCCGACAACAGGTACAGGACCAGGAACCGCAGCCGGCCGAGCATCTGCTCCAGGATCGGGCCGATCTGCCAGAGCATGAACAGGTTCGAGAAGATGTGGAAGATCTGCACGTGGGTGAAGGCCGACGTGAGCAACCGCCACGGCTCGGTGTCCACCAGCACCGGGACCAGCACCAGGTCGTTGACGACCCGGCTGCTGCCGGTGCGGACGGCGATGAAGACCAGCACGTTCAGCACCAGCAGGCCGATCGTGACGAACTGCGGGTTGCCGCGCTGGATGCCACCGAGGGAGGTCCGGGTCCGTGGGACCGACTTGACGCCCTCGTTGAAGCAGTTCGGGCACTGGAAGCCGACGGAGGCACTGTTCATACAGGCCGGGCAGATCGGCCGGTCACAGCGCTGGCAGCGCACCCCGGCGGGCCGATCCGGGTGCCGGTAGCAGACGGTCTCGGTCACGCGGGGTGCGTCCTCCCTGGGAGTGCGGGGCCGAGCCTCCTCGGCCCCGCGAGAAGCTCAGGCGTTCTTGCGCTCGATCACGACGTTGTTGATCAGGATCGGGTCGATCGGCCGGTCGCCCGGCGCGGTCTTCGCGGTCGCGATCGCGTCCACGACCTTGCGCGACTCGTCGTCGGCGACCTCGCCGAAGATCGTGTGCTTGCGGTTCAGGTGCGGCGTCGGCACGACCGTGACGAAGAACTGCGAGCCGTTGGTGCCGCGGCCGAACTGGATGCCGGCGTTCGCCATCGCGAGCAGGTACGGGCGGTCGAACTGCAGCTCCGGGTGGATCTCGTCGTCGAACGAGTACCCGGGCGAGCCGGTGCCGGTGCCGAGCGGGCAGCCGCCCTGGATCATGAACCCGTCGATCACCCGGTGGAAGGTGAGGCCGTCGTAGAACGGCTTGGTGCTGGGCTCACCGGTCTGCGGGTCGGTCCACTCCTTGCTGCCGTCGGCGAGGCCGACGAAGTTGCTCACCGTCTTCGGCGCGTGGTCGGGGAACAGCCGGATGACGACATCCCCCTTCGTCGTCTGCAGGGTTGCGTACAGCTCTTCGGCCACGGGAGTCACTCCTAGTCGGAATACGTCTTTACGTCCTCGATCCTGTCATGTGGACCCAAGAAAAGGCGCATTGACGGGTACGTGTGGGCATGGCGTGGTGGGGGCACAGGGTGATCGACTGCCGAAGTCGTACGATGCAGATGAAGCCGGATTTGTCCAGAGCCGTAAGAGAGTGCCCATGTCGCCGATGGGCGGAGCGCCGTCCGTCGGTACGGGCGGCACCGAGGAGGGAACCGTGGGTTTGAGGAAGTCCAAGGGCCGGGTCGAGGTCGCCAAGGACCGGGTCAGGCCACTCGCCGAATCGGCGTCGGAGAAGCTCGGACCGGCCGTCGGCCAGGTCCGGGACCACCTGGGGCCGGCCGTGGGAACCGCACGGGAAAGGGTGTCGCCGTACGCCGAGAAGGCGGTCGAGCGCGGCGCTCACTACGCGCATGTCGCGGTGGAGAAGGCCAGCCCGGTGATCGACGACGCGCTGGCCAAGGTCGGACCGGCCACCGAGCAGGCGGCCGAGAAGGCCCGTGAGCGGTTCAACGACGACGTACTGCCGAAGGTGACCGCCGCACTGGCGTCGCTGGCAGCCGCCGCCGAGCCGGTCGTCGAGGAGACCTCGCGCCGGGGCAGGGCCACCAAGGCCGCGCTCAAGGGTGAGATCGAAGTGCCGAAGAAGAGTCACCGGCTGCGCAAGATCGTGCTGTTCCTGGGCTTCGGTGCCCTGGCTGCGGCAGCGGTCAAGAAGCTGCTGACCCCGCCGGAGCCGGCCTGGCAGTCGACCCCGACCAGCGGTCGCGACTACAGCTCCGCCCCGGCCGGTACGACGTCGCGCCCAGAAACGAGCACGTCGACGAGCACTTCGACGAGCCCGTCGGCCAACGGCAAGACCGAAACCGCGAAGCCGGAGGCCCCCAAGGCCGAGGCGCCGAAGGCCGATACCGCCAAGGCGGATGCTCCCAAGGCTGACAGCACCGACGGCGAGGTCAAGTCGACGTCCAACGGCACCGCCGCGAAGAAGACCAGCACCACCAGGAAGTCGACCGACTCCAAGCCGACCGACTCCTGACCGGCACCACCACCGCAACGGCGAAGGCCGCGATCCCCACCTGGGGGTCGCGGCCTTCGTTTGCCTGCTGACGTCGTCTTGCGCGTACGGCGTCAGTTCGGTTGGGGCTCGGGGTCGGTCTCGCCGCGAGCGATGGTGTACCGACCGGCCGACAGCAACTGGGTCGCGTACCGGTGGGTGATGCAGGGGTAGCTGCCACCGCAGCTTTGGCAGACCGCGTCGTTGCGGTGCAGCCAGGGCAGAACCTTGAACCGTTTGACCCAGGTCAGCGGCTCACGGTCGGGTGCGTGCATCTGGAGCGCGGCACGCGCGGCGTCCTGGATCTCGGGCGCCGACCAGTCCTCGGCACTCTTGTCCATCAGGGCGCTCAGGTCGGGGTGGTGGTGGTCCGTGGGGTGAGCTTTGTTCATTTATGCACGTCTTCCGAGGCAGGGTGGAGGGCGCGAATGAATCGTCTGCTTCAAGCGTGACGACCCGATCGCTGTTAGCAACGGTAGTCCTCAGGTGGCCCATGCCGCGCGTTGATATGCACCATCGCGGTGTCAGATCTTCGTCAGGTTTCTGAGCGTGTCGGGTCAGGACCAGAGCGTCTCGAGGCTGACCCGGGCCTCGAGCTCGAGCAGATGCCGCTTGGTCGGGATGCCGCCGCCGAAGCCGACCATCTTCCCGCCGGCCCCGACGATGCGGTGACACGGCACCACGATCGGCAGTGGGTTCCGGTTGCAGGCGACGCCGACGGCCCGGGCCGCGCCCGCGTCCCCGACGATCTTCGCGACCTCGCCGTACGTCTGCATCTCGCCGTACGGGATCCGGCGCATCTGGTCCCAGACAGCGCGCTCGAAGGCAGAGCCGCTCGGGACCGAGAGTGGCAGGGTGAAGTCCTGGAGCTCGCCGGCGAAGTAGGCCTCGAGTTGCTCGGCGGTCTCCGTCAGCAGGGGGTCGGTGTCGACCGGGCGGTCCGAGCCGCCGAAGTGCACGCGGCACAACCCGACGTCGTCGACCGCCAGGGTCAGGTCGCCGATGGGCGAATCGATCACAGACCAGCGCATACCTACATCCTGCCGCTCACCACCGACATTTCACCGTCCCCACCCCACCGCCCCGGTCAGGCACATTCTGGCCGGATTGCGCCACGAACAAACCGCGACGTGATGTTCTCGCCCGGTCACGCGGTGTTGTGCTATTCCTGATCCATGCCGAGCCGGCCGCCGCAACCGCCGCTGGACCGCTGGTTCAGTTCCGAGCGGTCGATGGGTCTGGCTGCCTCGATCCTGGTCGGGCTCGTGACCGTCACCACCTGGGCGACAGCGTGGTCGGACTGGTACTCGTACCAAACCTTGAAGCGGTACGCCGATGATCCGGACCAGCTGGCCGAGGCCGACCTGATCTCCGGCTCGCTCGGCATCGTCAGTGCGCTGGTCCTGCTGGCGGCCGCGGCCGTGTTCATCATCTGGCTGTGGCGGGTCCGGTGGAACGCGGAGATGTTCTGCCGCGGCGAGCACCGGTTCACCCGCGGGTGGGTCCTCGGCAGCTGGATCTGCCCGGTGGTGAACCTCTGGTACCCCAAGCAGGTCGTCGACGACATCGTCGCGGCCAGCGACCCGCGCACGGATCCGCAGACACCGATCCTGCGGGAGATCCCGGGCACACGGCTGGTCTGGGGCTGGTGGCTCACGTGGGTCGCGGGCCTGGTCACCGGCAACATCGTGCAGCGCGGCGTACTGGCCGGCTCGACGCAGGTCGGTGACCTGCGGACGAACGTCGTACTGTCCACGATCTCGGCGTTCTGTACGACGGCGGCCGCCGTGCTGGCGGTGATCCTGATCGAGCGGATCGACGAGCTGCAGACCAACCGTGAATGGGTGCCGTGGTGGGCGCTCGATCAGTCCCACAGCAGATACCAACCTCCTGCGAGGTAAACCAAACCGTCACGCACCGTCTGCTGCGTCGTTACCAATGGTGATGGGCGTACGAAAAGAACACGTTAAGTCGACACCCTCGGTGCTGGGCTCGACTCCCTTCGCGTACCTACTTCGTGGTATCAATGTGGCTCGGTCATGCGGGGGCAGGAAAAGGCCGAAACGCCGAACAGACGGAGTTCCAGCAACGCGAGGGACGCGAGACGTGAGCCACCCGCAGCAAGCAGTTCTGTCTGCTGTAGAAGACCATGAAGAGTGGCAGCCGCACGCAGCTGAGGAGTTCCAGCAGGTCGGGACGGTCGGAAAGATCGCCATCGGTTTGCTGGGTGCGTCGACTATCACCCACCTGCTTTCCACCTGGTCCGATTGGAACACGTATTCCGTCGTCCACCGTTATCTCGGTGGGATGCCGAACGTCGATGACGCGGATCTGAATCGCGCCGACGCGATCGCCAAGGTCACCGCGGTTCCCAACGTCATCATCTCGGTCGCCGCCGCCGTGGTCTTCGTGATCTGGCTCTGGCGGGCCCGGGTCAACTCCGAGGTGTTCTGCCAGGCCGACCATCGCCGCGGTCATGGCTGGGTGCTGGCCAGTTGGTTCTGCCCCGGCCCGAATCTCTGGTATCCGAAACAGATCGTCGACGACGTCTGGCTCGCCAGCGATCCGAAGACCCCCGTCTACGCCGATGACCTGCGCCGATTCAGGACGCCGTCCCTCACGTCCGTGTGGTGGGTCGCCTGGGTCGGCGCGCTCGCGTTCGACGTGGTGGTCCGCCGGTTCCTGATGTGGATGGAGGCGACCGTCGGGTCGCTGCGCGGTATCGCCCTGGCCGGTACGGCGTCACTCGTCCTGACCGTGGTGTCCGCGATCGCCGCGACGATGGTGATCCGCAAGATCAACCACATGCAGACCACCCGCGAGTGGCTGCCGTGGTGGGACCAGCGCGAGCCGAAGCTCGCCGTGGTGCCGACCTACGCCAACGACGACACCGACGAGCAGCCCGCGATCTCCGAGCCGATCGCCGCGTCCGTCCCGGCCCCGACCCGGCGGCTGGAGCGTCAGCCCGAGTACCAGATGGCCGGTGGCGTCCAGGCCCCGCCGGCGAACCCGTTCGCACCCGCGGCGCCGCAGGGCTTCCCGGGTGACGGCGCAGCAGCCGGTGGCTTCCCGCCCGCACCTCCTGCGCCTCCCGTGCCCGCCGCTCCGGCTGCGTTCACCGGTGAGAGCCCGGTCGAGGAGCCGCCGAAGTGGAGCCCGTTCGCTCCGGTCGTGTCGAACTGGCAGGACGACAACGGCGGTCCGGCCACCGAGCAGTTCAGCCCGGTCGAGTCCTGGCAGAACGAGAAGCCGGCCGAAGAGACGGCGTACGAGGCTCCGAAGACGTCCTGGAACGAGTACCTCGGCGACAAGAACGACGACGTCCTGTCGACCAACACGTCGAGCCGGTGGCTGGACGAGGCCGCACCGCTGACCGTCGTCCCGCCGGACCCGTACTCGTACCAGCCGCAGCAGCCTGAGCCGGAGCCGACCTGGGCCGCGAGCTACTCCGAGCCCTACTCGTACGAGACGCCGGACTACCTGACCTCGACGTCCACTCCGGAGGTCGAGACCGCACCCGAGCCAGAGCCCGCCCCTGTTGCGCGCGCCGGCCGCCGGGCCGCTCGGGTCGCGGTGGACAGCCCGTCGGCGATCCAGTCGGCCATCCCGTCGAACTCTGGCGAGGAGTATGGCGCCTCTGAGTACTCCGCGCCCGCAGACCACTCGGTGTACTCGCCGTCCGAGCACACCGTCTACGGGCAGTCGGACCACACGCCGGCGTCCTCCGGCTACTACGAGCCCGCTCCGGCGCTCGGGCAGCAGGACGACTACCTGACCCCGTCCAAGCCGCTCCCGACAGTTCCGTCGTACGGACCGGAGCCGTCGTACCAGCCGGAGAGCTACAGCTCGGAATACAGCACCCCGTCGTACGACGAGTCCAGCTATCAGCCCACGTCGTACGAGGCGCCGTCGGACTACCAGACGTCGTACGGCTCGGAGTACACGAGCACCAGCTACGAGCCGACCGAGTACAGCGGCAGCAGTTACAGCTCGGACTACTCCAGCCCGAGCCCGAGTGGGTACGAGTCGACGTCGTACGACTCCTACAACAACTCGCAGTACGGCGGCGGCGAGTCCTACGAGACCTACAGCCCGAACTACGCGGCGGACTCCTACTACACGCCGGCCGACCAGCCGACGCAGCAGCCGACCGGGCAGCCTGAAGAGCAGCAGCCGGCTGAGTACCAGCAGGAGCAGTACTCCTACGAGGAGCCCGCACCGGAGCAGCCCACCACTCCGCGGACCCACCCGCGTCGGCGCTGGGTCTGATCAAATAGCCTTATGCAGCTAGCCTTCGCCACGCTCGGTTGCCCCGGAGCGCCCCTGGACCACGTCCTGGAGCTTGCCAAGGGCAACGATATTTCCGGACTCGAACTGCGGGCCGCACCGGACGAGTTCACCAGCACCGCACTGACCGCGGCGGAGCGGCGTGAGCTCCGCAGGCGGATCGAGGACGCGGGCCTGGAGATCCTCACCGTGAGCAGCTACGTCAAGCTCTGCGCGGTCGAGGAGCAGCCGCTCGAAGCCCACCTGGAGCTGGCCGCAGACCTCGGCGCCCGCGGTGTTCGCGTCTTCGCCGGTGACGACCCAACCACAACGGACGGTACGCCGGACTCCCCGAGCGCCGGCGAGATCCGGGCCCTCGACCGGGTCACCTCCGCTCCCAGGGATGTCCACATCCTGTTGGAAACCCACGACTCGCATTCAGCCGGTCGGCAGGTCGCCGCGTTCTGCGCGCTGCTCGACAGCAATGTCCCCGGCCACAACGTGAAGGTGATCTGGGACAGCTCCCACACCTGGTCGCACGGCGAGACGCTGGCCGAGTCGTTCAACCTCCTGCAGCCGTGGATGGAACTCGTGCAGGTCAAGGACGCCGACTCCCGGCAGGACTACCGCCCGGTCGCGATCGGGGCCGGTGACTTCCCGGTCAAGGAGTTCCTGGAGACCATCGACGGCACCGACTATCCGGTCTCGCTCGAGTGGGAGCTCAAGTGGCACCCGACCTTGCCGCCACTGGAAGAGGCACTCCCGGCGCTTCACGCTTGGTTGGGTAACGGCGCAGTCAAGTAGCGCGTGATCGTCGGGCCGAGCCAGGCGACCGCGTCGTCGGCCTGCAAGCCGACGATCGGGGGGAACTCGAGGATGTAGCGGCAGAGCGCGAACCCCAGCGCCTGGCTCGACACGAGACCGGCCCGGACCGCCGGCTGGTCGACGGACAGCTTCCGCAGCAGCGGCATCAGCTGTCCGGCGAACACCTCACGCATGCGCTCGGCCGCGACCTCGTTGGTGACCGCGGTCCGCAGCAGCACCTTGAGCGTGTCGTCGGCCTCCCACCGCTGGATCAGGTGCCGGGCCATCGCCTCGCCGACCTGTTCCCTCGGTACGTCGCCGAAGTCGGGCAGCCGTACGTCGATCTCGGCCGCCGCCGCGAACAGCTTCTCCTTGCTGCCGAAGTACCGCATCACCATCGCCGGATCGATCGCCGCGTCGGCCGCGATCGCCCGGATCGTGGCCCGCTCGTACCCGTCGGCGCCGAACCGCTCCCGCGCAGCCGTCAGGATCGCCGCCCGGGTCCGGTCCGACTTCTTCTCCGCCATGCTTCCAGCATATGCCAACGGTTGTTGACTTTTACCAGAAGCGGGCTACAGTAAAAGTCAACAAGCGTTGATAAATACGAAGGGGAAGAACATGATTCCGGAGAGTGCCGATGTTGTCGTCGTAGGGGCGGGTCCGGTCGGGCTCGCGGTGGCAGCCGGGCTCCGGCTGCACGGTCACTCGGTGGCCGTGATCGACAAGCAGGCCGAGGGTGCGAACACCTCGCGGGCCTGCGTGATCCACCCGCGCACGCTGGAGATGCTGGACGAGATCGGTGTCACCAAGCGCCTCGTCGACGAGGGGCTGGAGCTCGAGGAGTTCGCGGTCCGCGACGCCGACCGCCGGCTGATCCCGGTCGGTTTCGCCGACCTGCCGACGAAGTACCCGTTCATCACGATGATCCCGCAGTCGTCCACCGAGCGGATCCTGCTCAACCGGCTTGAGGAGCTCGGCGGCTCGATCCTGCGGCCGTACTCCGCGGCCGCCGTCACCCAGACCGCGGACGGCGCCGAGGTGACGCTCGACAGCGGTGACGTGATCAAGGCGCGGTACGTCGTCGCCGCGGACGGCATGAACAGCACGGTCCGCGAGCTGGCCGGACTGAAGATGCCCGGCAACACCTTGCAGCTGTCCTGCAGCCTGTTCGACATCCGCGTCGACGGAGGTCTGCCGCTGGACGAGGTCGCCCTGTACTTCTCCAACGCCGGGCTGCTCGTGGTCGCCCCGCTGCCGGACGGAACGTTCCGAATCGTCGCCGAGACGCCCGACGCACCGGAGCACCCGGACGCGGCGTACGCGCAGCAGATGCTGGTCAGCCGCGGTCCGCGCAAGACGCAGCCGAAGGTCACCGAGGTGGTCTGGGGTTCGCGGTTCCGGATCCACGAGCGGGTCGCCGACCAGTACCGGGCCGGCCGGGTCGTGCTCGCCGGCGACGCGGCGCACACCCACAGCCCGGCCGGCGGTCAGGGGATGAACCTGGGCCTGCGGGACGCGGTCACGTTGGCTGCTGCCCTCGCATCCGCGCTGACCCACGGCGACGAGGCGGACCTCGATGCCTACGCGACCAACAGCCGCGCCGAGGCGGTCCGGGTGATCGGGCTCGCGCACCGGCTGACCCGGCTGGCGAACCTCCCCCGCCCGCTCCGTCAGGTCCGCAACACGATCGTCGGCCTGGCCGGCCGACAGGAGAAGGTCCAGGTCAAGTTCGCCAAGCAGCTGGCCGGCTTCCCAGAGCGCTGACCTGCCTCTACCCTCCAGTTACGAATAGCAACAACTTGACTACTGGAGGTCATCGTGTTCCGCCCCACCCGATGGACTCGTCTCATCCCGCTCGCCCTGGCCGCGGTCCTCACCGCCGGTGCCGTCGGCCAGGTTCAAGCGACCGCACCACCGGATCGGCAGGCCGTCGGCGAGCTGATCCAGCTCCTCCGCGTCAACACCCCGACCCAGGCCGACCGCAAACGCCTGGCCGGTCTCGATCTCGACCTGGCCGAGTCGGCCGGACCGAAGTACGTCGATGTCGTTGCCTACAGCAATAGTGATCGCCGGCTGCTGCAGCTGGCCGGCTTCACGTGGTCGACGCTCGAGGACGATCTGGTCGGTGCCGATCGTCGACGGGAGAAGGCCGATGCCGCTTATGCACAGGCGGTCCGGAACAAGACTGTCGCAGCCACGTTGCCCAGTGGGCGTACGGCGTACCGGCAGTTGGCCGACTACGACAACGAGCTCGCCGGTCTTGCGCAGCAGTATCCGTCGAAGGCGAAGCTGTTCACGCTGAAGGAGAAATCGCTGGAGGGCCGGACGATTCGCGGCCTCGAGATCACCCACAACGTCGGTGTGAGCGACGGCAAGCCGGTGTTCCTGATGCTCGGTCTGCACCACGCGCGGGAGTGGCCGTCGGGTGAGCTCACGCTCGAGTTCGCGTACGACCTGTTGAAGAACGACGGCACCGACCCGCGGATCACGAACATCCTGGAGAGGTCGCGGGTGATCGTCGTACCGGTGGTGAACCCGGACGGCTTCAACCTCAGCCGCACGCTCGGGTACGAGCTGAAGCGGAAGAACTGCCGGGTCACGAACGGGCAGATCCCCACGGCCGGGCAGTGCTCGCAGTCGTCGTACCGGTCTCGTGGGGTCGACCTGAACCGGAACTACTCCGGCTTCTGGGGTGGTCCGGGTGCGTCGAGCAGCCTGACCTCGGAGACGTACCGGGGCGCGAGTGCGTTCAGTGAGCCCGAGTCGCGCAACATCCAGGCGCTCGTGTCGCAGCATCAGGTGACCACGCTGATCTCCAATCACACGTACTCGAACCTGGTCCTGCGCGAGCCCGGGTACGCCGGTGCGCCGATCACGCCGGACGAGGCGATCTACAAGTCCCTCGGTGACCAGATGGCCGCGATCAACGGGTACACGAGTCAGTACAGCTACCAGCTCTACGACACCACCGGCGTCGCCGAGGACTGGTCGTACTACGCGACCGGCGGACTCGGTTTCACCTTTGAACACGGGACAAGTACCTTCCACCCGGCCTTCTCGACCGTGGTGAACATGTACGCGAGCAATCGCGGTGCCTACCTGCTCGCAGCCGAGTCCACCATCAACCCGGCCCGGCACTCGATCATCACCGGGACCGCTCCGGCGGGCGCCGTACTGCGGTTGAAGAAGTCGTTCACGACGAAGACGTGGAACGGGACGCAGCTGCCCGACACCCTCGAGACCACGATGACCGTCCCGGCCGCGGGCGCGTACAGCTGGCACACCAACCCGTCGACCCGGCCGACCGTCGTACAGCAAGGCGGGACGGAGTCGTGGACGCTGACCTGTGAACGCCCAGCCGGTCAGGTGAAGGAGACCAAACCGATCACGGTCGCCCGCGGCGCCACCGCCACCGCGAACCTGACCTGTTAGCCGGCCGTCGACTCCCGGATCTCCAATGTGAACGGGACGGTGAGGTCGCGGCGTGCGGCCTCGCCGTTCCCGGCGATCCGCTCGAGCAGGAGGCCGACCGCGTTGTCGGCCAGCCATTCCTTGTCCGGCGAGATCGAGGTCAGCGACGGCGAGTGGTACCGGCCGTCCTCGATGTCGTCGAAGCCCACGACCGCTACGTCACCTGGCACCGAGAGCCCGGCGTCGGCCAGGGTCCGCAGTGCGCCGAGCGCGAGCAGGTCGTTGAAGCAGAACACCGCATCCGGCGGCTCGGGCAACGCGAGCAGCTCGCGCATCGAGGCCGCGCCGTCCGGGCGGTGATAGCCGGTGCCGGCCAACTCGAGCGCCGGGTCGTGCGGAATTCCGGCCGCTTTCAACGCCTTCCGGTAACCCTTCCGCCGGACCGCACCCGTGCTGGTGCCGCCGACACCGATGGCCGCGATCCGCCGGCGGCCGATCGCGATCAGATGACTCGTGGCGTCGTACGACGCCTGCACCGAGTCGACCGCGACCCGGTCGAAGTTGTCGCCGGGTGGGCGCTCACCGAGCAGGACCAAGGGCTTGCCGGTCGCGGCGGCGCTGATCTTGGCCGGCGTGGTGGTGATCGGGGAGAAGATGATGCCGTCGATCAGTTGTCCGCGCATCCCGTCCAGGACCAGCTTCTCGGCATCCGTCTCGCCCTCGGTCTGGTCGATCAGCACGGTGATACCGCGGCGCTTCGCGGCCCGGCTGATCGCGGCGCCGAGCTCGGCGAAGTACGGCGAGGCCATCTCCGGGATCGCGAGCGCGATGAAGTCGGAGCGGCCCTTGCGGAGCGAGCGGGCGCTGACGTTCGGGCGGTAGTCCAGCGCGGCGATCGCGGCCTCGACCTTGGCCCGGGTCCGGGCGGTGATGTGCGGGTAGTCGTTGATGACATTGGAGACGGTCTTCACCGAGACCCCGGCCCGCGCCGCCACGTCGCTCAGCCTGGTCGTCATCCGTTCCTCCTGCTCACCGGTCTGTGGCCTGAGTGTGCCATGAGGCCGAACCCTTTACAGCAGATGTCAATCGTTGTAGAACTCCACGTTAAACGTTGCAGACCCTTGATGGGAGACCCGATGGCACGGCTGATCGTGGATCCCGCGTTCGTGGTCGGTGCGCTCGACCGGCGGCTGTTCGGTTCGTTCGTCGAGCACATGGGGCGCTGCGTCTACACCGGCATCTACGAGCCCGGGCATGCGACCGCCGATCCGGACGGCTTCCGGCAGGACGTGCTCGACCTGGTCCGCGAGCTCGGTGTCACCACGATCCGCTACCCGGGCGGCAACTTCGTCTCGAACTACGACTGGGAGGACGGCGTCGGGCCGAAGGACCAGCGGCCGCGGCGACTCGACCTCGCCTGGCGGGCGATCGAGCCGAACCAGTTCGGCACCGACGAGTTCATGGCCTGGTCCCGCAAGGCCGAGGTCGCGCCGATCTGGGCGGTCAACCTCGGCACCCGCGGCATCAAGGAAGCCGTCGAACTCCTCGAGTACTGCAACCTCCCGGCCGGCACCGAGCTCCCGGACCGCCGCGTCACGAACGGCAACACCGAGCCGTACGGCATCAAAGTGTGGTGCCTGGGCAACGAAATGGACGGCCCTTGGCAGATCGGCCACAAGACCGCCGAGGAGTACGCGCGGCTGGCCGAAGAGACCGCGAACGCGATGCGCCGGGTCGAGCCGGAGCTCGAACTCGTCGCCTGCGGTTCGAGCAACGCGAGTATGCCGACCTTCGGCGAGTGGGAGCGCGTCGTACTGGAACGCACTTACGACCTGGTCGACCACATCAGCCTGCACGCGTACTACGAACCGCACGACGGTGACCAGACGAGCTTCCTGGCCGCGTCCGAGGAGATGGACCGGATGATCTCCGAGGTGGTCGCGACCGCCGACCACGTGAAGGCCTTGAAACGCAGCAACAAGGAGATCACGCTCTCCTTCGACGAGTGGAACGTCTGGCGCCAGGAGGAGTTCCCCGGTGAACTCGGACTCGGCATCCGCGAGGTCAGCCCACTGATCGAGGACACCTACACCGTCGACGATGCGGTCGTGGTCGGCAGTCTCCTGATCACCCTGCTCCGCCATGCGGATCGCGTGAAGATTGCTTGCCTAGCGCAACTGGTAAACGTGATCGCCCCGATCCGCACCGAGCCCGACGGTCGCGCCTGGCGACAGACGATCTTCCACCCGTTCGCGCTGACCGCCCGGTACGCCGGTCCGACCGTCCTGCAGACCGCGGTCACGGGTGGACCGTCGGTCGACACCGCCGCGTTCGGGCGGATCCCGGCGCTCTGGAGCACAGCGACGTACGACGAGAAGACCGGTGAGACCGCGATCTTCGTGGTGAACCGGAGTGAGACCGACAAGATCGACCTGGAGATCCCGGTCAGCGGCCGGCTGATCGAACACCTGGCTCTGTCCGACGACGACCGTAGGGCCGTCAACACCGCCGACGACCCGGATCGGGTGGTGCCGCGTCATGTCGACGGCACCGAGGTTGTCGACGGGATCTGCACCGCCACACTGCCGCCCGCTTCGTGGCATGTGATCCGCCTGAACTGAAGGGACCCGCCCTGTGCCCAAAGAATTCAGTACGGCCAAGCGTCTCTTAGCCGCAGCTCTTGCTGTCATTGTGGTGGTCGCCGGTACGTCGGCCGCCACCGCAGCGCCCGCGCCCGTGGTCACCACGACGAACGCAATCTCTTCCGGCTTCGCCGACACCTTCGCCGATCCGTCGATCATCCAGGGCCGCGACGGCTACTGGTACGCGTACGCCACCTCCGACCCGCTGGTCGCGAACGGCCCGTTCGGGCTGATGCACATGGCCCGGACCAAGGACTTCAGCTCCTGGGAGTACCTCGGGACGGTCTTCAGCGACCAGACCAAGCCGGCCTGGGCCGCACCCGGCTCCTTCTTCTGGGCGCCGGACATCCGGTACTTCGGCGGCCGCTACGTCATGTACTTCACCGTCACCGACACCGCGGCCAACCCCGGTGGCGATCCCGCCATCGGTGTGGCCACCGCCCCGACCCCGGCGGGACCATGGACCGCGTCCGACGGTCCGGTCGTCGCTCCGCGGCCGGACGGCGCCGGCGGGTACTTAGGCACCATCGACCCGGCACTCCTCACGGCCGCCGACGGCAAGCGGTACCTCTACTACGGCGGCTTCTACGGCGGCCTCTCCGTCACGGAACTCTCGCCCGACGGCATGCACGCGGTCGGTACGCCGACCCAGGTGACGATCGGCGACCGCTACGAGGGTTCGTACGTCGTCTACCGCGACGGCTGGTACTACCTGATGGGCTCGTCGATGAATTGCTGCGCCGGTCCCACCACCGGCTACTCCGTCTTCGCGGGGCGATCGAAGTCTCCCCGCGGACCCTTCGTCGACGCCGACGGCGCTGCCATGACCGACTCCCGCGTCGGCGGTACGACGGTCATCACGCAGAACGGCAACAAGTGGATCGGACCGGGCCACCACGCGTTCATCACCGACGCGGCCGGCCAGGACCACATCGTCTACCACGCGATCGACCGCGGTACGCCGTGGCTGACCGACCCGTTCGGGATCAACCGGCGGCCGATGCTGATCGACAAGATCGACTGGATCGACGGCTGGCCACGGACGCGGGCCGGACTCGGCCCGTCGGAGGGACCGGTACCGGCGCCGACTACTGGGTCAGGCCTCGGCATCGACTCCACCGACCCAGCTGGTGGTCTCGTCGGCGCTCGTCGGCAGCCGGGTGACACGCTCGGCGGTCCGACCGCGGCGATCGCGGGTGTGGCTCAGACCCGGCAGGCGGCTCCTGGCGGCTCGCTGCGGGTGGAGGCTGACGTCCGGCTCGGCTCGTCCTTCACGACTGTGGTGGGCAACAAGGTCGTCGCCAGTGTGACCAGCGGCCGGCTCACGCTTGTTGTCGGACGGCGGACCACCTCGGTCAAGCTGTCGGCGGACTTCGACCGGACGCAGTGGAACAAGCTGAGCGTCCAGGTGGTCGGTTCCACCGTGACCGCGCGAGTGAACGACGCCGGCCTGGGTGACGTGTACGCCGAGGCCCAACTCGCCGTACCGGGTCTGAAGCTCGGCTCCGCGCCGGTGCGATGGCTCGGGTCGGCCGAGGTCGACAACCTGACCGTGCGGCCGGTGGCGAAGCCGGTGACGCGGATGGCCGACGTACCGAGGGCCGGGAAGTTGCTGGCCGGGGACGAGTTCAACGGCGGGCTCGGTGCGGATTGGTCGTGGGTGCGGCCGGACGCCAACGCGGTTGTCGCCAGCGGCAAGCTGTCGTGGCCGTTGGAGAACGCTGACCTGTCCGGTCCGGCGAACAATGCCGGCTTGCTGTTCCACACCACGCCGAACCGGGACAGCTGGATCGCGGAGACCAAGCTGCACCTCGACACAGGTGTGGACGACGTCCGCAACTACCAGCAGGCCGGGATGGTCGCGTACCTGAACGACAGCGACTTCGCGCGGCTGGGGAACGTGGCGATCTGGAAGACCCGCCAGACCGAGTACGGGCGCGAGTTGGTCGCGCGACCGTCGGACGGTGCGACTTCGTACGGCGCTGCGGCGATCGGACGGTCGGCGCCGACGTTGTGGATGCGGTTGGCCTACCACGTGAACTCTGCCGGTGAGCATGTCTACCGCGCCGGCACCTCGGTCGACGGCAAGAACTGGACGTGGGGCGCCTCGTGGGTGCTCCCGGCCAAGGCCCGCATCGGCCTGTACGCGCATGGTGAGTTCACCGGCGCCAACCCGCCCCCGGTAGCGACGTTCGACTACCTCCGCTTCTACGAGAGCAAGTGATGGGTTTCACCAATCCGGTCTACGGCAACAACTTCGCGGATCCGCAAGTTGTTGCCGTAGACAACGTGTACTACGCGTTCGCGACGAACGGTGCGCTGGGCAACATCCAGACGCTGCGGTCGACCGACCTGGTCTCGTGGGCAGAGGTCGGAGACGCGTTGCCGGCGTTGCCCGGCTGGACGTCCCCGGGGCGCGTGTGGGCGCCGGAGGTCGCCGTACATGCTCCTGATCGGTACGTCATGTACTACACGAGCCGTGACGATGCCTCCGGCATGCAATGCATCGGGGTTGCGGTCGCGTCGACGCCGACAGGTCCATATGTCGACAAATCTCCTTTGCCGCTGATCGCACAGCTCGACGAGGGCGGGTCGATCGACGCGTCACCGTTCCTCGACTCGAGCGGAAATCGCTGGCTGTACTGGAAGAACGACGGCAACGCGATCGGCGTCGACACCTGGATCTACGTCTCCGCGTTGTCCCCCGACGGCCTCACTCTGGTCGGCCCGACGCATCGCCTGATCAAGCAGACCCTGCCGTGGGAGGGCAACCTGGTCGAAGCGCCGTACATGGTCGAACGCGACGGCAAGTTCCACCTCTTCTACTCCGGGAACGCCTTCGACCAGCCGGCGTACGCCGTCGGTCATGCGCTCTGCGACAGTCCGACCGGGCCGTGCGTGAAGTCAGGCGACCCGATCCTGACCAGCTCCACCGACGCTTCGGGTCCCGGCCACAACATGGTGCTCAGGGCAAACAATCGTGACTGGTTCGTGTACCACGCCTGGAGTCCGGGTCATCCCGGCCGCAGCATGTGGCTCTCGGAACTCACCTGGGTGGACGACTCCCCCGTCGTACAACCGCCGCTTCGCCTCAACCCCGGCCAACCTGAACCACACTAGACCGTAACCTTTGTCGCAGTTCGCGCATCAGGTTGGTTGATCGACTACGAACTGAGACTGGGGAGAGAGTGTGAAGCGACGCAAGATGGTCGGGCTGGTAGCTGGAGTCGTGGCGTTGGCCGGAGCCGCGTTGGCGCCGGCCGCGCAGGCTACCGGGACGACGACAGCCGGGGCGACTGCTGCTTGTACGACCCGGGTGGGTTCGGTGACCGCGGCCGGTGGGCATTCGGCCGCGGACGTGATCGCGGGGACCCCGCCGACGATGACCAAGCCGGGTGTCGAGCCGGGTGTCTATCCCCCGGGGAAGGTGCGGGTCAGCACCCAGTTCATCGCCGAGCCGAACGTGGCCGGGGTGGACCGGTACGGCTACGTGATCGAGGGCGACAGCCTCTACTACCACTTCTACAACCCGAGCGTGACCGATCCCGTCCTGAAGCGGGTCGGCGGTGGCTGGACGAACTTCACCGCGCTGGAGATCTCGAGTTACACCCAGGCGAAGCCGTACCACACCTTCGCGTACGGGCTGCGCAGCGACGGCACGCTGTTCCGCTGGAGCCTCGGCAGCGGCTGGAAGGCGGCCGGCTCGGCCACCGGGTTCGCGTCGGTCAAGTCGATCGCGCTGATCAGCAAGACCGGGACGTACGACACCTTCCTCGCGAACACCCGCGGCGGTGCGCTGTACACGATCCGGATCCCGGTCTCCGCGCCGATGAAGCCGATCGTGAAGCAGGTGCGCGCGAAGACCTGGCAGGGCTTCGAGAAGCTGATCGTGGAGAAGTGCGGTAAGTCCGGCGGCACCATGGTGGTCGGCATCGACGAGGACACCAACAGCGGCTACGCGTACGCCTTCGGTCACGCGAACGGCACCGCCACCGTGATCAACGGGCTCGGCAAGGTGAACGGCACCTTCGCGGACGACGTCTACTTCCGCTGGGGTGTGGTTTCCGACCTCGACCCGATCAACGGCGAGTGACGTAACTTTTCTGGCCGGTCGCGCATCTAGGTCTGTGAACCATCTGCAGACCTGGGAGCGCGACCGTGATTCGAAGGATGCTGCCGGCGCTTGCCGGCGCGGCTCTGGCCGCGGCGGTTGTCACACCCGCGCACGCCACCGACGCGGCCGTGGAGGGATCGGCCGCCGTCTGTGGCATGTACCCGGGCTCGGTATTGGCCAACGGTGCCCACTCCAGTAGTGGGATCACCGTTGGCTATCCACCGGTCTCGATCGGGTTCCCGGGCGTCACGCCGAACGTCTTCTCACCCGGAGCGGTGCGACTCAGTACGACGTTCACCAGCGACCCGCACAGCGCGGGCGCCGGCAACGAGGGCTGGGTGGTTCAGGGGGACTCGCTGTACTACCGCTCGTACTGGATCGACTCGATGAGTCAGATCGACTCCGGCCAGCCGAACGACACCCAACGGGTCGGCGGTGGCTGGGCGAACTTCACCGCGCTCGAGACGTCCCAGTACTACGCGAGTGGGGCGGCCCGGAACACGGCGTACGGGCTGCGTAGTGACGGGACGCTGTTCCGGTGGAGCGTCGACAAGTGGTTCTGGAAGGCGACCGGGTCCGCGCCGGGGTTCGCCTCGGTCAAGTCGATGGCGTTGATCAGCAAGACCGCGACGTACGACACCTTCCTCGCGAACACCCGCGGGGGCGCGCTGTACACGATCCAGCTCCCGGTGAAGGCGCCGATGAAGCCGATCGTGAAGCCGGTGCGCACCAAGACCTGGCAGGGCTTCGAGAAGCTGATCGCGAACAAGTGCGGCCAGTACGGCACGATCCTGCTTGCCATCGACAAGGAATCCAAGGCCGGCTACCTGTACGCCGTCGGTCACGCGAACGGCGCCGCCACCGTCATCAACGGCCTCGGCAAGGTCCAGACCAGCTTCAACGACCCGGTCTACTTCCGCTGGGGCGCGCTCCCCTACCTGGATCCCCTCAACGGCGGCTGACGTCGAGCACCTGGGTCAGGATGTTGAGGGCCTTGTGCAGATCCTTGGTGCTTGGCGTTGCGTAGCCGATCACCAGGCCTGGTGGGCCTGAGGTCGAGCGGCGGTATTCGGAGAGTGGCGCAATGACGACGCCGGCGGCGCGGGCGGCCGCGGCGACCTTCACGTCGTCGACGGTGTCCGGAAGCAGCAGGGTGATGTGCAGGCCTGCGTCCTGGCCGATGATCTGGCCGTACGGCGACAGCACCGTGCAGGTGTGGACCCGGCGGTCGGCGTACAGGCGGCGGCTGCGGCGGATCGACTGGTCGAGGTAGCCGTCGCGGAGCATGGCGAGCAGGGCGGCCTGCATCGGCCAGCCCGGCCAGTCGCCGGACTCGGCGCGGAAGGTGGCGAGGCGGTCGATCATCTGCTCGGAGGCGACCAGCCAGCCCAGCCGCAGGGCCGGGCTGATCGTCTTCGACAGTGTGCCGAGGTGGACCACCCGGTCCAGGTCCAGCTGGGCGAGCGCTGGCAGCGGCGCGACGTCGTACCGGAACTCGCTGTCGTAGTCGTCCTCGATCAGGAGCGCCCCGGTCCGGCGGGCCCACCGGATCAGTTCGTTGCGGCGGGCAACGGGTAGCCGGCCGCCGAGCGGATACTGATGCGAGGGCGTGACGTAGACGGCCGGTACGTCGGTCAGCGCGGAGACCCGGAGTCCGTCCTCGTCCACCGGTACGTCGACGATCTCGAGCCCGTAGTGGCGAGCGGCGACGACCGCGTTCAGGTAACCGGGATCCTCGATCGCGATCCGGTCCCCCGGCTTCCGGGTGACCGCGAGAAGCAGTCGCAGGCCGTGCACGGTGCCATTGGTGATGAGGACGTTCTCCGGTCCGCAGGCGATCCCACGGACCCGGCCGACGTGATCGGCCAGCGCCGCGCGGAGTGCCGGGAGTCCGGCGGCATCGTCGTACCCAGGGGCCGGTGACTGCGTCGAGACCTCCCGCCACGCCCGCCGCCAACCGGGGTCGGGGGTCGGTGCGATGTACGGGATGCCCGGTCGCAGCGTGAGCAGCTGAGGCTCCGTGGCCGGCTTGGTCGGGGCATGACGTCGTACGGCGGGTTGCAGCGGCACCACGTCCGTGACGAAGGTCCCGGCGCCGGTGCGGCCCTCGATCCACCCCTCCGCGTGCAGTTGGTCGTACGCCGCCTGCGTCACGGACCGGGACACGGACAGTTCCCGGGCGAGGTCACGGGTCGACGCGAGCCGGTGGCCGGCCTGGAGCCGTCCGTCCAGGATCGCGGCGCGGAACTGTTCGGCCAGTTGCAGGTGCAACGGCAGGTCGGCGCTGCGGTCGATCGTCAGCGGTAGCGAGCTCTCCACGAAATGGACTACCTGATTCGTACGGGAATGGACCGTGCCAGCATGCCACTCCCACCCGGAACCTGATTACATGACCACCACACCGCTCCAGCCGACTGACCGGACCGCGCTGCGCCGTTCGAAGGAACGGGCCGGGATCGACCGCCAGGAACTGTACGACGTGCTGTTCGACGGCATGTTCTGCCATCTGGGTGTCGTGGTCGACGGGGCTCCGCTCGTACTGCCGACGGCGTACGGCGTGGATCCGGACCGCGGGCTCGACGGGACGCTCTACCTGCACGGCTCGGTCGCGGCCCGCAGTGTGGTCGCGGCGCCGCAGCAGACGATCTGCGTCACCGTCACCCACGCCGACGGTCTCGTCCTCGCCCGCTCCGCCTTCCACCACTCGGTGAACTACCGGTCCGCCGTCATCTTCGGCGTACCCGAGCTCGTGACCGACCCGGACGAGAAGCTGCACGCTCTCAACTGCATCGTCGACCACCTCGTCCCCGGCCGCTCCAACGCCACCCGGCCGCCGAACCGCAAGGAGCTCGCGAAGACGTCCGTACTGGCGTTGTCCCTCACCGAAGCGTCCGTGAAGACGCGGTCTGGGCCCGCCAACGACGAGGAGCAGGACCTCGACCTGCCCTACTGGACAGGCGTGATCCCGCTCCACGTCGTGGCCGCCGAACCGGAGAACAACCCCGACTGCGACCTGCTCGTGCCCGCACACATCCGCGCCCGGGCGAACCGGTTGGGGGCACCGAGCTAGGCGACCGTGCCCTTGTTGTAGCTCTTCTGGGCCCAGAGGTAGCCGACCAGCCCGATGGCGACACACCAGGCGACGGCGAGCCAGCCGTTGCCGTTGTCCATCGGCGCACCCAGCAACAGGTGCCGCAGGGTGTCGATGATCGCGGTGAATGGCTGGTACTCGGCGAACCACCGGATGCCGCTCGGCATCGACTCCAGCGGGATGAACGTGTTGCTCAGGAAGGGCAGCAGCAGGCTGATCGGCAGGACGATGTTGCTCGCCCCCTCCGCGGTCTTGCTGGTCAGGCCCAGCGCGATCGCGAACCAGGTCAGGGCGACGGTCAGCGCGATCAGCAATCCGGCGGCCAGCACCCACTCGCCGAACGACGCGTTCGGGCGGAACCCGATCAGGATCGCGAAGCCGACCACGAGGGCCAGGCTGACGATCGTCACGAGCACGTTGCCCAGTACGTGCCCGGTGAGCACGGCCGGCCGGAAGATCGCCATCGTCCGGAACCGGGTCACGATGCCCTCGGTCATGTCCATCGCGGCACCGACCGCGGGCGACATCGTCCCGGACGCGATCGACATCAGCAGGATGCCGGGGGTGAGGAAGTCGATGTAGTCGAAGCCCTTGCCGCCGCCGAGCCCGGCCGAGAACGTGTCACCGAAGACGAGGCCGAACAGCAGCATCATGATGACCGGCATCCCGACGGCGCCGAGCGACAGGCCGGGGTAACGCTGGGCGTGCCGCAGGTTGCGGCGAAGCAGTGTGCCGGTGTCCTGGAGTGCGTAGCTCATTTCGTCGTCACCTTCTCGTTCTCGTTCGAAGTCTCGTGGGTGGGCTGACCGGTGACGGCGAAGAACACGTCGTCCAGGTCGGGGGTGTGGACAGTCAGTTCGTCGACCTCGAGGGACGCCTCTTCGATCCGGGCCAGCAGGGCCCGCAGCGAGTGCACACTGCCGTCGTTCGGCACCTGGAGCACCAGGGCCTCGGCGTCCTGCGCCGCGGTCGGCAGCACGCGACCGGCCAGGGCGAAGTCGTCCGGCGACGTGAACCGCAGCCGGATGTGCCCGCCGGGTGCGAGTCGCTTCAGCTCCTCCGGGGTGCCTTGGGCAACGATCCGGCCGTGGTCCAGTACGGCGATCCGGTCGGCGAGCTGGTCCGCCTCCTCCAGGTACTGCGTGGTGAGGAAGACCGTGACGCCGGTGGCGACCTGTTCCCGGATCAGCTGCCACATGCTGTGCCGGCTGCGCGGATCGAGACCGGTGGAAGGCTCGTCCAGGAAGATGATCCGCGGGCTGCCGACCAGCGTCATCGCCAGGTCGAGGCGCCGCTTCATGCCGCCGGAGTACGTCATGGCCAGCTTGGAACCGGCCTCGACCAGGTCGAACCGCTCGAGCAGTTCGTCGGCCCGGCGGCGTCCCTCCTGACGGCCGAGGTGGTGCAGGTCGGCCATCATGATCAGGTTCTCGCGGCCGGTGAGCAGACCGTCGACCGCGGAGAACTGACCGGTGACGCCGATCGCGGACCGGACCGCCTCCGGGTCCTGGTGCAGGTCGACCCCGGCTACCCGGAGCTCACCGGCGTCGGCGGTGATCAGGGTGGCCAGGATCTGCACCACGGTGGTCTTGCCGGCGCCGTTCGGGCCGAGCAGGGAAAAGATGGTGCCTTCGGCAACGTTCAGGTCGATGCCGTCGAGCACGAGTTTCTCGCCGTACGACTTCTGCAGTCCACGGACGTCGATCGCTGCTGACATGGTGGAGTCCTTGGGGTGAGTGATTTTGGGCAGGGTGAACCTGACCCAGGTGGCTAAGGGGGTCTGTAGGAGGAGGTTCAGGGCGTGCTGATCCAGCCGACCGGCCTACGGGTCGGGCCGCCGGATCGTTGGGATGGGACTAGATGTCGAGGTCCTCCACCGCGGGGTGGTTCGAGGCTTCCTCGACCAGTTCGTAGAGGTCCTCGGGGATCAGCTCGCGGAGCTCCTCGACGGTGTCGACCACGTCGAGGCTGGCCTCGCCCTGGGCCATGCTCCAGGACTGGTCGCTGCTCCAGTTGCCGATCCAGGAGCGCCAGCCGCTCAGGTACTGCTCGTCGTCGGCGCCGACGCTGAACATGTTGCTGCGGTCGGCGTGCAGGACGTACTTACCGGTCCGGCTCCGGTAGACCTTGAAGGCCTCGTAACCCTGCTTGCTGGACCGGCCGCCCTCGGCGAGCAGTACGCCGGAGAACCGCTGCTTGCGGCCGGCTCCCCGGCCCACCCGCACGGTGATCTCCTCGTACCCCTCGAGCCGCCCTTCCTCCAGCTCGACATACTTGCGCAGCGCCGTCGAGATCGCCGAGGACAGATTCCCGGCAAGCTCCTGCGCCTTCTTGTACAGCGGCAGGTCGTCGTCGGACACGTAGATCGTCTTGTTCGGCATGGTGTCTCCTCCTACGTAGAACTATACGCAGACGACTACGCACATGTCTACATACATCTCTACGTAGACGCAGAGACGAGGCCGGCCTGCCGCACCCGGGCGAGCATCAGCAGGCTCGCGATGACTCCGGTCGTGCCTAGGGTGATCAGCCGGCCGTCGCTTTTCCACAGGCCGAAGACGAACCAGCAGGACAGTTCACCGAACACGAGCACCCAGGTCCCCGGCGAGATCCCGGACGGGCGCACAGTCCGGTACGCCGTCCACAACGACGGCGTGACCTGGACGATGCTCGCCGCGGCGAGGAGTGTGCCGAGCCCGATCCGCCCACCGAGCACAGCGGCGGTCCCGAGCAGGCCGACCCACCCGCCGATCCAGCCGATCGCACGCCGGTTCACCGCGCCACGTCGTACCAGCAGCACCGAGAGCGAGCCGGCCAGCAAGGCCGCGGCGGTCGAGGGCAGGCTCGCGGTCCAGTAGCCGGAGGCCATGAAATAGCAGAACCAGGCGGCGTTGTTGATGCTCGTCAGCGTCGCCCACGACCACGAAACACCGGCCGTGTCACCGGTCCGGCGAAGCTTCAGAATCTGCGGGAGGTACTGCGGAATGCCGAACGCGGCCGCCGCGACGGGCAGGAAGTCGAGCATGACGCAAGATTACGGCTGAATCCGGGACGATATCTTGCTAATTCATGCTCATCCGACGAGATTCAGCATAGTATCTTCGCCATGGATGCGATCGATCGCAAGATCCTTGCCGTGCTTCAGGCGGAGGGTCGGCTGACGGTGACGGAGTTGGCCCAACGGATCGGGTTGAGTGCGGCGCCTTGTCACCGGCGGCTCCGGGAGTTGGAGCGGTCCGGGGTGATTGGCGGGTATCGGGCCGTCGTCGATCCGGCCGCGGTAGGGCACGGGTTCGAGGTGCTGCTCGCGGTGACGATGGACCGGGAGGAGTCGGTGGCCGGGTTCGAGGCCGGGCTCGCGGAGATCCCCGAGGTGGTGCACGCGGAGCGGCTGTTCGGGGAGCCCGACTACTTCGTTCGGGTGGCGACCGCGGACATCGCCGCGTTCCAGCGGCTCCGCGACGAACGACTTGCCCGGCTGCCCGGCGTCCAGCGACTCACGTCGACGATCGTGATGAAGAAGGTCGTGGACAACCGGCCGCTGCCGGCGTGAACGGTGTGGAAACTAGCTGGCTCAAACCCGACTTATCCACAGATTTGAACGACTTTTGGCCGGATTCGGTGGAGAAGTCGGGGATCAGCTGGGGATAAGTTCGCGAAAACGGTGTGCACAGCTGGGGAAACAGATGTGGATAACTCCGCCGCTGGGCCGGGTCAGACCCACTGGGTGGAGACGACGAAGCCGACCGCGATCAGGCCCATGCCGATCAGCAGGTTCCAGTTGCCCAGGTCGTCCATCACCGGGATGTTCTGACCGGCCACGTAGAAGACGACCAGCCAGGCGAGTCCGAGCAGCCAGCAGGCCAGCATCAGCGGCGCCACCCAGGCGCGGCTGGAGGTACGCGGCTTCTTCGGCGTCTTCTCCGCCTTGACCTTCTCGGTCTTCTTCTTGTTGCGACTGCTCGACTCGGGCACGACTGAACTCCTTGTAAGGACGCATAAGCTGACCGCCGAGGACCTGTGCGGGTCCGGTCCTGCGTTAGCGTAGTGCAGAGAGCACATGGAGATCACGGGTGCGTAGGTTCAGGCGGATTTCACTGTGGCGGGCAGGAGCGCCACTGGCTCTGCTGTGCGCCGGTTTGCTGTTCGCGACCAGCGCCACCAACGCCCGCGGGACGGACCTGCGGCCCAGTCGCAACACTACGCTCGCGGGACTCGTGGAGGAACAGAGCCGGCGCAGCGCCAGCCTGGTCCGCCAGCACGCGGCCCTGACCCAGGATATCGAGAAGCTGCAGGCACAGCAGGGTTCGATCGATCCGCAACTGGCCAAGCAGCTGAAGGACCTGTCCGACGAGGTCGGCACGACAGCCGTCACCGGACCCGGCCTGACCGTGACGCTGAAGGACGCGCCGTCCGAGGTGGTCAAGGAGAACCCGGACGTCGACGCGGACTGGCTGGTGATCCACCAGCAGGACATCCAGGCCGTGGTGAACGCACTCTGGGCCGGTGGCGCCGACGCGATCTCGATCCAGAACCACCGGGTCATCTCCACCACCGGGATCAAGTGCGTCGGCAACTCCGTCGTACTGCACGGCGTTCCGTACCTGCCGCCGTACAAGATCAGCGCGATCGGGGATCGGCGGAAGTTGCAGCAGGCGCTGGACGATTCGCAGTACATCGAGAACCTGCAGGACTACGTGGTGAAGTTCCAGCTCGGCTACGAGGTCAAGAACGAGTCGTCGATGGCGATGCCGGCGTACGAAGGCACTCTGGACCTGCAGAGCGCGACCGTCCCGGGCTTCCCGCGCACCCCGTCAGCCAGCCCGACGGTCACCGGGCGTTAGCTGTCGCGGTTGCTGTCACAATGGTCCGCATGCCGCGGATCCTTGTCGTCGACAACTACGACTCCTTCGTCTACAACCTGGTGCAGTACCTGCAGCAACTGCAGGCCGACACCACCGTGCTGCGCAACGACGAGGTCACCCCTGACGACGTCACGGCGTACGACGGTGTCCTGCTCTCACCCGGCCCCGGTACGCCGGAAGAGGCCGGCGCGTGTGTGGACATCGTCAAGGAGAAGGGCGGCGAGGTCCCGATCTTCGGCGTCTGCCTCGGCCTGCAGGCGATCGGCGTCGCGTACGGCGGTGTCGTCGGGCGCGCGGACGAGCTGCTGCACGGGAAGACCAGCCAGGTGTTCCACGAGGGCGCCGGCGTACTCTCCGGACTCCCGTCGCCGTTCACCGCGACCCGGTACCACTCGCTCGCGATCGCGCAGGACACCGTGCCCGACGAACTGCAGGTGACAGCCCGGACCGAGGCCGGCGTGATCATGGCGGCCCGGCACCGCGACCTCCCGGTCGAGGGCGTGCAGTTCCACCCCGAGTCCGTGCTGACCGAGGGCGGCCACCGGATGCTCGCCAACTGGCTGACCATCTGCGGCGACCAGGACGCGGTCTCCCGCTCGGTCGGTCTGGCTCCCGTCGTCAGCTAAGTCGTCGGCAGGCAACGAAAAACCCCCGGGCAACTGCCCGGGGGTTTTCACTGTCAGCCGCCGCCGCCGATCGTGATGCCTGGCGACGTCGGTGTCGTGGACGGCGTGTCCGAGTTGGTCGGCTGGCTCGGCGGCGGCGAGGTCTCCTGCACGTTGTTGATCGTCAGCGTGATCAAGGTGCCCTTCGCCGCCTTCGTGCCGGCCTTCACGCTCTGCTGGAGCACAGTCTGGTCGGCGGCGTTCGGCTGGCTGGCGGAGGCGTAGCCGACCCGGAAACCGAGCTGCTTCAGCGTGGCGGTCGCGTCGTCCTGCGTCTGGGTGACGACATCCGGCACGTCGACCTGCTGCACGCCCGACGAAACGGTCAGGGTGAATTCTGTGCCGGGTGCGTAGGTGCCGTTCGGGTCCGGGGCGACCGCGAGTACGGTGCCCTTCTTCTCCGAGCTGTCCTGCTCGACCGCCTTGTCCTTGACCTTGAACTGGCCGGCCGCGTCCTTGAGCGTGCTGCGGGCCTTCGACTCGGTCATCCCGATCACGTTCGGCACCGGGAACGCCGTACGGCCGGCCGAGACCACCACGTTCACGGTGGAGCCCTCGTCGGCCTGGGTGTCGGCTTCCGGCGTCTGCCGGATGATCAGGCCCCGGCCGATGCTGTCGCTCTTCTCCGAGGTGGAGGCGACCTTCAGGCCCTTGTCGGTCAGCAGGGTGGTCGCCTCGGCCAGCGACTTACGAGTCACATCCGGTACGGCGACCTTGGCCGGCGGCGTGTTGGTCGCGCCGGCACCGCCCTTGTTGTCGTCGCCCATGCTGGTGAACAGCGCGTAGGCACCGACCGCGACCGCGACGATCGCCAGGCCCAGCAGGAAGTACGCGAGCCCGCGGTTGCGCCGCGACCGGGAGTCCTGATCCAGGTCGTCGTCGTCACCACCGGGAGGCAGCAGGTCGTCGGCCGCGGACTGACGGTACGCCTGCGTTGACGGCGCGACCTGCGTCGGTGCCATCGCGCGGGTCTCCGACATCGCGGCGACCGGTGCCATCGGCGCGGTCACCTGCTGGCCGGCCAGCACCCGGTGGATGTCCTGCCGCATCTCGGACGCGCTCTGGTACCGCTCCTCGCGGCTCTTCGCCAGCGCCTTCAGTACGACGGCGTCGACCTCCGGCGGGATGTCCGGGTCGAACGACGACGGCGGCAGCGGCTGCTCCCGGACGTGCTGGTAGGCGACCGATACCGGCGACTCGCCGACGAACGGCGGCCGGCCGGTGAGCAGTTCGTACAGCAGGCAGCCGGTCGAGTACAGGTCGGAGCGGGCGTCCACGGTCTCGCCGCGGGCCTGCTCCGGCGACAGGTACTGCGCCGTACCGATGACGGCTGCGGTCTGGGTCATCGTGGAGGACGTGTCGGCGACCGCGCGGGCGATGCCGAAGTCCATCACCTTGACCTGGCCCTGCGGGGTCAGCATCACGTTCCCGGGCTTGATGTCGCGGTGCACGATGCCGGCCCGGTGGCTGTAGTCGAGCGCCTCGAGTACGCCGGAGGTGATCTCCAGCGCGCGCTCCGGCATGATCTTGCGGCCTTCGCGGATCAGGTCGCGCAGCGTCTTCCCGGTCACCAGCTCCATCACGATGTACGGGATGGTGACGCCGGATCCGTTCGGGTCGGGCTCCTCGCCGGTGTCGTAGACCGACACGATGGTCGGGTGGTTCAGCGAGGCGGCCGACTGGGCCTCCCGGCGGAACCGGGCCTGGAAGGTGGCGTCGCTGGCCAGGTCGACCCGCAGCCGTTTGATCGCGACGGACCGGCCGAGCCGGTTGTCAACGCCCCTGCGGACCTCGGCCATGCCGCCGCGGCCGAGCGGTTCGCCTTCTTCGTATCGGCCGCCGACGAGACGTGCCTGCGATGTCATGACTCAGCCTTCCAACCTGTCTGGAAACACACTCAATTTGCCCACGGTAGCTTCCGCCACACGTGGATCCCCGTCGGAAAGACACGCTGTGACGGCATCATTCCGTATTGTGCTCATTGGCCCAGCACCGCCTCCATCACCTTCTTGGCGATCGGAGCCGCCAAGGTGCCACCGGCGACATCGGTGCGGGGAACGTTCGCGTCCTCGATCAGCACGGCCACCGCGACCTTGGGGTCCTCGGCCGGTGCGAAGGCGGTGAACCAGGCGAACGGCGGGCGCTCCTTCGACGTCTGCGCCGTACCGGTCTTGCCGGCCACGGTGACGCCGTCGATCTGGCCCGGGCGGCCGGTGCCGTTCTTGACGACGTCGACCATCATTCCGGTCAGCTGGGCCGCGACCTGCTCGGTGACGGCCTGGTGCAGCGTCTCCGGCTTGGTCTCCGAGACCGTCTTCAGGTCCGCGGTCTTCACGTTCTGGACCAGGTAGGGCTTCATCACCTCGCCCTTGTTCGCGATCCCGGCCGCGACCATCGCCATCTGCAGCGGGGTGGCCCGGACGTCGAACTGGCCGATCGCGGACTGCGCGGTCTGCGGCTGGTTCGGGTCGCCGGGGAACTGGCTGGTGGCGACACCGGGCAGCTCGGTCAGCGGCTTCTCGCCGAAGCCGAACTTGGCTGCCTGTTCGCGGAGCGCGTCCGGCCCGAGCTCCAGGCCGACGCTGCCGAACGCGGTGTTGCAGGAGTACCGCAGCGCGATCGTCAGGGTCGCGTTGTTGCTGCCGCCACAGTTCTTCAGGTCCTCGTTCACCAGCGGGGTGGTGGTCTGCGGCAACGGCAGCTCGGCCGGCGAGTTCACCTTGGTCTCCGGCGTGTACTTCTTGCTCGACAGCGCCGCGGCCGCGGTCACCAGCTTGAACGTCGAACCCGGCGGGTAGAGCTCCTGGACGGCCCGGTTCGACAGCGGCTTGGCCGGGGATTCCATCAGGTTCTTCCAGCTGGCGCCGACCTTGTCCAGATCGTGCGAGGCCAGCAGGTTCGGGTCGTACGACGGCCTGGTCGCCATCGCCAGGATCCGCCCGGTCTTCGGCTCGATCGCCACCACCGCGCCGGTCTTCCCGGACAGACCGGAGTACGCCGCCTGCTGGGCGGCGGCGTTCAGCGTCAGGGTCACGCTGCCACCCTGCTGCGGCCGGTTGCTGATCACGTCGATGATCCGGCGGAACGCCATCGACGGGTCCGAGCCGTTCAGCTCGGAGTTCATCGTCAGCTCGATCCCGCCCCGGCCGAACACGTACGAGTAGAACCCGGACACCGGTGCGTACGTCGGCCCGGCGGTGTACGTGCGCTGGAACTTGAACCGGTCGTTGGTCGGCTTGCTCTGCGCGATCGGCGTACTCCCGATCAGGATCGGGCCGCGGTTGATCGAGAACTGCGAGTCGCGCACCCGGTTGTTGTCGTTGCGGCCGTTGATCTCGCCGGACCGGAACGCCTGCAGGTACGTCGAGTTCGCCATCAGCGCGAGCATCAGGATGATCGCGGCCACGGCCAGTCGTCGGATCGCCGAGTTCATGCCTTCTGCACCGCCATTGCGATCGTTTCGTCGGACACGGGAGCGGCCGGCGTCTGCGGTCGGCGGGCCTGGTCACTGATCCGCAGCAGCAGCGCGATGATCGCCCAGTTCGCGACCAGCGACGTACCACCGAGAGCCATGAACGGCGTGGCCAGACCGGTCAGCGGGATCAGCCCGGTGACACCACCGACGATCACGAAGACCTGCAGTGCGAACGACATGGCCAGACCGGTCGCGATCAGCTTGCCGAAGATGTCGCGGCAGCCCAGCGCCGTACGCAGGCCGCGCTCGACGATCAGTGTGTAGATCAGGATGATCGCGATCAGCCCGGTCAGGCCGAGCTCCTCGGCGAACGACGAGATGATCATGTCGCTGTTCGCGTACAGAGTGGCCTCGGGGTGGCCCTGGCCGAGACCGCGGCCGAGGACGCCGCCCCAGGCCTGACCCATCAGGCCGAGCTTCACCTGGCCGCCGTCGATCGCCCACGGGTCGAGCCAGTCGGCGACGCGACGGTGCACGTGGCCGAACGTCATGTACGCGAAGTACGCTCCGCCGGCGAACAGCAGGCCACCGATGATCAGCCAGCCGGCCCGCTCGGTGGACACGTACAGCAGGAACAGGAACAGGCCGAAGAACAGCAGGGACGAACCGAGGTCACTCTCGAACACCAGCACACCCAGGCTGACCACCCAGGCGATGCCGATCGGGCCGAGGTCGCGGGCCCGGGGCAGATCGAGGCCGAGGAAGCGGTGCCCGGCCAGCGTCAGTACGTCGCGCTTCACCACCAGGTAGCCGGCGAAGAACACGACCAGGCAGATCTTCGCGAACTCACCGGGCTGGAACGACATCCCGGCCAGCCGGATCCAGATCCGGGCGCCGTTCAGGTTCACGCCGAGGCCCGGGATCAGCGGCAGGACCAGCAGCACCAGACCGGCCAGGCCGGCGGTGTAGGTGAGCGCCTGCAGGCGGCGGTGATCTCTGATCACAAGGATCACAACGAGGAACAAGATGATGCCGACCGCGGTCCAGGTGATCTGCTGCGGCGCGGCCGCGGCCTTCGGGGTCCGGCCGTTCGCCTCGGCGACGATGGCCAGGCCGAGGTCGATCCGATGGATCATCGCGACGCCGAGGCCGTTCAGCAGCACGGCACACGGGAGCAGAACGGGATCGGCGTACGGCGCTCGGTAGCGCAGCGCGAGGTGGGCGATCAGGGCCAGCAATGCGATGCCGGCGGCGTAGTACCCCGTGCTGGCCGGCACCTTGTCCTGGACGGTGATGCCGATGTTCACGTACGCGCCGACGGAAACGCCGACCGCGATGATGAGCAGCAGCAACTCCACGCCGCGCCTGGTGCGCGGCATGATCTGGATGACGGAGGTCGAGGCGATGCTCATCGAACCCCGTCACAGTCGTCGGGGTCGACCGGCGTACTGGGAGTCGTTGACGGCGTGGTGCTGCTGGGGGCGGTCGCCGGTGGCTTCGGCGGCGTGGAGACCGGCGGCTTCGGCGGGGTCGACACCGGCGTGGTGCTCGGCTTCGGGGTCGGCGTCGGCTTGGCCTTGGCGGCGCACTCGTCCGCGGTCCGCTTCAGCTCGCTGACGATCGTCCGCGCGCCGGCCAGGTCGTCGGCCTGGATGTTGCCCTCGACCTGCTGGCGGCTGTACGTCGGCAGCTTGTTCACCTCGAGCGGCTGCTTCTCGTACACCTTCGACAGCGACAGACCCGGCAGGTCCGCCTCCACACCCTTGAAGATCGCCACGTAATCGCCGTCGGTGCCGACGTAGTACTGCTTCTGCGTCCAGCTGTACGTGAACCAGCCACCAGCACCGATCACCCCGAGAATCACCACCAGTACGGCGATCCGCCGCAACCAGGGGAACCGCTTCGGGGGCCGCGGCGCGTACCGCAACTCCTCCGGATCGAGCGCGGCCGCAGCCCGGCCACCGCCACCACTACCGCCACCACCCGGTACGCCGACAGTGGGCTCACCGCGGCCGGTCCCGCCCTGGGCGAGCTCCGCGGCGGCGCCGACGAGCTGCGCCGAGGTCCCACTCGTGGGTGAGGTCTCGACCACGTCCGCCACCACGCAGGTGACGTTGTCGTTGGACCCGGCCTCGAGGGCGTGCGTGATCAGCTCCACCACGACGGAGTCCGGCGTACCGGATGCCATCGAGGCGGCGATCACCTCGTCGCTGACGTAGTCGGGCAGGCCGTCGCTGCACAGCATCAACCGGTCGCCGGCCTGGACGTCGAGCATCTCCAGGTCCGGATCGGAGTCCGGCCGGCCGTCCAGCACGCGCAGGATCAGGTTGCGGTGCGGGTGGGTGAAGGCCTCCTCCTGGGAGATCCGGCCCTCGTCCACGAGCGACTGCACGAAAGTGTGGTCGTGGCTCAGCTGGTAGAGCAGCCCGTCCCGCATCCGGTACGCGCGGGAGTCGCCGAGATGAGCGAGTCCGAGCCGTTGCCCGTCGAACATCAGCGCGGTGACGGTCGAGCCCATCCCCTCGCGCTCGGGGTCCTCCTCGACGAGCTCCGACAGCCGCTCGTTCGCCCGGTGTACCGCTCCGGCCAGCGCTTCGATCATGTCGTCGCCGCTGATCTCGGCCGTGTCCAGCCGACGGATCACCTGGACGGCGGCCGCGCTGGCGACCTCACCGGCCGCGGCGCCGCCCATACCGTCGGCGAGCAGCAGCAGGTGCGGACCGGCGTACGCCGAATCCTCGTTGTTGCGGCGCACCCGTCCGACATCGGACAGTGCTGCGTAGTCGAGCGACAGGGTCATCGAGGCAGGCCTACTTCGCGATGTTCAGCGTCGTCCGGCCGATCCGGATCGAGCCGCCGATCTCAGCCGGCTCCGGGCGGGTCACCCGCTGGCCGTCCAGGTACGTGCCGTTGGTCGAGCCGAGGTCCTCGACCCACCAGGAGCCCTCGGACTGGAACAACCGCGCGTGCCGGGTGGAAGAGTAGTCGTCGTCGAGGCGGATCTGACAGTCCGAGCCGCGACCGATGATCACCGGCTCGTCCACGAGCGTCGCGCCGACACCGGCCTGCGGGCCGTCCGCGATCGTCACCGACCCGGGCAGCCCCTTGCGCTTCTTCGTCGGCTTGGTCGTTTTCGGCGTCCGGGACGCCTGCGGTACGGCGGCCACCGCGGCGCGGCTGTCCACCTTCGCACCGAACAGGTCGGACCTGATCACGGACAGCACCGCGAGGACGAACATCCACAACAGGGCCAGGAACCCCAGTTTGATCAGGGTCAGGGTCAGTTCCGACATGGAAGTTCAGTCACCACCCGCTGCTGGGCGGCTGGGCCATCGGCTCGTCCGCGAGACGCAGCGTCATGGTCGTGTTCCCGATCCGCACGGTCGAGCCGTCCACCAGCTCGGCCTCGGTGGAGCGACGCCCGTTCACCAGGGTTCCGTTGGTGGAACCCAGGTCGACGAGCACCACCCGGACGCCACCCGGACCCTCCGGCATCAGCCGGATCTCCGCGTGCCGCCGGGATACGCCGGGGTCGTTGATCTGGATGTCCGCGTCGGTTCCGCGGCCGAGCACCACGCCGGGCGGGTTGACCGGGCGGCGCCGGCCGTTCACCTCGAGCATCACCTGCGGGTGACCTCGGCGCGGTGGGGCCTGCTGCGGTGGCGGCGGACTGTTGTGCATGACCGTTGGGCCGTCGTTCGGCGGCACGTAGGGCTCCTGCGGGTAGACCGGCTGCTCGTACGCCGGGGGCTGCCGCCGTTGCGGCGTCCCGACTGTGGCACTGACCACCCGGAACTTACCGGTCGGCAGGTCGTCCTGCTGGGTCAGCTCGATCTCGATCGGTCCGGAGAACGTGTACCGCTGGATATCGGCGTGGTCGCGGAGCTCGTTCGCGAGCTCGGTGTTCAGGGTGCGGCCGTAGGCGTTCAGCCGCTCGAAGTCACCGGGCCCGAGCTCGATGGTGAAGTGATTCGGCACCAGTCGCCGGTCCCGGGACAGGATCCGCGCCGTGTTGTCGATCTCACGCTTGAGCGCCGCGGCCAGTTCGATCGGCTCGACGTCACCTTTGAACGCGCGCGCGAAGACGCCGCTCACCAGTCCTTCCAGGCGTCGCTCGAAGCGCTGCAGCGGTCGCACGCCTCCTCCTCCACGGTCGGTACGTCGGACGATCGTCCACCGGGTCGGGCGGACACACCGGGTACGACGATCGATCGTATCGGGAGGTTCGACCGAACCCGCAATGTGAAGCTCCGCGACATCCCGTGCTAATGTTCCTTCTCGGTCGCAGAGACACCGGTCAACGGTGCGGAAGCGGTCAGCGCGCGGGTGGCGGAATAGGCAGACGCGCACGGTTCAGGTCCGTGTGCCCGAAAGGGCGTGGGGGTTCAACTCCCCCCTCGCGCACAGAAAGTCCCGGTCATTGACCGGGACTTCTTGCGTTTCCAGGGGTGTGGTGACTCACAGCACTGTGCGGTTCGTGGAGCGCGGGTCGGTTACGGCTCTGGTGCGGTAGATGTCGCCTTTGAGGGCGGTGGTGCGCCAGGGGCGGGCGTGGGTGAGGGGGACGGTGAGGGTGGGGTCCTCGCGGTCGATGGTGATGACGGTGAGTTCGGCCTGGCCGGTGACCTGGGCGGCGTAGGTGCCGGCGGGGGTGATCAGGCCGGACGGGGCCAGGTCGAGGGTCTGGGCCGGCAGGGACATCGCGATCCAGTAGCAGTTGATCGCGGCGTACGCGCGGGCCTTCAGCTCGAAGATCGCGTCCACCGGGTACGCCGACAACAACAGGCACTCGACGCCGAGACGCTCGTACTGGCTGAACAGGTGCGGGAAGTTGATCTCGACGCAGATCATGCAGCCGAACCGGTAGCCGTCGATGTCGAACACGACCGGCTCGAAGCCGGGCGAGTAGAAGTTGTTGACCTCGGTGTGCGAGAGGAACCGCTTGTCGTAGCGGTCGACCAGCTCGCCGTCGTCGGAGATGACGTACAGGCTGTTGTGCGGCCGGTGCGGCGGCGTGAGCGGATGCGCCGATCCGAGCACCACCCACAGCTTCAGCTCGGCCGCGAGCGCCATGATCCGCTCGAGCTCCTTGCGGACCACGCCCCAGTCGACCTGGGACCAGTCCGCGATCTGCTCCTTCGCGTATCCGGTCAGCATCCCTTCGGGGAACTGCACCAGCCGCGCCCGCTTCGCCGCCGCATCCCGCATCAACGCCCGGACCGTCTTGCCGTTCGCCCGCGCATCAGCACTGATCGTCGGCTGAGCAATGCCGACCCGAATCCCCGTCATCGCCCTACCGTCGCATCCCCCACCGACAGATCCGTGGACCGGCACGGCGCTCCGGAGACGGCTGACGGGGCAGGTAGCCGGATGGGGGATCTTTCGGGTCGGCCGTCGGGATGACGACCGGGGGCCTTCGGCGATGAGACAGTTCTGGCCATGGAACAGGCGCTGGAGCTGGTTGGGCTCACCAAGGTGTTCGGGACCGAGCGGGCTGTCGACGATCTCAGCCTGAGCGTGCCGAAGGGGTCGTTCTTCGGAATGCTCGGGCCGAACGGCGCGGGGAAGACGACCTCGCTGTCGATGGCAGTCGGTCTGCTGCGGCCCGATGGCGGTACGGCGCGGATCTTCGGCGTCGATGTGTGGGCGGAACCGACCAAGGCCAAGGCCCTGGTCGGCGTACTGCCCGACGGTCTGGGGATGCCGGAGCGGCTGACCGGCCGTGAGGTGCTGACGTACCTGGGCCTGCTGCGCGGACTCCCCGAGGACGAGGTCAACGCCCGTACGACGGAACTCCTCGAGGTGCTCGAGCTCGATCAGGAGGACGACAAGCAGGTGATCGGGTACTCGACCGGAATGCGGAAGAAGCTCGGCCTCGCGGTCGCCCTGCTGCACGCACCCCGGTTGCTGGTGCTCGACGAGCCGTTCGAGGCCGTCGATCCGGTGTCGGCGGCAACCATCCGGACGATCCTGAACAGGTTCATCGCCGGTGGTGGTTCGGTGGTGATGTCGAGTCACGTGATGGCGCTCGTGGAGCAGCTCTGCGACCGGGTGGCGGTGGTCGCGGACGGCAAGGTCGTTGCTCAAGGCACCGTTTCCGAGGTGCAGGCCGGCGGCAGCCTGGAGGATGCGTTCGTCGCGCTCGTCGGCGCGTCGACCCGTGGTGCGGAGGGTCTGTCGTGGCTGTCGGTCTGACCGCGCGAACGCTGGTCCGGATGCGGTTGGCCGCGTTCCGGCACGGTCTGAAGGACCAGAACCGGCTGACCTGGATCGGCACCGGCGCGTTCGTCGGACTCGTCCTCGCGGCCGGCACGATCTGGGTTTCGGCGAGCGGTGACAACGACGTACTGGCCGTGGCACTCGCCGTATGGATGCTCGGCTGGGTGGTCGGACCGCTGTTCGCCGGTGGTGGTGACGAGACGCTCAAGCCCGAGTACTTCGCGATGCTGCCGATCCCGCCGCGCGAACTGGCCACTGGTCTGCTGACCGCCGCCTTGGCCGGTGTCGCGCCGATCATCAGCCTGGTCGCACTGCTCAGCCTCGTGATCGCCGGTGGACAGCTCAGTGTCGCGGCTGCGCTGATTGCTCTGCCTGCGCTCCTACTGCAGTTGTTCTGCTTCATCCTGGCGTCCCGGCTCGCGGTTGCCGTGTACGGCGTACTCCTGCAGGTCCGGGCGGGTGCGGTGATCGCTGCGGTGGTCAACGCGTTCATCCTGGCCTTCACCGCGCAGGGGTGGGCGCTGATCGTCGCGTTCGTATCCACTGACGTCCAGGGCACCATGGCCAAGGCTGCACGCATTGCGCCCTCCGGCTGGGGCCTGGTCGCCGTAGAGGCTGCGGGACGCAACGACTGGCTGAAGGTACTCGCAGCCCTGGCCGGTCTGATCGTGCTGGCCGCAGTGATGCTGGTCGCCTGGTCTGCCCTCCTGGTGCGCCGCACAACGGCCAGCCGCACCGGTGGAAAGGTGGGGCGGCAGCTAAGCGCACACAGCGTGCAGGGTGCCGCCGACGCCAAAGAACTGCGGTCCTGGACGCGGGACTTGCTCTACGGGCACCGGGCCGTGTTCGCGATCTGCTACGGACTCTTCTTCTGCCTGATGCCACTGGCGATCGGCTGGAAGGGCATGCTGCCATGGGCCGGTCCTGCGGCTCTCGTGATGGCCGGTGCGATGTCGGCCAACCTCTACGGCTCGGACGGTACGGCGCTCTGGACCACGCTGATGACCCCCGGCTCGGCCCGGCCCGATGTGCGCGCACGGCAGCGTGCGTTCTTGGTCGTCTTCGGTCCGCCCACCCTGGTGATCACTCTGCTCCTGACCTGGTGGGCGGGCGACGCCAACGCCTGGCCGCTCGTGCTGAGTGTTCTGCCCGCACTCCTCGGTGGTGCGGCCGGTCTGATCGTCGCGTGCTCGGTGTACTTCGCCGTGCCGACGACCGATGCGCACAAGCGGTCCGGGAATCCGCTCAACTCGGGTGAGAACGAGGGCGAGACGATGGGCATCGTCTACGTGATGCTCGTGCTGGTCTCGGTCAGCGCTGCCCCTGCCCTGATCGTCGGCCTCAACGCGTCGTGGTGGGGCGTTCCAGTCGGTGTCCTGACCGGCGTACTTGCTTGGTGGTATCTGGGCCGCACAGCGGCCGCGCGACTCGACAAGCGCGGTCCTGAGCTCCTCACGCTGCTCCGGCACGGCCGGTCGACCGCAGAGCAGGCCACCCGGACCGCAGCAATGGAGGCCCTGCCCAAGTGGCGCCGGACGCTGGCCGGGTTCTGCCTGGGCTTCGGTGCGATCCCCCTGTTCCCACAGGCCGTCGTACCCGCGATCTTCAAGCTGACCGGCAACGACGACACCAAGTCCTGGTTCCTGGCGCTCTACACCAACGGACCATGGCAGTGGATCGTGATCGTCGCGATGGCCGCGCTGGGGTTGGGCATGTACGCGTACGGCGGTCTGACCTACCTCAACGCGAAGAAGACCGCGGCCGCCACCGCAGCATCGGCGGCCCCGATCCCCGTCAAGTCGGCCACCGACCGCTGAGCCCGGTCCACACCGTCCCGCAGTACAGCGCCAACTGCGAGGTCGGCGTCGTCCGCCACGACGCCGGCCCGCACCGCGTTCCCGAAGTCACCGTGGTCGAGGCACTGATCATGATCGTCGGTCGCGATCACCGCACCCGCGAACACCTCCACCGGCAGCTCACCCTTGCCCGGCATGTCGGTTCCGATCCCGGTGATGTGCAGCGCGGATCGAAAGGCCTCTGCCGGGAGCGGATCGCGGGCGGCCGTGGTCGCGATCACGCAGGCCGAACCCTCGAGCCCATCGGGCCGAGCATCCAAACCGTCAGCAGCAAAGGCCTTGCAGAGCTCGGCAACTGCGTCCGGCCGCCGGCCCCACACCTTCACGCGTCGCAGTGGACGCAGGTGTCGCAACCACTCGACCTGCAGCCGCGCCTGCTCGCCGGTCCCGAGTACGGCGACCTCGTCCACGTCGGCCGGGGTCATCGCGTCGGTGATCAGCGCACCGGCTGCCGCGGTACGCCAGGCCGTCAGCTTGCCCTCATCGGCGAGAACCGCGGCAGGTGCACCCGTGGTTGCGTCGACGACGAGGATCAGTCCGTTGTTGACCGAGGCGAACGTGCTGGCGAGCTTCACCGCGAAGTACGGCGATCCGTCGACGTACCCGGCTTTCACGTGGCAGTCGCCGGCGTGCCGCGGGAACTCGAGCACCATCGGCGCGGGGACCGACGTACGCCCGTCGGCGTGCGCGATCAATGCATCCCGGACCGCGCTGAGGATGACGTCCGGGGTCGCGACCCGGGCGATCTCGTCCAGGCCGATGATCGGCAGCGTCATCGGCGCTTGTCCAGCCACTCGGCCCAGGCCGCCAAGGCCGGCTCGGGATCCAGGCGACCGAGGCCGACCCGGAAGCGGTCGGTCGGGGTCTCGGTCAGCTCGGAGCCGTAGATGCTGGATGGCAGCAGGAGTACGCCGGCCTGTTCGACCAGCTCGGCGCACATGCTCTCGACCCCGTCGGCGCCGAGGTAGCGCGGATAGCAGACGCAGCCACCATCGGGCGGAGCGAACTCGAAGAGCTCCGGGTAGCGTTTGAAGAACGCCGCGAAGACCGGCACGTTCGCCGCGATGATCCGTCGATTGCGGTCAAGCAGCCGATCACGAGCTCGGAGCGCGATCAGCGCGAGCACCTCGCTCGGCGCCGAGTTGCAGATCGTCGTGTAGTGCTTGGCCCGCTCGAGCCGATCCAGCACAGTGCGGTCCCGGCAGGCGATCCAGCCGATCCGCAGGCCGGGCAGACCGTACGCCTTCGACATCACGTTGAGGGAGATGGCCCGCTCCGACAGATCCGTTGCCTGAGGCAACGGTAGCTCTTCCAGCCCGCGGTACACCTCGTCACTGAACAGCGTGATCCCGCGTTCGTCGCACAACTGCACCAACCGATGCCAGCTGTCGAGCGACGGGACCGCGCCGGTCGGGTTGTTCGGGAAGTTGACCGACACCATCCGGGTGTTCGGCCGGAGCGCCCGCTCGACCGCGTCGACGTCGAGCGCCCAGTCCTCGGAGGGCTGCAGCGCAACCCCGGTCACCTCGCAGACCGACAGCGGGATCGTCTCGGCCGCCTGGTAGTTCGGCGTCAGTACGACGACATGGTCCGACGGCTCGAGGAGCGTCCGCATCGCCAGGTAGATCGCTTCCTCGGCGCCCGCGAAACAGAGGATGTCGTCGGGCTCGGCGCCGTCGTACGTCGTGGCGATCTCGGCTCGCAGCTCCGGCAGGCCACGCGTCTCGGTGTAGCCGAGTGCGAGCGACTCCCACCGCTCCCGGCCGTCGTCATCGGCCAGGGCGAGCAGCTCGGCCATCGGCAGTGTCTGCGCGTCCGAGGCGGTCAGGTGGTAGCGCGCGCTGAACTCCCAGCGCGCGAAGTACGTCTCCAGCCGGAAGTCAGGCAGGGTCGGCATGGGACTCCTTCCGGGTCTGGGCGAGCAGTTGGTACAGCGCGGACCGCGAGATCCGCAGCGCCCGGGCAACGGCCGGGACGGACCGCCGTTGACTGAGCACACCGGCAGAGTCCAACCGCGCCAGCACCTCCAGCCGGTCGTCCCGGCTCAACCGCTCGACGGTCAGCCCGCGCTCACGGACGTAGTCGGCCACGACTTCGTTCAGCGTCTCGGACCAGTCGTGCTCGAACAGCACTCGCGGCTGACCGGCGGTCGGTGCGGCGAACGCGGCCAGCAGGCGACTCGCCTCCTCGAACGCGGTCCGGTCCACGTTCACGCACAGCACGTACGCCGGTTTCCCGTCGTCGGCCCGGATCACCGCGCTCACGCTGGACAGCCGCCGGCCGTCCGGCAGTGTCTTCGGGTACGGGCCGTAGACGCCGGCCTCGGCTGCGGTCAGCTCGTCAAGCTCGCCGAGCAACGAAGGATCGCCCGGCTCCCGCCCGGACAGCGGGTTCCAGATCGCGGCGATCTCGTCGGCGGCCGGGTCGTGCAGGACGACCTCGGCATGCGGCGACAGCAGTCGCGCCAGCGCCGCACCGATCGGTGCCAACTGGTCAGGGGTCATCCGTGGACAGTAAGTCCAGCATGGACGGTTTGTCTAGGCAGGTACCAAGGCGGAGTCCGAGTGCTGGGCGCGCTTGAGGCCGTAGAGCAGCAGACCGATGGAGATCGCGCCGACGACGGCGTACGTGATCTTGCCGCCGATGCCGTCCCACGCGGTGTGCAGGGCGACGGCCAGTGCGTACATGCCGACGAAGCCGGCGAAGTGCTTGCCGGTGGGCGCGGTCACGAACCGCCAGAGGCCCCAGCAGCTGAGTCCGGTCCAGGCGGCATGACCGGCCGGCGACAGCAGACCGCGGATGAACAGCGTCTGCTCGGCCGCGCCCACGTTCCCGTTGGACTGCAGCAACGCGACGAACGCGTAGCCCATCGTCTCCAGTACGGCGAACCCGGTGCCGACCGCGACCCCGATGATGATCCCGCGGCCGATCGAGGTCCGGTACCGGTGCCCGAAGAACACCACCAGGACGGCCGGCACGATCAGCTTGGCGGCCTCCTCGATCAGCCCCACCCCGACCATCGGGAGCGTGCCGAGTCGCCGCATCGCGTCGTACTCGAGCAGGCCCGCGACGACGACGCCGACCACCCCACCGAACAGCAGGCAGCCGCCGAGGGTCGGGCCGTCGATCAGCCAGCGCCCGGACCGGCCGTCCGCGAACGTGACGAAGGTCAGCGGTACGACGAGCGCGCCGAGCAGGATCAAGGTCGGGAACAGGTTCGGGTTCCCGGTGGCGGTGAGGACGGCGAGCACCGCCAGGTAGAGGCCCCCGCCGACCAGGAACGTGCCGAGCCAGGCCCACCGGCGTACCAGTCTTGGCGTCATGAGCCGATGGTGGCGGTTCTGGCGTGCTTGCGCCATGTCGCAGGGACGGCAGTGATGGACAGGGCGCAGCTCCGTGACCTGATTGCAAACTCTGTCGGAAGAGGTTCGCCTGCCCCAGCCTCTCGAAGGAGAACTATGTCCCCCCAACGGATCACCGCCGCCACCCTCGCGGCGATGCTCGTCCTCGGCGCGGCGGCGGTAACCCCGGCCGCCGCCGCACCCCCTCCCCTTCCGGCCGGGACCACCGGACCGAAGACCACAGCCGTCACCCTGATCACCGGCGATGTCGTCGAGGTGACCGACGCCGGTGCCGGCAAGAAAGCGGCCGCCGTCCATCCCGCCGCGGGTCGCGAAGGCGTCTCGTTCCACACCATCGAGGCCGACGGCGGACTTCGCGTCCTCCCGAGCGACGCCGTCCCCTACATCTCCACCGGTGTCCTGGACGTCGACCTGTTCGACGTCGACGAGCTGATCGCCGACGGGTACGGCGACTCCGCCGCCCGGCAGCTGCCGCTCATCGTCAAGGACAGCGCGGGTCTGCGCGGAGCCCAGGCTCTCGCCGGTACGACGACCACCCGCGAGCTCCCGTCGATCGGCGGCCGTGCGGTGGACGCGGCCAAGGACGAGCTCCCGGAGCTGTGGAAATCGCTCAAGCCCGCCTCCGGACAGCGATCGCTGAACAGTGGCGTGACCAAGATCTGGCTCGACGGCAAGGTCCACCCGGTGCTCGACAAGAGCGTCCCGCAGATCGGCGCACCCGATGCGTGGAAGGCCGGCTACGAGGGCTCCGGCGTCGAGGTCGCCGTACTGGACACCGGCGTCGACCAGACGCACCCAGACCTGGCCGGGAAGGTGAAGGAAGCCCAGGACTTCTCCGGTAGCCCGACCGGTCCTGAGGACCACTTCGGCCACGGAACCCACGTCGCCGCGACCATCGCGGGCACGGGAGCCGGCGCCAACGGAACGCGCAAGGGCGTCGCCCCGAAGGCCGACCTGCTCGTCGGGAAGGTGCTCGGCGACGACGGGTACGGCTACGACTCCTGGATCATCGCCGGGATGGAGTGGGCCGCTGCCGAGGGCGCGAAGGTCGTGAACATGAGCCTCGGCGGCGAGGCCACCGACGGCACCGACCCGCTCAGCCAGGCGGTCAACGACATCACCGCCCGGACGGGCACGCTGTTCGTCGTCGCGGCCGGCAACGAGGGCCAGGACGAAACAGTCGGTACGCCGGGCGCTGCTGCGTCCGCGCTGACCGTGGGAGCCGTGGACCGGACCGACCAGCTCGCCGACTTCTCCAGCCGTGGACCACGACTCGGCGACGCGGGCCTCAAGCCCGAGATCACCGCGCCGGGCGTGGACATCATCGCGGCCCGCGCGGCGGGCACGATCATGGGCCAGCCGGTGGACGAGCTCTACACGGCCGCGTCGGGTACGTCGATGGCCACGCCACACGTGGCCGGAGCAGCTGCCCTGCTCGCGCAGCAGCACCCGGACTGGAAGGCCGACCAACTGAAGAACGCACTGGTCAGTACGGCGAAGACTCAGCCGAACCAGACCGTCTACCAGCAAGGCGCGGGTCGGGTGGACCTCACTCGAGCGGTTGCGCAGCAGGTCACCGCGACCGGCGTGGCGGACTTCGGTCTGCAGACCGGTGAGGCGGGCACCCGGACCATCACCTACCGGAACGACTCCGGCAGCCCGGTCACCCTCACGCTGTCGGTGCAGGTCACCAACCTCGACGACAAGCAGCCCGAGACCGACGGCTTCACCGTCCCGGCAACCATCACGGTCCCGGCCAACGGCACGGCCGACGTCCCGGTCGCGCTCGACCCGGTCAAGCTCGGACGCGGCCAGTACAGCGGCTGGATTGTTGCCACCGGCACCAATGGCGTCGTCACCCACACCGCGGTCGGCGCACTGCGATCCGGCCCGAAGCACAAGGTGACGTTGCGCGCGGTGGGTCTGGACGGACAGCCGACCGGCGTACCGGTCATCTCGCTGTTCGGCGACAACTCGCGATCCGACGTACTCGCGTGGATCCCCGAGGGTGAGTCGTTCACGGCCGAGGTCGAGGAGGGTACGTACCTGCTGCACTCGCTGGTGGAGAACTCGGATCCGCAGGACGAGCAGGTCAGCCTGTTCACCGACCCGAACATCGTGGTCAGCAAGGACACCGAGATCGTCATCGACGCCCGCAAGGCGGTGCCGATCACGATCCAGACGCCGAAACCGTCGGAGCAGCAGGCGGTGCTGAGTTACTACGTGCACCGCGTGTACGGCAACGGCCGGTCGATCAGCCACGGCGTGATGCACTTCAGCACGGTCAAGCAGGTGAACGTGACGCCGACCAAGCCGGTCAAGGACGGCACCTTCGAGTTCTCGTCCCGCTGGCAGTTGGTTGCGCCACTCGTCCAGGCGTCGGTGCCCGGGGTGGACGGGCCGCTGGATATCAACCTGCTGCACCAGTCACCGTCGTACGAAGGCAAGAAGCGGTTCCCGGTGGTGTCGTCGCTGGAGCACGCGAAGGGTGCTCTGGTGGTGCTGGACTCCGACGACGAGGGCGCGCAGATCGAGGCGGCCGCGAAGGCGGGTGCGGCGGCGATCATCCTGATCCGGCCGGCGGCCTGGTCGGCGTGGACGGTCTGGCGCCCGACCGGGGACCGGGAACCGATCCCGGCCATGGTCACCACGTTCAAGGACGGGCAGAAGTTGCTGGACCGGATCCGGAAGGGGCGCGCGTCGATCGACCTGACGCTGACCACCTCGAGCCCGTACCTGTACGACGTACAGCAGGTCTCGGCCGGGTCCATCCCGAGCAAGATCACCTACAAGGTGACCACGGCGAACAGTGCGCGGATCACCACCAGGTACGCCGACAACGGTGGCTTCAACTGGGCCAAGGAGCAGCGGTTCGGGTGGCGTCCGTGGCAGGAGTACTCGTGGAACGACGCGCAGCGGTTCGTGCAGACGCCGAAGGTCCGGGAAGAGTGGGTGACGTCCGGTGACTCGCTCTGGCAGCACCGGGTGCACCACCTCTACACGTGGGACGACATGAACACGCTGGCCGGTGGAATGACCGCGGTGCCGCAGAGCTACCGCACCGGCTCGTCCGACGAGACCTGGTTCGGTCCGGTGGTGCGACCGGCCGCGGCACCTGGTGTGGTGTCCACGCGGACCGGTGACCGGCTGTCGCTGCGGATCCCCTCGTTCGTGGACGCGGCCGGGCACTACACGATCGGCGAGACCAGCTCCGCCTCGGCGAAGCTGTCCCGCAACGGCACCGTGGTCGCCGAACTGCCGGATGCTTGGGCGGACGTGATCACGTCCAGCGCGGATGCGGCGTACAAGCTCGATCTCTCCACTGCACGCATCGACAGCGAAGGTGAATGGAACTGGGGCACTCGCACGGAGACCTCGTGGGAGTTCCGGTCGGCGAAGCAGGCGGACGACAAGGCCGTCCCGCTGTCCCTGCTGCAGGTCGGCTATACGGTCCCGACCGACCTGACCGGCCGGGTCGCCGCCCGCACCCACGTCGTCGGCTTCACGGCACCCAAGTCGACCAGCCTGCAGGCCTGGGCGTCGTTCGACGAGGGTAAGAGCTGACAACGGCTGCCCGTGCTCGGTGCCCTCGGCCACTACCTGGCCGTGGTCCCGAACGCGCACGACACCGTCTCGCTCAAGGTCCAAGCCGCTGGGTCCAACGGCGCGAAGATCACCCAGACAGTGATCCGCGCGTACGGCGTGAAGTAGGTGCAGTCCCGCTCCGGCCTGGTCAGAGCCAACCGCGTTTGGCGGCTTGGTAGGCCAGGCCGGTGCGGGTGTCCACACCGGCCAGCGCCATCATCCGGTCGAGCCGGCGCTGGACGGTACGGCGGCTGATCCCGAGCTGGGACGCGATCGACTTGTCGGGTACGCCGGCCACGAGCAGGGAGAGCAGGAACCGCTCGGAGTCGTCCAGGCCCTCGGCCACCAGCTTGTCGCCGGCCTGCAGCCGGACCGGGGTCGCCTGCTCCCAGTGACTCTCGAACAGCGCGAGCAGCGCGTCCAGCAACTGGCCGCGGCCGATCACGGCAGTCGTCGGTTCGCCGATGCCTAGTTCGTCGTCGCGGACGAGTGGGCAGACCGCGGTCGCGCGGTCCACGATCGCGAGCCGGACCGGGAGGGTCGGCAGACTGCGGGCTTCCTCACCCCAGCCGACACCTTCGGCGATGGTGTCGAGCTCGCCGGGGGTTTCGAGCAGCGCGCGCTCGTAGATCGCGCGATACCGGACGCCGCGGGACAGAGCGCCGTACTCCTCGGTGTTCTCGGCGCCTTGCATCGCCAGGGGGTTGGCCCGGCAGAACCAGAGGATCTCCTCGCGGGCCGACTCCTGCAGGTCGCGCAGGCGCTCGCGGAGTGCGGTCGCGCCGACGATCACCTCGACCAGGTGATGCGCGTCCCGGCGGTTCGCGTTGAGGCGGAACTCCTCGCTCAGCGCGGCCACTGTCTTCCGGGCCGCCTCGAGCGACTCCTGCCGGCGGAGCAACGTCGTACCGAGGGCGACGTCCGGTGGGAGCGGGCGGAACAACGGCTCGTCAGCCTCCTGGACGGCGACGAGGCCCTTGGCCTGAAGGCGCTGCAGCACCTCGTCGGCCTCGTGCTGGGTCAGCTCGGCGACTTCGGCCAGGTCCCCGGAGCGGGCCAGTGCCAGTCCGACCAGCAGCCGGTAGGCCTGCTCCTCACGGGCATCGAGCAACGAACCGTCCTGCATCCGCCCCACCTCCGGGGACCACCTAAGCAGGCATTCCAACGTTGAGACGAGCGATAACCCCATGGCACATCGGCGCCACGGCAGCTCTGTGCCATCACAGAGTCAGTGAGAGTCCGTCACTTCCGGTCAGCAGTCCGCGGAACTCGCCGCCGCAGAGTCGTCCGCCCTTGAGAAGAGACCGATCATGAGCTTGACCGATTACGCCGGCATCGCCGGTCTGTTCGCCGCGGCCGCAGTAGCCATCTGGATGCTCCTCAGCCCCCACACCCCGGCGCCGACCGGCCGCCACCGCGCCGCCCCGGCCCTGCGCCTGCCGCGCCCGCATCACTCGGATCGAGGCGCGCGCCACGGCAGTTAGCTGATTGGTCACGAATCCGTCAGCAGAGTGAGACGGGCTTGCTGAGCCATGGACATTGGGTGCCGGACTGAGTACGGTCCGTAAACGGCGTCCGCACCACGCCACCGCCGGAGGGCTGCTGGGCCCTCCCCTTGTCGGTGAGGTGCTGCCCGCCAGTAGCGCCTCACTGGTGGATGGGCAGAGCGGCCCGCGGCAGCACGTCGCGGCCTGATGGGGGCCCATACACCCAGGTGGGGCGGGCGAGCGACACTCACTCGCTCACCGCCCCACCGGTTCAATTCATCCACAATTTCCACGGCCGACGTTCCGTGGGCGGCCCAGCTGGGCAGACTGTCTCCCGTCCGGTCCCCAACCGCCCCTGGGAGTCGCCGTGAAGCGCTGGTTCCGTCCGGCCCTGATCGTCACCGCCGTCCTTGCCCTGCTCGGCTTCGGCATCACGCCGTCGACCGCGGCCACGCCCATCACCGTCGGTACGGCGATCGGCCGGCAGGACGGCTCGAGTGCCTCGGTCACGGGCTACGTGGTCGGTCAGCCGACCGCCACCAACACCGTTGTCCGCAGCAACTTCCCGAACGACTTCGCGCTCGCGCTGGCCGACTCGGCCACGCAGACCAGTACGTCGTCGATGCTCTATGTCCAGATCCCGTCCGCGTTCCGCGCGTCGTACGGGCTGCAGAGCAACCCCGGCCTGGTCGGTACGAAGATCACGGTCACCGGCACGCTGGCGGCGTACTTCACGCATCCCGGTCTGAAGGACGCGACCGCGTTCACCGGCGGCGGCTCGTCGGACCCCGGTGATCCGGGCGATCCAGGTGATTACTACGCCGGCGCGGAGGGCAAGTCCGGCGCCGCGCTGAAGGCCGCGCTGCACACGATCATCTCCAGCCAGACCAAGCTCACCTACGACCAGGTGTGGACCGCGCTCAAGGACACCGACCAGGATCCGGCCAACGCCAACAACGTGATCGAGATCTACTCCGGCCGCTCGATCGCGAAGAGCAGTCAGGGCGGTGGCGTCGACGACTGGAACCGTGAGCACGTCTGGGCCAAGTCCCACGGTGACTTCGGTACGGCGACCGGCCCGGGCACCGACGTACACCATCTGCGGCCCGAGGACGTGTCGGTGAACGCGGCCCGCGGCAACCTCGACTTCGACAACGGCGGCTCGACGGTCGCGCAGTGCACCGGCTGTACGGCGGACTCGGACTCGTTCGCGCCGCGGGCGGCGGTCCGTGGCGACATCGCCCGGATGATCTTCTACATGGCCGTTCGGTACGAAGGCGGCGACGGGTTCGCGAACCTCGAGGTGAACAACTCGGTCGACAACGGCAGCGCGCCGTACATCGGCAAGCTCACCGTGCTGAAGGCCTGGGCCGCCGCCGACCCGCCGGACGCGTTCGAGCAGCGCCGCAACGAGGTCATCTACACGACGTACCAGCACAACCGGAACCCGTTCATCGACCACCCCGAGTGGATCAACTCGATCTGGCCGTGACCCTGGATCGAACCGCTAGCGGTTGACCTGGGAGGGTCGGCCGCCGGCGCGTTCGTGGGTCTTCGCCGGGCGCTCGCCGGCCGACAGTTGCGGGTGCTGAGCTCTTCCGGTCGGCTGCGCGATCCCGGCGGTGGCGGCGGACTGGCCGAGCCGGGTCTGGATCCACTCCTGCATGCCGGGGTCGGCGATCGAGACAGTGCGGCCGTTCTGGCGGAGCAGGCCGCGCGAGATGAGGTCGTTGCTCGCGTTGTCGAGGGACCAGTTGCCGGGACCGCTCTCGTCCCGCAGCGACAGGCCGTGCGCACCGCGGCCGGCGGTCCTCGCGAGCAGGTCCTTCTCCGCGGCATCGCACCCGTACCAGGCGGCGTCGTAGAGCAGCCGGGAGCGCAGGTTCAGCTGGGCCGTCGTCGCCTTCGCGATGTCCGTGGTGATGCCGGGCCGGCGACCACCCAGTCCGAGCGCGGCACCGGCCAGCGTGCGGAGGCGGCTGGGGTTGCCGTTGGCCGCCTTGACCAGGGCATCCACGGCCTGCGGTTCATGCCGGATACCAGCCTCGTACAGCGGCACTGTCAGGGCGCGACGTAGTTGGTCGTCGCTCACGGGCGAGACCTTCCGGATGTCGAACCGGTGGGTGACCTTGGTCTCGATGCCGGACGCCCCGCCGGATGCAGCTGCCAGTCGCGTGGCCGCCAGCTCGCCACCGGCCCCGATCAGGAACATCGGCTGCGCGCGCTGCTGCAGGCGGGCGGACAGTTCGGTCATCCGGACCAGGTCGTCGTCCTTCGCGCAGTCGAGGTTGTCGACCGTCATCAGGATCGGCTCGTGGTGGGCCTCGGCCAGCGCGCCGAGGTAGTCGGCGAGTTCGTTCAGAGTGCTGCCGACGTTGTCCTTGGGTGCGTCGTCGGCCCGCCGGTTCACGCCGACCTCTGCCACGCCCGGAACCCCGACGCGGAGCTGCAGATCGGTCAGCGCGCTCCGGGTCCGTATCGCCAGCTCACCCGCGAGGTTCTTGAGCTTGGCTGCCTCGTCGTCGCCGAACCGGGCGCGGAACTTCTCCAGGTCCTGGTTGATCGCGCGAACGACGCGGAACCCGAGCTCCTCGCGCTGGGAGGCGTCCACCCGGAAGGCCATCCAGCCTTGCCGTTTGGCCAGCGCGTGCACGTTGTCCAGCTCGTAGCTCGTGCCCATCCCCGGCGGGCCGGTGAACATGATCGAGGTCCCCCGCGGGGGCAGCTCGTCGAGCGAGATCGGCTGGCCCTGGTCGTCGGTCCGATGGATCCGGTAGACCGGCTTGTCGGTCGGACCGAACACCTGGCTGGCGAGCTCGGCCTGCTCGCCGGTCGGGTGCACCGGAGCGACCGCCGAACCCACGCGAGCGTTCCTTGCCAATGCTCGGCTCGGCTGCCCCGGCGCGACCGGGGCCGGCGTCTGGCCGGTGATGTCGTTGATCCAGACCTGGAACTCGGGGTCGGCGATGGTGACGAGACCGTCGTCGTGCTCTCGGAGCAAGCCGCGGGCCACCAGGATCTGGCGGGCCTTGTCGGTCGCCTGCCAGCGGCCGGCACCCTTGGCCTGGTACGCCGCCGGCATCGACAGCCCGTTCGGGCCCTGGGCGGCGACCGCGGCCAGCAGATCCTTCTGCTCGTCGTTCCCCGCGTTCTCGGGATCCTCGGAGATGTTCCAGTAGTCCTGGTAGTACTGCCGGTACCTGCGATTGACCGAGTCGGTCGCAGCAGCGGCCGCGGCGATGGTGATCCCGGCGTCGGGATCGGCGTACGCGAGGGCCGCGTCGGCGAGGTCGCGGAGCCGGCTCGGGTCACCGTTCGCTGCCTTGACCAGCCGGTTGATCGCCTCGGCCTGGTAGGGAACCTCGCGGTCGCGCAGCGGTACGGTCAGGGCCACCCAGAGCTCGTGGTCGGACATCGGACCGACTTCGCGGATGTCGAACTGGTTGGTGACCGTGGTGGCGATCCCGGACATCCGGCGGGACGCCCGCATCAGCATGCTGGGGGCCATCGCCCCGCCGGCGGTGACCAGCCAGACCTGGCGGCCGCGCTTCTCCAGGTGGATGGCGAGCTCGTTCAGCCCGGCCAGGTCCCGCTCGTCCGCGACGTCGATGTTGTCGACCATCAGCAGCACCGGCCGGCCGTTGCTCTCGGCAAGCTCACCGAGCCGGTCGCCGAAGTCGTTCAGCGTGGTGCCGATCTTGTCGTGCGCGCTGGTGTCCCACTGCCGCTTGACGATCCACGTCGCCACCCCGAGGCTCAACCGCCCCTCGACGCCGTGCTGGGTGTTGCGGGTCCGGTTGGTCAGGTCGCGGACCGTCTTCCGCAGCGCCCGCATCGATCCGGCGCCGTACCGCTCGCGGAGCTTCTCGAGGTCTGCCTTGATCGCGCGGGTGATCAGGTTCTCGAGCTTGTCGCCCTTCGAGGCGCGCACGCTGATCGTCGTCCAGCCGCGGGCGTCGGCGAGCGCCTTGACCTTCTCCAGTTCCCGGGTCTTGCCCAGACCGGGTGGTCCGGTGAACAGGATCGCCTTGCTGTTCGGAAGCGGGGAGCCGATCGAGATCGGCTGCCCGAGCCGGTCGGAGCGCTCCACGGTATGCGCCGGGCGCCGCGGCGTACCGTAGACCTGGCTCATTGCTCCAGCCTGCGGACTGTAGCCGTACCCGACACAGGCTGTACATGGCCGGTCGGTTAACACTGTTCTGCCGCTGGTTGAATGGCGAACCGATCCGAACTGGTCTATTGCCGCGACCCGATCGCGCAATCCTGGCCGGAAAAGCTTGGACGTAGCGTGGGCCGCTGTCACTCTCAGTGCCATGAGGATCAAACGAGTCATGGCGGCGCTCCTCGCAGCGCCTCTGGTGGGGCTGGTGCTCGGCGCGATGCCGACCATGTCGATCACGGCCCAAGCGGATCCGAATCCGGCTCTGCACGTCACCTCGGTCGCGCTGAACAAGACCAGCGTCGCGGTCTCAGCGCTCAACACCGTGCCGGTCACCGTCACGGTCAAGGGCTCGTACGACGACGCCAGTGACCCGAAGATCACGGTCTACGTGATCCTCGAACGCACTGCGGGCACCGGACAGAACACTGCCCTGCTCTCGACGAACCTGCCGCTTACCGGCACCTTGCAGAACGCCACCTGGAGCGGACCGCTGCAGGTGCCGTCGACGGCCAACGGGACCTTCAAGGTGAAGAGCGTGTTCGCCGGGACCTACAACCCGGGCAGCGGTGACATGACCGAGCCCACGCCGTACGACGGTCCTTCGATCGTGGTGAAGGGGACGAACATCCCGCGGCTGAGCGCCTCGGTCACGCCGAAGCTGGTCCCGTTCGGCCAGGGGTACTCGATCAAGTGGGCGGTCACCAACTCGGCCACGGGCAAGCCCTACGGCTCCAAGATCCGCGTTGTCCTCGGCAACGACAACGGGTGCGTCGAGTTCACCGGAGCACGCGATCCGCGCCTGACCGACACCAACGGCATCGTGACCAAGTCCTATCTCGCGAGCGATGCCGGATACCTGAACTGCCTGCTGCTCCCCGGTGACCCGGAGACCATCGGCTGGCTGTCGTTGTTCGTGGCGCGGCCCGGGATCGTCTCCGCGGCACCGTCGAAGACCAGCGCCCCGGTCGGGTCGATCGTCCCGGTCAACGGCTCGGTCGCCGGCGCGCCGACGGCCTGCAAGGTCAACCTGCAGCGTCTGTACGGCGCCACCCAGTGGCGGAACGTCGGTACGGCGAACATCCGGTCGAGCGGCCGGTTCACGGCGAACGCGCAACCGGCGTACAGGGGCCAGATCCCTTACCGGGTGTCGTTCCCGGCCTGCTACAACTATGCGGCGGGGCTCAGCAAGGTCTTCTACATCCGGGGGTTGTGAATGCGGATCAAACGAGTGCTGGCGGCGCTGTTGACGGCGCCGCTGGTAGGACTGTCGCTCGGCGCGATGCCGACCACGTCGACGACGGCACAGGCAGCGCCGAACCCGGCGCTGCACGTCGACTCCGTCACGCTGAACAAGGCGAGCGTCGCGGTCTCCGGGTTGAACACCGTGCCGGTCACCGCCACGGTCAAGGGCGCTTACAACTCCACGAGTGACCCGGACATCACGCTGTACGTCGTCCTCGAACGAACCGCGGGGACCGGGACGAAGGTCCTGATGGTGTCGACGAACCTGCCGCTCACCGCCGGGACCCTGGCCGACGGCACCTGGAGCGGACCGCTGAACGTGCCGTCGACAGCCAACGGTGCGTTCAAGGTCACGGGTGTGTCCGCCGGCAAGTACGCCCCGGGCACCGGCGACCTGTTCGACCCGACGCCCGTGGCGAACGGTCCGTCGATCACCGTCACCGGGACCCACCTGCCGAAGATCACCGCCGAGGTCATCCCGGCGGTCGTGCCGTTCACGAAGGATCCCTTCCGGATCCGCTGGACGGTCACCGACTCGTCCACCGGCAAGCCGTACGGCACCCGCCTCAAGCTGATCCTCGAGACCGACGACTTCTGCATCAAGTACATCGGCCCCTACGAGACCGACCTCTCCGATGCGAACGGAGTGGTGACCAAGCTCTACGGTTCGTCGGTCGCCAACATGTCCCAGTGTCTGATGCTGCCCGGTGATCCGGGCGCGAACGGGGCGTTGACGATCTTCGCCCCACGCCCGGGCATCGTCGCCGCCACCCCGTCGAAGCCGAGTGCGCCGGTCGGTTCCCTGGTCCCGGTGAACGGTTCGGTCGCCGGAGCGCCCTGGTTGTGCCCGGTCAACCTGCAGCGGCTGTACGGCGCCACCCAGTGGCGGACCGTCGGTACGTCGACAGTCCGGACCAGTGGACGCTTCACGCTGACCGCGCAACCGGCGTACGTCGGCCAGATCCCCTACCGGGTGTCCTTGCCGGCTTGCAAGAACTACCGCGCGGGAGTGAGCAGCACCTTCTACGTCCGTGGACTGTGAATCGGTCTTCGTTGGGCGGGTAAGTTAACCTGAGTTAGGTAGCCCTAACTTACCCGCCCGAGAGGACTGTGGTCGCGTGACCAGCCCTGCACCCCGCCGTAACCGCGTCTGCAAGCGCGCCGTCGTACTCCGGACCGAGCGGGTCACCCCGCACATGCTCCGGGTCGTGCTCCGCTCCGACGACTTCACCGACAACGGTTTCAGCGACCACTACGTGAAGTTGCTGTTCGGCAAGCCCGGCGTCGAGTATCCGGAACCGCTGGACATGGGCGTGATCCGGGAGACCCTGCCGACCGAGCAGTGGCCGACCTCGCGGACCTACACGGTGCGCAACTGGGACGAGGACAGCAAGGAACTGACCATCGACTTCGTCTACCACGGCGACGAGGGAGTTGCGGGCCCATGGGCCGCGGCGGCCCAGCCGGGTGACGTGCTGTGGTTCAACGGTCCCGGTGGTGCGTACTCGCCGGACGAGGCCGCCGACTGGCACCTGCTGGTGGGTGACGAGAGCGCGCTGCCGGCGATCAGCGCCGCGATCGAGCAGTTGGCGCCGGGCGCGCGGGCAACCGTCCTGCTCGAGGTCGAGGACGAGACCGAGGAGCAGAAGCTCAGCGGTGCGGGCGATGTCGACATCACCTGGCTCTACCGTTCGGGCAGCACCGAGGCCCGCGGTGACCAGCTGGTCGCCGCCGTCGAGGCCCTCGACTTCCCGGCCGGCGACCCGCAGATCTTCGTCCACGGTGAGGCCGGTTTCGTCTTCCGGATCCGCAAGAACCTGTTCCAGGAGCGTGGTCTCGCGCGCGACCGGGTGTCCCTGTCCGGCTACTGGCGCGTCGGCAAGAACGAGGACGGCTGGCAGGCCGAGAAGGCCGACACCGCCCGCAAGGAACGCGAAGCCGCCGCGTCCTGATCAGTCCGGCTTGCGCCGGGTCAGTACGTCGATCAGGGTGTCGGACTGGTTCGTCGGCAGCACCCAGTCGTCGCCGGAGGCTTGCAGGATCACGGCTGATCCCGCGGTGGCTACTGCGGCGTTGACCGCGATCGGGAACTTCAGTCGCTCCGACCCGGACAGCGAGAACTCGAACGTGCCCGTGACCTCGGTCAGTGGATAGGTGCGGAACTGCTCCGCCGACCGCGGCATCGGGTGGGACTGGATCGTCACCGAGTCCGCCCCGACGAGGACGGCGGCCAGCGGCATCCCCCGCAGCCGGAACACCAGCTCGTACGGCGTCTCCGCCAGCTCAGGTACGACGGGCACGAGGAGGACGCGATCGGCGTACCGGGCCAGTGCCAGTCCGGCGATGACGCCCGCGATCAGACCCGGCAGCGCGAGGATCGCGGGCCACCAGACACCGGTCGCCAGCGGGAACAGCGTGATGACCAGACCGGCGATTCCACCGAACAGTCCGCCCACACCGGTCCACCAGCGCGGCTGATACCGATGCCGCCGCCGGAGCACCCAGCCGACCACCAGCATCGCCGCCGGTACGACGCACCCGATCCAGGCCGCGGCCGGTCCGGTCGAGCTGATCCACGCGACGACCGCGAGCAGCACCGATGGGATGCCCAGATAGATAACCGCCACCACGCGTTGTACGCGCTTGTGCCTGCGTTCCACGTCGCTCACGGGAAAACCCAAGCACATCCGGGCCGAACCACCTACTGTGCCGAGGGTGATCGAGATCCCCTCGAAGCTGATCCGGAACCACAGCAAGAGTTCGCCAGACTGGCTGGCCGGACTGTCGGACGACCTGGACGAGTACATCGATCGTTGGGAGTTGACCCGCGCGGGCGACCTCCTGAGTGGTGAGGCCTCGCTGATCGTTCCCGTCGTACGGCGGGACGGGACCGAAGCGATGCTCAAGCTCCAGCAGGTCAACGACGAGAGCGAGGACGAGGCGCTCGCATTGCGGACCTGGAACCACGACGACGTCGTGGAGGTGCTGGAGGACGACCCGTCGACGTCGACGATCCTGCTGGAGCGGCTCGAGCCGCGGACGCTGAACGACGTACCCGACGATATCGAGGCGACCCGGATCCTGGCCGAGCTGCTGTCCCGGTTGAGCGCCGTACCGGCTCCGATCGGGGTCCGGCGGTTGGCGGATATCGCCGCCGGCATGGTCGAGGACGCGCCGGGTCTGATCCCCAAGCTGGCCGATCCGGCCGAGCAACGGCTGGTCTGGCGGTTCGTCGCGCAGGTGAAGGAGCTCATTCCGGACTCCGGCAGCCGCCTGCTGCACTGGGACCTGCACTACGAGAACGTGATGGCGTCCCATCGGCAGCCGTGGCTGGCGATCGATCCGAAGCCGCTGGCCGGGGACCCGGCCTTCGAGCTCATGCCGGCGGTCTGGAACCGCTGGGACGACCTCGTCGCGACCGGGAATCTGTCCCAGGCCATCCGGAATCGGTTCGACCTGATGCTCGAGGTGACCGGGATCGATCGCGAGCGGGCGCTCGGGTGGACGGCCGGCCGGATCCTGCAGAACGTGCTCTGGTTCACCGAGGACGGCGACACCCGGATCGAGGACGAGCTGGCGGCTGTGTCGGATGCCCTCTTCTCGTGATTACATGATTACGTGACTACTCCGACGCTGTACGAATGGGCCGGCGGGCATGAGGCGCTGCGGCGGCTGACCGAGGTCTTCTACGACAAGGTGCTCGAGGACCCGATCCTCGCGCCGGTGTTCGCGCACATGAGTGATCAGCATCGCGAGCACGTCGCGCTGTGGCTCGGCGAGGTCTTCCGCGGCCACAGCCGGTACACCGACGAGCTCGGCGGCTACCCGGCGATGTTGTCCCACCACATCGGCCTGTCGCTCACCGAGGAGCAGCGCTCCCGCTGGGCCGCGCTGATCGCCGCGAGTGCGGACCCGGCCGGGCTGCCCGACGACCCGGAGTTCCGCTCGGCGTTCGTCGCGTACATCGAGTGGGGTACGCGCATCGCCCTGGCCAACTCCCAGCCCGGCGCAACCCCGCCGCCCAAGGCGCCAGTGCCGCACTGGGGTTGGGGCGAGGCTCCGCCGTACCAGCCCTAGTTCCGGTTCCAGGTCCGGCGGGCGTGACGGACGATCAGCAGTACGACGATCGCGAGGGCCGCGACGCCCGCAACGCTGCCGACAATGACGGCCACCGTGAGTCCGGCACCGAGCGCGTCCGCGATGAGGCCTGCCAGGGCACCGACGAGCACTGCCACGATCACGCTGACGAGCAGGGCGATGCTCGAGACGTACTGCGTGGCCGGGATCCGGGTCCTGGTGCTCCCGTAGGTCCGCATGATCCCGGCGATGTCTTCGCGGTGCCCGGTGATGAAGTACTCCTCGAGCTCGGGTGCGATGTCGAGGTAGCCGCGGCGCAGGCGGTTCATCCCGACCACCAGCTCGACGTCCTCGCCGTTGAGCTGGACCAGGCGGATCACCGTGGCCACGCCGATGATGACCAGCAACGGGATGATCAGGAGCGCGAAGACCTGGAACCCGACGCCGAAGTCGGTGTTCTGCGCCACCAGGGCGAGCGCGACCATCGTCGCGGACACCACCGTCACGAACCAACTGGCTCGGCTGAAGCTCTCGCTCCACGCCAGACTGCGGGTGGCCAGCAGGCTCCAGTGCTCGGTGGACAGGATCTGCGCCCGCACGCCGGCCGGGACGGACTCGGCGGGCTGGTCGTCTGACATTTCGGCCTCCTCGGCTGGGTCCGGTGCGGACAGTCTGGTCGATCGAGGGGGCTTTGCTGAGGCGGCAGACACCCGTGGGGGAGCTGGCGGACTGGGGGTTGGATACAGTCGCGGTTCACGACGAATCCGCCTGGCGGGGATGCGAGGGTGAACCTGTGACCGCTCAGCTCGAGTATCCCGAGGTTCAGGACAGCACTGCGTTGTTGTCGATCCAGGGCCTGTGGAAGGTCTTCGGTCCCAAGGCGCAGCGCGTTCCCCGTCGTCCCGAACTGGCGGCTCTCGACCGGGCATCGCTGTACTCCAGGACCGGATGTACGGCGGCAGTCCGCGACCTCAGCTTCGACGTCGCACCGGGTGAAGTGTTCGTGGTGATGGGACTGTCCGGGTCCGGCAAGTCCACGCTGGTCCGCTGCCTCACGCGCTTGATCGAACCGACCGCGGGCAGTCTGATCTTCGAGGGTGAGGACCTGCGTGCCGCGGACGAGAAGCGGCTGCGGACCTTGCGGCGGAGCAAGTTCTCGATGGTGTTCCAGCACTTCGGGCTGCTGCCGCATCGCAAGGTGATCGACAACGTTTCGTACGGGCTGGAGATCCGCGGCGAGAGCCGGCCGGACCGTCGCCGCCGGGCCCAGGAGGTCATCGACCTGGTCGGCCTGGCAGGCAACGAGCAGCTCTATCCCGAGCAGCTCTCCGGCGGTATGCAGCAGCGCGTCGGGCTGGCTCGCGCGCTCGCGAACGACCCCGACGTACTGCTCTTCGACGAGCCGTTCTCCGCGCTCGACCCGCTGATCCGCCGGGAGATGCAGACCGAGGTGGTTCGGCTGCACCGCGAGGTCGGCAAGACGATGGTGTTCGTCACCCACGACCTCTCCGAGGCGCTCAAGCTGGGCGACCGGATCCTGCTGATGCGCGACGGCGCCGCGGTCCAGCTCGGCACCGGCGACGAGCTGGTCGGTGCTCCGGCCGACGACTACGTTCGTGAGTTCGTCCGGGATGTGCAGCGGGCCGACGTATTGACGCTGCGCTGGATCGTCCGCGACCCGCGGCCCGATGAGCCGCTGGACGGGCCCGAGCTCGGTCCCGACGTACTGGTCCGGGAGGCGACCCGGCTGGTGCTCGAGGCGGACCGCCCGGTCAAGGTGGTCGCGAACGGCACGCTGCTCGGTGTGATCGGCGACGAGGAGATCCTCGCCGTGGTCGCGGACTCGAACTGATGGCCTCGATCACTGGTTCCGTCGAGATCGAGGTACGACGGCCGCGCCGGAGCGTGGTCGCCGGAGTGCTGCTGGTTGTCTGGGTGGCGGCGTACTTCGTCCTGCGCGGGATCGGCACGTTGCCCCTCGGCGGTCAGGAGACGACCGCGTTCCACCGCTGGCTGACCGATCATCGCGATGATGTCGGCCAGGGCAACCCGCTCTTCGACGCGATCCGGCTGGCCGTCGACCACTTCGTCGTACTGCTGCAGAACCTGATCTCGCAGCCGTCGTTCGACCGGCCGGTGCCGGTGGTCGGGTGGCTCGGGGTCGTCGCGGTGGCGGCGTACGTGGCCTGGGCGTTCGGCAACTGGAAGGTCGCGCTGCTGACCGCGCTCGGGCTCGGATTCGTCGGGCTGCAGGGGTTGTGGCAGGAGAGCATGGACACGCTCGCGCTCACGATCGCGGCCGTCCTGCTGTCGCTGCTGGTGGCGATCCCGCTCGGCATCTGGGCGGGGCTCTCGGATCGTGCGTTCAAGGTCGCGACGCTGATCCTCGACCTGATGCAGACGCTGCCGACGTTCGTGTACCTCGCGCCGCTGACCCTGTTCTTCGCGATCGGCCCGGCCGCGGCCACGATCGCGACGCTGATCTACGCCGCGCCCCCGGCCGTTCGGTTGACCGCGCACGCGATCCGCTCGGTCCCGCCGGAGAGCGTCGAAGCGGCCCGGTCGCTCGGCTCGACCCGCGGTCAGACGCTGACCAAGGTGCTGCTGCCGATGTCGCGATCGACCGTTGTCGTGGGCATCAACCAGACGATCATGGCCGCGCTCTCGATGGTGACCGTGGCCGCGCTGATCGATGCGCCCGGCCTCGGCCAGACCGTGCTGAAGGCGCTGCAGACGCTCGACGTCGGGGTCGCGTTCAACGCGGGTCTGGCGATCGTGGTGATCGCGATCGTGCTCGACCGGGTGACCACCGCGGCCGGTGACCGGCCCTGGCGTACGGCGAACGTCCGCCGCCGGATCCTGCTGGGCGCGGGAGCGGTCGGCGTGCTGGTCGCGATCTGGTTCTCGCGGACCTATGTCTGGGCGGCCGAGTTCCCGTCCGAGGTGAACATCGGCTCGCGGATCGCGGTGATCGCCTCTGATGTGACGAGCTGGGTCCAGGATGTCTTCGGCGGGTTCACGTACGGCGTGCGGGACGTGGTGACGCAGGGTCTGCTCAACCCGCTGGAGGGGTTGCTGACCGGGTCGCCGTGGTGGCTCGTGTCCACGGTCGTGATCGCGCTGGCCGCCGTACTCGGGGGCTGGCGGGGCGCCGTACCGGCCGCTGTTTGCCTGGGGCTGTTGGTGGCGACGGGCGTGTGGCACGACAGCATGATCACGCTGGCGTCGACCCTGCTCGCGACGGTTGTGGTTGTCGTGGTCGGACTTGCGCTCGGAGTATGGGCCGGGCGCAACCGACGGGTCGACATCTGGATCCGGCCGGTGCTCGACGCCGGGCAGACGATGCCGCCGTTCGTCTATCTGGTGCCGTTCCTCGCGTTGTTCGGCACCAGCCGGTTCACCGCGATCGCGGCCGCCGTGGTGTTCGCGGTCCCGGTCACCACCAAGATCGTTGCTGATGGCATCAAGGCGGTTCCGGTCGCAACCGTCGAGGCGGCGAACTCGGTCGGTTCGAGCGCGTGGCAGGTGATCAGCAAGGTGCAGCTGCCGGTGGCCCGGCGGGCGATTACCCTCGCGGTCAACCAGGGCCTCATCTACGTTCTGTCGATGGTCGTCGTCGGCGGTCTGGTCGGCGCGGGTGCACTCGGGTACGACGTGGCCGCGGGATTCGCGCAGAGTGAGTTGTACGGCAAGGGTCTGGCGGCCGGACTGGCGATCGTCCTGCTCGGGGTCATGCTCGACCGGGTCACGCAGGCGGCAGCACGCCGTACGCAGAATTTCCAAGGCTCTACCAACTTCAAAAGCATGGGAGACAAGCGGTGAAGAAGCTCCGGTACGCCGGCGTCCTGACGGCCGTCGCGCTCGCCCTGGCCGGGTGCGGTGGGGAGAAGGTCGGTGCGGACAAGCCGACCGCCGGCGGCAAGGAGTGCGGCAGCTTCAACCTGACCGTCAGCCCCTGGGTCGGCTACGAGGCCAACGCCGCGGTGGTCGCGTACGTGGCGACGAAGGACCTCGGCTGCAAGGTGGTGAAGAAGGACCTGAAGGAAGAGATCGCCTGGCAGGGCTTCTCCACCGGCGAGGTCGACGTGAACCTGGAGAACTGGGGGCACGAGGACCTGAAGAAGAAGTACATCACCACCGACAAGGTCGCGGTCGAGGCCGGCTCCACCGGCGTCAAAGGCGTGATCGGCTGGTACGTGCCGCCGTGGATGGCGGCGAAGTACCCGGACATCACGGACTCGAAGAACCTGAACAAGTACGCCGCGTTGTTCAAGACGTCGGAGTCCGGCGGCAAGGGACAGTTGCTCGACGGCGACCCGTCGTACGTCACGAACGACGAGGCGCTGGTGAAGAACCTGGCGCTGAACTACAAGGTCGTGCAGAGCGGGAGTGAGACCGCGCTGATCCAGGCGTTCCGGGACGCGGAGAAGAACAAGAAGCCGCTGCTCGCGTACTTCTACGAGCCGCAGTGGTTCTTCAACGAGGTCAAACTGGTGAAGATCAACCTGCCTGCGTACAAGGCGGGGTGCGATGCCGACCCGGCGAAGGTTGCGTGCGACTACCCGCCGTACGACCTCGACAAGATCGTCTCCAAGAAGTTCGCCGACTCCGGCAGCCCGGCCTACGACCTGGTCAAGAACTTCAAGTGGACCAACGAGGACCAGAACGCGGTAGCCCGCATGATCGCCGTGGACAAAATGACCCCCGACGCCGCCGCAGAGAAGTGGGTCAACGACAACAAGTCGAAGGTCGACGCCTGGCTCGGCAAGTAACTCAACCCGAAGCCCCCTTGACAGGCTCAAGGGGGCTTCAGCTTGTTCACGTGGGCCGGGGGCAACTATCACGATGTGACGGAGCAACGCCGACGACACGCCGGAAATCGGACGGGACCGGGTAAGTTCACTCTCATGATCATCGTGACAGCTGCACTGAAGGGCGGGGTCGGGAAGACAACCACGTCGGTGTACTTGGCCGCGCTGGCATCTTCCAACCGTCGCACCGCCACTCTGGTCGACGCGGATCCACAAGGCAGCGCTGCCGACTGGATCGAGGCCTCCGACGACCAGAACCTGGCCCGGATCGAGATCGCCGAGGCGCCGACCGAGCGTCTCCTGACCAAGGCACTGGACAAGGTGCCGCCGGAGGGTATCGGCATCGTCGACATGCCTCCGTCCCACGAGCGCCTGCTGAACAAGGCGCTCGAACGGGCCCGGATCGTGATTATCCCGACCCGGATCGGCGGCGTCGAGACGCCGCGGGTCAAGGCCGTCCTGGACCTGGTCCCGAAGGACGTGCCGGCGGGCCTGGTGATCTGCTCGGCCCGGACCTACACCCGCAGTTACCAGGACGCCATGCAGCAGTACGCCGACGAGGGCGTCCCGGTCTGGGGTTCGATCCCGGAGCGGGTCTCGATCACGGCCGGCCCGACCGGACCACTCGCCGCGGACGGCCTCGACTCGTACAAGAAGGTCTGGCGCAAGATCCTCGCCGCCGCCCGCACCTAGACCGCCCAGAGAGTCGGGTCCGCGAACTCGCTCGCGGACCCCACCCTCGGCACTTCGACGGGATATCCCCGCGACATGCCCCTTCTCCCCCCGTATGCGAGGGGGAGAAGGGACAACAGGCAGGGTTATCCCCTCGTGTGCACAGGCCATATGTGCAGGGGCAGGTTCGTGGGCGGGGGCAGGCATGTGGGCGGGAGCATGCGTGTGCCCACGAGCAGGGGCTTGGGTGGGAGGAGGGTCAGCGGTGGAGTGGGGGTTCGCCGCGGACGTAGGAGCGGATGACTGTGGCGGCGGCTCCGCGGGCCCAGTCGTCGAAGGTGTGGGAGCGCAGCATCAGCGTGCAGTCCCCCGCGGCGCCGAAGGCGTGCTCGGCGAAGGCCAACCGCATCCGTTCCTCGTACAGGTCGTACTCCGCCACGCCCTCGCCCGCGATCACCACCAGCTCCGGCCCGACCAGGTTCACCATCGCGGCCAGCGCCGCGCCGATCACCTCACCGGCCCGGTCGAACGCCTCCCGCGCGTGCTCGTCACCCTCGTGCGCCAGCTTGATCGCACCGGCCAGGTCCAGGTCCGCCCGCCCGGTGGTCTCCCGGGTTCGGGCCAGGATCGCGTCCGACGAGGCGACGGTCTCGACGCAGCCACGCCGGCCACACGTGCAGACGAGGTCGCCCGGGGCCAGCGGGAGATGGCCGAGTTCGCCGGAGACGCCGTACGCGCCGGAGACGACTTCGCCGTTGATGTAGAGGCCGCAACCGATGCCCGAGCCGATGGTCACGACTGCGAACGAGTCCGCGTTCACCCCGACCCCGAACCAGTGCTCGGCCACGGTCAACGCCCGTACGTCGTTCGTTACCACGATCGGCACCCGGACCCGCTCGCGAAGCAGCTCCGCGACCGGCACGCCGCGCCAGCCCATCAGCGGCGAGTCACGCACCACACCGTGCTCGGCGTCGACGTCACCGGAGACCGAGACACCGATCCCGATCAGCGGCCCAGCCATGGCCTCGCCGGCCTTCAGTGAACTGATCAGCGACTTCGCCAGCTCGGCGACCTGCTCGATCACCCGCTTCGGCGCGGTGTCGGCGAGCTGCTCGTGCCGCACGGACAGGATCCCCGCGGTGAAGTCCGTGGTCACCCCGATCAGACCGGTCGGGGTCACCTTCACCCCGATCACCGAGACACTGCTCGGTACGACGGTCAGTGGGCTGACCGGACGCCCGATGCCGAGCTGGTTGTCCACCTCGGCCGGTACGGCGGCCTGGTCCGTCACGAACCCGGTCTCGATCAGCGGCGCGACCGCCTTCGTCACGGCCGCCTGGGACAGCCCGGTCCGGCGCGCGATCTCCACCCGCGGAATCGGGCCCTGGGTCAGGATCCTGGTCAGCACCTCGACTCCCGCCGGCGTGGCCAGGGGGAGTGGGCGATGCGGACGCAGCGGCACGAGAACAACCTACCGGCGCTGAGCCTCAATACTCCCCAGGATCGGCGAGGTCAGAGCCCAGCGAATCGTCCGGGTGAGCCCCTCACCGGCCGCTCGGACCACAGTGCCTTCGGCCAGCGGCAGATACGGGACGCGCAGCGGCCACCGGGTCCACCGTGGCAGCAGCCCCACAGCGGCCGCCGTGAGTACGCCGTACGCCGGTCGAGCCGCCCACGGGACAGGCGGGTGCACCAGCATGAAGCGAGCCGCTTGGCGGGCCTCTGTGGTCCCGCGGAGCTCCGGCTGGTAGTCGGTCAGTGTCTGCCGCAGCTCGGCCACTGTGGTCGGTGGATCGATGACACCGAGCTTGCGGGCCACGAGTGCTGCGTCTTCGACGTACAGGTCCTGCTCTTCGGCGTTGAGCGGGTTGGCGCCGTACCGCTGATGCGCGGCCAGGAAGCTGTCCACCTCGGCGACGTGCACCCACTTGAGCAGGTGTGGGTCGGACGCGCGGTACTTCACCCCGTCCGGACTGGTCCCCCGGACCCGCTCGTGCACCGACTGGACGTGCGCGATGGCTTCCTCGGCCGCCGGGATCGCGCCGTACGTCGTGATCGCCAGGAAGTAGCTCGTACGACGTAACCGGCCCCACGGGTCACCGCGGTACCCGGAGTGCGCCGAGACCGCGGCCATGGCGAGTGGATGCAGTGACTGGAGCAGCAGAGCGCGGAGTCCACCGGCGAACATCGACGCGTCGCCGTGCACCCGGCGAATCGGGCGATCCGGATCGAACCAGCGCGGACCAGGGGTGTTGTGAACCCGGTCCCGCTCAGCGCTCGGGTCCGGCCCCGCCACCTTCGTCATGATCATCCGCGCCAACCCGTCCCGCAGCGGGTCCAGCGGTCCAGTAGTGGCGGTCATACGACCAGTCTCCCCACCACCCCAAGCCGGAGGCCCGGGCGACTGCCGTCAGCGCTCCAGATAGCGCCTGGAGTACTCCGGTTCGAGGATTGAGTACAACAGGGAGTCGCGCCAGTCGCCGTTGGTGTAGACGTGGTCGCGGAGGTGGCCCTCGTAGCTGAAGCCGAGGCGTTTGACGACCGCGATCGACGCTTCGTTCTCCGGGCCGATGGCGGCGGTGACCCGGTGCCGGCCCTGGGTGACGAAGGTGAAGCGTAGGAGCACGCGGGCGGCGTCGGTGGCGTAGCCGTGGCCCCAGTGGTCGGCGTGGATCGCGTACCCGAGCTTGGCCCCCCAAGCTCCACTCGGCGCGATCCGGGCGAACCCGATCAGATGATCGTCGTCCTGGCGGGTGACGGCGAGCATGTGATCGGGCCGGTCCTCCCGGGCTGACCGCTCGATGATGCCTGCCAGCGCATCGGTGGCCTTGGCCCGGTCGTAACTGTCGAAAGCCATCCAGGCGGTCACCCGGTCGTCACCGGCGATCGCAAGGTAGTCGTCGAGGTCAGAGGTCCGGAATTCGCGCAGTGTGGTCAGGTCACCGGGCAGAGGCTCCATTCGCGCAGACTATCGATCGTGTGGTCTAGCGCGGATAGGTCTGCATCGGCGTCCGGGTGAACGTCTCGATCTCTTCCTGCAGCTCCCGTGCGTCCTCCGCGCGCCCGGACTGCCGCAATGCCTGGTGGACCCGGCGGGCCGAGTGCACCACGCCGTTGATCCGGCGCTCGGTCGGCAGACCCAGCACGGGCGCGATCGCGTCCGCCGCACCGTCCAGCTCACCGCTGGCGATCCGGCTGATGGCCATCGCGGCCTGGCTGCCGGCGGCGTCGCCGAAGGCCCACTCCGGGTGGTTCTGGTCGGTGTAGGCGTCGACGGCCTGGCGGGAGTACCGCTCCGCCTGCTCGACTTCACCAGGCAACCAGGCGAGCGCGTCGGCGGCGTAGTACAGCTGCCGGTTGCGGCCGAACGTGCACAGGCCGCCCATGTCGTCCAGGTCGTCGTTGCGCACCGAGTTCCAGGCTTCTTCGGCCCGCTCGAGCGCGGCCCGGGTGGCCTCCGGGTTGCCCAGCGCGGCCCAGGCACGGGCCTCGCTGACCGGGAGCCAGACGCTGGTGGTGCTGTTGGCCTGCTCCGCGTACCCAGCGCCGAGCTGGGCGTAGCGGACGGAGTCGTGCGGGTTGCCGGCCCAGTACGAGACGAGGGACTGCAGGCCGCGCACCCAGGCGCGCAGGCCGTGGTGATCGGCGTTGTCGGCGCACAGGAAGGCGGTCCGCGCCTGGGTCAGCGCGGCATGTGGGTTGCCGAGGTCGTGGGAGGCCTTGGCGAGCAGACCACCGGTCACGCCGCCGAGGAAGTACAGCTGCCGCAGGTGCTCCGGGCGTTGCCGGCTCTCCAGCAGGGCGAAGACCAGGTCCTGTGTCTCGACCAGCTGGCCGAGAATCTCCGGCAGCGGCCGCTGCGGGTAGGCCTTCGCGACGTGGCGTACGTCGTCGTACACCTGTTCCATGGCCTCGCTTCCGAGACCGGACTGGGCCGCGAGGGCAAATGCCCTCGCTCGGCTGGCAGCCATGTCGAGAACCTCCATCTCATTACCTGTCGTGATCCGTCCACTCGCGGCAGGTGCCGGCACCACCTGGGCAGCCTGCTCGGGGACGTACGGGGCGAGGAGCTCCTCGACCGGCTTGCCGAACATGCGTTGCAGGGTGCGCCGGGTCTGTGGAGTGGTGCCCGCGCGCTCGCCCGATGCGAGGCGCCGCAGGTGCCGCTCGGTGATGGTTCCACCCAGCTCGACGAACTCGGCGACGATCTCGGAGTAGGTCTGGTTCCGGCGCTGGATCAGGTGCGCCAGCACCGTCTTTGGCGAATACCTCCCCGCCATCGTTCCTCCCGTTCACGTCAGGAAAGACGTTGTCTCGACTCATGCCCCACGACAAGGTGCTGTCCCCCAGATGTCCGCGAGAGGTCCGGAAGAGGTCCGGCAAAGGTCCGGTCCAGGTCCTAGAGCGGTCACGTTGGGCTCGTGCACCATTACTGCCATGACAACCAGTAAGTCCAACTGGTTGCAAGGGCTCAGAGTTACGGGGTGAGAAGTAGTGAGCATCGCGGAAGTGACGGCGAGGCAGCACCGGCGCAGAGTTCGGGTCTGGTTCGGCGAACACGTGATCGCACAGTACGTCGCGGAGGCGCCGCTCGCGGCCCGCTACGAGCAGGCCATGAGGCGCCGTTTCGCCGGCCTCCGGGTCACCAACGACCTGCTCGGGCCACTCGACAGCAACTGATTGCTTGACCGCAGATTTCCGGGTCCTCCTCAGATCCGGTCGCTGCTCCCTGGAGTCTCCTCACGTTCAGGGGCAGCACTTGGAAGGTCCGTGGCACTCCTCAGTCCCGGACGAAACCCAAGGTGCGGTCCGGAGCACTCCTCAGCTCCGGACCGCACCGCCCACAAGCCCGGCTGGGCTTGGCGGCTGAGTTCCCTGTATCGCCGCCGCCCAGCCGTTCCAACCACCTCCTGGCCGACACCTCGGGCCAGGCAGGGCCGAGTGTCCTGGGCGGTAGGACACCGGAGGCTCCCGACACCTCACCGGGAGCCTCCCCCTGAGGTGGCCGACTCCGCTGTGTGACCGCCGCGCCTGGGTGGTCACGCAGCGGAGTCTTAAGTTGTGCCCCGAGCTGTACGGTCATCCCGCGAGAGCGCCGTTATCCGCCGAGGTTGGCTGCCATCGTCCGCAGTACGCCGACAGTCGCGGCGTACTCCTGGTCCGAGACTCCGGCCGTGACCCGCTTGCGCTGAGCCTGGACCTTCGCGGTCAGCTCCCCGAGCGCCTCCGCGCCGGCCGCAGTCAAGTGATCCCCGCGCAGCCAGCCGCGCTCGACCAATGGGTCAGTGACAGCCGCGAGCTCGGCTGGATCCCCGGTCAGGAACGGCGCCAGCGCGGTCGCGATCGACTCCGGTCCGGCCGCCGCGTTCAGCGCCTGCCACTGCCGGCGGGTCAACCCGTCCGCCGCGAGGACCTGCTCGAACGACGCCTCGAGCCGCCGGTCCACCTCTTTCAGCCACCACCCGATAGGCTTGTTGTCATCTGACATATACATGTCTATAAACATATACCTTGGAGGGGCTGTGGACAAGCCCGATCCGGTCGCCGCGGTGGAGTCCGCGATGATCGCGGTCCGCCGGCGCCAGACCCGCCGTACGTTCGCGGTGGAATCCGGCGGGCCCGACCCGGTTCAGGAGGTTCTCGACGCGATCGAGGCCGCGCACCCCGACAACCTCGGCGTCAACGGAGTGGCCGCCGCCCTCGGCGTGGACCAGCCACGGGCGAGCAAGCTGGTCGCCGCGGCGGTTTCGGCAGGGTTGGTACGGCGTGAGGCCGACCAGCAGGACGGCCGTCGTACGAACCTGGTGCTGACCGGGCAGGGGCGAGAGCAGCTTGAAACGGTGCACGCGTATCGCCGGGATCGGTTCGCCAACGCGATGGAGGACTGGTCGGCCGCTGAGCGCGAGACCTTCGCGGACCTCCTGACCCGCTTCGTGACCGGCTTGGACCGCTAGATGTCCGCTTGAGGTCCGGCCCGGGGTCAGGCTTGGGGTCCGGCTCGGGGTCAGGCTTGAGGTCCGGTGATGTAGACGGCGAACGGCGCGTCCGGGCGGATCTCTTTCATGCCCTCGGCCCAGCCCTCGGCGGTGATTTCGCCGGCGTAGGTCATGCCGATGCGTTGCATGACGGCCTGGGAGGCAGTGTTGACCCGCTCGGTGAGGGCGATGACGGCCCGGGCTCCTAGGGTGTTGAAGGCGAAATCCAGGCCGGCGCGACCGATCTCGCCCGCGAGTCCGCGCCCACGGGCCGACTCGACCAGGGCCCACCCGAGTTCGAGCCGGTCCACCGCCCACTCGGCGCCGACCAGGTCGGTGATAGCGGCCGCAACCGGTGACTCGGCCGAAACCCGGGACAACCCGCCTCGGCCGGCGAGGGCTCCTCCTTCGTAGGCGATCCACTTGCTGACCGAGTCCCGCTCCCAACCTGCCTGGTAGCCAGCCGCCTGACGTGCGACGTCGTCGGGGGTCCAGGCGGCGGCGTCGTACCAGGTGGCCACCCAGGGGTCCGCGTACACGCTCACGAGGTCCGCCACTTGTCCGGGCAGGACCCCGTTGGGTCCGGTGATCGGCTCGAGCCGGAGGCGGTCGGTGAACCTGGTCCGGACCGCGTGCGCGACGAGGTCCCGCAGCCGGAGGTCGCCGTCGGTGCGGTTGACCATCAGCAGTTCCAGGTCGTCCGGACCGACCCAGGCCGACGCGTCGTGCTTGCCGGCCTCCAGGCGCGGCCGGCTGAGGTCTCCGTCGACGGTGATCAGGTAGTCGAGCTCACGCCGTACGCGGCCCTCGTACTCCCATTCCCAGTCGGCGACGGACCAGACGATGTCGCGGACCTTCCAGCCGGTCTCCTCCTCGACCTCGCGGACCAGCGCCTGCTCCGGTGTCTCCCCCGGCTCCAGATGCCCGCCGACGATGTCCCAGATCCCGGGGAACAACCGCCGCTCCGCCGTACGACGCTGCACATAAACACGGTGCTGTTCGTCCCGGATCAAGGCACCCACACAGTCGACCACGCGCATACCGTCAACCTAGACCGCCCCCGTGGCAGAGTGCTGCCTCATGTCCAGCCCCAAGCCTGATCCGGCAACGGTCGTGGCCCGAACGAGGCGATTCGTGTGGTCGATCGCTCTCGTCTTCATCGCGGTGGTGCTCGTCTGCGGTCTCAGCGGCGGTGTCGTCGGCGAGAGCGCCATCGGATCACTGGGTCGGACCGTGAACCACAGCGAGCTCGCCCTGCGGGTTCTGGGCTGGTGCTGGGGCGGACTGCCGTGGACGGTGCTCGCCGCGGCCATCGTCATCCGCGGACGCGCGCGACTGAGCCGGAGCGTGTGGACCGTCCTCGCCTACCTGTTGCCGGTCTGGATCGGGAGCGGCGCGTTCTTACTGCCCAGCCGGTCCAGCAGCTTCGAAAGCCGCTTCGGTACGGCGTACCCGGACGCTCACCCACTGGGTTTCGCTTGGGCGTGCGGTGTCCTCTCCCTGGTCGCGACGCTCTTCCTGCTGGTCATCACGCTCCTGGTCATCAGAAAGCTCCACGGAAAGCCCACAAAACAAGCCCTCCACCGCCTGACCATCGCCCTCGCAGTCACCTGGGCCACCCTCACAACAGCCGGCCTGGTCGCCGCCCTCGCAGCTCCACTCCCCTGAGGTCAGCGGTTTGCGAGGGGCTTTTCGGCGATTCTGTTCGGCATGAACAGAACAGCGGCGACGAGGAGTACGGCGGCTGCCGCGGCGCCGTAGTACACGTCGTGGATCGCGGGCGCGAGCACGTTTCCCGGGAGCTTCTCGAGGTCCGCGTGACTGTCGCCGAGGCGGGCCGCGACCACGCCGTTGGCCACGGCACCGAAGACGGCAACGCCGACCGCGCTACCGACCGAGCGGGCGAACATGTTGGCGCCCGTCACCACCCCACGCGTCGTCCAGTCCACTGACGACTGCGCGGCCACGACCGACGGCGACGCGGAGAACCCGAGCCCGATCCCGATCACGAAACACGCCGCGGCCAGGTGTACGACGGAACTGCCGGAGCCGACCGTGAGCAGCAGCGCGGCACCGAGTACGACGATGATCGAGCCCATCAACATCGTCGTACGGAAGCCGACCCGGAGGTAGATGCGGCCGGCAACCGATGCCGCGATCGGCCAGCCCAGCGTCATCGCGGCCAACGCGAACCCGGCGACCAGAGCCGACGTACCCAGCACGCCTTGGGCGTACAGCGGCACGTACGTCGACAACCCGATCATCAGCAGCCCGATCAGCAGCGCGGCCGAGTTGGCGGAGTTCAGGACCCGATGGCCCAGCACCCACAACGGCAGGATCGGCTCCGGTGCCCGCCGCTCGACGAAGGCGAACGCGGTCAGCAGGATCACCGCTCCGGCCAGGATCGCGATGCTTAGCCCGGAGTCCCAGTCCCACATCACGCCGCCCTCGAGCAGCCCGAGCAGCAGCAACGAACCGCCGACCGCCAGCAGGATCGCACCCGCGTAGTCGATCTGGTGGCTGGCCTTCCGGACCACGTTCTCCTCGAACCGGCGCAGCAGCACGTAGGCCGCGGCGAGACCGAGCGGGACGTTGACGAAGAAGATCCAGCGCCAGGAGATGTAGTCCGAGAACACCCCGCCCAGCGTCGGGCCGACGAACGACGCGATCCCCCACACGCTGGCGATGTAGCCCTGCACCTTGGCCCGCTCGGCGACCGTGTAGATGTCGCCGACGATGGTCATGCCCATCGGCTGGACCGCGCCCGCGCCGAGGCCCTGGACGAGCCGGAACGCGATCAGCGCCGGCATGCTCCAGGCGAACCCGCACAGCACCGAGCCGAGCACGAACAACCCGACGCCGAGCAGCATGATCGGCTTGCGGCCGCGCAGGTCGGCGAGCTTGCCGTAGATCGGTACCGACACCGCCTGGGCGAGCAGGTAGATCGAGAACAGCCAGGGGAACTGTGTGAACCCGCCGAGGTCGTCGACGATCGACGGTACAGCGGTGGCCAGGATGGTCGCGTCGATCGCGACCAGTCCGATGCTCAGCATCACCGCGAGCAGGATCGGCCCCCGCTCCGACCGAAGCCCCACGCTCGCCCGGTCGATCCGCTCAGTAGTCATATCAGTGGTCAATGTATGTGATCTGACAACAATTCCCCCACCTGCCAACCGCCAGGTGGGACGGCCCTACGTCGCCGCCGGTTCAGCGATCGAGTACCCGGCCAGGCTGCACCCAAGCGCCAGCACGATCAGTGTGCTGAGCGCGAGCCGGAGCGACGTGTGTTCGGCGATCGTGCCGAGGACCGGGGTTGCGACGCCGCCGATGCTGACGGCCAGGCCGAGCGTCATCCCGCCCGCGGTGCCGACCCGGCTGGGCAGGAAGTCCTGACCGAGCGTGACATGCAGGGAGAACGGGATCGACATCGCGACCGCGGTGACGGCGAGGAAGCCGAAGAACGTCGGCCCGGGCACGAACACCAGACCCGCGATCGCCGGCACCGCGACGGCGTACGACGTCCGCAGGGTCCGGACCCGCCCGTAGTGGGTGGCGAAGCGACCGCCGAGCAGGGTGCCGAGGGCGCCGCACGCGAAGAGTACGAACAGGGCGATCCCGCCGGTGGTGGTCCCGCCGCCGACCCGTTGACCGGCGTACAGGGCGATGAAGGTGCCGAGGCCGACGAAGACGATCGAGCGGCAGATCATGATCGCCGACAGCCGCAGGAACGAGGACCAGTCGTCGGCGCCGGGCTGCTCTGATTTGCCGGGGGCAACCAAGCGCGCGGATCGGAGCGCGAGTTGGGTGATCGCCGCGCCGACGAGCGCTGGGACTATCAGCAGCGGTGTCAGCGACAGGCCGCCGGCGGCGATCAGTGGCGTGACCAGGACCGGCGCCAGCGCGAACCCGACATTCCCCCCGACCGAGAACCAGCTCATCCCGACGTGGCTCCCGCCGCTCACCGCCCGCGCCATCCGCGCCGCCTCCGGGTGGTACGCCGCCACCCCGAGCCCGGACAACGCGGCCGCCAGCCAGCTCAGCCAGTACGTCTGCCCGACTCCGAGCAGCGCGATCCCGAGCCCCGCGGTCGTCATCGCGACCGGGATCAGCCAGGCCAGCGACCGCCGATCGGTCAGTACGCCGAACACGGGCTGGACCACCGAGGACAGCAAGGTCGCGGCGAGCGTGATGCCGGACACCGCGACGTACCCGAGTCCGCGCTCGGCGACCAGGAACGGCACCAGCGCCGGCACGCAGCCCTGGTACACATCCACGCACGCGTGGCCGACGGCCATCAGCGCGATCGGTCGAAGTTTCCGCACACCTTCGATCGTCGCGGCCCGAGGCCCTGTCGGGCTTCCGATAAAATGCCAACCTATGCCGGAAACCCGCCAACGACCCGCCACCACCGGCGTCCGCCCGATCGAGGCCGGTGGCGGTATCGAGGCGCACTGGCACGACCGCCACCAGATCGTGTACGCCGGTCGCGGTGTCCTCTCGGTCAGCACCGACGCGGGCAGCTGGATCGCCCCCGCCACCCGAGCCATCTGGGTCCCGGCCGGCACCGTCCACGAACACCGCGCGTACGGCGAAACCGCCCTCCACACCGTGGGCCTCACGGAGAACCCGCTCTCCCTGGACGCCCCGTCGGCCCTAGTCGTCAGCCCACTCCTGCGAGAGCTGATCCTCACCTACACATTTGGTGACGGTTCAAGCGGTGAACGGGACCGGCTGCACGCGGTGATGCTCGATCAGCTCAGGCGTTCACCGCAGCGGCCGACCTATCTCCCTACTCCCCGGGACCCGAGGCTCGCCGCAGCTTGCCAGGTCCTGCAGGACGATCCCGCCGACAACAGGACGCTGCCGGAGCTCGGCCTGCAGATCGGTGCCAGTGAACGCACTTTGAGCCGCCTGTGCAAGACAGACCTCGGCATGACGTTCCCGCAGTGGCGCACGCAGCTCCGGCTGCACCACGCGCTCAGACTGCTAGCTGAAGGACATCAGGTCACCCAGGTCGCCCACGCGTGTGGATGGGCGTCGACCAGTGCGTTCATCGACACGTTCCGCCGCGCCTTCGGTCACACGCCGGGCGCGCGCAGGGCCTGATCCAGGATGTGACTCCACTGCCGCACGATGCCGCGACGCCGCGCGCTGTCATCGGTCAGCAGGTCCGCAAGCCCTAACCCACGCGCCATATCCAGCACACCCTGCACCGTCTCCCGCACCCCGGGCGTCCGTTCGCTCACCTCAAGCACCTCGAGCAGAGCCCGGTGCGCCTGCCGCCCCACATGCGCCTCCAGCCGGACGATCTGCTTCCGCAACGCCTCCTCGGTCGACGCAGCGACCCACAGATGCAGGGCGGCCCGAAACAGCGGCCCGGTGTAAACGTCCGCCAGCATCCCCACGATCGCCTCGGTCCGACCAGGCCCACTCGGCAACGACCCGGCCTGAGCCCGTATCTCGGCCAACCGCACCTCGGTCATGTACTCGACCGCCGCCGCGAACAGATCCGCCCGCGTCGGGAAGTGGTGCTGAGCGGCACCCCGGGACACCCCGGCCCGGGTGGCCACGACGCTCACCGTCGTCGCGGCGTACCCGACCTCGGCCAGCGACTCCACCGCCGCGGCCAGCAACCGCTGCCGGGTGGCCCGGCTGCGGTCCTGCTGGGGTGCCTTCAGGGTCTCAGTCACCGGCGGCCTCGCGCGCTCTCAACTGCCGCCGAAGGATCTTGCCCGACGCGGCCTTCGGCACCGCCTCGATGAACTCCACCTGCCGGATCTTCTTGTACGGCGCCACCCGCGCGGCGACGTACTCCATCACGTCGTCCGCGGTCAGCTCGACGCCCGGCATCGGCACCACGAACGCCTTCGGGACCTCGTTGCCATCGGCATTGACACCGATCACCGCCGCGTCCGCGATCCGGTCGTCGGTGAGCAGCACCGCCTCGAGCTCGGCCGGCGGCACCTGGTAGCCGTGGTACTTGATCAGCTCCTTCACGCGGTCGATGACGTACAGGTACCCGCGGTCGTCGACCCGCCCGATGTCCCCGGTGTGCAGCCATCCCTCGGGGTCGATCGTCGCGTCCGTCTCGGCGGGCCGGCCCAGGTAGCCCTTCATCACCTGCGGTCCGCGGATCCAGATCTCGCCCTCGTCCGCATCGTTGCCATCAGCACCGACCAGCCGCATCTCGGTGGACGGGAAGAGCTTGCCCACGGCACCGGGCGGCGGCTCCTGGTCGTCCTGCGGTACGGCGTGGGTCCCCGGCGACAACTCGGTCATCCCATAGGCCTGCAGCACCGCGTGCAATCCCAGCCGCTTCGCACATGCCTCAGCCAGTTCACCGTCCAACGGCGCCGCGGCTGACGTCACGTACTTCAACCGCGACAGGTCGACGCCATCCACAGCCGGGTGCTTGGCCAACGCCAGTACGACGGGAGGCGCGACGAACGCCCGTGTGATCCGCTGCTCATCCAGGGTGGTCAGGAACTGCTGCAGCTCGAACTTCGGCAGTACGACCACCGTCGCGCCGAGCCGCAGTGGCAGGTTCATCAACACGGACAGCCCGTAGATGTGGAAGAACGGCAGGATCGCGATGATCCGTTCGTCCTCCGCGACCGTGATCATCACCTCGGCCTGCGAGATGTTGGTGGCGATGTTCCGGTGCGTCAGCATCACGCCCTTGGCCGCGCCGGTGGTCCCGCTCGAGTACGGCAGTACGGCGACATCCTCGGCCGGATCGATCGTCACCTCCGGCTCGGGCGCCGTGGACGCGACCAGCTCCATCACCGAGCGGTACCCCTCGGCCTGGTCGCAGACGAAGATCTCCGTGACGTCGGTGCCCTCGACCGCCACGGTCGCGACCGGCAGGAAGAGCGAAATCGTCACCAGCAACTTCGCCTTCGAGTCGACGAGTTGCTTGTGCAGCTCGTCGGCCGTGTACAGCGCGTTGACCGTGGTCACGGTCGCGCCGGCCCGGGTGGCGCCGTAGAAGACGACCGGATAGAGGATCGTGTTCGGGCTGTGCAACGCGATCACGTCGCCCTTGTGGATGCCGAGTTCGGCGAGCCCGGCCGCGACCCGTCGCGTCATCGCATCCAGTTGGGCGTAGCTGATCTCCTTGCCGGTGACCCCGTCGACCATCGCGGGCCGATCGCCGTACTCCTGGGCCCGGCCGAGGACGGCGTCGTGGATGGGCAGGTCGAGCGTCTCGACGGGCGGGAACTCGCTGGTGATGATCATCTGGCGACCTCTCTGCGCTGGTGGCAGGAACTGTGGCCTACTCGGCAGTATTTATGGAAGACCTCAGTACGACTTCGGCAGCCCGAGGCTGTGCTGGGCGACGAAGTTCAGGATCATCTCCCGGCTGACCGGCGCGATCCGGGTCGCTCGTGACGCCGCGACCAGCGAGGCGACGCCGTACTCCACGGTCATGCCATTGCCGCCCATCGATTGGACCGCCTGGTCGGTGGACCGGACCGCGACCTCGCCGGCCGCGTACTTCGCCATGTTCGCGGCCTCACCCGCGCCCAGGTCGTCGCCGGCGTCGTACAGGGCGGCGGCCTTCTGTGTCATCAGCCGGGCCAGTTCGAGCTCGATCTTGATCTGCGCGAGCGGATGCGCGATGCCTTGGTGCGCACCGATGGGCGCCTTCCAGACCTGGCGGTCCTTGACGTACGCCGTCGCCTTGCCGAGCGCGTGCCGGGCGATCCCGAGGGCGAACGCGGACGCCATGATCCGCTCCGGGTTGAGCCCGGCGAAGAGCTGCATCAGCGCCGCGTCCTCGGACCCGACGAGCGCTTCGCGCGGCAGTTGTACGTCGTCCAGGAACAGGCTGAACTGCTTGTCCGGGCTGATCAGATCCATCTCGATCTGCTGGAACTCCACGCCGGGCGCGTCCACCGGGACGATGAACAGAGCCGGCTTGAGCTTGCCGGTCCGCGCGTCCTCGGTCCGGCCGACCACGAGCACCGCCTGGGCCACATCCAGTCCGGAGATGAAGACCTTCCGTCCGGTCAGGGACCAGCCGTCGTCGGTACGCCGGGCCGTCGTGGTGATCTGGTGCGAGTTGGAGCCGGCGTCGGGCTCGGTGATCGCGAACGCCATGATCGTCGTACCGTCGGCCAGGCCGGGCAGCCAGCGTTGCTTCTGCTCGTCGGTGCCGTAGCGGGTGATCACGGTGCCGCAGATCGACGGTGAGACGACCAGCATCAGCAACGGGCAGCCGGCCGCGCCGAGCTCCTCGAGCACGATCGACAGGTCGGCCATGCCACCGCCCCCGCCGCCGTACTCCTCGGGCAGGTTCACGCCCAGGTAGCCGAGCTTGCCGGCCTCCAGCCACAGCTCGGTGGTGTGCCCGCCCGACCGCGCCTGCTGGTTGAACCACGCGTAGCCGTACTTCTTGCCGAGCTCACCCACGGCCTTACGCAGTGCCTGTCGCTCTTCGGACTCGATGAAGCTCATGCTTCCTCCCCAACAACCGCCAGTACCGCGCCGACCTCGACCTGTTGGCCCGCCTCGACCTTCAGTTCACTGAGCACCCCGTCGGCCGGCGCGGCGATGGTGTGCTCCATCTTCATCGCCTCCAACCAGAGCAGGGGCTGCCCTTGCTTGACCTCATCACCCACTTGTACGCCGACCCGGATCACAATCCCCGGCATCGGCGCCACCAACGACCCGGCGGCGACCTGCTGCGCCGGATCCACGAACCGCTCCACCGGCGTCAACGAGACGCTCCCGAGCGACGAGTCCACACACACCAACCCGTCGTACGCCGCCACCTCGAAGGCCCGTCGTACGCCGTCAACCTCCAGCACCACGAGGCGGTCCTGCTGGGAGATGAGCTGGATGTTGCCATCAGCAACCAATCCGTCCCGGGTGAGCCGGTAAGCAACCTCGTGCACAGCATCTCCGCAGCGATAGCTCTTCCGCTGCGGTTGCGACGCGAGATTCCGCCACCCGCTAGGCACCCGCACCGGCGGCACCCGCCCGGCCGCGTCCGCCAAGGCCGCGGCCAACGCCGAGACTTCCACCACCCCGCTGCCCACCGGCTCCCCGACCCCATGTTGGTCAAAGAACCCGGTGTCGGTGGCTCCACTCAGGAACGCCGGATGCCGCAACACCCACACCAGCAGCTCGCGGTTCGTCCCCACCCCATGAATGCGTGCCCGCGCCAATTCCCCCGCCAACCGTCGAGCCACCGTGGCTCGATCGGGACCAGAGGCGATCACCTTGGCCAGCATCGCGTCGTAGTACGGCGAGACGACCGACCCGTCCTCGACGCCGGAATCCACGCGCAGCCCGGCCGGTACCTCGAACTTCCGCAACACACCGGTCTGTGGTTGCCAGTCCTGCGCCGGGTCCTCGGCGTACAGCCGAACCTCGATCGCGTGACCGCTCGGGACCGGCGGATCGCTCGGCAGCCGGGAGCCGGCGGCGACCGCGAACTGGAGCTCGACCAGGTCCAGCCGTGAGGTCTCCTCGGTGACCGGGTGTTCGACCTGGAGGCGGGTGTTCATCTCGAGGAAGTAGAACGCTCCCGCCTCGTCCGCGAGGAACTCGACCGTTCCGGCGCCCACGTAGTTGATCGCGGCGGCGGCCTTCCGGGCGGCGTCGAAGAGCTCGGGTCGCATGGACGGGATCCGTTCGACCAGCGGTGACGGGGCTTCCTCGATCACCTTCTGGTGGCGGCGCTGGATCGAGCACTCGCGCTCGCCGACCGCCCAGATCGTCCCGTGCTGATCGGCCATGATCTGCACCTCGATGTGCCGACCGGCCGCGAGATATCGCTCGCAGAAGACCGTCCCGTCGCCGAACGCCGACAACGCCTCGGCCGACGCCGCCTCGATCTCGCCCGACAGATCCTCGAGCCGGGTGACCACGCGCATCCCGCGCCCGCCACCACCCGCCGAGGCTTTCACGAGCACCGGCAGGTCGTCCGCCGACACCTCCGCCGGCGTCAGCTCAGCGAGGACCGGTACGCCGGCGGCCGCCATCAGCTTCTTCGCCTCGATCTTCGAACCCATGGACGAGATCGCATCCACCGGCGGACCGATCCAGGTGAGGCCCGCGTCGATCACAGCCTGCGCGAACGAGGCGTTCTCGGACAGGAAACCGTAGCCGGGATGGATGGCGTCGGCGCCTGCCTTGAGAGCCGCCTCGACGATCAGCTCAGCGCGTAGGTAGGTCTCGCCCGGCGTGTTGCCGAGGAGGTGGACAGCTGCGTCGGCCTCGGCCACGTGGGGCGAGGCCGAGTCGGCGGTGGAGTAGACGGCGACAGTGGAGAGCCCCAGCGTGCGGGCGGTGCGGAAGATCCGGCGGGCGATCTCACCCCGGTTGGCAACAAGCACGGAAGTGAACATGTGCATCACATCCTGAAGACGCCGAAGGAGGACGTGCCCTCCACCGGTGCCGAGTGAATGGCCGACAGGCAGATGCCCAGGACTGTTCGGGTGTCGCGGGGGTCGATGACGCCGTCGTCGTACAAGCGTCCGGACAGGAACATCGGCAGCGACTCCGCCTCGATTTGGCCCTCGACGTACGCGCGCATCTGCGCATCGCCCTGCTCGTCGTACGGCAGCCCCTTCGCCTCCGCGGCTGCCCGCGCCACGATGGACAGCACGCCGGCGAGCTGCTGGGGTCCCATCACCGCCGACTTCGCCGACGGCCAGGCGAACAGGAACCGCGGATCGAAGGCCCGTCCACACATCCCGTAGTGGCCGGCGCCGTACGACGCTCCCATCAGGATCGAGAGGTGCGGGACCTTCGAATTCGAGACCGCGTTGATCATCTGCGCGCCGTGCTTGATGATCCCGCCCTGCTCGTACTCCTGCCCGACCATGTAGCCGGTCGTGTTGTGCAGGAAGATCAGCGGGGTGTTCGCGCGGTTGGCCAGCTGGATGAACTGCGCCGCCTTCTGCGATTCCTCGCTGAACAGCACGCCCCGCGCATTCGCGAGAATCCCGACCGGATACCCGTGCAGCGACGCCCACCCGGTCGCCAGCGACGACCCGTACAGCGGCTTGAACTCGTCGAACACCGACCCGTCCACCACCCGGGCGATCACGTCCCGCGGATCGAACGGGATCTTCAGGTCCCCCGGCACGATGTCCAGGAGCTCGTCCTCGTCGAACAGAGGATCGTCGTACGACGGCCTGGGCGCCGGACCCTGCTTCTGCCAGTTCAGCCGGGACACGATCTGCCGCCCGAGCCGGATCGCGTCCGGCTCGTCGACCGCGAAGTAGTCCGCGAGACCGGACTTGCGCGCGTGCATCGACGCGCCACCGAGCGACTCGTCGTCCGCGTCCTCACCGGTCGCCATCTTCACCAGCGGCGGCCCGGCCAGGAAGACCTTCGCGCCACCGTCGACCATCACCACGTAGTCGCTCATGCCGGGGATGTACGCGCCACCGGCGGTCGAGTTGCCGAACACGAGCGCGATCGTGGGGATCCCCTCGGCCGACAGCCGGGTCAGATCCCGGAACATCGCGCCGCCCGGGATGAAGATCTCCTTCTGTGTCGGCAGATCCGCCCCACCGGACTCGACCAGGCTGATCACCGGCAGCCGGTTCGCCCGCGCGATCTCGTCCGCCCGCAAGGCCTTGCGCAGGGTCCACGGGTTGCTCGAGCCGCCCTTCACGGTCGGATCGTTCGCCGTGATCAAGCACTCGACGCCCTCGACGACGCCGATCCCGGTCACCAGGCTCGCGCCGACGGTGAAGTCCGAGCCCCAACCGGCCAGCGGCGACAGCTCGAGGAACGGCGAGTCCGGGTCGAGCAGCAACTCGATCCGCTCCCGGGCCAGCAACTTCCCGCGCTTGTGATGCCGCTCGACGTACTTCTCCCCACCACCCGCCAAGGCCTTGGCGTGCTCGGCGTCCAACGCGGTGAGCTTCTCGAGCATTGCCTCGCGGTTGTTCATGCAGTGAACCCCAGTCGTTTCGCGGCGAGGCCGGTCAGGATCTCGGTAGTGCCGCCGCCGATGGCGAGGATCTTCTGGTCGCGGTACTGGCGTTCCACTTCGGCCTCTCGCATATAGCCGAGACCGCCGTGCAGCTGAAGTGCCTGGTCACACACCCATTGACCGGCCTCGACCGCAGTGTTCTTGGCGAAGCAGGTCTCGGCGATCACGTCCTCGCCGCGGCCGGCTCGCTCGGCGACGTGATGCACGTAGACGCGAGCGACGTCGATCCGCCGGGCCATCTCGGTGAGCGTGTGCTGCACGGTCTGCCGCGAGAGCAGCGGCCGGCCGAACGTCTCCCGGTTTCTGCACCACTCGACGGTGAGGTCGAGCGCCCGCTGTGCTCCGGCGTACGCCTGCACTGCCAGTGTCAGCCGCTCGGCGACGAAGTTCACCGCGAGCTGGACGAAACCGGAGCCTTGGGGGCCGACCAGGTTCTGCATCGGCACGCGTACGTCGGTGAACGAGAGCTCAGCCGTGTCCGAACACAGCCACCCCAGCTTCTCCAGCTTCCGGGACACTTCGAATCCCGGTGTGCCCTTCTCGATCACCAGCAGGCTGATCCCGTGCGCGCCTGGTCCGTCGGTGCGGACCGCTGTCGTGACGAAGTCGGCGCGGCAACCGGAGGTGATGTAGGTCTTCGCGCCGTTGACGACGAACTCGTCACCCTCACGCCGCGCGGTGGTCCTGATCGACGCCACATCGGAGCCACCATCCGGCTCGGTGATCGCCAGCGCGCCGATCAACTCGCCTTCCAGGGTCGGCCGAACCCACCGGTCGATGTGATCCTGGTTGCCTGAAGCAACGATATGTGGAAGCGCGATCCCGCAGGTCAGCAGTGAAGCGACCAGTCCACCGGATCCACCTGTGTAGTGCATCTCCTCAACCACGGCGATCGCGTCTTCGAGCGAACCACCACCGCCACCGACCGCCTCCGGAAACCCGACCCCGAGCAGCCCGAGCTGCCCGGCCTTCTTGTGCAGCTCCCGCGGCAGCTCGCCCGCCCGCTCCCACTCGTCGAGCGACGGCAACACCTCCGCCGCCATGAACCGCCGTACGGACTCCCGGAAGTCACTCACAACAACACCTCGGGTACGTCGATGTACCGCGACCGGAGCCACTCGCCGACTGCCTTCGCCTGCGGATCGAACCGGGCCTGCGACGCGACGCCTTCACCCAGCAGCCCTTCGACCACGAAGTTGACCGCCCACAGGTTCGGGAGGACGTAGCGCGTGACGGTCAGGTCTCGCGTTTCCGGCAGCAGCTCCTGAAAGAGGTCGACGGTGAGCGTGTGGGCGAGCCACCGCCAGGTCTTCTCCTGCCGCACCCACACGCCGACGTTCGCATCGCCGCCCTTGTCGCCGGACCGCGCGCCGGCGATCCGGCCGAGCGGCACCTCGCGCGTACGTGGCGGACCGCTGAACGCGAGCTGCGGCAACGGCACCGGCAACTCGATGTCGTCGACGTCTGTCAACGGTTGAGTCTCGGCGGCGGCCTCGATTGTCCGGCGGGTTCCGTCTGGCAGTACGACGACGTGTTCGACCTCGTGGATATCGACGTACCCAGCCCGGAAGACGCCGTACGGCGAACCGTCGCCAGGCGGCGCGGTGACGTGGAACCCGGGGTAGCTCGCCAGCGCCAGCTCGACCGCGGCACTGGAGAACGCGCGGCCGACGACCTTCGGATCCGGGTCCTTCGCCGCGCAGCGGAGGAACACGCTGGCCTCCTCCTCGGAGTCTGCATTCGGCTTCTCGGTCCAGGCGATGGTCCACTTCAGCTCGGCCGGTCGCTTCGGGAGCGCCTGCTCGAGCTGTCGCTGGACGAGCTCGGCCTTCTCCTCCAGTTGGAGTCCGGTGAGCACGAAGTCGACCTCGTTGCGGAACCCGCCGACCGAGTTCAGCGAGACCTTGTACGTCGGGGGCGGCGGCTCACCGCGGACACCGGAGATCCGGACCCGATCCGGGCCGTCGGGCTCGAGTTCGATCGTGTCGAGGCGGGTGGTGACGTCGGGACCGGCGTACCGCGCGCCGGTGATCTCGTAGAGCAGCTGCGCCTTGACCGTGTCGATGGTGACCGCGCCACCGGTGTTGTCGTGCTTGGTGATCACGCTGCTGCCGTCGGCGTGGATCTGCGCGATCGGGAAGCCGGGGCGACTGTTGTAGCGGTCGTGGAGTTCGGTGAAGAACGCGTAGTTGCCGCCGGTCGCCTGGCAGCCGCACTCGATCACGTGTCCCGCTGCGACCGCGCCGGCTAGTTCGTCGTACTGGGTCCGCTTCCAGCCGTGGTGGGCGGCGGCCGGCCCGACGATCACCGAGGCATCGGTGACGCGGCCGGTGACGACCACGTCCGCTCCGGCTTGGAGGGCTTCGGCGATGCCCCAGGCGCCTAGGTAGGCATTCGCGGTGAGGGGCGTTCCGAGGTCCAGCTCCTCGACTCGGGGCAGCAGGTCGTCGCCTTCGACGTACGCGATCTTCGGGTGCAGGCCGAGCTCGTCGGCGAGGGTCTGGATGGCGGCAGCGAGTCCGGCGGGGTTGAGTCCGCCGGCGTTGCTGACGATCTTCACGCCGCGGTCGAGCGCCTCGCCGAGACCGGTCTCGAGTTGCTTGAGGAAGGTCCGCGCGTAGCCCAGTGACGGGTCCTTCAGGCGATCCCGCCCGAGGATCAGCATGGTCAGCTCGGCCAGGTAGTCGCCGGTGAGGACGTCGAGCGGACCGCCGGTGAGCATCTCCTGGACCGCGCTGAAGCGGTCGCCGTAGAACCCGGACGCGTTGCCGATCCGGATCGGCTCGGTCATCCGAACTGCCCCGGTTCGCGACCCTTCCCCGGCAACCCGGCGAAGGCCTGGATGATCCCGAGCCACTCCTCCGCCTCGGCGCCTTCAGCGCGTACGTCGAGGTCGTCGCGGTGCCGGCGTTGGGTCGCCAGCAGGCAGAAGTCGAGCGCGGGGCCGCTGACCTTGGCGCCGGCGTCCTCCGGTCCCCAGGTCCAGGTATCGCCGTCGGGGCCGGTGAGCTCGACGCGGAACTGGTTGGCGGGAGGTTTGCGGTCGTTCAGCAGGTAGGCGAAGTCGCGGGTCCGTACGGCGAGGTGGGCGACGTGCCGCAGTCGGTTGCTGGGGGTGCGGTGGACGCCGAGCGCGTCGACCACGTCCTGGCCGTGTGCCCAGGTCTCCATCAGCCGGGCCGTTGCCATCGAGGTCGGGCTCATCGGCGGTCCGTACCATGCGACCTTCTCGCCCGGCGGCACCTTCTTGAGGGCGTCGGTGACGTCCGCTCGGGTCTCACGCCAGTACGTCATGAGCTGGTCGGGAGGTAGCGCGGCCGTCTCCGCTGCGCCTTCGTCGACGTAGCCGGTCGGGTTCGCGGCTGCCGTCTGTAGGGAGGCCTTGAAGGCGTCGGGGTCGGTGGCGGCGAGGTGGGTGGCCTCGTCGGTCCAGGCGAGGTGGGCGATCTGATGCGCGATCGTCCAGCCCTCAGCCGGCGTCGGCGTCGCCCACTCGTCGGCCGCCAGTCCACCCACCAGCCGGTCCAGCTCCGCACTCTCGGCCCACAGGTCAGCCAGCACTTCGTCCAGTTGCACGCTGCACTCCCTCACTGGGAATCGTGCAGCCGACACTGGCACGCCCCAGCAAAAGAATCAAGCGTGCTTGTTTTCCAACCGACACCGCTGCGCGGCGACAACCCATTACCCACCTCCGGCGGCGCGCGGATCGTGGTCAGCGGCGGCTGTGTTCGGCGCCAGGTCTGGTGGGGATCGGGTGAGAGATCTACGGCGGCGCTCTCCGGTGGCTGAGCGGTTGTTGGGTGGGCTGTCGCGTGAAGGACACCGCTGCGCGGCGGCTGCCTATTAGCCGCCTTCGGCGGGGCGCGGATTGTGGTCAGAGGTGGATGTGGTCGGCGCCAGGTCTTGTGAGGATGGGGTGTGGTGACGACTGTGACGGGATGGCGCAGGAGGGCATGCGGCTGTGCGTGTTGCTCAAGGGAGTTTGGGGGCGGTCCAGTTGGACCATTTGGCGGTTGCTTGGCGCCAGGAGGTTGCTGGGATGAAGCGGGCGGTGAGGGTTAGGGCTAGGTGGGTCAGGGGGCTGGTGTTGGAGGTTCGGGTTACGGAGGCGCGGGCTGCGGCTGTCATGGGGTGGACTCGGGCTCGGCGGTCTCGGTCGTAGCGGGGTAGGTCGTCGTCGGCTAGCGCGGCGGCCAGTACGACGGCGTCTTCGAGGGCCTGGCATGCGCCCTGGCCCAGGTCCGGCGGCATCGCGTGGGCCGCATCGCCGAGGAGTACGACGCGATCCTGCACGAACGTTTCCAGCGGATCGATGTCCACGATGTCGTTGTGCAGCACCTGGTCCTCGGGCGTGGCCGCGACCAGTTCCGGGATCGGGCGGTGCCAGTGCCGGAGCATCCGCAGTACCTCGGCGCGGTCATCGGCGTACAACTGGTTGGGCTTGTCGGCGTTGGCGGTGAGGAACCAGTAGACGCGTTCGTCAGGGAGCGGGAGTACGCCGACCTGCATCCCGCGGCCGAGTGTGAGGGACTCGCGGACCGGCCAGACCGACCCACTTGGCGTCACGCCCCGCCAGACCGTGCGGTGCTGGAACACCGCGTTCCCGGACCACAGCGTCCGCCGCGTGATGCTGTTGACTCCATCGGCCGCGATCACCAGGTCCGCGCTGAGCGTCTCACCCGCGCACGTCACGGTCCCGTCCGTCGACACCGCGGTCACCTCGGCGTCCGTGTGCAACGCCGACTCCGGCAACGCCTGCCGCAGTACGTCGTGCAGGTCCGGCCCGATGGATCGCCAGTACGCCGACATCCTCCGGGTGACTGTGCCGTATCCATCGGCCCTTCGGCGTGAGCAGGTTGCCGCGCGAGATCGTTGGCACGGTCCGGTCACTGACATCCAGACCCAGCGCGGCGAGTGCCTTCACCGCGTTCGGCCACAACGTCAGACCCGCACCCACCTCGGCGATGATCGGCGCCCGCTCCAGCACGCTCACGGACCACCCGATCCGCCGCAACCCCACCGCCGCGGCCAACCCACCGATCCCCGCTCCGACAATCAGCGCACTGCGCTCACCAGCACCCATGGCCCGGACGTTACTTCTTGCCGGTCGACCGAACGGCCGGGGGTCGGCGAGCCTCGGTGCCTGACCGCAGGGCGACGAGGGTGCCGGCCGCGAGAGCGACCAGCAGGATCGTCGTCCAGTACGTCAGCCCGTGCCCGAACGAGAGGTCGGCCCGTCCTTCGTACCGTCCACCGCCCGGGTCGCCCCAGGTGTGGATCGTGTACCGGTGGCCGTGCTCCATCACGGCGGAGGTGTTCAGGCGCGGCAGCCAGGGCCCGATCTCGTTCACGATGTAGCCGGTGCCGTAACCGGGCTCGCTGCCCGGATCCGCGATCACCAGGTACTCGTAGAACATCAGGAACGGCAGCAACAGACAGACGGCGAATCCGCCGCGCGGCAGCAGGACGCCGTTGGCCACGCCGAGCCAGACAGCGCCGACGACGAGGAGCGGGAACCAGGCGGCGAGCGGCGCCACCTCCGACCAGGTCAGGTCGTGGCTGTCCACAGCGGTGTCGCGCTGCCGGGCGAAATAGGTGAGGGTCGTCCCGGCGACAACGCTGATGAGAAGACCGGCGATCGCGCCGGCCGCGAGCTTGCCGAGCCAGGCGCCCACCGTCGACGACGGTGCCAGGAACCTGCGGTGCGTCCCGGCGCTAGCCAGGAGTGTCCCGGCGGTGAAGGCGGCGAGCGCGGCCAGGCAGCACACCGATGGAAGGACCTCGGCCAGGAACCTCTCCCGGTCCCCGGGTGCGTACGAGTCCCGCGCTGCGAGGCTGGTCAGTCCCACGGTGGCGATGACGCCACCGAGTAGCACGGGTGGTCTGCGCACGAGTCGGAGATCGGCGGAGAACTGCGCCATCGCGGCCTCCTCTGGAGTCGAACTCGGGCGAGTCTGACATGGAGAGTGGTCTAGGGCGGAAGGGTTCGATGGGGGTTGAAAGGCTTCCGGTGGGGTCAGTGGGGGTGTTACGCAAGACCAATGCATGCGTCGTTGCCGGGGAAGGCCGCCGAGATCCGGGCGTTGTTGTTGAGTCTGATCGACACGTTGCCGGAGGGTGCGGCGTTGCCCGCGGAGCGCGAATTGGCGGTGCGGTGGAACGTCGCGCGGATGACGTTGCGGCGGGCGGTCGACGAGCTGGTGATCGAGGAACTGCTGGTCCGGCGGCACGGGAGTGGTACTTATACGACCCGCCCGAAGGTGGCGCGGTGGCTGGGGATGATCGGGTTCTCCGAGGACATCCGCCGGCGTGGGATGCGGCCGGGGAGCACGATGCTCGAGTTCCGGCACCAGCGGGCCGAACGAGCCGCGGCCCGGCGGCTGCGGATCCCGGTCGGTGATCCGATCATCGCGTTCACCCGGCTCCGGCTCGCGGACGATCACCCGATGGTTGTCGAACGTACGACGATGCCGGCCGCGTACGTGCCCGGGCTCCAGGCCGAGGACCTCAACGGCTCCCTCTACGACCTCCTCACCACCCGCTACGGCATCGACCTGGTCAGCGGTACGTCGCGACTCGAACCGGTCATGCCCGACGCCAAGACGGCCGGCTGGCTCGACATCCCGACCAGCCAGCCCTGTCTCGCCCTGCACGGCATCAGCTTCGACAGCCGCGACCGCGTCTTCGAGTACACCTCCGCGATGTACCGCGGCGACCGCTACGCCTTCACCACCGAACTCCGCACCACCGCGACCCCGCGCGCGAACGCCAAAGGCTTGTAGCTGACGCGTCACGGTGATTACTTGCAGTGCGCTCAGCTAACTATCGTGGGCCGGACCATGGATCTCAGCAGCCCGATCAGCACAGTCGTGCCCTCGTTGGACGGACCTGTCCTGCACGTGCTGGTGCAGAGCGAGGAGGGTCTGTCCGGTCGGCAGATCCACAAGCTCGCGGGATCAGGAAGTGTCGCCGGGGTGCGGCTCGTGCTGCAGCGGCTCGCGGCGACCGGGCTCGTGCATGTCGACGACCTCGGCAACTCGTTGCTCTATCGCCTCAATCGTAAGCACCTGGCCTACCCGGCGGTCGAGTTCCTGGCGGACTTGCGCAGTACGTTGATCAGCCGCCTCGCGGACGAGCTCAGCGGCTGGAGAGTCCCGCCGGTGCACGCGAGTGTGTACGGCGCCCTCGCGCGCGGCGACGGTGATCTCGACAGTGATGTAGACCTCTTGCTGATCCGGCCGGACCACCTCGACACGGGTGACGTCCGCTGGGAACAGCAAGCCGGCGCCCTGATGCAGACCGTCGTCGACCTCACCGGCAACCCAGCCCACGTCTTCGAACTCAGCCGCACCGAACTGGCTGATCACCTCGCCACCGAGGACCCGATCCTCAACGACTGGATGCAGCCGAGCATCCCGCTGACCGGCCTCCCGCTCGAAGCGCTCCTGGCCGAAGCGGGTCAGCTGACGTCAGCCGCCAAGTAGCGGCGCCATCAACCGAGCGATCCGGCTCTCCCGCCGGGTCAGCCGCTCCTCCGCGTCCGCGAACGTCATCGCCCGCAACCCCGCATTGATCCCGAGCCACCGCAGCGGCTCCGGCTCCCACTGACGAGACTGATGTCCGACCCACGGCAACCGGACCAACCCGGTGTCCCGGTTGAGGATCAGATCCCGCAACGTCCGGCCGGCCAAGTTCGTCGTACTGACGCCGTCGCCGACGTACCCGCCCGCCCATGCAAGCCCCGACCCACGGTCCAGACCCACCGACGCGCACCAGTCCCGCGGCACCCCGAGCGGACCACCCCACGCATGCGTGAACCCGACGTCGGGCAGCTCGAACAGCTCCCGCAAAGTCGCCTGCAAGGCCTTGAAGACGCGCGGCATCTGGTCGTACGACGGCTTGATCCGGGACCGGAAGTGGTACGGCGCTCCGCGTCCGCCGAACGCGAGCCGCCCGTCCGCCGTCCGCTGCCCGTAGATGATCAGATGCCGGTGATCGCTGAACGTCGGCCGGTCCGCGAGCCCGATCCGTTCCCAGGTGGCAGCATCGAGCGGTTCGGTTGCCACCATCAACGAGTACACCGGCGCGACCGCGCGTGACTCCCCGGCGAGGCCCGGCGTGAATCCTTCGGTCGCCCGGACGATGACTTCCGCGCGGACCACGCCGTACGGCGTCATCGCGTGACCGGCGTGGATCGCCCGGACCGGTGTGTTCTCGTAGATCGTCACTCCGAGCCGCTCGACCACGTCGGCCAGTCCGCGGACCAGCTTGCCCGGATGGATCGCCGCGCAGTGCGGTGTGAAAGTTGCCCCCAGCACCTTTGTTGCCCGCACCTTGGTGGCGACCTCGTCGGGATCGAGGAAGTGGAGATCACCGGGCCCCCACTCGTGCGCGGCCGTCACCTCGGTCCGAGCGCGGGCGAGCTGGACCGGTGTGCGCGCGAGCACGACCGTGCCGCCCTTGTGGTAATCGCAGTCGATCCCCTCGGTGGCGGCCACCAGCCCGACCTCGTTCACCGACGCCTGCATCGCCCGGTGCAGCTCGATCGCTGCCTCTCGGCTCGACCCGGGCAGCGCGGCCAACCGTCGCGACGACACCGGGAACAGCGCGGAACACCAACCACCGTTGCGCCCGGACGCACCGAACCCGGCCGTCTCCGCCTCGAGTACGACGATGCGCAACGACGGATCGGCCTTCGCCAGGTAGTACGCGGTCCACAGGCCGGTGTACCCGGCGCCGACGATCGCTACGTCAGCGTCCCGGTCCCCGGCGAGCGTTGGGCGTGCCTCCGCACGCTCGGCGGACCAGAGGTTCAGCGCACACCCCACGAATAGGTCTGTTTCACCAGCTTGAGATAGACGAACGTCTCCGTCGCCTTCACGCCCTCGATCCGCCGGACGCGCTCCGACAGCACCTGCAGCAGATGCTCGTCGCTCTCACACAGCACCTCGGCGAGCAGGTCGAACGAGCCGGCCGTGATCACGACGTACTCGATCTCGTCCATCTTCGCGAGCTCATCAGCGATCGGCTCCAGCGAGCCCTCGGCCTTGATCCCGATCATCGCCTGCCGGTCGAAGCCGAGCTCGAGCGGATCGGTCACCGCGACCACCTGCATCACGCCGGCCTCGGTCAGCCGCTGCACCCGCTGCCGGACCGCCGCCTCGGACAGGCCGACCGCCTTGCCGATCGCGGCGTACGAGCGCCGTCCGTCCAGCTGGAGCTGCTCGATGATCGCCTTCGAGGTGTCATCGAGCAGCGTCTGGTTCTTGTCGGGGTTCCCCGTTCGTACTGCCACCCCGCGATCTTTTCAGTGGGATGGGGGCTAAGCAAGTCGGCAAAGCGGAATTCGTTGCGAAATGGGTGGAAAGCTACGGAATCCCTTGTGCAGATCCATTGGCTTTGACAGTATCGCCCGCGAAAGACGCTTTCTAGGGGGTCCGATGAGTCCTCGTCATCCACGCGTCGTCGGCCGCCGAGCGGTCCTGAAGGGAATGTCGCTGTCCGCTCTCGGGCTCGGTGGGGCACTCGCGGGCTGTGGGATCCCGGCCGCCCGGCAGGATGCGGGCAGCTGCGTCAGTACCGATCAGTCCGCTCAGCAGAAGACACTCAACTTCTCGAACTGGCCCAGTTACATGGACGAGTCCGAGGAGAAGGTCAACGGCAAGACCGTGCTGCCGACGCTCGAGGACTTCCAGAAGCAGAGCGGTATCCAGGTCACCTACACAGCCGACGTCAACGACAACGCCGAGTTCTACGCCAAGGTGCGCGACCAGCTCGGCAGTTGCCAGTCGTGCGGCCGGGACATCTTCGTGCTGACCGACTGGATGGCGGCCCGGATGATCGGGCTGGGTTGGATCCAGAAGCTCGACCGGACGAAGATTCCGAACGTCCACCAGCAGTTGCTCAAGCAGCTCAAGGCACCGAGCTGGGACCCGAACCGCGACTACAGCGTCCCCTGGCAGAGCGGCCTGACCGGCATCGCCTACAACGCGAAGGTGACCGGGGAGGTCAAGAGCTTCACCGACCTGCTCGGCCGGGACGACCTGAAGGGCAGGGTCACGCTGCTCTCGGAGATGCCGGACACGATGTCGTTCATGCTCAAGCTGGTCGGCGCCGATCCGGGCAAGTTCAACGACGCCGAGTGGAGCAAGGCGCTGGACAAACTGCAGGAGTACGTCGGGTCCGGTCAGGTTCGCCGCTTCACCGGCAACGACTACGTGCAGGACCTGAACGCCGGCAACATCGCCGCCTGCGAGGCCTGGTCCGGTGACGTGATCGCGATGCAGGCCGACAACCCCGACATCAAGTTCGTCGTGCCCGAAGAGGGCCTGATGCTGTGGTCGGACAACATGCTGGTGCCGAACAAGGCGACCCATAAGGGCAACGCCGAGGCGCTGATGAACTACTACTACGAGCCCGAAGTGGCCGCGACGCTGGCCGACTGGGTCAACTACATCTGCCCGGTCCAGGGCGCCAAGAAGGCGATGGAGACAGTCGATCCCGACGTGGTCGACGACCCGCTGATCTTCCCGGACGAGGCGACGCTGGCGAAGACAGCCTCGTTCATGGCGCTGGACACGGCCAAGGCAGCCCTCTACGAAACCGACTTCAATCTCGCGATCGGAGGGTGACCGCCATGACTGCGACCGATACCTCACCTACCGTCGGTGATCTCGTCCTCACCGGCATCAGCAAACAGTTCGCCGGGCATCGAGCCGTCGACAACCTCGACCTGACCGTGCCGACCGGGACGTTCTTCGCACTGCTCGGACCGTCCGGGTGCGGAAAGACCACCACGCTGCGGATGATCGCCGGACTGGAGCAGCCGACCGAGGGCAGCATCCGGCTGGGTGAGCAGGAGATCGGCGGACTGCGCCCGTACAAGCGGCCGGTCAACACGGTGTTCCAGAACTACGCGTTGTTCCCGCATCTCGACATCTTCGAGAACGTCGCGTTCGGCCTGAAACGGCGGGGGATCAAGGACTTCAAGCCGAAGGTCGACGAGATGCTCGACCTGGTCGAGCTGGGCGGGTACGGCAAGCGCAAGCCGGGGCAGTTGTCCGGTGGCCAGCAGCAACGAGTCGCGCTGGCCCGCGCGCTGATCAACCGCCCGCAGGTGCTGCTGCTGGACGAGCCGCTCGGCGCCCTCGACCTGAAGCTGCGCCGGCAGATGCAGCTGGAGCTGAAGCGGATCCAGACCGAGGTCGGGATCACGTTCGTCCACGTCACCCACGACCAGGAAGAGGCCATGACAATGGCCGACACCATCGCGGTGATGAACGCCGGCGTGATCGAGCAGATGGGTACGCCGACCGAGCTCTACGACCTGCCCGCCACCACGTTCGTGGCGAACTTCCTCGGCCAGTCGAACCTGATCCGGGCCACGATCATCGGCAAGGCCGACGAGAACCTGATCGTCGACGTGCACGGCCGCAAGGTGACCGTGCCACTGCCCCGCTGCCGGGTCACCGAGGGCGATGTCTGGATGGGGATCAGACCGGAGAAGGTGTTCCTGGCCCCGGCCGGCACCGAGCAGAGCAACGGCTCGAACCAGCTCCGCGGTGCCGTGGTCACGGATGTCAGTTACGTCGGCGTGAGTACGCAGTACCTGGTCAAGCTGCCCTGGGACCAGGAGCTGACCGTCTTCGAGCAGAACACCGGTGCTCGCGGCACCCTTTCCGTCGGGGACTCGGTCGACCTGCACTGGCAGCCGGCGCACACGTTCGTACTCGACGCCGAGCAGGACGCGCAGGCGGGGGTCGAGCAGATCGACGATGCCGGATGAGCGCGGTCGGCCAGCTGGGTGCGGCAACCGCGACACCGGCCCCGAAGCCAGAGCGGTCCGGCCGGCGGCTGACGGCGTACCTGCTGTTGCTTCCTGGCGGCGTGTGGTTGCTGCTGTTCTTCGTCATCCCGCTGGTGTCGTTGCTGGCGGCAAGTTTGTACGACCCGAACGGGTCGATCGAGTCCGGGTTCAAGATGACCTGGCACTTCCAGAACTTCGTCGACACGATGTCGGACTACGCCCGGCCGTTCGGGCGGTCGCTGTGGTACTCGCTGCTCACCACCGCGTTCTGCCTGCTGCTCGGGTATCCGCTCGCCTACGCGATCGCGATGAAGGCCGGCCGCTGGAAGAACTTCATGCTGGCGCTGGTAATCGCGCCGTTCTTCACCAGCTTCCTGATCCGGACACTGTCGTGGAAGCTGCTGCTCAGCGACAACGGGTTCGTCGTGGACGCGCTCAAGTGGCTGCACATCCTCGGTCCGGACGGGCGGCTGCTCGCGACCACGACCGCCGTCGTCACCGGGCTGACGTACAACTTCCTGCCGTTCATGGTGCTGCCGCTGTACGCGAGTCTCGAACGGATCGATCCCCGGCTGATCGAGGCGGGCGGCGACCTGTTCGCCAACCCGCTCACGACGTTCCGGACGGTGACGCTGCCGCTGTCGATGCCGGGCGTGGTCGCGGGCACGCTACTGACCTTCATCCCGGCGGCGGGTGACTACATCAACGCCCAGCTCCTCGGTACGCCGAAACAGCGAATGATCGGCAACGACATCCAGCGATTGTTTGCCGCGGGCGCCTATCCGACGGCGGCCGCGTTGTCGGTGACGTTGATGGCGGCAATCGTCGTACTGGTCCTCTTCTATGTACGGCGGGCGGGGACGGAGGACCTGGTATGACACTCGTTGGTCGCTGGATCGGGCGGCACCTGATCATGGTGCTCGCGTTCCTCGTGCTGATGTACCTGTTCGCGCCGATCGTCGTCGTGATGCTGATGTCGTTCAACGCGCCGAAGAGCAAACTGTCCTACACGTTCGACGGGTTCACCTGGCAGAACTGGCAGCATCCGTGCCGGCCGTTCGGTTTGTGCGACGCCGTGAGTACGTCGTTGCGCATCGGCTTGCTGGCGACCGTGATCGCCACGGCGCTGGGGACGTTGATGGCGTTCGCGATGGTCCGGCACCGCTTCCGCGGCCGGTCCGCGACGAACCTGTTCATCTTCCTGCCGATGGCGTCGCCGGAGATCGTGCTCGGCTCGTCGCTGCTGGCTCTCTTCGTCTCGAGTGGGTTCGGCGGGCGGCTCGGGTTCTGGACGGTGCTGATCGCGCACGTGATGTTCTGCCTGTCGTTCGTGGTCGTCACGGTGAAGGCCCGCCTGACCGGGATGGATTCCCGGCTCGAACAGGCGGCGATGGATCTGTACGCGAACGAGTGGCAGACGTTCTGGCGGATCACCTTCCCGCTGGTGTTTCCGGGCATCATGGCGGCCGCACTGCTGAGCTTCTCGTTGTCCTTCGACGACTTCATCATCACGAACCTGAACGCCGGGACCACGGTCACGTTCCCGATGTTCGTCTGGGGCTCGGCGCAGCGCGACATCCCGCCGCAGATCAACGTCGTCGGTACGGCGATGTTCCTGCTGGCGCTCGTCCTCGTACTCGGCGGCGAGTTGACCCGGCGCCGACGGGTTCGATGAAACTCGCAGCGCTCGCGGACGCCGAACCGCGGGTCTTCTGGCTCGACGACAAGTCCGCGCCAGTCCCCGAGTCCGCGTTGCTGGGACCTACTACCGCCGATCTGGCGATCGTCGGCGGCGGCTACACCGGCCTGTGGACAGCGTTGCGGGCGAAGGAGCGCTATCCCCACCTCGACGTCGTCATCCTCGAGGCCGACACCTGCGGGTCCGCGGCCAGCGGACGCAACGGCGGCTTCTGCGACGCCAGCCTCACGCACGGTTTCGCCAACGGTCAGGCGCGGTGGCCCTCCGAGATCGCCTCGTTGGAGCGTTTGGGCGCCGAGAACCTGTCCGGGATCGCCGACACCATCGCCCGCTACGGGATCGATTGCGACTGGCAACGACCTGGCGAGCTGACTGTTGCCACGGCACCGCATCACATGTCGGAGCTGGCTTCGGAGGCTGAGGAACGGCCTGGCGTCACGTTGCTGGACCAGGACGCAGCGCGGGCTGAGCTCAACTCCCCGACGTACCTCGGTGCGCTGCACGATCCGCAGGGGACGGCCTTGGTTGAGCCCGCTCGGCTCGCTTGGGGACTACGTGATGCTTGCCTGCAACTCGGCGTACGTATCCATGAGCACTCACGGGTGAACCGGCTGCATGGTCACCTGTTGTCGACAGCAACTGGGTCGGTGCGGGCTGAGCGGATTGCCCTTGCTACCAACGCTTTTCCGTCGCTGCTGCGGCGGTTGCGTTTGTACACCGTCCCCGTCTACGACCTGGTCCTGGTCACCGAGCCGCTGTCATCGGCGCAGCTCGCGTCGATCGGGTGGCGGCACCGCCAGGGCGTCGGCGACGCGTCGAACCTGTTCCACTACTACCGCCTCACCCGCGACGACCGGATCCTGTGGGGCGGCTACACCCCGCTGTACCACTTCGGCAGTCGCATCGACCCGGCCTTCGAGCAGCGCGACTCCATCCACGCCATGCTCGGCCGGCACTTCTTCACCACCTTCCCCCAGTTGGAGGGCCTCCGCTTCACCCACCGGTGGGGCGGCGTGATCGACACCAGCACCCGCTTCTGTGCCTTCTTCGGCACCGCTCACGGCGGCAATCTCGCCTACGCCCTCGGCTACACCGGCCTGGGTGTAGGCGCCACCCGCTTCGGCGCCGACGTCATCCTCGACCTCCTGTACGCCGAAGACACCGACCGAACCCGCCTCCGCATGGTCCGCGAGCGCCCCCTCCCCTTCCCACCGGAACCGATCCGAGCCGCCGCCATCCACCTGACCCGCTGGTCCATGCACCGAGCCGACACCCACGCCGGCAAACGAAACCTCTGGCTCCGAACCCTCGACAAACTAGGCCTAGGCTTCGATTTCTGAGTTTTGTCGCATTCAGGCCCGCGTGGATCGTCATAGAGGTGACAGCAGACAACTGGGTGCCAAGGAGGCCGAAGACCGTGCCGGACGACAAGCAGGCAGCGCAGCGGGCGCTGGTGGACAGCATCTTGAGCGGGGATGGCAGGGCGAGCGCGGATCAGCGTGCCCAGGCCTTCAATGGTGGCGGGCCGCTGCGGAACCTGGTGGAGAACGTCATCGCCACCCCGGTGCAGGTCACCGACGGGGACTTCGCCGCGGCGAAGGCAGCCGGTTTCACCGATGACCAGCTCTTCGAGCTCGTGGTCTGTGCCGCGGTCGGGCACTCCACTCGGCTGTACGAGGCTGGGCTAGCAGCGCTAGAGGAGGCCATCTGATGCGTCCGGACATCCTCAACCACGGCTACAGCGTCGGCTCCAAGGCGATCTTCAAGATGATCCGGCTGTTCTCGGGGCACCCCGTCCCCGACGCCGCCAAGCTGGTCTTCTACCGCCCCGACTTCTACGGCACTGCCGCAAAGAAGTTCACCCACGAGACCATGCGCGGCCCGTCCGACTGGTCGGTCGGCGATCGCGAACTGATGGCGGCGTACGTCTCCAAGCTGAACGAATCCGCCTTCTGCATCAACGCCCACACCGCCACCGCCACCCAGGCGTACGACGACGCCCCTCGGGTGAAGGCGGTCCTCGAAAACCTCGACTCAGCCCCCATCGAAGAGCCTCTCCGAGCAACCCTGGGGATGCTGGCCACCTTGCTCACCAAACAATCCCTGACCACCCAGGACATCCAAGTAGTCCTGTCCGCCGGCGCCTCACCCCAACAAATCAAGGACGCCTTGGCCGTCCTTGCCGCCTTCAACACCACCAGCCGCCTGGCCGACGCCTTCGCCTTCGACCTGATGACCCCCGAAGCCTTCGACGCCGGCGCCAAATACCTCCTGAAACGCGGCTACAACTAGCTCGGCGCTAGGAGCCTTTCGCCGCTCGAGCTCGATGGGCCGCGACCGTCGTACGGCTTGCGCAGGCGTTGGAGCAGAAGCGGCGCGTCCGGTTCCGTGACTGATCCACGAAGTAGTTGCCGCATCCGGCAGCGGCGCATCGGCCGAGCGTGACCGCGGGATCCCCGGCCGCGACCAGGGCGAGCTTGGCGGCGATCAACTGACCGACCCATCGCTTGGCCGGCGCGCCGTTCCGGCTGAAGTGGATGTGCCAGCCGCCGTCGTGGTCGGACAGGTGCATGTCCGGCGGGTAGTCGCGCAGCAGACTGTGTACTGCGTCAGGTCTGCCGCCATCCACGGACTGCGCCAGCGCCGTGCGTACGACGTCCGGTAGGTCGCCGTACTCGCCGTCCGATGGCGGCGTGATCTCGTGCTCCGCGAAGAACGCCGCCACCAGTTCGCCGTCCTGGTCGAGCGTTCCCGTGTTGGCCAGCTCGACGGCCAGCCGCGTCACGTTCCCAATGTAGTCGCCGTACTGCACTTGACCACCTACATCTCTCTTGCCTACGGTAGGCGTCATGGTAGCTGAGGACACCTACGTGGCCCGACGTCTGCACCTGCTCGGGGAGTGGGATGCTGCGCTCGCCGTCCTGGGCCCGGACGCGGATCCTGAACTGCGCGCGGAGATCGCCGTCGACCGTTGGTTCTTCCAGATCGAGAGGCATGAGGAGGCCGAGAAGGCGGTCGCGGCCCTCGATCCCGCATCGCCGACCGCACAGTTGCTGACGGCCCGGATGGCCTACAGCCGCTTGCTGTTCCGCCGCGATCCACGCGCCGACGACCGCGCCGTGGCCGAGGCAGGTTACCGCGCGGCGGCACAGAGCGGCGACGAGTTGCAGCGCGGCTGGGCCGAGTACCACTGGGGCGTCTTGCTCGACAACATCGACGACGACGCAGCCGGCGCCCTCGAACGCTACGAGACGGCTCTCGAGATCGCGACGAAGTACGACGACGGCTACTTCGAGTCGTACATCGTCCGGCACCTCGCCCACCTCAAGGAGCCCGCCGAACGGATCGCACTGCTACGCCGTTCGCTGAATCTCCGCGCCGCGCTCGGCGCCCGCCCGCAAACAGTCGCCGCCCAAGCAGCCCTGGCCAACGATCTCCCGACAGACGACCCCGAACGCGCCGAACTCACCCAGACTTACCGTCCGGCCGCCGAAGAACTACACATCGGCTGGCTCACCGCCGACCTCAACTGAGTTTCAGACCTGGGACTCGGCTTCGGTGAGGACTGTGCGGAGGATGGATTCTATTTCGTCGAAGTGGGCCTGGTCGCAGATCAGGGGTGGGGAGAGTTGGATGACGGGGTCGCCTCGGTCGTCGGCTCGGCAGTAGAGGCCTGCGTCGAAGAGGGCTTTGGAGAGGAAGCCGCGGAGGAGTCGTTCGGACTCCTCGTCGTCGAAGGTTTCCTTGGTGGTCTTGTCCTTGACCAGTTCGATTCCGTAGAAGTACCCGGCGCCGCGGACGTCGCCGACCAAGGGCAGATCGAGCAGCTTCTCGAGGGTCGCCCGGAAATCCCCCTCCCGGCTCCGGACGTGCTCGTTGATGCCTTCGCGCTCGAAGATGTCCAGATTGGTCAGCGCGACCGCGGCGGATACAGGGTGGCCACCGAAGGTGTAGCCATGGGCGAACGTGGTGTCGCCGTGCAGGAACGGCTCGATCAGCCGGTCGGTCGCGATCATCGCGCCGAGCGGTGAATAGCCGGAGGTGAGGCCCTTGGCGCAGGTGATCATGTCCGGCTGGTAGCCGTACCGCTCGGAGCCGAACATGTGGCCCAGCCGGCCGAACGCGCAGATCACCTCGTCACTGACCAGGAGTACGTCGTACTCGTCGCAGATCTCGCGGACCCGGTCGAAGTACCCAGGTGGTGGCGGGAAGCAACCACCTGCGTTCTGGACCGGCTCGAGGAAGACGGCGGCGACCGAGTTGGGGCCCTCGTTCTCGATCGCGACCGCGATCTGGTCGGCGGCCCAGCGGCCGAACGCCACCTCGTCGTCAGCGTGCTGCGGGGCTCGGTAGAAGTTCGTGTTCGGCACCCGGAACGTCGACGGCACCAACGGCTCGAACGGTTCCTTCAGCTCCGGCAGCCCGGTGATCGACAGGGCTCCGTGCGTGGTGCCGTGGTAGGCGATCGCGCGGCTGATCACCTTGTGCTTACCGGGTTTGCCGGTGAGCTTGAAGTACTGCTTGGCCAGCTTCCAGGCCGTCTCGACTGCTTCACCGCCACCGCTGGTGAAGAAGACCCGGTTCAGATCGCCCGGAGCGTAGCCGGCCACCCGCTCGGCCAACTCGATCGACTTGGGGTGCGCGTACGACCAGAGCGGGAAGAACGCCAACTCCGAAGCCTGCTTGGCGGCCGCCTCGGCGAGCTCGGTCCGGCCGTGGCCGAGCTGGTTGACGAACAGGCCGGCCAGACCGTCCAGGTACCGCTTGCCGCGAGCGTCGTAGATGTAGGCGCCGTCGCCGCGGACGATGACCGGAACCTCGCCGGTCTGGTAGCTCGAGAGTCGGGTGAAATGCATCCACAGGTGATCGCGGGCCGACTGCTGCAGGTGGGCGAAGTCGGCGTCGTCGAGCTGGTCGGACGGCATGGTGGATCCCTCGTCTCAGGCTGGCCGTTGCCCGCCATGGTGCCTGGAAAAATACGTTCGGGCAAGTGATTTCGTGCCAGCTGAGCCGCTACTCTGTCGATGTCATCGGCCTTGAGAGCGATCTACTGCGGAATCAGTAGTCCCCTAAAGGAGGCGGAGTGGACCTGCTGTTCGTCAACGGCTCCGTCTTCGACGGGTTGCGGTACCGCCCGGGCCTGGCGGTTGCGGTCCGCTCCGGCCGGATCGCCGCGGTCGGGACCGACCTGAGCGAACTGCGTGGTCCACAGACCGAGGTCGTCGACCTGGCCGGCGGCCTGCTCCTGCCCGGCTTCGTCGACGCCCACATCCACCCGGTCCAGGGCGGTCTCGAACGCGCCCGCTGCAACCTCGAGCCCGCTGCCGGACTTCCGGCGTACCAGCAGATCATCGCGACGTACGCCGGTCAGCACCCGGACGTCCCGTGGATCCTCGGCGGCGGCTGGCATCAGCCCGACTTCCCCAACGCCGCGCCGGCCGCGGCCGACCTCGACGCCGTCACCGGCAACAGACCGGCCTTCCTGGTCAACGCCGACCACCACGGCGCCTGGGTCAACTCACGGGCCCTCGCGCTCTCCGGGATCGACGCCCGTACGCCGGACCCCGCCGACGGACGGATCGAGCGCGGCCCCGACGGATCGCCGACTGGGACGCTGCACGAAGGTGCGATGGACCTGGTCGGCCGACTGGTCCCGCCGACCACTCACATCGAACTCGTTGCCGCGTTGATGGACGCGCAGGCGTACCTGCACTCGCTCGGCATCACCGGTTGGCAGGATGCGATCCTCGGTGCGTACGCGAACCTCGGCGACGCGACTCCGGCGTACGTCGAACTCGCCCGCGAGGGCCGCCTCACCGCCCGCGTCAACGGCGCGCTGTGGTGGGAGCGCGACCGGGGTGTCGAGCAGATCCCGGACCTCATCGCACGACAGGACGGCGGCACCCATCCGCGGTTCCGGGCCGGCAGCGTGAAGATCATGCAGGACGGCGTGGCGGAGAATTTCACCGCCGCGATGCTCGAGCCGTACTTCGACGCCAATGGCTACCTGACCGCGAACGCCGGGCTGTCGTTTGTGGACCCGGTCGAGTTGCGCCAGATCATCACCCGGCTCGACGCGGAAGGGTTCCAGGTCCATGTGCACGCGATCGGCGACCGTGCGGTCCGCGAGGCGCTGGACGCATTCGAGGCGGCGCTGACCGCGAACGGTGTCAGCGATCTGCGGCATCACATCGCGCATCTTCAGGTGGTTCATCCCGATGATGTCGGGCGGTTCGCGAAGCTGGGGATCACGGCGAACATCCAGGCGCTGTGGGCGGTGTACGAGCCGCAGATGACCGACCTGACGATCCCGTTCCTCGGGCCGGCGCGGACGGCGTGGCAGTACCCGTTCGGTGATCTGGCCCGGTCGGGTGCGCGGCTCGCGGCGGGGTCGGACTGGCCGGTGTCGAGTCCGGATCCGTTGGCCGCCGTACACGTCGCGGTGAATCGGCGGGACAGTCGTTCGGCGGAGGCGTTCTTCCCCGAGCAGGCGGTGGACCTGGCGACGGCGTTGGCGGCGTACACGTCGGGGAGCGCCTGGGTGAACCACGCCGATGACACCGGCCGGATCGAGGTCGGTGCGCTCGCGGATCTCGCGCTGCTCGACCGGGATCCGTTCGCGGGAGCGACTGACGAGATCGCCGCAACGCGGGTGCGGGCCACGTATGTCGAGGGCGAGTGCGTCTTCGGCGAGGAATCGACCAGAGAGGACGCGTCATGGAACCGACCCTGACCAACTTCATCGACGGCAAGCCGGTGGCCGCTGCGAGTGGAGCGGCGTACGACGTGATCGAGCCGGCGACCGGCCAGGTCTACACCCGGGCGCCGTTGTCGGGCCGGGAGGACGTGGACCAGGCGATGCGGGCGGGCGCGCGGGCGTTCGAGAGCTGGCGGGACTCGACGCCGGCGGAACGGCAGCTCGCGCTGCTGCGGATCGCGGACGGGATGGAGCGGCGGGCGGACGAGTTCATCGCGGTCGAGAGCCGGAACACGGGCAAGCCGCTGACGTTCACGAGGACGGACGAGATCCCGCCGTGTGTGGATCAGTTGCGGTTCTTCGCCGGGGCGGCGCGGGTGCTCGAGGGGCGGTCGGCCGGGGAGTACATGGCGGGTCATACATCGTGGGTACGGCGTGAGCCGATAGGTGTGGTCGGTCAGGTGACGCCGTGGAACTACCCGTTGATGATGGCGATCTGGAAGATCGCGCCAGCGCTTGCCGCGGGCAACACCGTCGTACTCAAGCCGAGTGACACGACGCCGGCCTCGACCGTGCTATTGGCCGAACTGTGCAACGAGTTCCTGCCGCCGGGCGTGATGAACGTGGTCTGCGGCGACCGCGACACCGGGCGTGCGCTCGTCGACCACGAGATCCCGCAGTTGGTCGCGATCACCGGTTCGGTGCGGGCCGGAATGGAGGTCGCGTCGACGGCCGCGCGGCGACTCAAGCGGACCCACCTCGAGCTGGGTGGCAAGGCGCCGGTGGTCGTATTCGACGACGCCGACCTGGAGAAGGCCGCGCGCGCGATCGCGGACGCGGGCTACTTCAACGCGGGCCAGGACTGTACGGCGGCAACCCGCGTGCTCGCCGGTCCACGTATCCATGACGACTTTGTCGACGTACTGACCGAGCGGGCGGCTGGGACGCATACGGGGATGCCTGACGATCCGGAGGCGGCGTACGGCGCTCTGAACAACGAGGCTCAGCTTCACCGGGTCAACGGGTTCATCCGCAATCTGCCCGATCACGCGACTGTTCGTACGGGTGGGGCGATGATCGGTGACCGCGGGTACTTCTACGAACCTACGGTGGTCTCCGGACTCCGGCAGAATGACGACGCGATCCAGCAAGAGATCTTCGGCCCGGTCATCACCGTGCAACGCTTCACCGACGAGGACGAAGCCCTCCGCTGGGCCAACGGAGTCGACTACGGCCTGGCCTCCTCCGTCTTCACCCGCGACCACGGCCGCGCCATGCGCATGTCCCGCCGCCTCGACTTCGGCTGCGTCTGGATCAACACCCACATCCCGATAGTCGCCGAAATGCCCCACGGCGGCTTCAAACACTCAGGCCACGGCAAAGACCTCTCCATGTACGGCCTGGAGGACTACACCCGCCTAAAACACATAATGTCCAACATCGAGAACTAACCCGACAGGTGGCGGGTGTGAGGGTGGTTTGTCCCACGCGTGCTCCCGCGGTCGCTCCTTCGTCGCGCCCGCTCCGCGCGCTCCCACCCGCCCGGGGGTGCGCGCTGTCGCGCTTCATCGACTACACCGTGGTTCGTGATGCCGCGGTTGGGTCACGCTGACCGGGTGAGGGTGTTTGCTGACGTGCTCTCGCGCGGACATCGAGTCGTGGTTCATGGGGTGGTGGTCGAGTTGATTGGGTGAGAGGGAAGCCCACGCGTGCTCCTGTGGTCGCTCCTTCGTCGCGCCTGCTCCTACCCGCCCGGGGGTGCGCGCTGTCGCGCTTCATCGACGACACCGTGGTGCCGGATGCCGTGGTTGGGCGAGCTCAGCTGGTTAAGGGGCTGGATCTGGCTCGGTTTGTTTACCTGGTAGGTCGGCTGGTGATTCGGCCGGAGTGTCGACTACGTGCGGGTTCTCGCGTCCGTCGTGGGGCTAGCGTTTGTGGACGGTGTAGGTGAGGTGGGTGACTCTTGGGGTGGGGTCGGTGTGGACCGGCTCCAGGGCGATGTGGTCTGCGTTTACGCCCTCGAAGAGGCGGACTCCGGTGCCGAAGAGGACGGGCGACAGGGTGATCGTGAACTCGTCGATCAGGCCGGCGTTCATGTACTCCAGGATCGTTTCGCCACCGCCCGCGATGCGTACGTCGCGTTCGCCGGCGGCCTCGCGGGCCCGGTCGAGCGCCGCCTCGATGCCGTCGTTGACGAAGTGGAAGGTGGTGCCGCCCGGCCGTTCCCACGGGTCGCGCTTCTCGTGCGTCACGACGAAGACCGGCGTGTGGAACGGCGCGTCCTCCGGCCAGGACAGTTCGCCGGCGTCGAACATCCGCTTGCCCATCACGCTCGCGCCGATGCGCTCGTGTGTCGCCCGCGCGATGTCGTTGTCGCGCCCCTCCTCGCCGCCCTTGCCAAGCTTCAGGTTCTCCCGGAAGAACCGCTGCGGGAAGGCCGCCTGATGCAGTTCCATCCACTGCGCCATCCAGCGCCGTACTTTCGGGTCGTCCTCCTTCTTCTCGGGCCCGAAGAGGTCCTCGACAGGCACGGCCTCGGGCGCGATGAACCCGTCCAGCGAAATGGATACGCCGAAGAACACCTTTCCAGCCATCAGCCCTCAGCTCCCTTCGGCGAGATCTCGGCGATGTAGGCAGCCAGGTTGCCCAGGGTCTGTTGGCCGCCCTCGATTGCGTGGTACTTCTCGACTGCCTCGTCGCGCAGTTCCTTGGTCGGGAACACCGTGTGCATCTCGATCCGGGTCGCCGTACCGTCGGGCTCGAACCGCAGAACCGACTCGAAGGCGTTCGGGTCGTCGGGGGACTCGCCGTGGAGCATCGCGATCCGCTCCGGCGGCGCGATCTCGGTCCACGAGATCCACTCGGAGTAGTCCGTCCCGTCTGGCCCGTGCATCACGAACTCCCACTCCCCGCCGACGCGGAACTCGAACGACTGCGTGGTCGTGGTGAACCCCTCCGGTCCCCACCACTGCGACAGGTGCCGCACCTCGGTGAACGCCTCGAACACCAGCTCTCGTGGGGCGTCGATGATCCGGGAGATGACGATCTCGCGGTCGGCCGTCGCGGACTGCGCCGGCGCTTCTCGTCCCGTCGTACCCATCAGCTTTCCTCCTGCTTTGCCTGCTTGAGGTCCTGCACGTATGTGTCGAGCCGGTCGAAGCTCTCGTTCCAGAACCGCTCGAACCCGCCGGCCCACTCGTGAACCGGCCGCAGCCCGCGGGCATCCAGCCCGTACAGCCGTTGCTTGCCCGCCTTGCGGTCCCGCACGAGCCCCACCTCCCGGAGCACCCGCAGATGCTTGGACGCCCCCGGCTGAGTCATCCCCAACTCCTGCGCCAACTCGGTCACCGGTCGCTCGCCTGCTCGCAACAACACCAAGATCTCCCGGCGCTTCGGCTCAGCAATCGCATTAAAAACATCCGAAGTAGTCGCAGCCCGAGCCATGAACCCATCATATGCCCATATCGGAATGCGTCAACCCAAGCAACGAGACGCAGGTCAACCCCACACGCGGCGGCTTGACCCAACCATCGCCCTCGGAACCACTGTGTGGTTGATGAAGCGACGGCACGCACCTGTGGGTGGGAGCACGCGGAGCGCGGCGCAGGAGCAACCGCGGGAGCACGCGTGGCTAGAACCCTCGTCCGGTCCACAGCCCCCGGGGACTACGGGGCGGGCGATGAAGCGCGACAGCGCGTACTGAAGCGCGGCAGCGCGTACTGAAGGGCGGGTGGGAGCGCGCGGAGCGGGCGCGACGGAGGAGCGACTGCGGGAGCACGCGTGGGCTAGAACCCTTGTCCGGTCACCTGGCACCAACCACGGCCGCCGGGACCACGGGGTGGTCGATGAAGCGCGGCAGCGCGTGCTGAAGGGTGGGTGGGAGCGCGCGGAGCGGGCGCGACGAAGGAGCGACTGCGGGAGCACGCGTGGGCTCTAACCCCTCACCCTGTCACCCGAACCCAATCACCTTCCCCGAAAGCACGGGTGGGGTCAGATGACCTCTAGGTGGTCCTTGTTCGGGAGCGTGGGGAAAGGAGCGTGCGGCTCGGATTGGTACCAGAAGGTGGTGGAGGCGAGGTCGTCTTGGAGTTGGAGGAAGCGGCCGTCGCGGCGCCAACCCAACGCCTGGACGGTCACCCGGAGGTCTTCGGTGAAGCGGATGGTGTCGGTGATGTGCCACCGATACAGCCCGAACCGCTGCTGGTTCCGCATGAATCCATCCGGCTGGATCGCCTGGGGCATCCCCAAGTACGGCGTCGTGAACGTCGCGTACACGCCTTCCGGGTGGATGAACCCCCACGCCCCGCCGAAGTAGTCCTCGGTCCCCGTCGTGCAGATCGTCGGATACTCGTCATCCCCGTCGAGGTAGAACTTGACCTCGCCCTCGCCCCACCACCCGGTGTTGTTGCAACCCCAAGCCAGATAAGTCCCGACGTACTGCCCCTGTCCCCGCACCCCGTCAAGCAGCGTATGCACTTCGCCGTAAGGAACCGGATTGCTCCGCCGGAACTGCGCATGCAAGTACGCCGAATCCTCCGGCACCGTCGTACGCACGAAGTCCACCTGATAAAAGAACTCCGGCACCTCGGTCTCGAGCAGGTTCTCGATAGTCAGCCGGGCACTCCCACGAAACGGCATCTGCCAGTAACTGTTGAACCCACCCGAAGGATTAACAGCAATCGGCACCGAACTGACCTGACAATGCTCACCCCAGCCGTTGCAGAAGAAGTCCCCCAACGGCACCTCGATCGACGGCGTCTCCTCCCCGTCCCAGTACGCGCGCAACACGAGCGACCGCCACAGCTTCGAGTCGACCGTCATCCAGATATGCGTAATCGCCCCCGGCCCCTCGATCTCCGCGAGCGTCGTCGTCGACCTTGCCGGGAGCGGGATGCACGGCGACATCTTCCACCCCGGACCGAGATCCCGGGCCTGCCGCGACATCGTCCCGGAGGTCGCCCGGGCCCCGCCGGCTTTCGCGCCGTCCGGATTCTCGGCGCTGATCGAGTACGTGCGCGCGGCCGACAGCCGCGCCACATTGCCGAGGTGTACGTCGAGCCCGTTGAAGTCACCCATACCGAGCGACCCTAGGTGCGAGGATCGCCCCGCGGGACGTGCACCGGCAGGCCGGTGAGACCTGAACCCCGCCCTACCCACCGAGTGGTCTACTCAAGCTGCTTTACCGGCCGCGTTTCGTCGGCAACAGTGAACCGGTGACTGCATCACCCATCGCCGTCATCGGATCGCCTGGTCCGGCGGGCGCGTTCACCGCCGCCCTCGACCAGGCCGGTCTCCCGTACGTCCGGTACGACGACCAGCCGCCCGAGCTCACCGGTCACCAAGCGGTCATCGTCCTGGCCGACCGCTACCCGGAGCCGACCAGTCTCGACACCGGCCGGCTCGCGGAGTACCTCCGCGCCGGCGGATCGGCGTACGTCGAATTCGCGGTCGACGAGACCGGATTCCTCCCGACCGGCGCCATCCGCGACGCGCACATCGAGCGGATCTTCACCACCGCCGCGCTGCCCGGGATCGAGCCGCTGAGCATCCTCGACGAGCACCTGTCCCGCGCCCAGGAAGTGGTTGCCCCTAGCAATGCGACAGAACTGCTCACCTACGGCACCGTCGCCGGCACCCACCGAGCCGTCTTCGGTCCCCCGCAGCACACCTTCCCCGCCCTGCTCGACATCCCGGTAGGCGACGGCCGCCTCCTCTACGCGACGACCGCGCTCAGCCACCACCTCACCGGCAACTACAAGCCGGTACGCCGTTGGCGCCGCCTGCTCAAGGTGATCACGGCCGAACTCACCGGCACCGCACCCCCTCCCGACATCGAGGTCTTCACCGAGCCCCGCGTCTGGGCCGTATCAGGCGAGCCGGTGAAGCTCATCGTCCGCGCTACGACCAAACCCTCAGCGACGGACGTCGAACTCGTCGAGACAGCACCCGGCCGCTTCGAGTCCGAGCCCCTCCACCTCGAAGACGGCGACCACGACTTCACGGTCGGCGACCACACGGCAACAGTCACGGTCGGACCACGGGCCGACCGCTACCGCCGGATGGTCGACCGCGGTATCGCCTGGTTCGACCGGGCCGGCATGTTCTACGACCGGCCGGACGGTTCGAAGGGCGTCGCGGAGGGGTTCTCCAACGAGATCGATGTCGACGGCAAGCTTCCGTTCCGCCCGGTCCCGCGCGGCGACTGCTACACGCAGACCGCGCACGCCTTCCGGATGTACGCCGACCTCGCCGACTTCCCGCGTGGACACACGATCGCAGCCAACCTGATGCGGCTCGTGGTCGACGAAGAACAGCTCACCGACCGGAACGCGCTGTACGGAGCCTGGGAACCGCGCGGCGGCCGGACCGACCTGACCGCGACGAACAACCTCTTTGCCGACGACAACGGCTGGATCTCGTTGTTCGCGCTGATCTCCGGTGAGACCGAGGCCGGTCTCCGCGGGGTCGAGTCGCTGATCCGGACCGCGAACGACGAACTCGGTCTCCAGGTCGACCCCTGGCGGACCCCGTCGACGATGCTCGTGAAGGGCTGGGAGGAGATCGGCCGCACGCCGATCACCGACGGTCTCGATCTGACCTCGCATTGGCAGAGCTCCGCGCTCACCGCGTATCTGTACGCGTACGGGCTGACAGGTGAGGCGTCGTACCTGGAGATCGCCGAACGCGGCCTGGACCACATGGCGTCACACTTCCCGCGCGTCCGGTTGGAGACCAGCCGCACGTGCGAGGCCGGGCGCTTCCTCCTGCCATTGGCCGGAGGTTACTTCTACACGCGGAAGCCCCCTTATCTGAAGACGTTGCTGGCCCTCGCCGAATATCTGAAGAGCCGCCAGGGTCCGGACGGTGGGTTCGCCGAGTGGGACGGCAAATGCCCGCCGAGCAACGAGGCGTACGGCGTGGACGAGGCGTCGATCTTCCAGGCCAACGGCGATCCGGTCACCGATCAGCTCTACGGCACCCCGTTCGCGGCCTGGGCGCTGCCGATTGTCTACAAGGTGACCGGCGAGAAGGTGTTCGAGGAGCTCGCGCACGGCGTACTCGACTATCTGAGCCGGATCCAGATCGACGATCCGGCCGATCAGCAGCTCGACGGCACCTGGCAGCGTGCGTTCGATTTCGACGCCTGGGAGTACTTCGGCTCGAACGCCGACCTCGGCTGGGGTCCGTACTGCGTCGAAACCGGCTGGTCGGTCGCCCCCAGCCTGATCGCCGCCATGCAGTATCTCAACGCCGACACCTTCTTCCCAGAACCACCAGCGGACCAGTCCGCACTGGTCGCCTCCGTCCGCGCCGAGTTCGACTCGATCCTCACCGGCCAGCCCGAGCCACCAACGTTCCACCGCCGAGAGGACAAACGCATCATCCGTCGCCAAGGTGGCGCCAATGCCGTACTAGGCGACCTCCGAGCCGACGGCGAACCGGTCTGGACCCGCAACGAACCGGCTCGCTCCACCGAGATCTACGTCCGCGGCGAAGACGGTCATCTCCACCACACCTACCTCGACGACCGCGTCGGCCAGGGCACCTGGCAACGACTCGGCGACCTCGAACTCGCCGACGACCCGGTGGTCGCCTTTAACCCGGGAGCCGACGCGATCGAGGTGTACGCGCTCGGCGTCGACCGCCGGATCCACCATTGCTCGATGATCGACGTCCGTGGCGGGCATACCCCATGGGAACCTGTGGGTACGCTCCACTTCACCGGGTCACCTGCGGTGATGTACGACGAGACCCTCGGCACGGTCCGCTTGGTCGCGAACGACATCGCCGGCCAGGACCGCCGTACCCGCAAGGTGAACCGGTGGCACCTTCCGTGGCAGGACTATTCACACTGGATCACCGCATGATGCGTATTGCCATTGACGGCGGACAATCCGCCCTCAGACTGCGAGTTCTCCCGTCCGGTCAGACCGGTCAAGGGCCTGGGTACACGCACGGTCCGGACGCCGTTCAGCGCATGCTGGACGCCGTCCGAGCCGCCGCGGCCGAGGCGGAGGTCAGCGGGCCGGTCGAGGTGGTCGCGCTCGGCCTGACCGGCTATCCGCAGGCGTCGGGCGCGGCTGAGGCGTTCGCCGCGGCCGTCGGCGACCTGCTCGACGCCGATGAGGTGCGGCTGACACAGGACATGGTGACGGCGCACGCCGGCGCGCTGCCCGACGGGTACGGCGTAGTGGTTGCCGCAGGCACCGGACTGGTCTGCCTTGCGGTGGACCGGGACGGCACGTGGCGCAAGCTCGACGGGCACGGGTACCTGTTCGGCGACGCGGGCAGTGCCTTCGCGATCGGCCGCGCCGGTCTGGTCGCGGTCCAGCGCGCGCGAGACGGCCGCGGCCCGGTGACCAAGCTCGCCGACACCGCGCTCGATCCGGTCAGCCTGTACCGCTCCTCCACGCTCGTCGACGACGTGGCTCGCTTCGCGCCCGAGGTACTGCGTTGTGCCGCTGAAGGAGACCCGGTCGCCAACGACGTCCTCGGCTGGGCGGCCGGCGACATCGCCGAGACGATCGACGCAGCGGTGGCGCAGCTGGCCGGCGAGGGCCCCGTCCCTGTCGCCTGTGTCGGCGGACTGTTCGACGGCGCCGGCGAGCAACTGCTGGCGCCGGTCCGCGCGGCACTCACCGCCCGAGCGCAGCTGATCGCCGCCGCCGGGAACTCACTCGACGGCGCGGAGCGACTCGCGACCGGGCCGGCCGGAACGTACGCCGACCTGATTGTGACTCACCATCGATGACTTCTCTTGCCCCCGGCACCCTGGTGGTGTCCTGCCAGGCAGGTCCTGGGAACCCCTTCCACTCGCCCACCTCGATGGCGCTGATGGCCCAGGCCGCGGAGGCCGGCGGGGCCGGCGCGATCCGGGCGAACGGCCCGGACGACATCGCCGCGATCCGGGCCGTGACCGGCCTGCCGATCATCGGCCTGCACAAACTCGGTGATCCGGCCGGCGTCTTCATCACCCCGACGTACGAGTCGGCGGTCGGCATCGTCGCGGCCGGCGCCGACCTGATCGCCCTCGACGGCACCCTGCGGCCGCGACCGGACGGGCAGCGGCTGGACCAGCAGATCCGCCGGATCCACGACGAACTCGGCGTACCGGTATTGGCCGATGTGGACTCCCTCGACGCCGGTCTGGCCGCCCGTGAGGCAGGTGCCGACCTGGTCGCGTCGACCCTGTCCGGCTATACCAATGGCCGTACGCCGACCGGACCTGACGTCGAACTGGTTCGCCGGCTGGCGGAGAAGCTGGACTGCCCGATCGTTGCCGAAGGCAGGATCCGTACGCCGGAAGACGTCCGTACTGTCTGCGAAGCAGGCGCGCACGCCGTCGTGGTGGGCCACGCCATCACCAACCCGATGGACATCACCGCCCGGCTCGTGGGCGCGATTCCGTCCTCCATAAACCCGGAGTAGTGGTCTAGTCGATCTTGTCGACGGGGATCGAATCCTCTTCCGCACCGGTGCCGGGCGGCGTATCCATGAACGGATTCATCGCCTGAGAGGACGCCCCCATCATGATCCAGGTCGACCGCCGTACGCTCCTCCGCGCCGCACTGGCCGGATCCGCCGTCGCCACCCTCGCCTCCTGCGCCAAGCCGGTGGTGGACAAATCGGCCGCCTCGGCCGGATCCGGCACCAGCGTCGACGGCAGCAAGGCGCTCGAGTTCTTCAACTTCGACGGCGGGTACGGCAAGGAATGGACCACCATGCCGCTGGACCTGTACCGCAAGGAGTTCCCGGACGCGGACGTGAAGCTGACCAGCGGCCAGCAACTCCAGCAGCAACTGCAGCCCCGGTTCATCCAGGGCAACCCGCCCGACCTGATCGAGAACGTCGGCCTCGACGGCGCCACCCTCGCCGCGCAGAAGCAGGTACGCGACATCGGTGAACTGCTCGAGATGGACGCGTACGGCGAATCCGGCAAGAAGGTCAAGGACACCCTCCTTCCGGGCGTCGCCGAGGCCGGCCGGTACGACGGGGTGAAGTACGAGATGCCGTACGTCTTCGGCGTCGCCGGGATCTGGTACAGCAAGCCGCTGATGGACCAGCACGGCTGGACCTACCCGAAGCACTGGGACGAGATGCTCGACCTCTGCGCCGAGATCAAGAAGACCGGCCTCGCGCCGTGGACGTACCAGGGCAAGTTCCCCGGCTACCTGACGAGCCCGATGCTGATGACGGCGTACAAGGCGGTCGGGCCGGACCTGAAGAAGAAGATCGACAACCTGGAGCCGAACGCCTGGCGCGATCCCGCCCTGATCGCGGCGGCGGAGGGGTACCAGGAGCTGGCCGCGAAGGGCTACCTGCTGGAGGGTTCGCAGGCGCTCTCGCACACCCAGTCGCAGACCTACTGGGCGCAGCGCAAGGCCGTGTTCATCCCTTGCGGCGGCTGGCTGGAGAACGAGCTCGGTGCCATCGCGCCGAAGGACCTGGGCATGACGATGGTCCCGGTGCCGGGACTCTCGAAGGACGACAAGGCGCCGTACGAGACCGTCACGGGTGGACCCGGCGGCGCGCTGATCGTGCCGGCCAAGGCGAGGAACCCGCAGGGCGGCCTCGAGCTGCTGCGGATCATCGTCTCCAAGCAGTGCATGAAGAACTTCACCCAGGTGACCAAGTCGCTGACCGTCGTCAAGGGCGCCAGCGACGGCGTCGAGCTGTCGTCGGCGAACAAGTCGATGCAGGACGTGATCACCGCGGCCGGCACGAACATGTTCCAGGACTGGTCGTTCCGGCTCTGGTACAAGAAGCTGCTGGACAACTCGGACAAGGCGATGGCCGCGCTGATGAACCGCGAGGTCACCCCGGACGGGTGGAGCAAGCAGATGCAGAAGTACGCCGACGAGACGGCGAAGGACCCGTCGATCAAGAAGTTCCACGCCTGACATGCACCACGGCAAGTACCGGTTCGTCATCAGCCTGCTGATCGTCCCACTCGCGCTGTACGCGGTCTTCGTGATTTCGCCGTACGTGCAGGCGTTCCCGATCGCGTTCACGAACTGGGAGGGCCTGTCGGCGTCGTACAACTACATCGGCTTCGACAACTTCGTCGCGCTGTTCCACGACTCGGTGTTCTGGGTGGCGCTGCGGCACAACCTGTTCCTGCTGGTGTCGCTGCCGATCATCATCGTCACGCTGTCACTGTTCTTCTCGGCCGCGCTGAACTACCGCGACGGCGTACCGGGCGCGCGCTTCTACAAGGTCATCTACTTCTTCCCCGGTGTGCTGTCGATCGCGATCGTCGGCGTGCTGTGGCAGTTCGTCTTCGAGCCGAGGACCGGCTTGCTGAACGGGTTCCTGCGGGCGATCGGGTTGGACGGGCTGGCGCGGTTGTGGCTGGGTGACGGCAGTACGGCGCTGGGCTCGATCATGGCCGTGGTGGTGTGGGGCGGCGTCGGGTTCTACGTCGTACTGTTCACGGCCGCGATGGCGGCGATCCCGCGGGAGCTGTACGAGGCGGCGCTCCTCGACGGCGCCGGTGCGTTCCAGTCGTTCTGGCGGCTGACGTTGCCGCTGATCTGGAACACGGTGCAGACCGCGCTCGCGTTCCTGGTGATCGGTGCGCTGGACATGTTCGCGCTGGTGAAGATCCTGTCGGTCGGTCCTGGCGGTCCGGACGACGCGACGCAGGTGATCTCGCTGTACATGTACTCGAACGCCTTTACCTACGGGAAGTTCGGCTACGCCTCCGCGATCGGCGTGACGCTGTTCCTGATCAACATGATCCTGACCCTGCTGACGTTCCGGCTGACCCGCCGCGAGCGGGTCGAGTACTGAGGGGGCACAGTGACGACTCTTTTGGATCGGACCTCCGCACCGGCTCCCGCCGTACGCTCTGAACCGCCGCGGCGGGAGATCGGGTCGCGGGTGCTCGGCGGGGTCTCGCAGGGGTTTCTGCTGATCTGGGGCGCGATGGTGCTGTTCCCGCTGCTGTGGGCGGTGCTCAGCTCGTTCAAGTCGGACCAGGACATCTTCACCAGCCCGTGGGGCCTGCCGTCGACCTGGCGGTGGGACAACTTCTCCCGGGCCTGGAACGAGTCCCACATCGGCACGTACTTCTTCAACAGCGTGATCGTGGTGTGCTGCGGCGTCGTACTGACGCTGCTGCTGTCCTCCGCGGTCGCGTACGTGCTCGCGCGATTCGAGTTCCCCGGTAGCAGAGCGCTGTTCTACGTCTTCGTCGCGGGGATGGTGTTCCCGGGGTTCCTCGCGCTGGTGCCGTTGTTCTTCGTGGTCCAGAACCTCGGGCTGATGAACTCGTACCTCGGTCTGATCCTGGTGTACGCGACGCACGGCATGTCGTTCTCGGTGTTCTTCCTGACCGCGTTCTTCAAGACCCAGTCGAAGGAGCTGGCCGAGGCGGGGCTCGTCGACGGGTGCTCGCACTGGGGTGTCTTGTTCCGGATCATGCTTCCACTGGCTCGTCCCGGACTAGTTAGTATCGGAATCTTCCAGTTCCTGGGCATGTGGAACGAATACCTGCTTCCCTTGGTACTGAACACCGACGAGCGGCGCTATCTGGTGACCCAAGGCTTGGCCAACATCGCGGTCACGCAGGGGTACCACAGTGACTTCTCGGGGCTGTTCGCCGGACTGACCATCTCCATCCTTCCGGTGCTGGCGGTCTACCTTGCCTTTCACCGCCAGATCAGTGCCGGCATGACCGCGGGAGCCCTGAAGTGACCGACCTCCTCCTGGCCGCGACGTCTCTGGACGTCACCCCACCGCCCGGCCACCGGCTGGACGGGTACGCCGCCCGCGCCGGTGTCGCCACCGGTACGGCGGACCCGCTGCGGGCCACCATCATCTGGCTCAGTACAGCGGACGACTCCGGCGTACTGTGGCTGACCCTGGACGCGATTGCTGTCGGCAAGGAGCTCGTGGCTGAGTTGTCGTCGGCGGCCGGTTCGGCGGCTGGTATCCCGGCGTCGCAGGTGGTCGTGTCCGCGTCGCACACACACTCCGGCCCGTCCGGGTGGACCGGTGAGATTCACCCGGTCATCCCAGCACTGCGTGAGCGGGACTTGGTGGACGCTCTGGTGTCCGCCGTACGCACGGCTCCCTTGGAGCGCCGGCCCGTGACGGCGTCGTGGCGGTCGACCGAGGTGATCGGCGTGGGTACTAACCGGCACCATCGCAACGGTCCGCACGACAACACGGCCGGCATCCTCGCGCTGCACTCGTTGGAGGGCTCGCTCGAGGCGGTCCTGCTGGACTTCGCATGCCACCCGACGACCTATGGTCCGGAGAACCTGCAGTACTCCGCCGACTGGCCGGGCGCTGCCCGGGCCGCGCTGGCTCCTGCGGTCGTCGGCTACCTCCAGGGCGCCGCTGGCGACGTCAGCCCCCGCTTCACCCGCCAGGGCCGCGGCGCCGCCGAAGTCACCCGGCTCGGCGGATTACTGGCTTCCCGTGTCCGGTCCGCGCTGGCCGGCCCGGGCCTGGAATTGGGCGCGTCCGCACCGGTTATCCGCCGTACGACGCTAGACCTGCCCGTCCGCGCGGTCCCATCCGCCGCTGAAGCCGCACAGCTCGTCACTGCCGCCGAGGACCTCCTGGCCGGCGGCCCAGACGACCCCTCCGGCCGCATCTCCCAAACCCGCCTGGACGGAGCCCGCGGCCAGGCCCTGATGGCCGCCGCGTCCCTCCCCGCCTCCCTGCAACTCCCCATCAGCGCCGTCACGATGGGCGACGTCTGCTGGATCAACCTCCCAGTAGAACTCTTCGCCGCCCACGGCGCCTGCCTCCAAGCCGAAAGCACCCACCCCATCACCCGCGTAATCGGCTACACCGACGCCTACTACGGCTACGTAGTAGACCCCCCAGCCGCAACCTCCGGCACCTACGAAGCCCTAATAACCTACTTCGACCAACCCACCACAACCCGCCTACTAAAAGAAACCACGCAGTTCGTGAATAGCTAGAGGGCTAGCTCTGGTTGGAGTCTATTGGCGGGCCATATGCGTTGGTTGCGGGCGGCGAGGGTGGAGGCGGCTAGGGCTGCGGTGAACCAGGCGGCCAGGGCTAGGAGGTCTTGGGTCAGGGAGGTGGTGGGGCCGCCGTACATGAGGTGGCGGACTCCGTCGATGGCGTAGCTCATGGGGAGGGCGTGGTGGAAGAAGTAGAGGGGCTGGGGGATGGTTTGCCAGGGGAAGGTGCCGCCCGCGCTGACCAGTTGGATGACCATCAGGACCAGGCCGAGGAACTTGCCGACGGCGCCGAACCACGCGGACAGGGCGTGCAGGATCGCGACGAAGGTGAAGGACGTCAGGATCAGGAAGCCGACGGTCAGCCACGGGTGGACGGCGTTGATGCCGAGTCCGAGCGTGACCGCGGTGAAGACGAGCGTGGCCTGGATGGCGCCGAAGAGGGCCGGGGGCAACCATCCGCCCAAGGCGACCCGGAACGGCGACTGCAGGGCGGCCAGAGCGCGCGGTGACAGCGGGCGGACGAGCAGGAAGAGGACGTACGCACCGATCCAGCAGGCCAGGCTGAGGAAGAACGGGGCCAGACCGGCGCCGTAGCTGTCCGCCGTGGCCTGTGAGACGTTCTGCAGCGTCACGGGTGCACCGAGCGTCTCGGCGACCGCCTTGCGCTGGCTAGCAGTGGGGTTAGGGATCTGCTTGACCCCATTGGCCAGTCCAGTGTTCAGCTGGGTCGCACCGGTCTTCAGCTGGGTGACTCCGGTCGCCAGGCTGTTCACCCCGGTCAGCAGCTGCCCTTGGCCGACCACCGCCTGCTTCTCACCCGCAGCGAGCTGCTGGGCGCCGGTATTCAGGCTCCCAAGGCCGGTCTTGAGCTGACTCGCGCCAGTGTTCAGCTGATGCGCGCCATTGGCCGCCGTACTGATCCCTGACGTCAAAGCCGGCGTGGCCTTCGCCAACGCAGCAGCCCCGTTGGACACCTTGCGGGCGCCGGTGGCGAGCTGGTTGAGCTGCTTGGAGGTGGACTGGATCTTCGTGTTCGCGCGTACGACGGGAGTCCGCAGCTTGGCCGTCTCCGTCAGCACCTGCCGGATCTGGTGCTGACTGAATCCCTGCGCCTTGAGCCGGGCCGCGAGACCGGAGTCGAACGTACTGAGGTCCTTGACCAGAGTGCTCGACGCCGAAGCGACCTGCCGACCGGCACCCGCGACCTTCTCGTTGCCATCAGCAACTTGATCGGCGCCGGTGGCGAGGGCCTTGGTCTGCTTCGGCAGCGTCGACGTCTTCCGCTTCAACGTGCCCAGACCGTTGTCCAGCTTCGAAGCGCCATTGGCAAGCGACGTCGCGCCTTGCGAGGCCTGACCCACGCCGCCGGCCAGCGTCGTCGCACCGGCGGACAGCTGCTTCTGGGCCGTGTTCAGCTGCGTCGCACCGGTCTGCAGCTTGCCCACACCGGTCGCTGCCGACCCAAGGCCGGTCTGAAGCTGAGCAGCGCCGGCCGCCGCCTGGCTGATCTGCGTGTGGATCGTGTTGTACCCGGCCAACAGCTGCGAAGCCGCCGTCTCGCTCACCTGCGACGCAACCGTCTTCGTCACCTGCGCGACGACCTGGTTCGCGATCGTGTGGGCGATGTAGTTGTTCGCGTCGTTCGTGAGCAGTTCGAGCTGCGCCTGCCGCGGTGTGAAGTCGGCACTCGACGCCAGGTCGGCGGAGAACGACTTCGGCAGCACCAGGGCGAACTCGTACTTCCCGTCCGACACCCCAGCGGTCGCATCTGCCCGGTCGACCTGATGCCAGTCGAAGCTCTTCGACTTCACGAGTTCGTCCGCGACCTGCGGGCCGACGTCGAGCTTCGAGCCGGTGGCGAGCGTCGTACCGGCGTCTTCTACCACTACTGCGGTGGGGACCTTGTCGAGGCGCCCGTACGGGTCGTGGTTGGCGTAGAGGTACAGGCCGCCGTACAGCACCGGCACGAGCAGCAGTGCGACCACTGCCAGCTTCGGGAGTCGCCCAGCCGTCAGCCGCCGCAACTCACTCAGTGCCATCCGCAGCGCGGTCATGCCTGCTCCTCCAAGACTTCTTCTTCGATAGCTGCAACAGGTTCAACCGGAGCAATAGGCGCGACCTGCACCGGATCAGGCTGGTCCACCGCGCCGAGCTGAGCCGCCTTGACATCCAGCAGCTGCGCGGACGCGTCAGCGCACGTGATGATCACGCCGTATCCACGCGCCGCCAGCGAACGCCCAAGCGCGTACCACTCGTGCGGATCGCCACCGTGCCGGTCCGGCATGGTCAGAATGACCACCTTCACGTCCGGCCGCGCCACGGTCAGTTCTGCGAGCAGTCTGGTCCGCGCTGCGACCGGTAGGTGCTCAAACCGCTTGTCCGCATGCTCTGCCGCGTCATGCTCGTCCAGCCACTCCAGTACGGCCTTCCGGCCGGCCTTCTGACCGGCAATCGCCAGCTCCTCGCCGACGACCGTCTGAACGGGCAGTGCGTCGTCCGGCTCGGTGATACCGGGCGCATCGACCACAGCGACGCGGCGACGCAGTAAACCAGCGTCAGCGGACCCGTCGAGCCGCACCGACCCGGTGTCGGGCTTGAGGCGCCCGGACAGTGCCAGGGCCGCCGCGACGTGACCCGGACCGGGGTAGCCGGTCAGGAGCACCACCTGATGGTCGGCGACCTGCACCGACGTGGCGTTCAGCATCGGCGCATGTGGACCGCGCACGCTGATCCCGGTGGCCTCGAGCTGCATCCCAGTTCCCCGTTCGGTATTTCCCAAGTTCAATACGGTTGTGTATCCAATACAGAACTGTATCCTATTCGTATGGAACCGCCCAAGCGCCGCCGCTCCGCCACCCGGGCCCGCCTGCTCGACGGTGCCCTCGAGGTCTTCGCCGAGCGCGGCTTCCATGGCGCCTCGGTGGAGGACATCTGCGACCGGGCCGGCTTCACCCGCGGCGCCTTCTACTCGAACTTCGGGTCCAAGGACGAGTTGGTACTAGCGCTCTTCCAGGCCACCACCGATCGACTCCTCGAGCAGATCGCCGCACTGCTCCCGGATCTCGCCAACCAGCCGGGCACGTTGCTGGACGCCGTACTCGGACTGCTCGGCGAGACAGCGCCGGATCAGCGGCAGTGGCACCTGATCTCCACCGAGTTCACCCTGCACGCGCTCAGGCATCCGGAGGCAGCGCGGGCGTTGAACGAGCAGCGGGCGATGTTCCGGGCCAGCCTGACGCAGCTGGTCGAGGAGATCGCCGAGACCAGTGGGATGACGATGAGCGTGCCGCCGGAGCAGTTCGTCCGGATGATCATCGCGTTGCACGAAGGCGCTCGTTCGCAAAGTCTGCTGGAGCCTCGGAAGGTTCCGGCGGGCTCACTCGAGCACACGTTCCTGCCGATGGTGCTGGAAGCGGTCAGCCGACCTTCACGCTGATCGTGTGCAGGCCGGTCGAGCCGTCCGGCGCAGGTGGCGCCGAGTCCTCGATCTGCGGCTTTCCCTGCTCATCGAATGCCCTTACCTGCAAGAGATGCTGGCCCCGCGACGCGTCCCAGGTCCAGTGCCACTGCCGCCAGGTGTCGATCGACGGGTCCGTCGCCAGCGTCGCTTGTTGCCAAGGGCCCCCATCGACGCGGACCTCGACCTTGGACACCCCGACGTGCTGGTCCCACGCCACTCCGGCCACCGTCACCGGCCCCGGCTCCACCTTCTTGCCCAGCGGTGTGTCGATCCGCGACGACAACTTGATCGGACCACGCTCCGACCACCCGCGCGGCGTCCAGTACGCCTCGAACTGGTCGAATCGCGTCACCTCGATATCCACCAGCCACTTCGTCGCGGACACGTAGCCATACAGCCCGGGTACGACGATCCGCACCGGGAACCCGTGCTCCACCGGCAACGGCTGCCCGTTCATCGCGTACGCGAGCATCGACTGCCGATCGTCGAGCAGCGTGCTGAGCGGCGTACCGGCGGTGAACCCGTCCTTCGACTTCGACTGGATCGCATCGGCGTCCTTCGACGGACCCGCTTCCTCCAGTAGGTCCTTGAGCAGTACGCCGGACCAGAGCGCGTTGCCGATCAGGTCACCGCCGACCTCGTTGCTCACACACGTGAGCGTGACCCACTTGTGGATCGCCTGGCGCTTCAGCAGGTCGTTGAAGTTCAGTTCGAGCTCGCGGTCGACCATGCCGTGGATGCGCAACTTCCAGTCCGACGGCATGATCTGCGGCACCGCGAGGGCCGTGTCGATCCGATAGAAGTCGTCGTTCGGCGTCACCCATGGCACCGCGCCATCGGCCTGTACGCCGGCCGGCGGGTCAAGCGTCGGCGGCTTCGGGAGGTTGAGTCGCTTCCGGGCGTCGGAGACAGCGGCGCGGTTCCCGCTGACAACCCGCCCGAGCAGTGCGAGGGCCGCCGCGCCGAGCGCGACGCCGCCGGACAACTGCAGGAACCCCCGGCGGCTGGTGCCGTCGTCGGGGAAGTCGATCAGCGGCTCGAGCCGTCTGGTGAAGAGCCGAAGAATCCCCAGCGCCACGAGCCCGGCGATCATCGAGGGCAGGAACCCGGTCTGTCCCGTGTCCGCCCGGGTCAACGCCGCCGCAACGGCCAGCCCGGCCAGGACCAGGACGACCAGGGCGCCGGCCCAATAACGGCGTACGGCGAGAATCCCGCCGACGGCGGCCAGCGCGAGCAGGACGATCAGGATGCCGGTCCGCAGCGCGTCCTTGTCGTGCGTGCCGAACCAGGAGATGGCCAAGTCTTTCAGCCACGGCGGCACCCGATCGATGAAGGCTGACCCGATCGCGACCACCGGAGTCTGCGACGTACCGAGAATGCCGGCGACCACGCTTCCGGCCGCGAGTCCGGCCAGGGCCGCGAGTACGCCGCCGATCGCGCCACGCCAGCGCGTGACGTTCGGGCCGCTGCTGGTCTTCGACCCGTCCGACCGGTTTTGCTTCACCTCTCAACCATTACACGCGGCGGGGCGCTCGACACCAGCCGAGCGCCCCATCCGTTAGTAGCGGGTAATGCTTATCGAGTTGTGAGGTGCCGGCTGCTCAGATCCGGTCGGTTGGGATGGGCCCCAGTCCCGGCCGGCCGTTCGGCCAGCGGCGGGCGTTGTCCCGGACCCGGCGGAGCTTGCCGAGTACGACGTCCCGGTCGTCAGCCAGCTGGGACATCCAGAGGCTGTCGATCTCGAGGAGGTGGTCCGGCAGTGCTTCCCGCAGCCGCCGCTTCCCCTCCTCGGTCAGGACCGCGAACGAACCGCGGGCGTCGTCAGGGCACGGCTCCCGGCGAACCAGGCCGAGGTTCTCGGCGCGGTCCACCAGCCGGGTGATGCCGCCGGTCGTGACGGTCAGCTCCCGGGCAAGAGACGTGAGTCGCTGTTTGTCCCCGTGGCTGCGGGCAAGCCGCAGCAACAGTTCGAACATTGCCATTTGCAGACCACTGCGCTTGAGGGAATGACGCATCAGATGATCGAGTTCGGCCGCTGCTTCACGCAGCAGGCCGTACGCGCTGATCACGTCGCTTTCCCAGGGTTCGGCGGCGCGAGTTGGTTCTGCATCGGCGAGCGCTAGGGGCGAGCAAAGCGAAGGCGCGATGGTCATGCGGGGACTCTATTAGCTGACTAGGTCACTTCGCTACACGGGGTGACCTTTCGGCTACAGATCGGCCGGCAACCGCAAGCATCTTGAGCGTAACTGCTCCGATCCGCAGCGGTAACAGCGGATCTGGTCTAGGACAGCTGACCGGGCCTGTGGATAACTTCCGCGGCGGTCGGCCGATTTTTGTCAGCCTTGGTCTGTGCGGTTCTCAGCCAACAGATCGGGGAGCACGATGAGCGACACCGAAGACAACCAGACACCGTTCGGCCCGAGCTTCATCGCCGCGTGTGTCGTGGTCGGAGCCATCCTGGTGTGCGGTGTGGTCCTCCTCATCAGCGGCGTGGGATCAGACGCGCCGGCGAGTACGTCGATCGCCGACCAGCCGGCCGCCCGCCACACCACCGCGGCAACCGCTGATCCGGTGGCAACACCCATTGCCGGTTCGACGGCTCCGAGCTCATCGGCCTGTGGCCCCCACGATGGTGATCAAGCGATCCCGCACAAGGCGCCGGCCGCGGATGGCTGGGAGGTCAGCCGTCGCGTCGTCGTCCCCCGATCAACTGCCTATGGCCCGGCCAAGACGGACCCGGACGGCTTCCGGCACTGTTTCGCGCAATCCCCGACCGGCGCCGTCTTCGCCGCTTACAACGCGATTGCCGCCTTGAGTGATCAGAGTCAGGGCATCTCCACGGTCCGGAAGTTGATGGTCCCCGGGCCGGCGACCGACGCGCTGATCAAGGAGCTGGCGAAGGAGTCGCCGTCCGCGGATTCCGGCAGCACCCAGATCATCGGCTACCGGGTCGCCGACGCCGGCGGGGACCGAGCCACCGTGATGCTCGCGTTCTCCGTGGAGTCGGCGTACATGAGCATCACCCTGGCCCTGAGTTGGGTCGACGGCGACTGGCATCTGCAGCCACCTCCGGCCGGCGAGGCGGTCGGTGCACCCTTCGCCCAGCTCCGTGACCTGAGCGACTTCGTGAAGTGGAGTGGTGTCTGATGTGCGGAAAGCTCGAATTCGACTGTCAGTTCCATCAGGCCGTCATGACCGTCACGGCGAGCGGGCTCGACCAGTTGCGCACCCAGGCGAACCGGGCCGCGCTCGACAGTCTGCACTCGCTAGCGACGTTCTGGCTCAAGATCGACAGCCCGACGCTCGCGACCGGCGACGGTCAGAACTGGCGAGACAGCCTGCCGGTCGACTTCCTGCACGACAAGGTGCTGGCGGTGTCCGGCGCGGTCTTCACACTGGCGATCCTGATCGCCGGCATCCGGATGGCCTGGGAGCAACGCGCCCGACCGCTCCAGGAGTTGCTCAAGGCGACGATGCTGTTCGTGATGGTCTGTGGGGCGGGGACGGCGACGCTGCAGTTGCTCGCCAGCTGGTCGGACGACTTCGCGATCAAGGTGATGAGTGATGTGTCCGGTGGCGACGTACAGGGCGCACTCAGTGGTCTGATCACGCAGGGCAGTACAGCCGATGACCTCACCAAGGACTGGCCGATCTTCCTGGCGTTGGGGATCTCCCTGGCCGTGCTGACGGCGTCGTTGATCCAGGTCGTGCTGCTGCTCATCCGCTCGGCGATGCTCGTGCTGCTCGCGGGGACGTTCCCGGTGGCCGCGGCCGCGACGAACACCGAGCCCGGGCGGGCGTGGTTCAAGAAGTACTGCGCCTGGTCGTTGGCGTTCATTGCGTACAAGCCGGCGGCGGCGCTCGTGTACGCGGCGGCGATCAAGATGACCGAGCAAGGCATGCTCTCGTCGGACAACGTGCTGGTGCAGGCGCTGACCGGGATCATGATGCTGATGCTCGCCATCTTCGCGCTTCCGGCGCTGCTGCGGTTCGCCGTACCGGTCACTTCGGCTGTTGCCGGTGGGAGTGCCGGGATGGGCAGCTCGGTGGCCGACCCCGGTGGTCTTGCTACCGGCGCGGTCAACGTCGGCCGCTCGGCCTTCGGTGGGTCTGGCGGCTCCGGTGGTGGGTCGGGTGGTGGGTCGTCGTCCGGTGGTGGCGGTGGTGCGTCCGGCGCGAGGTCGGTCGGTGCCGCGGCCGGAGGGGCCGCGGGTGGTGCCGCCGGCATCGGTCTCGCCGCGGCTCGCAAGGCGGCCGGCAGCCTCGCGGGAGCTGCCTCGCACTCAGCCGGCGAGTCCGGCGGTGGCTCCATCACGCCATCGACCGCGAGTGGCCCGATGGCGCGCGGTGGACGGTCGCGCCCGGCCAGGTCGAGCTCCTCTGCTGCGCAGGAACGAATTCCTGAACCGGCGGGTCCGAGTGGGAGCCGGTAAACGGTTGTCGGCGGCATGCGACAGGGTGGCAGGATGACGGCTATGTCGCTCGAGCGGATCGCACTGATCTCGGATGTTCACGGGAACCTGACCGCCCTGGAGGCGGTGCTGGCCGATATCGAGCGGCGGGGGATCACGCGGATCTTCAACCTCGGCGACTACGTCGGCAAGGGACCACGCGGGCAGGCCGTGGTGGATCGATGCCGTGAGGTCTGCGAGGTGAACATCCTCGGCAACTGGGACGATTTCTTGCCCGACCCGGATCGCGAGCACGAAAGCGACGGCATGCGCTGGTGGAAGAAGGAGTTGCGTGAGGACCAGTGGACGTGGCTCCGCGGCCTCCCGTTCTGCCACGACTTCCTCCTGAGCGGCCGGCAGATCCGCCTGTTCCACGCCTCCTCGACGAGCGTCCATCGGCGGGTCCGCTTCGACCACGACGAGGCGGAGTACGTCGGAATGTTCGAGAACACCGAGGCCACCGGTCCCGGCCCGATCCCGACTGTGGTCGGGTACGCGGACACCCACGACCCGTTCTACGAGGTCGACCTCGGCCGCACCCTCTTCAACATCGGCTCCGTCGGCAACAGCCTCGACGACCCGACCCCCTCCTACACGATCCTCGAAGGCGTCTCGGACTCCCCGGACCCGGCCACGTTCTCGATCCAGTTCGTCCGCGTCCCGTACGACGCACACGCCGAACTACAGATCGCCCGCAACCTCGGCATGCCCGAACTCGACGGCTACGAAGCCGAAATCATCCACGGCATCTACCGCCGCAACCACTACGCCGGCGAGGCCCCGACTTACCACCGCCGCCCCCGCTGAGGCCGCCGGTCATCCGGCTCAAACCCGCCCTACGCAAGTTTTCCCCAACTTTGTCCACACCTGTGAATTAGATGCTGCCAGCAACAGTCTTTACCCCGTTCACCTCTTGGCCACCAGCAGGGCTTCGGAGCCAACGGGCTTGTAGGCGGCTGCGAGGAAGGTTCGGAGGGAGGCTGCGTTGCCGGGGGTGATTTGGGCCCAGATGTGGGTGTTGGGTGGGATGAGGGCTCGGGCCGCGGTGGCCAGGTGGCGGCCGTGGCCTTGGTTCTGGACGGTGTCGGGGACTTCGATCGCGCATTCGAGGCGGCCGGCTACGCCTCGGCCGGTGAGGACGAGGCCGCCGTGGTTGTCGGCGTACACATGGACGTCGTCGCGGTAGCGCAGGGCGCGGTGGACGCGCGGGTGGTCGTGGTCGGTGAGCTCGGTCAGGTTGGCGGTCGCTGCGGCGCGCTCGGTCGGGGTGGCGAGGGCAGGCGCCAGGAGCATCGCGTCGAGGCTGCTGACGCGGCGGCCGGTGGCTTGCTCGAGGGCGGCGAGGAACGGTGGGTTCGTCGGGGCGGAGAGGTCGCCGGGTGGAACGCGGTCGGCGACCCACGCGGCGTCGACGTCCGCGGCGATCACGATGTGGCCGGTGAACGCCATCACGCAGGACTCGCGGTCCGAGGGCGGCGGTACGACGGTGATGCCGAGATCCGGGGCCGGGAAGTCGCCGGTTTCGATGCCGCGCACAATGTCAGCCAGGGTTGTTGTCATCACGAGTCATTGTCCCGGAGATCCCGGGGCAGGCTCAGACGCTGGGAGGCAACGGGATGCGGAAGCCGCAACTGATGAAGGCCGACGGACTGCCCGAGCAGGTGACGATCTACGAGGTCGGGCCGCGCGACGGGCTGCAGAACGAGTCGGCGATCGTCGATGTCGCGGTGAAGGCCGAGTTCATCCGGCGGCTGGTGGATGCGGGTCTGACGACGATCGAGACGACGAGTTTCGTGCATCCGAAGTGGGTTCCGCAGTTGGCTGATGCCGCTGAGCTGCTCGCGCAGTTGGAGCTGCCGGACGGGCTCCGCGCGCCGGTGCTGGTGCCGAATGAGCGCGGGCTGGATCGTGCGCTGGCTGCTGGTGTGCGGGAGATCGCGATCTTCGCGAGCGCGACCGAGACGTTCGCGGCGAAGAACCTGAACTCGACGCTCGATGATCAGTTCGCGATGTTCACGCCGACGGTCCAGCGGGCGTTGGGCGAAGGGTTGGCGGTCCGCGGGTACGTGTCGATGTGTTACGGCGATCCGTGGGAGGGCGACGTACCGATCGATCAGGTGGTGAAGGTCGGCGCGCGTCTGGTCGAGCTCGGGTGTCATGAGCTGTCGCTGGGCGACACGATCGGTGTTGCGACGCCGGGTCAGGTGAGCGGGTTGATCGAGGCTTTCGTTGCGGCCGGCGTCGGTGTCGACAAGCTGGCCGTGCATTTCCACGACACCTACGGCCAGGCGCTCGCCAACACCCTCACCGCCCTGCGTGCCGGCGTCACCACGGTCGACAGCTCGGCGGGCGGCCTGGGCGGTTGCCCGTACGCCGAAAGCGCCACCGGCAACCTCGCCACCGAGGACCTCCTCTGGCAACTCGACGGCCTAGGCATCAAAACCGGCGTCAACCTGCAGAAACTAGTAACCACCAGCACCTGGATGGCCGACCAGCTAGGCAAACCCTCCCCCAGCCGAGTAGTCCAAGCCCTCGCCGGGTGATGACTGCACCTCGCCCCCTGTCTTTCCGCTTCAAGTCTATCGACGGACCTCGAGCCGGGCTGGAGTTATCCACAGGCGGCTGGAAACTGTCGGTGGGGGTGGGGAGGATGGATGGGTGAGTACTCACCGGGGTGAGCTTGGGGAGTTTTTGAAGGCTCGGCGGGCTCGGGTTTCGCCTGAGGACGTCGGGTTGCCTGCGGGTGGGCGGCGGCGTACGCCGGGGTTGCGGCGGGAGGAGTTGGCCCAGCTCGCCGGCGTCGGCGTGACTTGGTACACGTGGTTGGAGCAAGGGCGGCCCATCAACGCGAGCGTGCAGGTGCTCGACGCGGTCGCCGCGACGCTGCGGCTCAGCTCGGTCGAGCGTGAGCACCTCTACCGCCTGGCCGAAGCCACTCCGGTCCGGCCGCCGAGAGCGTCCGAGTGTGCGAGCGAGGCCGTCTTCGCCGAGATCCTGGACGCCCTCGACCCACTGCCCGCGCTGATCACGAACACCCGGCTCGACATCGTCCGGACGAATGCAGCGTTCGCGGATCTCTTCCACGACTGGCATCAACTGTCCTGCATCCACAAGAACCTGCTCTGGTGCATCATCACCGAGCCGACCGCACGCCAGCAGCTGCTCAACTACGACACCGAGGTCCCATATCTCGTCGGCAGACTGCGATCGGCGTACGGCGAACACGTCGGCGACCCCGACTGGGAGACGGACCTGGAGCGACTGCTGGCGGTCAGCCCCGAGTTCGCCCAGCTGTGGTCACGGCACGAGGTCGCCGCCTGCACCCCGCGACCGCGAAACCTCGTTCACCCGGTCGCCGGCGAGCTGCACTTCACCGTCACCGAGTTCGCCGTCCCGGCCCATCCGGACCTGGTCATGTTCGTCGAGACCCCCGCCGACGAGGAGACGCGCAATCGCCTCCCGCTGACCCGCCGCCAGCCGGCCGAAGTGTCAGCGTGACTCGGCCGGACCGCTCGCCGTACGCCACGTAGTCAGACAGAACGGATGCCCGGCCGGGTCCAGAAACACCCGGAACACGGAAGGCTCAGGCTGTACGGCGGTCAGCGTCGCGCCGGCCGCGAGTACGCGAGCCTCCTCGGCGTCCAGATCCGCCGCCATGAAGTCCAGATGGCACTGCTGCGGTACGCGCGGATCCGGCCACGTCGGCGCCCGATAGTTCAGATCCCGCTGGAACCCGAGGCTGAACGTCTCGAACCGCAACTCCACGAACATCTCGTGGACAACCGCCAACTCGCCACCCGCGACCCGTTGATAGAACTCGGCCAGCTCCAACGGCTCCGGACAGTCCAGCGTCGGTCCCCAGAACGGCGCTACCACGCCGGCGTCAGGGCTCGATCGGACGCCGGATCCGGCGTACCAAGCTCTTGTCGGCGAACTGACCCACCCGGTACGTCGACCATCCGTCAACAGTCGCCCCGACCGCGCCCCCGAGCAACGGGATCCGCCGAGTCACCGTGAGAGCCATCTTCTTCCCGCTGATCCGGGCCAGCAGTTCGCCGACCACCTCACCGGACACCTGGCGATCCAGCTCCGGGTCGAACACCGGCGCGGTCGCGATCGCGAGCGGCGACGACACCAGACTCGACTTCTTCAGCCGGTCAGCGACGCCTTCCTCGCCGAGAAGGCAAGTGATCACCGCGGTACGGACGCGTGGGTCATCGAGGTCGTAACCGCGCAGATGCGCGATCGCCGCGACCATCCGGGCCTGGACGATCGCGATACCGGTCAGATTCGCGGGTAGCGAGACGGGAAGGGTGACGAGGCCGCCGAGCCCGGTGGCGAACCCCTGAACGCCGGCCAGCCGGATGTGCTGGTCGATCACAGCCTCGATCGCGAGGTCCACGTCGCCGCCGACCTTGCTCAGCTTGCTTTCCGCGATCCGCTCCGCCCCGGGGAATCGCTGGTATCCGTCGATCGCGACTTCGAGAATCTGCCGCAGCACACCCGCCGCGGCCTGCGGTGCGAACCGCTGGGCCGCAGGCGCGAGACTGCTGGCGACGAACCTGGCTACTCCGGCCACGGTGCTCCTTCCCGCCCGTCCCCACGCGTTGAGCCCGGGCGTGCTTCAACTCTACGTGGCTCCCGGTACCCCGCCACTCGGGAGAAACCCCGGGTGTCCCCTAGGTACCGGGCGGGCGTGGGCCAGGATGGGGGTGTGCCTGTCGAGCCTGCTGCTTCTGTGTGGGAGTTTCCGCCGGTCGGAGTCGCCGGTGCCAGCGACGTCGTCGCGGGTGGTGCGGATCTGGCGCCTGGGACCGTGCTGGCGGCGTACCGGCGGGGTCTTTTCCCGATGCCGGACCACCGGGGCTCCGTGCTGTGGTGGTCGCCGGTGGACCGCGGGGTGATCGAGGTGGCCGGCTACCGGCCGACGCGGACGATGCGGCGGGCCCGGAGCAAGTTCGAGATCCGGGTGAACACGGCGTTCGACCAAGTCATCCGGGCATGTGCCGACCCTCGCCGGCCCGGATCGTGGATCGACCCGGGCATCATCGCGTCGTACTCCGAACTCCATCGGCTCGGTTGGGTCCACTCGGTCGAGGCCTGGGACGGCGACGAACTCGCTGGTGGCCTGTACGGCGTCGCGATCGGCGGGCTGTTCGCCGGTGAGTCGATGTTCCACCACAAGACCGACGGCTCGAAGGCGGCCGTGGCAGGGCTGATCGAGCTGCTGGACGACGAGTACGCCGCCGACCGCGTCCTTGACATCCAGTGGGTCACCGATCACCTGGCCACCCTCGGCGCGATCGCGATCCCGCGCGAAACCTACGTACGGCGAGTCACCCGGGCGGTCGACGTACCGCTGCCGAAGGCCTTCAGCTGAGCCCGACGAAGGCCGCCATCTGTCGGGTCGCGGAGTCGAAGAACTCGTCCGCCGGATCCATCGATCCGACCAGCTGACCGAACAACTCGAAGCTGATCATCCCGAACAACTGCGTCCACACGATCATCATCCGCAGCAGCAGTCGCGGCGGCAGGCCGGGCGCGAGCGCGACCAGTACGGCGACCTGCTCAGCCAGTACGCCGGTCGGCTCGGGAGCGTCCTCGAGTGCCGCCAACCGGCCCTCGGTGTGGGCCTGCTGGAGCAGCGCGACCATCAGCAACGGCACCCGGATGGCCGGCTGGACCGTGGTCTGTGGCGCCTGGTAGCCCAGCACGGGCGACCCGTAGATCAGGGCGTACTCCTGTGGATTCGCCCGCGCCCAGGCCCGTACGGCGCTGAATACGGCAACCCAGGTCTGCAGCGGATCCCATGCTCCTGCCGCCTCGCCCTTACCGACCGCGAACGACGCCCCCGACTTCTCGGCGGCTGATTCGGCCGCTTCGCCGAGAGCGTCGTACGCGTCGATGATGAGCACCGTCAGCAGATCGTCGCGGCTCGGGAAGTAGCGGTAGAGCGCCGACGACACCATGCCGAGCTCGCGGGACACCGCGCGCAGTGACAACCCCTCGGCGCCGACGGTCGCGAGTTGCCGCCGGGCGACCGACTTGATCTCGTCGCTCAGCTCGGCCCGGGCTCTCTCTCGTGCGGTGCGTCCAGCGTTCATGACCTCAGTGTGCCACAAAACCGAGAGCAGTGCTCTTGACAAGGATTGGTGCTCTCGTGTTCACTGATCACAACAGAGAGCACCGCTCTCGCAAAGCAGAAGGGCACGACGATGCCGGAGTACAAGCAGACCTACGACAGCAAGCGCGTGGTCACCGCCGCCGAGGGAAGCATGCGGGTCTTCAACCGGATCGTCGCAGCGCTGACCAAGGCCGGTCTGAGCCTGATGGGCAGCCGGGTGCTGTCGGTCCGCGGCCGCAAGAGTGGTGAGTGGCGGAGCACGCCGGTCAACCTCCTGATCCTCGACGGCCAGCGCTACCTGGTCGCCCCGCGCGGCCACACCCAGTGGGTCAAGAACCTGCGCGCCACCAACGAGGCCCGCCTCCAGATCGGCCGCAAGGTCGAGACCTTCCGCGCCGAGGAACTCCCCGACGCCGAGAAGACCCCCGTCCTCCGCCTCTACCTGAAGAAGTGGGCCTGGGAAGTCGGCACCTTCTTCAGCGGCGACGTCACCAAGAACTCCCCCGACGAAACCCTCCACCACATAGCCCCCGGCGTCCCCGTCTTCAAAATCCACACCGCCTGAGTGCGCGGCAGATTTGGGGGGCGGCTGCGATTATGGCGGGATGATTAGTCCCGAGCAGCTCAAGGCGGCGCCGAAGGTTCTTTTGCATGACCACTTGGATGGTGGGTTGCGGCCGGGGACTGTGGTGGAGTTGGCGCGGGAGATCGGGCATGCGTTGCCTCGGGCGGATGCGGTGGAGCTGGGGGCGTGGTTCGTCGAGTCGGCGGATTCGGGGTCGCTGGAGCGGTATCTGGAGACGTTCGATCACACCGTCGCGGTGATGCAGAACGCCGAGGCGATCAAGCGGGTGGCCAGTGAGTGCGTGCAGGATCTGGCGGCGGACGGAGTCGTGTACGCCGAGGTCCGGTACGCACCCGAGCAGCACCTGACCGCCGGGCTCTCGCTCGAGCAGGTGGTGGATGCGGTCCGCGAGGGGTTCGAGCACGGGATGGCGGTCGCGGAGCGGCCGATCGTCGCGCGGCAACTGCTGACCGCGATGCGGCACAAGGCGCGGTCGATGGAGATCGCGGAGCTGGCGGTCGCGTACCGGGACGCGGGCGTGGTCGGGTTCGACATCGCCGGCGCGGAGGCGGGTTACCCGCCCACCCGGCACCTGGACGCGTTCGAGTACCTGCAGCGCGAGAACGCGCACTTCACCATCCACGCAGGTGAGGCGTTCGGCCTGCCGTCGATCTGGCAGGCAATCCAGTGGTGCGGCGCCGACCGGCTGGGTCACGGCGTACGCATCATCGACGACATCACGTACGACGACGCCGGTGAGAAGGCCGAGCTCGGACGGCTGGCGGCGTACGTGCGCGACCGGCGGATCCCATTGGAGATGTGCCCGAGCTCCAACCTGCAGACCGGCGCGGCCGACTCGATCGCGAACCACCCGATCGGTCTGCTGACCAGGCTGCGCTTCCGGGTCACGGTCAACACCGACAACCGGTTGATGAGCGGTACGTCGATGAGCCGCGAACTGGCCCTCCTCGCCGAGGCCTTCGACTACGGGCTGGCCGACTTCCGCTGGTTCGCCATCAACGCGATGAAGTCCGCCTTCATCCCCTTCGACGAACGTCTGGCGTTGATCGACGGAGTAATTAAGCCCTGGTACACCGAAGCCCTCGCCAAGTAGGTGCGGACCTGCACCACTCACCAACCGTGCTCCATCGCGGCCGTCCACGCTCGGCCGAGGCATGGGAACTGCCGGAGTCGGAGGTTGGTGAGTGGCGCAGGTCCGGTCCCACATCAAACCGAGCGTTGGTAGGTGCGGAAGGCCCGGGTGGAGAGCCAGCCGACGATCAGGGTGAAGGCCAGTAGGTAACCGCTGTGGCGGAGGACCGATGACCAGTCTGGATCGGCGGCCAGGGCCTGGCGGGCGGCAATCGCGGCCCAGTCGACCGGGTTGAAGCGGGCCGCGACGTTCACCCAATGCGGCGCGACGGCAGGGTCGATCATGATCGACGACATGAACGTCAGCGGCAGCGAGACGAACTGCGAGATCCCGATCAGCGCCTCCTGCTGCCGGGTCAGCAGCGCGACCGCGTTGGACAGCGACCCGAACGCGATCCCGACCAGTATCGACGCCCCGATCGTCACCAGGTAGCCACCCGCACCACCGTGGTACCGCGCGCCGGCCGCCAGACCGATCGCGAACACCAGGATGGTCTGGATCAGCGTGGTCGTCGCGTTGCTCACCAGCTGCCCCGCCATCAGCCCGCCCCGGCTGACCGGCGACGCCAGCAGCCGGTCCATCACGCCCCGCTCCATGTCGGCGATGAACGTCGTACCGTTCCAGCCGCTCGTCATCAACGCGGTCATCATCACGATGCCCGGCGTCAGGAACGCGATGTACGACGAGTTGCTGAACCCGGGGATGTTCACCACCCCCTTGAAGAGCTGGCCGAACAGCAGCAACCAGATCGCCGGCTGGATCAACGTGAACGCGATCAACGCCGGCTGCCGGTACGACGCCCGCAGCCAACGACCCGTGATGAAGCGAGTGTGTTCCACAAAGGCAACAGACATCAGGCCGCCTCCTCCGCCACTCGGAACGACCGACCGGTGTGCTGAAGATAGACGTCGTCCAGCGAAGGCCGCGACACCGTCACCGCAACCACCGGAATCGCCTTGTCCTCAAGGGCTCCCAGTACAGCGGGAACCGCCGTCGCGCCCTGGTCGACGCGCGCTCGAAGAACATTGCCCTCGACAACAATCTCGCCAACCCCGGACAGCCCGCGCAGCAGCGCGCGAACACTGCCGTCCAGATCCGGATCGACCAGCTCGACCTGCACCGAGTCCCCGCGCAGCTCCGCTTTCAAGGCCTCCGGAGTGCCCTCGGCAACGATCTTGCCGTGGTCGACGATCGCGAGCTGGTCGGCCAGCCGGTCCGCCTCTTCCAGGTAGTGCGTGGTGAGCAACACGGTCAGGCCTTCGTCTCCCGACAGCCGGCCGACCTCGTTCCACAGGTCGGCGCGCGCCTCCGGATCGAGGCCGGTAGTCGGCTCGTCGAGGAACAGAACCCGCGGCCGGTGGACCAGTCCGAGCGCGACGTCGAGCTTGCGCTGCATGCCGCCGGAGTACGTCTTGACCGCGCGACCACCGGCCTCGGTCAAGTCGAATCGCTCCAGCAGCTCGGCCGCGCGCCGAAGGGCCGCTGACCGGGACAGGCCGTAGATCCGGCCGCTGAGTACGAGGTTCTCGACCCCGGTCGCCATCGGGTCCGAGCTGGACTTCTGCGGGACGTAGCCGATCGAGCGCCGGACCAGGTCCTGCGAACGAATCACGTCGTACCCGGCGACTCGCGCCGTACCGGAGTCCGCTCGGGACAGGGTGGTGAGGATCTTGACGGTGGTGGACTTGCCGGCGCCGTTCGGCCCGAGCAGGCCGAGTACGACGCCCTCCGGGACGGTGAACGTGAGTTCGTCGAGTGCGCGCAGGGGTGGTTTCTTGCGGCCGGCCGGGTACGTCTTGACCAGGTCGACCGCCTCGAGGGCAGGCGTAGTCATGAGTGGTGACTCCCTTGTGTGGTGGGGAGCCGGTCCGGGCTGGCTATCCTGATGAATGCGCCTTGGGTGCCAGGTCTTCGGACCGACTCGAGGAACCGCGGCCCTTGACCCTGGTGTTGCCGCACCGTGGGTCGAGGGCCGTATCTCTTACTGGGCTTCCGGTGGGACCGCCTTCATCCAGGCGAAGTCCGTCCCGAAGTACTTGACCGGGTCCTTGAGCTGCTCGGCCGGGGTGATGCCCTGCTCCTGGAAGAGCTTCCAGGCCTGCCGCCAGAACGTGGACCCGCTGAGGGTGTCGTTGCGGATCTCCTCGATCAGTTGATGGACGTAGGCCGATTCGGCCTGGAGCAGTGCGAGCCGGAACTCCGACTCGACCCAGAAGAGTCGCGGGAACTCCATCGACGCCATGTGTTCGTGTGCCGCGGTGATCTGCTCGATCTCCGTGTCGACCGCCTCGAGGCGGTGCTCCAGCAGCTCGACGACGCGGTCGGGCGGCAGTCCGGGGAGGTACGCGAGGCCCGCCTCGAGCGGGTGGAATTCGCGTGACGGCGTACCGAGCAGCTCGGACAGCCAGTCGGCGTACTCCTCCTGGCCGGCCGGGGTGATCTGGTAGACGGTCCGCTCCGGGCGGTTGCCCTCCCGGATCGTCTCCAGCTCCTCGACGAACCCGTGCTTCTGCAGCGCGGCGACGACCGAGTAGAGCGAGCCGTAGTTCAGCTTGATGCTCTGGTCCTTGCCGCGGGCCCGGAGCACCGTGGAGATCTCGTACGGGTGCATCGGCCGCTCGCCCAGGCTCCCGAGCACCGCGAACGCGAGCGGGTTCGCGACCTTCCGCTTCGCCATGGCGGTCTCTTCGATCTCAAGTATTCGAGATCGAGTATTAGCAGGTGGGTATCCGGTGTCAAGTATTCGAGAGCGGCTTGACCCAGCGCGACCATTCGGGCTGAGGCGCGTACCCGGCAGTGGACCAGACGGCGTGCGCCTGGGAGTTGTCGTCGAGGACCATCGCGTCCGCGCGGGTCCCGCCGTACGACGCGAATCGGTCCTCGGCGAGCTCGACGAGTCGCCGGCCGATGCCCTGGCGGCGGTGGGTCGGCGCGACCGCGAGCCGGTAGAGATGGCAGCGCCAGCCGTCCCAGCCGACGATGATCGAGCCGACCACCACGTCATTGTCGACGGCAAGGATCAGCGCCTCGGGATCACGTTCGATCAGCCGCAGTACGGCGTCGGACGAGTCCGGCGGACGGTGCGAATCCTCAGCTGCGGTTGACCAGAACGACATCACGTCGTCGGCATCGGCAGCGACGGCGTTGCGGTAGGCAACCATTAGCTGGCGGTCTGGAACGTACGGCGATAGTCCTGTGGTGGCACGCCCACCACCCTACGGAAGTGATGCCGCAGCAACGCCGCCGTCCCGAATCCTGACTCGGAGGCGATCTGTTCGATCCCCATCCGGGTCTGCTCCAGCAGGGTGCGGGCGCGCAGGACGCGTTGCGTGGTGACCCACTTCAGCGGGGTCGTGCCGGTCTCGGCGACGAACCGCCGGGCGAAGGTGCGCTCGGACATCTGCGCGCGCCGGGCCAGTGCGGGCACGGTGTGCTCGATGACCAGGTTGTCGACCATCCAGTCCAGCACCGGCTGCAGGCTCTCGCTGGACGACTCCGGCACGGGGACTTCGACGTACTGGCGTTGTCCGCCGTCGCGCTGCGGTGGGACGACCATCCGGCGGGCGATCCGGGTCGCGACCGCGCTGCCGAGCTCGCGGCGGACCAGGTGGAGGGCGGCGTCGATCCCGGCCGCGGTGCCGGCGCTGGTGATGATGTTGCCGTCGTCGACGAACAGCACGTCCGCATCCAGCCGCGCCGTCGGGAACTGCTCGTTGAACTGCTTCACGTAGCGCCAGTGCGTCGTGCAGCACCGCCCGTCGAGCAGTCCGGCGGCGCCGAGGACGAACGCCCCGGAACACACCGTGAGCAGGATCGCGCCGCGGGCCTCGGCCCGGCGGAGCGCGTCCAGGATGCGTTCGTCGTACTCGTCCCGCCAGGTGGTCGCCGGGATGCCGATCAGGTCGGCGTCCTCGAGCTCCTCCAGCCCGTACGGCGCGACGACGAAGGAGTGACTGCTCGTCCGCAGGGGTTCGCCCGGGCGGGTCGAGCACACTTTGAAGTCGAACGAGGGCACACCGTCGTCGGTCCGGTCGATTCCGAACACCTCCGACAGGACCCCGAACTCGAATACAGCGACGTCCTCCATCAGGACAACCGCGATCTTCTGCAGCATCCAGCCAGTATGGCAGTAATTTGTGCAAGGATGTCAATAGTGCCAATGGTGGCGGGATCTGGTTGGTAGCATGATTACTGCCATGACCGGATACATCATTCTCGTAGTACTCGCGCTGGCCGTGATCGCGGCTCTGGAGATCAGCAACCGTCGCCACTCCACCGGTCTCACCGCCGGTCCGGAGGGCGCTTGGGTCGCTGACGACCGTGACCTGGCCCGGACCAAGCTCGACCTGCTCGCCCTCGGGGCAGCAGCCGAGCCCTTCAACCACAAGCCCGTCGCCACCACCGCGACCGTTCACACGATCCGGCAGGCACGCCTCCACGGCCGCCACGCGGCCTGAGCACCACATAGCCGAAGGCCTCCGGGATTCCGGAGGCCTTTGCTGTTGAAGAGGTGCTGTTGAAAAAGGGCAGGCGCCCGGCGGGATCGGTATGCGACAGTTCGGCGTGACCGACTACCGGGATGTGAATCGGGCCAACTGGGACGAACGGGTGCCGGCTCATGTGGCCTCGCCGAGCTACCACGTGGCGTCCTTCGAACAGGACCCGTCGTACCTGAGTGAAGTGGTCCGGTTCGATGTGCCGCGACTGGGCGACATCGCCGGGCTACGGGGAGTGCACCTGCAGTGCCACATCGGCACCGACACGGTGTCACTCGCACGGCTCGGGGCCCGGATGAGTGCGCTGGACTTCTCGCAGCCGGCGGTCGAGCAGGCGCAGGCGTTCGCGGACCGGCTCGGGCTGGAGATCGACTTCCACGTGGCGGATGTGTACGACGCGGTCGAGGTGCTGGGCGCTTCGTCGTACGACCTGGTCTACACGGGGATCGGCGCGATCGGGTGGCTGCCGGACATCCGGCGGTGGGCGCAGACCGTCGCGGGATTGCTCAAGCCGGGTGGGCGGCTCTTCATCCGGGAGGGCCATCCGATGCTGTGGGCGCTCGAGCCCGGACCGGAGTACCCGGAGGTGCGGTACTCGTACTTCGAGACCGAGGAAGCGACCGTGTGGGACGAGGGCGGGACGTACGTCGAGACCGACGTCGAGTTCACCACCACCGTCACCCACGAGTGGAACCACGGCCTGGCCGAGATCATCACCGCCGTACAGAACGCGGGTCTGACGTTCGACTCACTCGCCGAACACGACAGCGCGCCCTGGAACGCCCTCCCCGGTCTGATGACCGCGGATGCTGTCGGTGAGTGGCGTCTCACCGACAACCCGCAACGCCTGCCGGCCACCTACACCCTGCAGGCCCACAAGAACGGTTAGTGCGCGCGCTTCTGCTGCACCTTCTGGAACGCCTGCTTGATCTTCTGCTGGTTCTCCGGCTTGCTCAGCTCACGCTGCGCGACCTGCACCAACTTGGCGACGACGGCACCCTTCACCAACGTCTTAACGAATCCCATGGGGACCTCCTCTGTCCCCACCGACGGTAGCCGCCTCCCCCAACCCACTCCATAGGTGATCCACCCGAGAACCCCGGGAAAGTGTCCCTGGTTTCGGGCACACTAGGGGGGTGCCTGAGTTGCCGGAGGTGGAGTCGCTGGCGGGGTTCCTGCGGGAGCGTGCCGTTGGGCGGGCGTTCGTGCGCGCGGATATTACGGCGATCAGTGCGTTGAAGACGTACGATCCGCCGATCTCGGCGCTGGTGGGGCTGCTGATCGACGATGTGCAGCGGCACGGGAAGTTCATCGACATCTCGGCCCAGGGCGTGCACCTGGTGATTCACCTGGCCCGCGCGGGCTGGCTGCGGTGGAAAGAGGAGCAGTCGACGGCGCTGGTGCGGCCCGGGAAGGGGCCGATCGCGTTGCGGACCGTGCTGGACGACGGCTCCGGGTTCGACCTGACCGAGGCAGGCACGCAGAAGAAGCTCGCGGTGTACGTCGTTCGCGACCCGGCCGAGGTGCCGGGCATCGCCCGGCTCGGGCCTGACCCGTTCAGCCTGTCGCTCGAGGACTTCACCGACATCCTCAAACGCGAGGGCCGCGTCCAACTCAAGGGTGTTCTCCGCAGCCAATCGGTGATCGCCGGGATCGGCAACGCCTACTCCGACGAGATCCTGCACGTCGCGAAGATGAGCCCGTTCAAGCCGGCCTCGAATCTGTCCGAGGACGAGCTGAAGATCTTGTACGACGCGATGCGCGAAACCCTCCAGGACGCGGTCAATCGCTCCGCGGGTCTCGCCGTACAGGACCTGAAGTCGGAGAAGAAGTCCGGCTTGCGAGTCCATGGGCGCAAGGGCCAGAAGTGCCCGGTCTGCGGTGACATCGTCCGTGAGGTCAGCTTCCACGACTCATCCCTGCAGTACTGCGCGACCTGCCAGACCGGCGGCAAGCCCCTCGCGGACCGCCGCCTGTCCAAGCTGCTCAAGTAGTCAGAGCTGGATCGAGTACGGCGAGGACGCCGAGCGCCGGCCCGCGTCGAGCCGGACCTGCAACTCGTGCGAACCTGACCGGCCGGTGATCCGGGTCGTCCAACCGATCGACCGGCCCGGCGCCAGTTCGTCGAAGGTCCACTGCTGATCGGTCGCGGACCATCCAGCAGGCAACGGCAGTACGACGTCGCCCCGCGCTCGCGCCCGCCCGAAGTTCGTCACCAACACCGTGAGCTCGGCCCCACGAGGATGCAGCGACGCCAGTACGGTCCCGACCGGCGCGACGAGCATCCGCCGTACGCCGGTCGGCACGAGCAGCGGAAGCACCCGCCGGGCCGGCATCCGGTACGGGCCGATCGTCGACCGCAGGAGTTGATGGCCGGTGACGCCGTACGTCCGGCCCGCGAGCCGGATGTGCTGCTGGGCTTCAGGATCCATCGGGCCGAAGAACCGGATGGCGACCTCGGCGGTACGACGGGCTGCCAGATGGGCCGTCGTACCGGCAGGCGTCAGGTCGCACACCCCGTCGGCGTTGGCGGTGACGGTGTCCGGCGGGACGATCCGGAGTTTGCCTTGCAGGGCGACGCGGACGACCGGTGGTTCGGCGGAATCGGGCAGCCGGACGACGAGATCGTCGCCGTCGTGCCGCCAGGTCAGTGCTTTGCCGGTGTGGTCCTCGACGACATGCAGCGGGTTCGTGGCCAGACCCGGAAGGCGGATCTCGCGATCGGGTGGCCGACGGGCGATCCGGAGCAGGAGGAGCTCGCGGCTGCGCAGGATCGCCTCACCCCACGGCTGTGGCTCGAACTCCCCCGGGATCCCCTGTATCAAAGCCACCGTGGCGCCTCCTTCGAGCCACGGTCCGCAATCCGGCGCCCGGTGTCAATGCGTTGTCCCACTCATCGGGCAATCGCATTCCCACAGTGGCTGCCGCCGCCGCGGGTGGCCTGCGTCTGACATGCTTGGCACATGTTCCAGAACCAGGAGATTCCCTCGGTCGTCGTGGCCGATCTCGACGACGCGTTGCTGGCGGAGGCGTTCGTGCTCGACGTACGTGAGCCGGACGAGTGGGACCGCGGGCACATCGAGGGTGCCACCCACATCCCGCTCGGCCAGTTGCAGGAGCGGGTCGGTGAGGTGCCGCTGGACCAGAAGGTGCTCTGCGTCTGCGCGGTCGGCGGCCGGTCCGGGATGGCGACCCAGTTCCTGAACACGGTCGGCCGCGAGGCGGTCAACCTGGACGGCGGCATGCACGCCTGGCAGACCATGGGCCGCCCGGTCAGCACCAACTGACCTCAACTGCGCCGGCCAGGCCAGCCTCGGCGGACCCGGCCGTCCGGCAACGTCGCCTCGACCCGCCAGCCACCACTGGCGACCGGTCCGGCGACCAGCTGACCACCCAACTCCTGAACGCGTTCCCGCAACCCAACCAGTCCACGACCCGAGCCGGACAGACTCGGGTGCTCCCGCACGGCGTCGTCGTTCTCGACACTCACCGTCAGCCCTCGACCGGACCCGTTGACCAGGATCCGTACGGCGGCACCCGGTGCGTACCGCAGCGCGTTCGTCAGACTCTCCTGCACCACCCGAAACGCAACGTGCGCCGTCGGCGCAGCCAGCCCATCACGCTCTCCCTCGAAGCGGCAGGAAACATTCAGCCCACCCCGAGCCGCCCGAGTCACCACCTCATCGATCAGTGACAGATCCGGTCCACTGACCTCGGTCCCACCGAGCAGTTCGACAAGCCGCTGCAGGTCGTCGTGCCCCTGCCGCGCCGACTCCGCAATGCCTGCGAAGACCTGCTCGGCCTGGACCGGGTCGCGATCGATCAGCCGTTGTCCCGCCGCGGCTTGGATGACCATGACGCTGATCGCGTGCCCGACGATGTCGTGCAGCTCCGCCGCGATCCGGGCCCGCTCATGCCGTACGGCGAGTTCGGCGAACAGCTCGCGCTCCTCCTCCAGCTCCAGCCCTCGCCGGGCAAGCTGCTCGGCCGCCTCACGCTGGAGCCGCAGGACCGTGCCGGCGAGGAAGCTGGGGACGCTGAACATCACCAACGCGACCTCGCTGGTATCCACGACAAGCAGCCAGAGCACAGCCAGGTACGCCAGCAGTCCAGCGGCGACCACCCAGGCAGCCCGCCCCGACCAGCCCAGCGCCGCGACCAAGGTGAGGAGGGCCATGACTGCGAAGGTCGTGTCCGGGAACCAGCCTTCTTCGCCAAGGAGTGCCGCCGTGAGGAAGAGCCCACCGCCCAGGACGGTGACCACCCGCGGTTGGGTCCGCCACCAGACCAGCATGAGACCGCTGCCCAGCAACAGCGCGGTGAAGCAGTTGCCCGCGAGCGTGGTCGGCCAGCCGTGGATTGCGGTCGGCAGGGCGATCAGGGCGATCACCAGGATCGCGATCCCGACCTGCTCGACCCGGCGCATGGTTCAGCCCACGACCGGCAGTTGAGCGACCGCGCCGGCCCGGCCTTTGACGACCTTGACGTCGACCGAACCACCGAGCAACTTGGCCCGCTCCTTGGCCCGGGCAACGGCCGCCTTCAGCTCGGCGGCCTCTCCGACCTGCCCGTTCACGCGGATCTCCAACGCGTCGGCCTCGAACCGCACGGTCACCTCGATCGGTGCATCGGCCTGGTCGGCCAGCGCCGCGATCAGATGCTCGACAATCCGGTACGCCGAAAGCTCGACCGTCGCCGGCAGCGATCGGGCATCGCCCGTCACGATCAGCCGGGAGTGCGTGGTCCGGAGGCGTGCAAGCAACGTGTCCAGGTGGGCGACAGTCGGCGTCGGTGCCAACGCCACATCGTCTCCGCGCAGCAGCCCGACGATCTCGCGCATGTCGTCCAGAGTTCGGCGGCTGCCGGACTCGATCGACTCCAGCACGGCCTTCGCCTCGGCCGGCGGAAGGCCGTTCGCCGACTCGGCTGCCGTGGTCAGCTCGCCGAGCCGTTCCTGCAACAGGCCATCGAGCTGCTGGGACAGCCGAGCCCGGTCATCCGCCACCTCGAGCGCTGCTCGGTCGTCGCGGAGTTGCCGCAACTCGGCCTCCCGGATCGCCAGCTCCTGATTCATCGCAGTCCGATGCCGGGCGGCCAGGCCGACACCGAAGACGATCACGATGACCGGCAGAGCCAGAACGATGGCGCCCGTACCGGTGGTCGCGTCGACCACCAGGACGAGCGCGGTCAGCACCAGGCTGAGTCCGCAGACGATCCAGGCCGTCGCCCGCTCGGCGGCCAGCGCTCCAAGGAACGCCAGTACGAACGCGAGCGGGAGGCCGGCGCCGCAGCGGGTGACCCAGCCGAAGAGAACGTCGTGCAGCGCCATGAACGCCACCGAGACACTGGTGACGGCGAGGATGCTGCGCCGCCACCAGAGCACCGGAATCGTGGCCCCTGCGAAGACCGGGATCATCCAGGCCGAGTACGGGCTCATCGCGTGCGCCATCGACCCCTCCTCGATGGCTGCGCGAACCTGATCCTCGGTCATCTGCCCGTTGCCCCACATCAGCAGGACGCCGAGCGCGGTGAGACCGCCCGCCAGGATCCAGTCGCGGAGCTTGATACCGCGGAAGATCTCACTCATCGCCGGCTCCTACTCAGCAATCCGTCAGGCGGCCAGGCGCTCGTCGACCGGGGCCAGGTCCGCGGACTGCTTGGTGACTCGATTCTGCACGAGCAGGCCGATCCCGTAGAAGAGCGCGGTCACCGGCGCCGCGACGGCCAGGCCACCCGCGATCGTGTCGATCGACGCGTCCCGGGCGAGCATGACCAGCAGGATGACTGCGATGCCGGCGAGGCCGAGCAGGTGGTTCGTGCGGGCGCCGGCGTACCGGGCGACGGCATACGCGAGGGCGCAGGCGAGGGGGATCACGACGCCGCAGCGGGTGATCCAGCCGAAGGCGAGTACGTGCGCCAGCGTCGTGACGGCCGTGATCCCGACCACGGTGACGATGTTGCGCCGGCGCCAGAGAATCGGCAGCGTGACGAGCAGGAACGCCGGCACGATCGCCCAACTCGTCGTGGACAGCGCATGCGGCAGGTCGTCGCTCGAGGTCGTGTTCCCGATCATCAGGAATACACCCGCGGCGGTGAGAAGGCCGGCCAGTACGTAGTCGAGCGGCCGGATCCCCCTGAAGATTCCGTTCATCGAACTGTCCTTTCGTCCGGGGCCCTTGCTGACCCATGCCGAAAAAGTAGGTTCCGGCGTACGTCGTCCACGTCTGGCGCAAGGACGATCCTTCGGGCTCGCTGTCGTCCGCAGGGATGACGCGGTCGCCGCGGGGATGAGGGCACAATCACGGTGTGCCCGACAAGATCCGCGTACTCGTCGCCGACGACCAGACCCTGGTGCGCACCGGTTTCCGGGTGATCCTGGAGGCCGAGGGCGACATCGAGGTGGTCGCCGAGGCCGACACCGGTACGGCGGCCATCCGGCAGGCGCAGCTGGTCGAGCCGGACGTGATCCTGATGGACATCCGGATGCCCGAGCTCGACGGGCTGTCGGCCACCGAAGAGATCCGGCGGCACCCGAACCCGCCGACGATCATCGTCCTGACCACGTTCGACCAGAACGAGTACGTCTACCGGGCACTGCGGGCCGGTGCGGCCGGGTTCCTGCTGAAGGACTCGCCGTCGAGCCGGCTGATCGCGGCCGTCCGCGCGGCGGCCACCGGCGACTCGCTGATCGAGCCCGCGATCACCCGGCGGCTGGTCGAGCGGTTCGCGGAGCCGGTGCAACAGCGTGAGCTGCCGCCCGAGCTGACCGCGTTGACCGAGCGGGAGTGCGACGTACTGCGGTTGATCGCCCGGGGACTCTCCAACGCGGAGATCGCGGCGGAGTTGGTCGTGGCCGAGACCACGGTGAAGACGCACGTGGCCCGGGTCCTGACGAAGCTCGGCGTACGGGATCGGGTGCAGGCGGTCGTGGTCGCCTATGAGACCGGGTTCGTCAACCCGGGCTGAACAACAGGTGAAAGACCTTCCGGTTATCGCTTGAAGCGGTTATTTTGTCACAGGTTCTGTTCCTGCTGGGAGGCTCCTGTGTCGCTCTTCCGTCCCTTCATCGCGACCATCGGTGTAGGCGGTCTGCTCGCCGGTGCCGTCGTTGGTCCGGCTGTCGCCCAGCCGTCCACGCACCCGTCCACCGGGGCCATCCCGGACGCGGGGATCGCCGGCAACGGCGTACTCACGACGCGCGAGGACAGCCCGGTCGCGCCCGGCGTCAACTACACCTCGTTCGAGCGGCTCGATCCGAAGGGCTGGCAGCGCGGCGACATCCTCACCACCGATCTGGACAAGCACGGGGTGACGGTCGACTACGTCAACACCGGCAAGGTCTCCGGCGGTACGCCGCTCAGCCAGCAGCTGGCCCGCAAGGGCGCGATCGCCGGTGTCAACGGCGACTTCTTCGACATCAACGACACCACCGCGCCGCTCGGCGTCGGGATCGAGCGGAGCGGCCGGCTGATCAACGCCCCGGCCGCCGGCCACAACGACACCGCGGTGATCGGTAAGAACGGCCTGGGCTCGATCGCCCAGCTGTTCCTGCAAGGTACGGCGACCGACGACGACGCGACCAAGCTCGAGCTGACCAACCTCAACTCGCCGACCGTCAACACCGGCGGTATCGGCCTCTACACCCCGGAGTGGGGCGACGCGGCCCGGACCAGGACCGTGGACGGCCTACCGACCGTCCGCGAGGTGATCCTTCGCGACGGTGTGGTCGTCTCGTCCGCCACCACTCCGGCCACCACCCCGCTGGCCGCGAACGAGCAGGCGCTGATCGGCCGTGAGGCCGGCGCCGACGCGCTGACCGAGTTCGAGGTCGGCGACAAGGTCGAGGTGAAGTACGGCCTGCGCCCGGACGCGGCGAACGTCGCGGTCGGGATCAGCGGCAACTACCAGCTGGCGAAGGACGGCAAGGTCCCGGACGACGTACCGGACGCCGACCTCGCGCCGCGGACCGCGGTCGGGTTCGACGCCGACGGCAGCCGGATGATCCTGCTCACCGTCGACGGCCGGGCCACCGGTTCGCGTGGCCTGTCGCTGAAGGAGATGGGTCAGCTGATGATCGGCCTCGGGGCCGACGACGCACTGAACCTGGACGGCGGCGGCTCGTCGACGATGCTCGCCCGCTCCCCGGGTGAGGCGGCGCCGCAGGTCGTGAACGATCCCTCCGACGGCGGCGAACGACTGATCCCGAACGGTGTCGGTCTGCTCCCGGTGAAGGGATCCGGCAAGCTGAAGGGCTTCCGCGTCGAGGCCCTGGGTACGGCGGCCGACGATCCGGACACCGACCTCTCCCGCAGCTCCCGCGTCCTCACCGGTCTGAGCCGCGTCCTCACCGCCACCGGCCACGACGAGACCTACGCTCCGGCGACGGGTACGCCGTACTGGTACGGCGGAAGCAACGTCCGCGTCGACCAGCACGGTGTCGTGATCGGACGGAAGGCCGGCGACGCGGTGGTCACGGCAGCACGCGGTACGGCGAACGGAAGGTTCCCGATGACAGTCCTGGGTACGCCGACCCGATTGGCACCGTCGGCCCGGCAGGTGTCGCTCGCGGACTCGACCACCAAGGGCTTCTTCGAGATCGACGGGTACGACGCCGACGGGTTCTCAACCTGGATCGAGCCGCGGGACGTCAAGCTCACTTACGATCCCGCCGTCGTGAAGGTGGTTGCGCGCGGCAACGGCTTTGACGTCAACGTGCTGAGCAACGACGCGGTCTCGACCGTGATCACCGCCAAGGTCGGTGCCTTGAGCACCCAACTCAGCGTGACGGCCGGGCTGACCAGCACGGTCGTGGACGAGGTCGACGACCTGACCAAGTGGGCGGCGAACGCCGTACCGGTGGGAGCCGCGACGGCAACGCGGTCCGCGGCCGAAGGGCATGACGGCGGTCAGGCGATCGCGCTCGACTACTCGCTCACGGGCAGTACGGCGACGCGGGCGGCGTACCTGTCCCAGACTCCGCAGCAGACGCTGCCCGGCCAGCCGCAGAAGCTCGGCGCGTGGGTCTATGGCGACGGCAAGGGCGCGTGGTTGCGGGCGAACGCGTACGACGCGGCCGGCGGTACGGCGCAGACGCTGAACCTCGCGGCGACGGTCGACTGGACCGGCTGGAAGTACGTCGAGGCGGACATCCCACCCGGATTGACGATGCCGCTGCGGTTCTGGCGGATCTACGTCGTGGAGACCGTGCCGACCCGGCAGTACTCCGGCCGGATCATCATCGACGACCTGACCGTGCGCAGTGCGCCGCCGGTGACCGTGCAGCCGCCGGCCAAGGTGATCGACCCGATGGTGGTGACCGACGGGACGGTGACGGGCAGCGGCCGGTGGCGGTTCGCGGTGATGTCGGACGCGCAGTTCACCTCCGACGACCCGAACTCCGACTACGTCAAGCAGGCCCGGCGGACGATCCGCGAGGCGCTCGCGCAGAACCCGGACTTCCTGGTGATCAACGGCGACTTCGTCGACCGGGCGTTCGGTCCGGACATCGCGCTGGCCAAGCAGATCATCGACGAGGAGGTCGCGGGCAAGGTGCCGGTGCACTACGTACCGGGCAACCACGAGAGCTACGGGCCGGGCGACCTGTCCGAGTGGTCCAAGGTGTTCGGCTCGCCGACCAGCACGTTCGACCACAAGGGCACTCGGTTCATCCTGCGCGACTCGTCGCTCGGATCGCTGCGGGCCGGTGGATTCGACCAGATCCTCGACCTGCGCAAGCAGCTCGACGACGCGGCCACGAACAAGACGATCCGCAATGTCGTGGTGATGGCGCACCACCCGATCGACGACCCGTCGCCGACGCAGAACTCGCAGCTGGGTGACCGCAAGGAAGCGGCGATGATCGTCCAGTGGCTGGCCGATTTCCGGGCCTCGACCGGGAAGGGTGCGGCGTACATGGCGGCGCATGCCGGGACGTTCGCGGCGACCCGGACGGACGGCGTACTGCTGCCGCTGACCGGCAACTCGGGCAAGAGCCCGGCCGCTGCTCCGGACGCGGGTGGCTTCACGGGCTGGGCGCTGGTCGGGATCGACCCGAAGGCAACGGCGGCTCCGGCCGGCGAGCGTTCGTGGTCGGCGCCCGAGCGCTCCTGGTTCCAGGTCGAGCTGCGGCCGCACGTCGATTCCCTCGAGCTCACCGCACCGGCCACGCTCCACCGCGGTCAGACCGGTCCGGCGGCAGCCACCGTCGTCCAGGAGGACCGCCGGGTCCCGGTGACGTTCCCGGTCTCGTCCGACTGGTTCGGCTCGACCTCCCTCCACATCGGCCCGGCCCGAACCGCGCCGTTCTGGGCAGTCGCGTCGTACGACCCCGCCACCGGCCAGGTCACCGGCCTCCGCCCCGGCACCGCCCAACTGGGCGTCACGGTCAACGGAGTCTCCAAGACCACCACGATCAAGGTCGATTGGTAGCGTCCCGTCCGTGGATGAGCTGATGGTGCCGCGGCGGTTGGTGGCTGGGGATCGGGTTGCTGTGGTTGCGCCGTCGGGGCGGGTGGATGCGGAGCGGCTGGCGATCGGGGTCGAGCACCTGAAGGGCTGGGGCCTCGAGGTCTTCGTCATGCCGTCCGTTCTGGCTGGGCATGAGCGGTTGGCCTACCTGGCGGCGGAGGACAAGGCCCGGGCCGAGGACCTGCGGACGGCCTGGCTCGATCCGAGCGTCGCTGCGGTGTTCTGTGCGCGTGGTGGGTACGGCGTGCAGCGGATGCTCGAGTACGTCGACTTCGACGAGCTGACCGCCGTACCGAAGTGGTTCGTCGGATTCAGCGACATCACCGCACTGCACGAGCCGTTGAATGCACGCGGTCTGGTCACGATCCACGGGCCGATGGCGGCCGCGGTGGAGCAGCTGGGACAGCCCGACGGACGGGAGCGGCTGCGGGCCCTGCTGTTCGAGCCGGAGAGCGTCACCGACCTGCTTGCGGGCGGCCGGACCGTTGTCGACGGTGTCGCCGAGGGACGGCTGCGGGGTGGCAACCTGGCGTTGCTGGCGTCGAGCATCGGTACGCCGACGTACGCGCCGCCGGCGGGTGTCGTCGTACTGGAGGACGTGAACGAGGAGGGCTACCGGGTGGACCGGTTGCTCACCCACCTGCTGCGGTCCGGCTGGTTCGACCAGGTGACCGGAGTCGTGATCGGCGACTTCAGCTCGGAGGACGACCAGATCGACGACGTGATCCGGGAGCGGCTCGAACCACTCGGCGTACCGATGGTGGAGGGAGCGGCGATCGGGCATGAGGCGTTGAACCTCGCCGTACCGCTCGGACTGCCGGTCCGGCTGGACGCGACTGCGGCCACGCTCACCCCAAGTGGTTTCGCAGGAAGCTGAGCGCCTGGGGGTAGGCGTCGAGCTTGTTCTTCAGCTTGACCAGGCCGTGGCCCTCGTCCGGGTAGACCAGGAGCTGACAAGGTACGTCGCGCTTAGTGAGGGCCTCGGTGATCTGCTCGGCCTCTGACAACGGCACGCGCGGGTCGTTGGCGCCGTGGATGGCGAACAGCGGTGCCCGGATGTCGTCGACCCGGCTGAGTGGGCTCGCGGACTCGAGGAAGTCCCGGTCGGTGGCCAGATAGCCGTACTCACGTTCCCGCATGGCTCGCCGGTAGTCCGACGTGTTCTCCAGGAACGTGACCAGCGAGGCGATCCCGACGATGTCCACACCCGCGGCCCACAGGTCCGGCTGGAACGCGACTCCGGCCAGCACCATGTAGCCGCCGTACGAACCACCCCACAGCGCCGCGCGCCGTTGGTCGGCGCCGATCGACGGCAGCCAGGCGTGGATCGCCGCCAGGTCCCGCACCGAGTCGAGTCGCAGTTCGCGGTCGTCCAGGGAGTACCAACGCTTCCCGTAGCCCGCGGAGCCGCGGACGTTCGGTACGACGACGGTGTGGCCGTCGCTCGCGAGTGCCGAGATGACCGGGCTCCAGATCCGCATCGCGGCACCCTCCGGACCGCCGTGGACGTGCAGCACGGTCGAGCCCAGGCCCGGGCCGGTCGGACGGAACACGAACACCGGCACCTGCTCACCGTCGAACGACGGCACCCGCAGACTCTCCGGATGCGTGAGCTCCGCCGGCGGCTCTGGCTGGTCCGGTGCCCGCAGCTCCGCCACCTCGCCGGTCGCGGGGACGTACCGGTACAGCGTCGGCGGTGTGATCGGAGAGTTGTACGTGATCGCCGCGAACGACCCGTCGGGCGACCAGAGCGGGTTCGGCGTCATCATCGTCAGCGCGGCACAGCCACCCGCGGGCAGCTCCAGCGCTCCGATTACGGACGCGTCTGCCAGCCGGTGCAGCACCAGCGACACCTCGCCGTCCTCGAGCACACCGACCAACAGATGCTCGCCGTTCGGCGACGCCCATCCAGCCAGGTCCCGGTCGTCATCCACGAGTACGTCGCTCCACGCGGCGTCGGCGACGTCGTACTGACGCAGGGCCATCCGGTCGCGGCCCGCATTGGTCGACACCAGGAAGGCGGTGGAGTCGGGCAGCCAGGACACTGCGGTCTGGTCGTTGTGAGCGTCCGCCGGGGTGAGTTCGGTGATGGCCTGGGTGGCGGTGTCGACCAGCAGCAGCTGGATCGAGTTCGCCGGTGCGCTGGCCAGGGACAGCACGACCCAGCGGTCGTCCGGCGACGCGCTGACCCCCATCACCCAGCCGCCGGCGTCGTACAGCGCGGTCTCGTCGCCACTGGTCAGGTCACGGGCGACCAGGTCGAAGTCGACGCCGTTGCGCCGGTTCGTTGTGTAGAGGACCCGGTCGGGCTTCGTGTCGACCAGGTGGTGGACGTAGTCGAGGTCGTGGACGAGCGGTGTGAGCTTCGGCAGCCCGGGCTCGCCAAGGTCCAGCACCGACAGCTGACCGCGTTCGTTCCCGCCGCTGTCGTGCTCGACGACCACCTGGCGGCTGCCCGGGACGAACCGCGCACCGCGGCAGGTGTCACCCAGGTCGGTGAGCGGTCGCCAGGTCCCGTCCGGTGCGATCTCGTTGACCTGGCGCACGCCGGTGCCGTCGTACAGGACGAGCAGCCGACCCTCCTCGTTCACGTCGAGAGCCATCGTGGAGGGCAGCGAGAACAGTGTCGTCAGCACCGCTCAATCCTTCCACGGGACCTGTCGCCGGGGGCGGACTCGCGATCCGCCCCCGGTGACAGCTAGCGATCTCCGTGCCAGGAGTGCCACAGGGCCGCGTAGGGGCCCTCAGCACCGACCAGTTCGTCGTGGCCGCCGAGTTCGACGATCTTGCCGTCCTCGACCACCGCGATCACGTCTGCGTCGTGGGCGGTGTGCAACCGGTGCGCGATCGCCACAACCGTCCGGCCCGCCAGTACGCCGGCCAACGACCGCTCCAGGTGCCGGGCGGCGCGCGGGTCCATCAACGAGGTCGCCTCGTCCAGGACCAGCGTGTGCGGGTCCGCCAGCACCAGTCGCGCCAGGGCGACCTGCTGGGCCTGGGCCGGGGTCAGTGAGATCCCACCGGATCCCACCTCGGTGTCGAGCCCGTTGTCGAAACCAGCGACCCACCCGTCCGCGTCGACCGAGCGCAGTGCTGCCCACAGGTCCGCATCGGTAGCTTCCGACCGGGCCAGCCGCAGGTTGTCCCGGACACTGCCCACGAACACGTGGTGCTCCTGGTTGACCAGGGCAACGTGACTGCGGACCTGCTCGGCTGACATCCGGTCGAGGGCCGCACCACCCAGGGTGATGTCACCGACCCGCGGCGAGTAGATGCCGGCCAGCAACCGGCCCAGGGTCGATTTCCCTGCTCCAGAAGGGCCAACGAGTGCAACCCGGGCACCTGGCTGCACAGTCAGCGTGACCCCGTGCAGCACGTCCCGTCCTTCCAGGTAGCCGAACCGTACGTCGTCAGCCAGCACGGTCCGGCCGTCCGGCTCGTCCTCGCTGGCGGTAGCGGCCTCCTCGACCTCACGGACACCGACGAGCCGCGCCAGTGACACCTGCGCCACCTGCAACTCGTCGTACCAGCGGATCATCATGTTGACCGGCTCGACCAGCATCTGGATGTACAGCGCACCCGTGGTGAGCGCGCCGACCGTGATCCAGCCCTGGATGGCGAAACCGCCACCGAGGACCAGCACGGCCGCCAGAGCGACCGTGTGGGTCATGTTGATCACCGGGAACAGGATCATCCGCAGGTACAGCGTGTACCGCTCCCACGCGACCCACTGGCCGATCCGGGTGTCACCCAGCTTGATCCGGCGGTCGCCGAGCCGGTGCGACTCAACGGTCCGGCCCGCGTCGACGGTCTCGGCCAGTCCAGAGGCCACCGCGGCGTACCCGGCGGCTTCCGACCGGTACGCCGATGGCGCGCGGCGGAAGTACCAGCGGCCACCGATGATCAGGATCGGCGTTGCGATCACCACGGCGATCGCGAGCTCGGGCGCGGTCACGATCAACGCACCGATCAGCAGCCCGGCCCAGATCACCGCGATGGTCAGCTGGGGTACGGCGTCCCGCATGGCGTGCGAGAGCCGGTCGACGTCGGTGGTGATCCGGGACAGCAGGTCACCGGTCCCGGCGCGCTCCAGCACACCCGGCGGCAGTCCGACCGCGCGGACCAGGAAGTCCTCCCGCAGGTCGGCGAGCATCTCCTCGCCGAGCACCGCACCGCGCAGTCGCGTCATCCGGACGAACACCGTCTGCACCGCGAGCGCACAGACGAAGCCGATCACGACGGACGGCAGCTGCACGTCGGTGCGGCCCTGGGACAGCTTCTCCACCACGTTGCCGAGCAGCCAGGGCCCGACCATGCCGCTCAGCGCCGCCACCGCGTTCACCAGGGTCAACCAAGCGAACGCGCGGCGGTGCCGGCGGAACAGCGTCTTCAGGTAGGCGCGCACGGTCGTGCTGCCTGCCACCGGCAAGCGGGCCGCTTCCTGCGGCGCTGCCGGGTCGTACTCAGGGCGCTTCACAGCGACTCCTCGAGAGTTGGCTCTTCTTCACGGGTCACGACCGCGCGGTAGTGCGGGTTGTTGTGCACCAGGTCGTGATGGGTGCCAACGGCAACGACTCGGCCGTCCGGCACGAACACGACCCGCTCCGCGCGGTCCAGCATCAGCGGGCTGGAGGTGAACACCACAGTGGTCCGGCCGGCCCGCAGCAACCGCAGACCGTCGGCGATCCGGGCCTCGGTGTGCGCGTCGACCGCACTGGTCGGCTCGTCCAGGACCAGCACCGGCGGGTCGACGTACAGCGAACGGGCCAAGGCCACCCGCTGCCGCTGCCCACCGGACAGGGACCGTCCCCGCTCGGTCAGCACGGCCTGCATCGCGTCCGTCCCACCCGCGGGCAGCGTCTGCCGCAGCACGTCGAGGATGTCCGCACACTGCGCTGCGTCGAGTGCCGTCTCCGGAGAGACGTCACCACTGGCCGGTACGTCGAACAGCTCGCGCACCGTCCCCGACAACAGCACCGGGTCCTTGTCCTGCACCAGTACGACGGTCCGCGCGGAGTCCAACGGGAGATCGTCCAGCGCGACCCCGTCGAGCAGCACGGACGCCTCGTCGCCCTCGGCACTCGGACTGTGACCACCCAGCCGGTCGGCCAGCCGGCCACCCGCATCCGGGTCACCGGTGACGACCGCGGTGAAGCTGCCGGTCGGAACGTGCAGACCGGACAGCGGGTCCAGCAGGTTACCGTTGGGCAGCTGCGCCGCACCGGTGCCCTTGGTCTCGTCGGTCCGCTGCAACGACAGCACGCGCGCGGCCCGGCGAGCAGACACCTTCGAGAAGATGAACGCGCTCGCCGTCTCCTCGAACGTCTGCAGCGGCACCAGCATGAACGTGATGAACCCGTACGTCGTGACGAGCTCGCCGACCGAGATCCGGCCGGACAGCACCAGCCGGACGCCCAGCCAGACAACGACCACCAGGAACACACCGAACATCAGCACCTGGAGCGCCGCGATCAGCGACCACATCCGGGCGCTACGGACCGCACTCGCGCGGTACTCCTGCGAGGCCGCGCGGTAGCGGTCCAGGAACAGCTGCTCACCACCGATGCCACGCAGCACGCGCAGACCGGCGACGGTGTCGGCCGCCAGCTCGGTGGCCCGGCCGCCCTTGGCCCGCTGCGCGTCGGCGCGACGCTCGGCCGGACCCATCAGCGGCACGATCGAGAACGCGAGCACCGGTACGGCGATGGCGACGACCAGACCGAGCTGCGGCTCGTAGAACATCAGCCCGATCACGACGGCGAAGCAGGTCAGCAGTGCGGCCGCGAACCGGCCGAGCACCTCGACGAACCAGCCGATCTTCTCGACGTCGCCGCTGCTCACCGCGACCACCTCGCCGGCGGCGATCCGGCGGGTGAGCAGCGAGCCGAGCTCCGCGGCCTTGCGGAAGAGCAGTTGCTGCAGGCGGGCCGCCGTACCGATCCAGTTGGTCACGACGGCGCGGTGGAAGTACGAGTCGGCGCCGGCCTTGGCCGCGCCGAACGCGAGTAGCAGGACGCCGGACAGGATCAGCTTCGGCCAGGACTTGTCGATCACGGCCTGGACGGCGAGACCGACGGCGACCGGAGCGGCGGCGATCCCGCCGAAGAAGAGCATCCCCCAGAAGATCGCGACAGCTTGGCCGCGCAGCTGCTGATGCTCCAGCCAGAGGATGAGTCGGAGACCGGAACGGGTGTCGGGCACACCCGGATCGGCGAAGGGGACAAGGCGCAAAGACATGACGTCTCACAAGAGGCGTAGAAGGGGTGAAGAGGGGCACCTGACCAGGCGAATACATCAAGCCTAGGCGGCCCCGCCGACAGTCCGTCAAGCCGTTTTAGACCGGTAGTACAGTCTTCAAGCAGACGATTGAGGACAGCACCGAAGGAGCCGGGTGGATCAGCTGACGCGGGGGCGGCGGTTGCTGGTTCTGGGCATCTGCTGCTCCAGCCTGTTCATCGTCGGGCTCGACTCGACGATCGTGAACCTGGCGCTGCCGGCGATCCGGTCCGAGCTCGGGGCGTCGGTGTCCAAGCTGCAGTGGACGATCGACGCCTACACGCTGGTCCTGGCCAGCCTGTTGATGGTGTCCGGGTCGACCGCGGACCGGGTCGGTCGGCGGCGGACGTTCCAGGCCGGGCTGGTGTTGTTCGGGATCGGGTCGCTGCTGTGTGGCGTCGCGCCGACGATCGACCTGCTGATCGTGTTCCGGATGCTGCAGGCGATCGGTGGGTCGATGCTGAACCCGGTCGCCATGTCGATCATCACCAATACGTTCACCAATCCCCGTGAGCGCGCACAGGCGATCGGGGTCTGGGGCGGCGTGGTCGGGCTGAGCATGGCGGTCGGCCCGGTCGTCGGTGGTGCGCTGGTCGACACGGTCGGGTGGCGGTCCATTTTCTGGATCAACGTGCCGGTGACGCTGGCCGCCGTACTGATGACCGCGTTGTTCGTGCCGGAGTCGCGGGCCGCGATCCCGCGGCGGATCGACCCGGTCGGGCAGGTGCTCGTCGTACTGCTGCTCGGTGGACTGACGTACGGGATCATCGAGGGCCGGTCGGCCGGGTGGGGCTCGCCGCTGATCATCGGGTGCTTCGTGCTGTTCGCCGGGGCGCTGGTGTCGCTGGTGCTGTACGAGCGGCAACGAGACGAGCCACTCCTTGAGCCACGGTTCTTCCGCAGTGCGCCGTTCTCAGGGGCCACGCTGATTGCGGTGTGTGGGTTCTCGGCGTTGTCGGGGTTCCTGTTTCTGAATTCGCTGTACCTGCAGTCGGTGCGTGGTTTCACTGCGTTGCACGCGGGCCTGCTGACGTTGCCGATGGCCGCGATGACGGTGGTGTTTGCGCCGATCTCGGGCTGGCTGGTCGGGCATCGCGGACCACGCCTGCCGCTGGTCGTTGCGGGGAGCATGCTCACCGTCGCAGGGCTCGTACTGTCGCGCTTGGACAACTCCACGTCCACCGTGATGCTGCTGATCGGCTATCTGGTCTTCGGGCTCGGTTTCGGCATGCTGAACGCCCCCATCACCAACGCCGCGGTCTCCGGGATGCCCCGCGCCCAGGCCGGCGTCGCAGCCGCCATCGCCTCCACCAGTCGCCAGGTCGGCGCGTCCCTTGGCGTCGCAATCGCCGGCACCGTCCTGACCGCCCGCCTGGTCGGGCCTTTGGAGACAGGCTTCGTCGCTGCGGCCCGCCTGTGCTGGTTCATCATCGCGGGCTGTGGCGTACTGGTCCTGACCCTTGGTCTCATCACGACCGGCGCTTGGGCCCGCCGTACCGCCTCACAGCTCCGTGATGCCGGCGCGGCCGAGAGCTTTTAGGCGGCCGCGGAGGATCTTCTGGCGGCGTTCCTCGTCGGGGAAGAGGTCGATGTACGCCGTGCCTCTCGCGGCCAGCAGGTCGTCGTCGAGACGTCGTACGTCGCCGGCCGGGAAGCGGTGAGTCATCGCGGCCTGGACGGCGGAGCTGTCGATACCGGCCAGGAGCTCGGTGAGCTGCTCCTCGGTGGTGATATCGAGGCGGGCGAGGACGCCGAGGATCCAGGTGTAGTGGTTGGTCTTGGCGTGCGGCGCGTCCGGGTAGCGGCGGGTCAGGTACGTCGTGAGGGTCGGCGTGGTGAGGTCCCGCGGGGTCTTGTCCGGCTCGGCGGCCGCGAGCTCACGGTAGAGACGGTCGATCTCGGTGAACTCGTTGTCGGCCAGTTCCATCAACGCGGCCGCGAGCAGGAACCGCCGGTCGAACTCCGGCTTGCGGTCCGGCGGGATGTCCAGCTTGTACCGGATGTCGTGCTCGAACTCCGCCCACGCGTGCTGGACCGCCGTCCGGACCTGGATCTCCATCGTGAGGTTCTTCAGTACGGCGTACTCCGGAAGCTCGCGGCGGTGGGAGTTGAGCCGGACCAGGTAGTGCTTGCTCGCGTACCCGAAGACGCCCTGCGCGCGGGTGTGCGCGCCCATGTCGGTGTGCTCGACGATGTCGAACTCGGCCTCGATCACCTCGCAGACCCGGTCCACGGCCTCGACCAGGAACGTGATCACCCGGGCCGCGACCAGGTCGGTGATCTGGTTCAACGGGTCGTCGTACTTCGGTTTGCCGGGGTCGTCGGGGTTCGGCTTGGCCGCCTTCGCGAGGAACGACTCCGGGTCCTTGGCCCGGGCGGTCGCACTCAGGTAGTTGATGCCTTCCTCTTCGCCGATCAGCTCATCGATCAGCGCCTCCAGCTTGCGGGCACCGCCGACGTACTGCTGATGCACGCGCTCGTACAACGCGCCGGCCTGCACAGCCCAGTCCACCCGCATGGCGGAACCATAGTGCGCTAGCGCTCGCTCGTGGTGTCTATCGTTTTCTACTGTTTTCACTAGAAAGATGTAGACACCACTCGCGACACGCTCTCGCGGTGGCTAGGTCAATCTAAGGAAAACGCTAGACGGGCTCATACAGTGGCAGCATGGATCCGATCCGGAATCCCTATGCGCCCGGCGCCGGTCAGCGGCCGCCTGAGCTGGCCGGACGCGACACCGAGGTGCGGCAGTTCGAGGTAGTGCTCGAACGGGTCGCGGCAGGCAGACCGGAGCGGAGCCTTGTGCTCAGTGGGCTCCGGGGCGTGGGTAAGACCGTGCTGCTCAACACGTTGCGCAGCCAGGCGATCAAGCGTGCCTGGGGTACGGGGAAGATCGAGGCCCGGCCGGAGCAGAGCATCCGGCTGCCGATCGCGCAGGCGCTGCACACCGCGATGCGGGAGTTGGGGCATCGGCATCGCGATGACGATCGGGTCGACCAGTTCAGCGCCGTACTGAAGGCTTTCGCGCTGCGGACCGGGGCAGAGGACCGGAAGGGGATCCGCTGGCATCCGCCGGTGGACGTGGCTGCGGCCAAGGGCCGGGCCGACTCCGGTGATCTCGAGATGGATCTGATCGAGCTCTTCACCGATGCGGCCGATCTGGCCGGCGATCTGTCGGTCGGGGTCGGACTGTTCATCGACGAGATGCAGGACATCAGTGCGGACGACCTGTCCGCGTTGTGCGCCGCATGTCACGAGATCTCGCAGCAGAGCGCGCCACTGGTCGTTGTGGGTGCGGGGCTGCCGCATCTGCCCGCCGTACTGTCCGCCAGCAAGTCCTACTCGGAGCGGCTCTTCCGCTACATCCGTGTGGACCGGCTGGCGCGAGAGGCGTGCGACCGCGCGCTGATGGTCCCGGCGGAGAGCGAGGGCGTTGCGTACGACGAGGAGGCGCTGGACGAGCTGTACGCCCAGACGGACGGGTACCCGTACTTCGTCCAGGCGTTCGCCCACTCCACCTGGGACCACGCCCCGACGTCCCCCATCACCATCAAGGACGTCGCTGTCGCCGCTCCGGAGGCTTCGGCCGAGTTGACCGTCGGCTTCTTCGGCTCCCGGTACGAACGTGCCACGCCGGCAGAACGTGAGTACATGCGCGCCATGGCCGAGCTAGGCATCGGCGTCGACGACGGGTCCGTCCAGACCGCCGAAGTGGCCAACACCCTCAGCCGCAAACCCCAGTCCCTCTCCCCAGCCCGAGACGGCCTGATCAAGAAAGGCCTCGTCTTCTCCGCCGAACGCGGAACCGTAGCCTTCACAGTCCCCCACTTCGGTAAATTCCTCCGCACCCGCACAGCCTGACGCCCCGGTCCCTTAGAATCGTTGCCCTAGGTCTAACGAAACTGCTCTTTCGTCCGGGACGGTTGAGTCGGTAGGGTCGATTGCTATGACCACCGGGCGGACTGGCCAGCGTGAGGCCGCGGCTGTCCGGAAGCGGCGGGGTGGGCGGCACAGTCGGCGGAAGTCCTATAAAGGGCAGTGGTTCGGGGTTACTGCGCTGGCTGTGTTGGGGACCGTAGTGGTGGCGCAGCCCGATGTCGGGCAGCGGCGGAGCTTGGCTCAGGAAGTGGTGGCTGGGCAGGCAGTAGCCAGCCCGTCGATCGAGACACCCAGTACCGCACCGACGCCGGTGGTGGTGCCTACGCCGACGCAGCGGTTCACGACTCCGTTGCGGCCGGCACCGACTTTGACGCGGAAGCCCAAGGGCTCGAAGCCCAACGTGACCGTGTCCAGCGGGAAGCTCGCCATCGTGCCTGGGTTCGACAAGGCCAACGGGGTGCGGGACAAGCTGACCTACCGGGTGGAGATCGAGCAAGGTGTGTCGATCAACGGGGCCGCCGCGGCGAAGATCATTCACGAGACGTTGACGGACCCGCGCGGCTGGCAGGCGATCCACCCGGTCAGCTTCGAGCGGTCCGACAAGGCCGATGTGGACCTGCGGATCATCCTGGCCACGCCGGAGCTGACCGACAAGCTGTGCCTGCCGCTCGACACGGGTGGTGAGGTGTCCTGCCGGGTCGAGGACCGCGTCGTACTGAACGCCAAGCGGTGGATGTACGCGATCCCGGCGTACAACGGCGACGTGTCGCTCTACCGGAGCTACCTGGTCAACCACGAGGTCGGGCACGCGCTCGGCCATGGTCACTCGACCTGCACCACCGCGAAGACCCCCGCGCCGGTGATGATGCAGCAGACCAAGGGGCTGGCCGGTTGCCTTCCGAACGCGTGGCCGACCGTCAAAGCAACCTGAGGCCGTCCGGGAACTCCCGGACGCCCTCTAAGCTGAGACCGGACGGGAGGGAGTAGCGATGTCGTCACAGGATTTCCCGACGTACGGCCGGGGCGACGAGCCCGAGCAGTCCGGCGAGGAGCAGCACTACGCCCCGCCCACGCCGTACGGCGGTGGCACGTACGGAACCGGCCCGCACCCCAACCCGCAGCCGGGACCGTACGCCGACCCCCAGCCCTACGGCTCTCAGCCAGGACCGCCGCAAGCGCCTCCGCAAGGCCCGACCTATACGCAGCCGCCCAACTACCGTCCTGGCACCCCATACGGTCCCGCGACGCATCCACAGCAGCACGAGCTCCCGACATACGGGCGGGAAGAGCTAGTCGCGCCCCGCGACCCCCGCGCCGCCCGCGTAGTCGGTCTGGCCGCGCTGGTCGCCGGCATCTACGGTCTGCTCGTCGTGTCCGTCCAGCGCGTCGCACTCCGGGAGATCTCCCAAGCGCCCGGCTCACCGCTCAACCACCCGTTGCGTACGGACGTCCTCGACGCGATCGGCCAGCTCCTGCTGATCGTGGTCGGCGCGGCCGCACTGGTGATGTGGATCCGGGACGTCCTCGCCCGGCGCAAGGCAGGCCGTCAGCCCGACCCGGCCGAGTTCGGTGGGCTACTGCTGGTCGGAGTCTCGATCATCCCGATCCTGATCTGGATCATCATGGTCCTGTCCACCGGACTGGGTGCGATCGACGACTCGGTCGACCGGCTGCCGACGGCGTACGGCTGGGGCGGGATCGGCCTGCTGACCCTCGCGGCCGGACTGGCGCTGGGGTACCGCGAGCTGAAGCCCGAGGTCCGTAACCCGGTCGTCCAAGGTCCACCGGCCAAAGCGCCCTGGGAGTGAGCACACCTGTCGTTCTGGTCCCCGGCCTCGGACTCGGGCCGGAGTCCTACGCCAAAACGGTCGAGCACCTGACCACGCCGTACCACGTGATCACCCTGCCCGGGTACGGCGAACCCGCCGGAGCCCGCGAGGACCTCCACCCCGAAGCCCTGGGCGCGGCACTCGCGGAGAAGATCCGCGAGCGGTCGGTCCTGGTCGGCCACTCCGCCAGCTGCCAGATCGTGGTCGAGACCGCGGTCAACCACCCAGAGCTGGTGCACGCGCTCGTACTCGCGGCTCCCACCGGAGACATCCGGATGTCGAGCTGGGTGGACCGGACCGTGCGCTGGCTGGGCTCCGCCGTACCCGAGGTGCCCAAGCTGATCCGGGCCGTGACCCCGCAATACGCCCGTACGACGATTCCCGCGATCGCCCGCGCTGCGGAAGCGGCCCGGCACCACGACCTGGCCGCGATCATCACCCGGGTCCGGGTGCCGGTAGTCATCGTGCGCGGCAAGCACGACCTGATCTCCCCGGCCGAGTGGGTTCAGCGGCTCGCCGAGCTGAGCCACGGCGAGGCCCGCACCCTCGAAACCGGCTCCCACATGCCGATCCTGACGAACGGCCCCGAGGTCGCCGCGCTCATCCAGCGAGCAGCCACCATGCCGCCACCCACGTGACGCGCTATCGTTGACGCGCAAACAACCTTGCGGGAGCTCGCACCGAGATGCGCGGGCTGAGAGGGCGACAGCTGGGTCGCCGACCGCCTGAACCTGACCGGGTAATGCCGGCGTAGGGAGCGGGTCATCATGACCAGTACTGCTGTTCGTCCTGCCAGTCAGACCGAGGCGCCGCTCGTCCTCACCACGGATGCGCCCCGAACACTCGGATTCCTGGACCAGTTCACACTCTGGGGCAATTTCGGCATCTCACTGTTCGGCCCGGTCACGGGCGCGCTGGTGGCGGCGTACACGGGCTCGCTGTGGCAGGGACTCCTCGCAGTCGTCGTCGGCTGCGGAATGGGTGCCCTGGTGGTCGGCGGTGCCGCTGTGTTCGGGTCCCAGACCGGAGCGCCGGCGATGGCGAGCCTGCGTGGGATCTTCGGCCGGCGCGGTTCGATCGCGCCGACGGTGCTGAACATCGCGCAGAACGTCGGCTGGGCCACGATGGAGATCATCGTCATCTCCCAGGCCGCGGTGGCCGTGACGAGTGAGCGCTGGCGCTGGCTGTTCGTCGTACTGGCCGGGGTGATCGCCACGACGATGGCGGTCCGGCCGCTGGGCAGTGTGAAGGTGCTGCGGAAGTTCATGGTCTGGCTGGTGCTGATCGCATCGGTGTACCTGTTCGTGCAGGTGCTCAGCAAGCCGGTGCACGATCTGCCGCAGGACAGCGTGTTCGGCTTCTGGCCTGCGGTCGACCTGGCCGCCGCCGGGGTGGTCTCGTTCGCGCCGCTGGCCGCCGACTACACCCGGCACTCACGGACCAACAAGGCCGCGTTCGCGGGATCGTCGCTCGGCTACGGCATCGCCGCGATCGCCTACTACGCCATGGGCGTCTTCGCGGTCGCGACCCTGCAGACCAACAGCGAGGACGTGATCACCGCACTGGTCACTCTCCCGGCCGGCGCGTTCGCGCTGTTCGTTCTGCTCGTGGACGAGGTCGACGAGGCGTACGCGAACGTCTACTCGACCACGATGGCCGCACACAACCTGATCGGTCACGTCGACCGCCGGTGGATCTCGGTCGCGATCGGCGTGATCGCCACCGGTATCGCGCTGATGGTTGACCTGGGCAACTACACCCAGTTCCTCTACCTGATCGGCTCGGTCTTCGTCCCGCTGTTCGCGGTCGCGATCGCCGACTTCTTCCTGGTGAGCAAGATGAACTGGGACGTCTCGAGTACGGCGAGGTTCCGGTGGCAGCCCACAGTCGCCTGGCTGATCGGCTTCGTCGCCTACCAACTCGTCAACCCCGGCACCGTAGCCGGCTGGTCACCGTTCTGGACTGACGTCCAGCAGGCCCTGTTCAACCACCAGCCGGTGCCCGCCTGGCTGGGCGCGACCTACACCTCGATTGTCGTCTCGATGCTGGCCGCGGTGCTCCTCGGACGGGTCGGGCGCCGCCCCCTGGTCACTGACCCGGAGTAACCGGGATACTTTCGACCATGCTGAATTCCGCACTGCGCAGCCGGGCCGAGTACGCGGAACTGGGAGCCGACGGATTGGCCTCGAGGACGACGCCCGAGCGGGACGCGGCGACCGTGAAGGCTGTCGAGGAGCTGCTCGGCGAGCGCGAGTCGGTGCTCGACCTGTGCTGCGGGTACGGCCGGGTCGCCCTGCCGCTGGCCAAGGCCGGCAAGGTCGTCCGCGCACTCGACATCTCGCCGAACCTGATCGAGGCCGGCCGGGCGAAGGCTGCCGAGGAGGAGCTGTCGATCGACTGGGCGGTCGGCTCGATGACGGATCTGCCGTACAAGTGGGACGCGTTCGACGCGGTGATCTGCCTGTGGACGGCGTTCCACGAGCTGTTCGCCGAGGACGAGCAGGTGTCCACGATCTGTGAGATCTCCCGGGTACTGAAGCCGGGCGGTATCGCGATCATCGAGGGCCCGAGCTGGGGCCCGGCGACGGCGGCCGAGATCGCCAACGGGATGCGGCAGGGCCCGGAGCACCGGATCGTCACCACCGAGCACTTCGGCACCAGCAGCGTGCACTTCATCCATGACGAGAAGAGCTACAAGCGGCTCTGCGCGGCCGCCGGGATCGAGAATTTCACGGTCTACAAGCGCGAGTGGGGCGGCCGCCGCCGGCTGATCCTGGAGATCCACCAGCCGACCACTGACTGACCCGGTAGTTCTCGACCTGAATGCTTTTCCGAAACACCTGCACCGGTGCACATTGCACAATGAAAGAAGCAGATCCCCACTCCACATTGGGGACCTGCTCCTTATTCGGACGAGTGTAAATCAATGCCCGCCGGGGTGGGAAAACTCACCCTTTTGCTTCAAGGTTCAGCAGGAATCGTTTCGCCTCCAGGCCGCCCGCGTACCCGGTGAGGGCGCCGCTCGCACCGATCACCCGGTGGCACGGCAGGACGACGCAGACCGGGTTCGCGCCCAGCGCCGTACCGACCGCACGGGCTGCCTTGGGCTTGTGGATCTCGCCGGCGACAGCGCCGTACGTCGTGGTCTTTCCGTAGCTCGTGTGCAGCGGCAGATCGTTGAGGACAAGGCGCTGGAACGGCGTTGCCAGCGAGAGATCCACGTCCAGGTCGAACGCCTGACGCCGCCCGGACAGGAACTCGTCCAACTGCCGTCGTACGTCGTCCAGTGCGCTCGGCTGGCGTAGTACCCGCGGGGACAACGCCCGGGCGAGGCGGTTCGTCATGGTCTCCTCGTCGCCGAAGGAGCTGGCCACGACCCGGCCGTTCGCGACCGCGAGCAGCATTGTGCCGATCGGGGTGTCGTGCAGGGTGTAGGCGACGTCGGCGGCCGGGAATACCGGTGGTTTCGGGTCGGGGATGGTGAACCGGGTCAACCGGCTCTCGAGATCATTCATGCGTTTACTCCGAGTTTGGTGCGCAAGACCGCGAGTGCGTCGCTGACAAGCCGGCGCGAGGCGGCGGGCGTGGTATCGAGGGCGGCGGCCACGCCGTGGTGGTCCAGGTCGCCGATGTATTTCAGCGTGATCGCGAATCGCTGCCGTTCGGGCAGCTCGTTGACCGCTTGCCAGAGGTCGGGATCCGGCCAGTCGGCGGCATCCGGGCCGTCGACCGCGACCGGTGGGGCCTCGTCGAGTGGACGTTGGGGTTTGCGGGCGCGGTGCAGGTCGGTCGCACACCGCGAGGTGATGGTCAGCAGCCAGCTGCGCAGGTTCTTCGCCGAGGTCAGGCCCGGGTACGCCGCGAACGCCTTCTCCCAGGCACGCTGGGCCACGTCGTCGCCGTCCACCGGTCCGGCCAACGCGCGCGCCAGCCGCGCCACGTCCCGCCAGTGTGCGTCGACGAGCGCCTGGAACGGCGGCAGTTCGACCTTCTCCCGAGCCATCACGACAGTAGAACGCACGCACGGCCGGGAGTGTGAGGGCGACCGGCGGTGTGTCGTCCCAGCCCGTGGTCAGTTCTGGACGCCCATCCCGGATCGCGAGATTGTCTAGTTCTCCAGTAGACATTGATGCGAAGATTGCTGACATGACGACGACCTTCCTCACCCGCCGTCGCGTCATCGATCTGCTGCGGACGGCGAGCGCCACCTGTCGGTGACGCGGTTCCCCGTTTCTCCGGCGGAATCCCGCCGTACGAGGCGTGTCTGAGCGCCTCTCACACCATCTTGTGGTCCCTGCCCCAGTTCGAGGGAGAGACATGTCCGTTCCCGCCTTGCACCGCCCTGCCCTCTCGGTGGTCCCCGACCGCCAGGAGGAGCGGATCGTCGACGCCGATGTCTACCGGTCCGTGTTCCGTCGCCACGCCGCCGGCGTCGTGGTGATCACCGCGGACGCCGGCCACGGCCCGGCCGGTTTCACCGCGACCTCACTGGTCTCGGTCAGCCTGCTGCCGCCGCTGGTGTCGTTCGCGATCGCCACCAGCGCGTCCAGCTGGCCGACCGTCAGCAGCACCGAGAGCCTGGTGATCAACTTCCTCTCCGCCGACCAGCACGCCATCGCCGGCCGGTTCGCCACCAGCGGCATCGACCGGTTCGCCGAGCCGACCCGCTGGTCGCGGCTGGCGACCGGCGAACCCGTACTCGACGAGGCCCCGAGCTTTCTCCGCGCGCAGGTCGAGCACCGCTTCGCGGTCGGCGACCACTCGCTGGTCGTCGCCCGCCTCGCCACCCATACCGAACGGCGTGAGCACGAGCCGCTGCTCTACCACGACGGCAACTACGTCACTACACACCCGAAGGCACATCATGCTTAAGACCCCCAAGCTCCTCGCCGCAGCCGTCGCGACCGTCGCCGTGCTGGCAGGCTGTGGTGGTGCCGCGGACGCCGGCAACGCCGCCAAGCTCTCGCTGGACGCCGCCCTGCCGACCACCGTCCCGGACGGCACCAAGATCGTCGTCGGTGATCCCGCCACCGAGGTGGCGCTGAAGCTGTCCGGACAGATCGACAAGGTGTCGAAGTTCGTCCAGTTCGCCAACCTGAGCGGCGGTCCGCAGACCACCGAGGCGTTCCGGGCACACGCCCTCGACGTCGGCTCGGTCGCGGAGATCCCGCCGATCCACGCGACCTGGACCGGGCTGCACGTGAAGATCGTCGCGTCGAAGTTCCGCCAGGACCCGCTGAACCACCCGATCTACAAGCTCGGCATCGCACCAGGCGTCAACGTGAAGTCACTCGGCGACCTACGCGGCAAGAAGATCGCGTACAGCCCCGGGCAGGCGCAGGGCGCCCTGGTTCTCAAGGTGCTGCAGAAGGCCGGGCTGACCAAGGACGACGTCAAGTTCGTCGAGCTCCCGAGCACCGGAGACGTCTACACGAACGCACTGGCCGCGAAGCAGGTCGACGTCGCCCCGATCGGTGGCGTCCAGATCAAGCGCTACCTGGCCAAGTACGGCAAGGACGGGGCCAGCACGATCGACCACGGCCTGCGCGACGACGCCGGCCACCTCTACGTGGTCCAGGAGTCGCTCGAGGACGCGAACAAGGCGGCCGCGATCCGCGCGTACGTCGCCGCCTGGGGCGTCGCGCAGAACTGGATCGACACGCACCCGAAGGAATGGATCCAGGGGTACTACGTGAAGGACCAGGGGCTCACCGAGGCCGACGGGCAATGGCTCGTCGAGAACGCCGGTCACCCGGACATCAGCGCGGACTGGAGTGACGCGATCCAGCGGCACCAGGACACGATCGAGCTGCTCGCCAAGGAGACCGGCAACAAGGTGATCCAGGCCAAGGACCTCTACGACCTGCGGTTCCAGACCGTCGCCGCCGACGCGATCAAGGGAGCCTCGAAATGAGCGCGACCACCCTGCCCGGGCTGAAAGCACGGGAAGCCACCGGCGCGACCGTCGTACGACGACGAAGGCTCGGACCGGGGAAGCCGATCAGGTTCGGTGCCGCGATCGGACCGGTACTGCTGCTCGTGGTGTGGAGCATCGGATCGGCCACCGGCTGGATCGACCAGCGGGTGCTGTCCGCGCCCTGGACCGTGGTGACAACGGCCGGCGACCTGATCGCCGACGGCCGACTGCAGTCGAACCTCTGGACCTCCGCCCAGCGGGCCCTGATCGGACTCGCACTCGGCATCGTCCTGGGCGTCGTACTCGCGCTGCTCTCCGGACTCTCCCGCCTCGGTGAGGCGATCCTGGACGGTCCGATCCAGATCAAGCGCGCGATCCCGTCGCTGGCGTTGCTGCCGCTGCTGATCCTCTGGCTCGGGATCGGTGAGTCGATGAAGATCGTCACCATCCTGCTCGGGGTGTTCGTGCCGATCTACCTGCACACCCACAACGGCCTCCGCACGATCGACAGCCGGTACGTCGAACTCGCGCAGACCGTCGGGTTGTCCCGCTGGGACTTCATCCGCCGGGTCGTCCTTCCGGGCGCGCTGCCCGGGTTCCTGCTCGGCCTGCGGTTCGCGGTCACCGGCGCCTGGCTGTCGCTGGTCGTCGTCGAGCAGATCAACTCCACCAGCGGTATCGGCTACATGATGGAACTGGCCCGGACCTACGGACAGACCGACATCATCATCGTCGGCCTGGTCCTCTACGGCATCCTCGGCCTGCTCTCCGACGGAGCCGTCCGCCTGATCCAGAGGAGGGCCCTCACATGGCGCCGCACGCTGGCCTCTTGACCGCCGCCGTCCAGGTCCGCGACCTGGTCCGCAAGTACGACGATCGCGCTGTCCTCGACGGGCTCGACCTGGACATCGCTCCGGGTGAGTTCGTTGCGCTGCTGGGGAAGAGTGGATCCGGGAAGAGCACGTTGCTCCGGGCCCTGGCCGGGTTGGACGCGGATGTCGCCGGCTCCGGGGAGCTCGTCGTACCGGCGAATGTCTCGGTCGTCTTCCAGGACTCGCGGTTGTTGCCGTGGGCAAGGGTGTTGGACAACGTCGTACTTGGACTGCACGGGGCTGAGGATCGCGGCCGGGAGAGCCTGGCCGAGGTTGGGCTCGAGGGTCGAGAGCAGGCCTGGCCGAACGAGTTGTCCGGTGGTGAGCAGCAGCGGGTCGCATTGGCGCGGTCGCTGGTGCGGGAGCCGGAGTTGCTGCTCGCGGACGAGCCGTTCGGGGCGCTGGATGCCCTGACCCGCTTGAAGATGCACGTGCTGCTGCGGAAGTTGTGCGCGGCGCATCAGCCCGCCGTACTGCTGGTGACGCACGACGTCGACGAGGCGATCGTGCTGGCCGACCGGGTGATCGTGCTCGACGAGGGCCGGCTGGTCGCGACCGAACAGATCGAATTGGCCGCGCCACGGAGTGCGGCCGATCCAGGATTCGCCGCGGTCCGGTCGCGGCTTCTCGACGCTTTGGGAGTTTCGCTATGAGCCGGCAGTTGCATTTGAACGCGTTCTTGATGAGTACGGGCCATCACGAGGCCTCCTGGCGGTTGCCGGAGAGCGATCCGTTCGCCAATACCTCGGTGGCGCATTATCAGGAGCTCGCCCGGACCGCGGAGCGCGGGAAGTTCGACTCGGTGTTCTTCGCGGACTCACCGGTACTGATCGGGGACGTGGGTCGCCGGCCGGCCGGGACGCTGGAGCCGACGGTGCTGCTGACCACGCTGGCCGCGGTGACGTCGCGGATCGGGCTCATCGCGACCGCGTCGACGACGTACAACGACCCGTACAACCTGGCCCGCCGGTTCGCCAGCGTGGACCACGTGAGCGGCGGGCGCGCGGGCTGGAACGTGGTGACCACGGCCGGTCCGGACGCGGCGCTCAACTTCAACCTGGCGGACCAGCCCGCACATGCGGAGCGGTACGACCGGGCCGCGGAGTTCCTCGAGGTCGCGTACAAGCTGTGGGACTCGTGGCAGGACGATGCGGCGATCGCGGACAAGGAAGCCGGCGTATGGGCCGTGAACGACCGCGTGGTGCCGATCGACCACGTCGGGCGGCACTTCCAGGTGCGTGGTCCGCTCAACCTGCCACGGTCGCCCCAGGGGCACCCGCTGATCGTTCAGGCCGGCTCCTCCGAGGACGGCAAGGGACTGGCAGCGCGGTACGCCGAGGCCGTGTTCACGGCCCAGCAGACCCTCGAGGACGCGCAGGACTTCTATCGCGATCTGAAGGCACGGACGGCCGCGCTCGGTCGCGATCCGGAGACGATCAAGATCCTGCCCGGGATCGTGCCGGTGATCGGCAGCACGGTCGAGGAGGCGCAGCGACTGGAACGTGAGCTGGACTCGCTGATCCGGCCCGAGTATGCGCGGCTGCAGCTGGCGAAGACGTTGAAGGTCAAGCCCGAGGACCTGCCGTTCGACGAGCAGTTGCCCGCCGATCTGCCTGACGAGGACGAGATCGAGAGCGCCAAGAGCCGGTACACGCTGATCGTGACGCTCGCCCGCCGGGAGAAGCTGACGGTTCGCGAACTGATCGGCCGGTTGGGCGGCGGCCGCGGTCACCGCACCTTCACCGGTACGCCGGACCAGGTGGCGGACGCGATCCAGAACTGGTTCGAAGCCGACGCCGCCGACGGCTTCAACATCATGCCGCCGGTCCTGCCCTCCGGCCTGACCACGTTCGTGGACGAGGTGATCCCGATCCTGCAGGCCCGCGGCCTGTTCCGCACCGAATACACGGGCACGACCTTGCGCGACCACTACGGTCTCGCCCGCCCGTCCGGTCGCGCCACCGCGTTGCAGGAAGCGACCGCCTGATCCGGTGCTGGGCCTGTCAGGTGGCGGGCCCAGCACCCACTCGCACCACCAGTTTCCCGACGGCCTGGCCATCCTGCATGATGCGGTGAGCCGCGCCGATCTCCTCCATCGCGAAGACCCGGTCGATCCGGATCGGGAGCTTGCCGGCCTCGACAAGATCGACGTACCGCTGGAACGCCGCCGCCGGGAGGTCCGTGCTCTCACCCCCGTACCCGGTCAGGCGGACGCCGTTCGGGAGGTAGCCGATCGGGTAGAAGTCGGGGATCGTCCAGTTGTCGCTGAGCATTCCGGTGAAACACACCGTGCCGTGCAGCGCGGTCGCCTTCAACGTGTCGGGCAGGACATTCGTGCCGACGAGTTCGAGCGCTGCGTTCACCCCGGCCGGCAGGATTTCCCGGACCTTCTCCGCAACGTTGCCATCATCAACGATCGGGTGATCGACGCCGAGTTCGCGCAAGACCTGTGTCCGTTGGGGATTCCGCGTGGTCGAGAACACGGTCAGCCCGTGTTCCTTCGCCAGTACGGCGGCTGCCACCCCGACTGACGACGTACCGCCGCGCACGAGCAGCGTCTGGCCGGGCTCGATCGCCAGCCCGGTGTGCAACGATCCGTGGGCCGTCTGCAGCATCTCCGGCAAGGCCCCGAGCGTCGCCCAGTCGAGACCCGTGGTCACGGGGATGACGCAGTACGCCGGTACTACGGTGTACTCGGCGTACCCACCGTCGAACTCGCGGCCCATCCCGCCCATCATCGCCACCACCTGCTGACCGGGCTCGAACTCGCCACCCGGCGCCGCGTCGACGGTCCCGGCGGCCTCGATCCCGGGGATCACCGGGAAGCGCGCGTTCGTCGCCATCCCGGCCCGGAGGTGGTACTCGGACCGGTTCAGCCCGAACGCCTCCACCTTGATCCGGACCCATCCGGCCGGGGGCTCGGGGACGGCGACCCGCTGTACCCGCATGTCCTCCGGTTCGCCCGGCCCGTCCAGCACGATCGCCCGCATCTCCATGCGGCCAATCCTCGCGCGCCGGCAATGAAAGTAATCGTTTTCCAGCGATCGGCGCGCCTCCGTGACTCGCTCACATCGGTGGATGACAGAGTTCTCCTTATGGGGAAGCTCCCAAAGGTGGTGGCCCACCGTGGCTCAAGTGACGACAGTCCCGAACACACCCTCGCGGCGTACCGCCGGGCGATCGAGGCGGGCGCGGACGGACTCGAATGCGATGTGCGGCTCACCGCCGACGGGCATCTGGTCTGCGTGCACGACCGCAGGATCGAGCGCACGTCCAACGGACACGGCGTCTTGTCCACGATGCGCCTGGCCGAGCTCGAGGCGTTCGACTGGGGCTCGTGGAAGAATCCGTGGGCCGATCTCGACGACGAAGCCGACTTGCCGAGCCCGGATCTGCGCAAGGTCCTCACGCTCGAAACCCTGCTCTCCACCGTCCGTGACGCCGGCCGTCCGGTCGAGCTGGCCATCGAGACCAAGCACCCGACCCGGTACGCCGGACTGGTCGAGCGGCGGCTGATCGAGGCCCTGGATCGCTACGGCTGGGCGCATCCGAAGGTCGGCACGGAGTCTCCGGTCCGGGTGATGAGCTTCTCCTGGCTGTCGCTGCGCCGGCTCCGCGTGCTGGCACCCGGACTGCGGACGGTCCTACTGATGGACCGCGTCCCGCTGCGTTTCCGCGACGGCTCCCTACCGACCGGCGTCTCGTACGCCGGTCCCAGTCTGGAGATCGTCACCGCCCACCCGGAGTACGTCGACCGCGCCCACAAGCACGGGCACCAGGTCCACGTCTGGACCGTCAACGCGGAGGCGGACGTCCGGCACTGCCACGACATCGGCGTCGACGCGATCATCAGCGACCGGCCCGCGGCCACCCTGAAAACCCTCGCTCAAATGAGCGCGTTGAGGGGGTAGGACGTCGTACGAGCAGGTGGAGTTTGTGACACATCGGAGCTGCTTTGTGTGGCATGTGTCACGTGGTGTGGATACGTAGCAGGGTGAATGCGGGCGGTTATTGCAACGTTCAATTCCGTCGATTTCATCTCGGTTTCTTCGGGTTTAGGCGTGATCTGCGCGCGGCCATGTAACGGAATACCCACCGGTGTTTTCCGGGGCCGGAAGCTGGGCAGATGTGATGGTGGCTGTACCGAACTCGAGGAGACCCTGCTTGTCCTCTGCGACCCTGCCTGCCGACGTGAGCGTTGTGGACGTCGTACTGCCGCACGACGTGTCCGCGGTAGCGGACTCCCGTCGCCGTCTAGCCGCCTACCTGAAGCGTTACGGGATTAGCGACACCGCCTGTGACGACGCACAACTCGTGCTCTCCGAGCTGCTCTCGAACGCGATCCGGTATGCGCCGCCGCTGCCGGCCGGCGAGGTGCGCGCGGCCTGGTGGATCGACAAGGCCGGTATCCACGTCGAGGTCACCGACGGTCGCGGCGACACCGAGCCGCGACGGATCAGCGACACCCACCCCGAATCGATCGGCGGCCGCGGTCTCGCCATCGTCGACGTACTCACCTCGCACTGGGACGTGCGCACCGCCACCAGCCATCGAACCGTGCACGCGATCATCCCCAGCTGAATCCGGTCCAGCTGAATCCGGCCTGGCCGAATCCAGGACGGCTGAATCCGGTCCAGCTGAATCCGGCCGGTTGGCCGACGGGTGCCGTCGGCTGCAAGACTGCGGGGTTATGGGAAAGAAGTCGCGGCAGCGCGCCAAGTCCGGCAACACGACGACCGTCACTCTCGATCCGGCCGACCTGGTCGACGTCGGGCCGCGGGAACCCTGCCCCTGTGGTTCGGGCAAGCGGTTCAAGCAGTGTCACGGCAAGGACCGGGCCCAGGCCACCGACACCTTCGTGATGCGGCCGTTCGAGGGGCTGCCGTCGGAGTGTGACCTGATCGCGTTCCGCGAGATCGTCCCCGCGGGTACGGCGGAGGTCGTGCTGACCGGGGACAACGCGGGCAAGGTGGTCAACCTGGTCACCCTGCTGCCGATGGCGATGCCGGGTCTGGTCCGCGACGACGAGACGATCTGGATCGGCCTGCAGACGCACGCGTCGTCGGGTGACCCGAGTCGCGACCTCGGCCACGCGATCAACGCTGCGCTGCACACCGAGCCGGGCAATCCGGTCCAGCTGGGCGACCTGATGAAGGAAGGTCCGCGCCTGCAGGACCTGATCGACACCTCGAAGCCGATCGAGGCCAAGGTGCACGAGGGCTTCGACTTCTGGGTCGGCGAGAACGTCGAGGACCCGACCGGCGAGGTCGCCGCGGGTCTGGAGCGCGCCAATGCGGCCGCGGCCCCGACGAAGCGGTTGGAATCGGTCGAGGCGGCGTACTGGACCGAGATCGGCGACCGCCGCTACCTGCGCTGGGTGCTGCCGCACAGCGAGGACACCCTGCTCGACGCGCTCGCCCGCCTGCACGCGGCCGGCTCGTCCGCGCTGATCGAGGGCAGCCGTCTGATCGGATCCTTCCGCGCCCTCGGCGTCCTGGCCCCGGTCTGGGAGCTCCCCGCCGGCACCGAGGCCGCCGACGTCGAGAAGCCCGCGGCCGACTTCGCGGTCGCGCTGGAGAAGGCGCTCGCGACCGAGGCGACGCTCAGCACCGAAGAGCGCGCCGCCCGGGCCGGCCTCGCCAGCCGCCAGCTCACCATCCGCTGACGCAACGAACCCCCGGGCCTCGGCCCGGGGGTTCGATTACTGACAGTGGTCTAGGCCATGATCGATAAACCTAGAAAACGTGGACGGCCCAAGTCCTGCTGACGGGGGAGCAACAGGGCCTGGGCCTAGGCATGAAGAGTAGTCGGGTTGCCCGGCTGCCACAAGTCCCGATTTAACTGCGCGTGTCGTAGGGCTCACACGGGGGCCCGGACCCCAGGGCTCAGCCGAGCGGAGCGCGGAGCACCGGGCACGACATGCAGCGCGGCCCGCCACGGCCCGAGCCCAGCTCCGAACCCGAGATCCGGATGACCTCGATCCCGGACTCCTCCAGCCGCGCGTTGGTCTCGACAGTGCGCTCGTACGCGATGCACACCCGCGGCGCCAGGGCGAGAGTGTTGTTCCCGTCGTCCCATTGCTCGCGCTCGGCCGTGACCGGGTCCAGTCCGGTATCGATCCGCCGCAGCGTGTCCATCCCGAGCGCCTTGGCGGCCGCCACCAGGAACGGCTCCGGCTCCGCGACATGCAACTGGTCCCCGTCGGTGGTGACCGCGAGCGCCCGCATCTCCTCCGCCATGTTCGGATACATGAGTACGGCGTCAACGTCGACCATCGTGCAGACCGTGTCGAGATGCATCGTCGCCCGCTGCTGCGCGATCGGTACGGCGAGCACGGTGTGCGCCAGGTCCTGCGCGAACACCCGCCGGGCCAACCGCTCCACCCCGGCCGGTGTGGTCCGCTCCCCGACCCCAACCGCGAGTACGCCCGGACCAAGCGCGAGTACGTCGCCACCCTCGACGTGCTCGAGCGTGTGGTCGTAGACCTTGTTCGCACCGGCGAACCGCGGGTGGAACGTGTAGATCAGCTCGGTCAGCTGGGTCTCGCGCGCCCGGGCCGGCATCGCGAGTGAGGTCACCGCGACCGAGTCCCGGATCCAGACGCTGGAGTCCCGCGTGAACAGCAGGTTCGGCAGCGGATCGATCAGGAAGTCCTCGTGCGCCAGGAGTGACGTGACGAGTCCACCCGCTCGAACCTCGTCGTTCCGGACACCGGCCATCAACGCCTCGGCGAGCTGAGCCGGATCGAGATTGCTGAGCGAGGCCTGGAGATAGTCGCGCAGGGTGTCGCCGAGGCGCAGGTCCTCGGTGGTGCCGGCGACCGCGCGGGTGCGTGCTTCCGGGTCCGCGAGTGCCTCGGCGAGCAGCTCGCCGAGATACAGGACCTCGACGTCGCGGTCCCGCAGCGCCTGGGCGAACGCATCGTGCTCGTCCTGCGCGCGACCGACCCACGGGATGCCGTCGAACAGCAGTTTGTCGTTGTTCCGTGGGGTGAGCCGGCGGAGCTCGTTCCCGGGCCGGTGCAGCATCACCGTCCGCAGCGGGCCCACTTCACTGTCGACGCCGTACCCCTGAGCCTCGGTCATCCGTCTGCCCTCTCCCTTGAGTCCGTGCCAACCAAGCTACGGCAGCCGGTCGCGACCGCGCCGGACTATCTTCAATGTGTCTGATTGTCCGACAATATCAAGGTCTCGGGTGAGCTCGTTCGAAAGGACGAGATATCCACAGCGGCGGGCGCTGACGAGGTCGATCGGCTGCCGAGGAACTAGGCTGCGGTGCTGTGTCCGGTCATGATCTGCATTCCGAGCCGTTCGAGCGTGCCGTCGCCTGTGTGATCCCGGCGAAGGACGAGTCGGACCGGATCGCAGCCACTGTGGACGCGGTGCACAAGATCACCGGCGTCGACCTCGTCGTGGTCGTCGACGACGGCTCCACGGACGGCACGGCGGAGGCGGCCGAGCGCGCGGGCGCAGTCGTGGTCCGCCACGAGCGGAACCGGGGGAAGGCCGCAGCGATGGAGACCGGTGCGGCAGCGGTCGCCGAGCGGGATGGTGCCCGGCCGCGACACCTGTTGTTCCTCGACGCCGACCTGACCGACACCGCGGTCGGTGCGGCGCCACTGATCGAGCCGGTGCAGACCGGTCAGGCCGACATGACCATCGGCACCCTGCCGGCGCAGGTGCGTGCCGATGGTTCGAAGGCCGGCGGGCACGGGTTCGTCGTACGACTGGCCCGGGCCGGGGTCGAGGAGGCGACCGGCTGGGCTCCGGAGCAGCCGCTGTCGGGGCAGCGTTGTCTGACCCGGGCCGCGTTCGACTCCGCCGTACCGCTGGCGGCCGGGTTCGGGGTCGAGACCGCGCTGAGCATCGACCTCGGGCGGAAGGGCTTCCGCATCCTGGAGGTGCCGATCGAGGTCCGGCACCGCGCCACCGGGACCGACCTGCGCGGGCAGTTGCATCGCGCGAAGCAGTACCTGCACGTCCGACGCGCCCTGGCCGCACGTAGCGCTCTGCCCGCGGACGGCGGCGGCCCGTCGCTGCGCAGCCTGTTCCCGCGGAAGACCGCGCAATGAGCACTGCCGACCTGTCCGATCCGCAGCTCGCCCAGCGCTACGGACGGCGCGCAGTCGCGCTCTACCTCGCTTGTACGGCGCTCATCGTCGCGGTCGGCCTGCTCGGCCCGTCGGTCGTCGTTCTGACCCTGACCAACCGGCACAAGTGGTTGCCGTCGTACTGGTTCGACACCAAGGCGAACGACTGGCTCGTCACGGTGATGATCTACGTCGCGATCCTGCTCGGCGGGTACGGCGTCTACCTTGCCACCAAGGCCCTCAAGCACGGCTGGGCCCCGCGGATCGACAGATTGATTGCCCTAGGCATCGGTACGACGGCGGCCGTCGCGCTGGTCCCGCCGATGGCGTCCGGCGATGTGCTGATCTACGCGGCGTACGGACGGATCATGTCGCTCGGCGGCAACCCGTACACGCAGGCGCCGGCGGACACGATCCGGCTCGGGTACGACCCGGTGATCGCGGCGACCGAGCGGCCGTGGCAGGGCGCGAAGAGTGTGTACGGGCCGATCGCGACCTGGATCCAGTGGCTGTCGTCACTGATCGGTGGCGACTCGATGCAGCTGACCGTGTGGATGCTGCAGTTGTCGGTCGCGATCAGCCTGATCGTCACCGGACTGCTCCTGGTCAAGCTCGTCGGGCCCAACCTGCCGAACCGCCGCCGCGTGATCATGCTCGGGCTCGCGAACCCACTGATCCTGTGGTGTGTTCTCGCCGGCGCACACAACGACGCGATCGCCGTGATGTTCGCGGTGATGGGGCTCGTGTTGTTCCGGCGGCACGTGTTCTGGGCCGGGATCCTGATCGGGATCGCGGGCTGCACGAAGCTGTCGATCGGGCTGGTCGGCGTGGCAATGCTGTGGTCGCTGCGGGCCGATCGCCGGAAGGCCGCGATCTTCTGTGGTGGTGGCGCGCTCGCAATGGCCGGTTTGTACGCCGTGGTCGGGCTGCAGGCGTTCCAGCAGGCACGGTCGCAGACGTCGTTCATCTCGACGGGTACGCCGCACAAGGTGTTGCTGAGCTTCTTCACGCTGTTCCTGCCGAACGGGCTGGTGCGGACGGTCCTGGCGATCCTCGCGTGGGTCGGGCTGATCGTGGTCGCGATCCTGCTGACCCAGGTGTTCCCGAAGTCGCTGGTCCCGCAGACGCACCCGGACGACCCCACGCCGGCGGCGATCCGGTACACCGCGATCTATGCGATCGCGTGGATCCTGACCGCGATGTACTCACTGCCTTGGTACGACCTGATCGCCTGGGTCGCGCTGGCCGCCGTCGCCGCGTCGAAGGTCGACGGCTTGATGGTCGTGCGTACGACGATGCTCGCGATCGCGTACGTCCCCGGTCGCGACCCCAACGCCCGTCAGGTCGCCGCGAGCCTGTCCGACTCCCTGGAGTTCTTCAGCGCGCGGCTCCGGGACACCATCTGCCCGGCGATCGAGCTGGCGGTCCTGATCGGCCTGATCGTCTGGGCCCGGCGGCGCGGAGCCGAGTGGTGGCCGTACGACTGGCCGCGCCGTAAGCAGAAGGCTGTCCCGGAGAACGCTGAAGCCCACTAGCTCCAGAGGTCGTGGCCGGCGGCTACGGCTTTGGCCAGGACGGTCTTCACGGGCTTCTTGAGGTTGGCGGCCGCGGCCACCACGTCGTCGTACTCGGGTTGGACGTTGACGACCTGGCCGCCGTACCGGGCGATCTTCACGTGGATGCGCTGGCCGTCGACGTCGACGGTGGCGAACTCGCGGTCCGCGGCGTGCTTGCGGATGCTGAACTCGCGCAGGCCGATCGCGGACGTCTCGGACAGGATCACCGAACGGACGACCTCGGCGTTCGCACCGCCGACGAGGACCGAGAGGGTGTGGGCCGGGCGGCCCTTCTTCATCAGGATCGGGGTCAGCCACGCGTCGGCCGCGCCGGCTTCCATCAGGCGCGCCAGTACCTGCGGCCAGATGCGCGGGTCGAGATCGTCGACGTTGGTCTCATAGACGAGCTCGGTGGCGGAGCCCTCGAGCGATTCACCCAGTACGACGCGGACGATGTTCGGCACCTCGATCGGGTCCCGGCCGCCCGCGCCGACGCCGGTCTGCTGGATCCGCATCGGCGGCAGGAGCCCGAAGTCGTTCGCCAATGAAGCGAGCAGGGCTGCTCCGGTCGGCGTCGTCATCTCGTACGGCGCTGTGCCGCCGACAACAGGTGCGTCCGCCTCAGACAGCACATGCAGTACGGCGGGACCCGGCACCGGGATGCCGCCGTGCTGCCCGCGAACCTGCCGTCCACCGCCGAGGCTGATCGGCGACACGATGATCCGATCGATATCCAGCGAGGCCGAGGCCGCCGCGACTCCAACGATGTCCGCGATCGCATCCAGCGCCCCGACTTCATGGAAATGCACCTCGTCCGGCGTCACCCCATGAGCCTTACCCTCGGCTCGAGCGAGTCGAGCGAAGGTGTCGAGGGCCCGCTTCTGCACGGCCTCGGTAAGCCCAGCCCCCTCAATCAACCGCCGAACCTCCGCCCAGGGCCGAGTCGGGCCATGCCCATGCCCTACCGAGGGAGAAGAGGGGGAGGATCCAGCCTCGTCCCCCGGTGCGGCGCCCGTGCCCGGCTCGTGCCCGTCCCCCGGGGCGGCGTCCGTGCCCGGCTCATGTCCATGGCCGTGCCCGTGTCCATGCCCGTGTCCGACGTCGGCGGGGGTGTTTTCTGGATGGGGTGTGCCGTCTACCCGGACTGTGGCTTTGGTGGCGGCGATCTGGTGGCGCATGGTGCGGTCGACGCTGACTGAGAGGGACGGGTCGACCGCGGATACGGCGGCGTTGACTGCGTTGAGGTCGGCGCCGGCATCCAGGAAGGCTCCGAGAAGCATGTCGCCGGAAGCGCCGGCCGAGCAGTCGATCCAGGCGATTCTCACTGGATCTCCTTCGCCTCACGCGGTGCGGATCGACGAGCAACCCGGGCTGCGAACACCCCGGCACCGAACCCGTTGTCGATGTTCACCACGCTGACCCCTGGCGCACACGAGTTCAGCATCGCCAGCAACGCGGCCAGCCCACCGAACGAAGCGCCGTACCCAACCGACGTCGGCACCGCCACCAGCGGGACCCCGACCAGCCCGCCGACCACGGAAGGCAGCGCGCCCTCCATCCCGGCGACCACGACCAGGCAGTCCGCCGCGTCGAGCCGTTCACGAACTGCCATCACTCGGTGCAGCCCAGCCACACCCACGTCGGTGATCAGATCGACCTCGGCCCCGAAAACCTTGGCCGTCGTCGCAGCCTCGGCCGCCACCGGCGCATCCGACGTACCGGCCGCCACCACGGCGACAGTCCCACGCAGTACGGGCGCCTCCCCGAGGACCGCCGTACGCCCGACCGGATCGACCACCGCGCCCGGCAGCGCAGCGGCCACCGCAGCCTGGGCCTCCTCGGTCAATCGCGTCGCAAGAACGGCGTGCCCGGGGTGGGTCGCGTGCAGCGTGCGCAGCAGTTCGACGACCTGCTCGGGCGTCTTGCCGGCGCCGTATACCACCTCGGCGTCGCCGGTGCGCTCCAGCCGGTCGGTGTCGAGCCGTGCATATCCCAGGTCGTGGACACCCGGTTGAGGACCTTGGTCAGGCAAATGAGTCACGCCGAGAATCTACGTGGCCTGGGCGGACAACACCTCTTCCGGTCCGGTCGCGCACTCTCCGCAGTCGCCTGAATACTCAGGTACAACACGTCATGCCTTAGGCTTCCGTGCGTGTCTTCGACGTTAGCCGGCGCTTTCGGGATCGCCGCCCTGTTCGTGGCGGTGCTCGCCCTGGTGTTCGCGATCCAGGCCCTCCGGGCGCAGTCCGGCACGTCCAAGTCGGCCAAGCTCGCGGCGACGCCCGTCCCCGAACCGGAGCAGGAACCCGAACAGCCGGCCGCCAAGCCGGGCACGGTCAGATCCGAGCTCCGCAAGCTGGGCAAGGAGATCGAGGTCACCCGCGGCGAGCTCCGCGAGACCCTGCAGCACCTGGCGATGGTCCGGTACGACGCGTTCGGCGACACCGGCGGGAAGTTGTCGTGGTCGATGGCGCTCCTGGACGACAACGGCGACGGCGTCGTGCTGACGTCGATCAACAGCCGGGCGGACGCACGCACGTACGCCAAGGAGATCAAGGCGTTCACCAGCGAGGCCAAACTCTCCCCCGAAGAGGAAGAGGCCCTCGAAACCCTCCGGAAAGAGTCGGAGCAGGGCTAGCGGCGTTTGGGGACTCGGGCGGTTAGGGCGCCGGGTTCTATTTCGGCGGTCAGGTGGCGGCCGGGGCCGATGGGGTCACCGTCCAGCTGGCGCTGTACGTCGACTGCCGCGGTGATCTCGACCTTTCGGCCGGTGAAGCGCTCCAGGTACATGTCGGTCCGGTTGGTGCGCGTCATCAGGCGCCAGAGCACGATCGGCCACTGCGTCACCCGGCGCGGGGCGATCACCACGACATCGAGCAGACCGTCGTCCGGGCGTGCGTCCGGCAGCAGCGGGATGTTCGCCTGCAGCATCCCGACGTTCCCGATCACGACCGTCCGCACCCGCCGCTCGATCGGCTCCGCGTCGTCCAGCGAGAGCGTCACCCGCACCGACGGGTGGTTGATGTTCTTCGCGGCCGAGACCAGGTACGCCGTCCAGCCGATCTGCTTCTTCAGATGCGGCGGCGCGTCCGAGATGATCGCCGCGTCCAGCCCGAGCCCGGCCATCACCGCGAACCGGTCGGTGTCGAGCTCGTCACCATGGACCCGGACCAGATCGATCCGCCGGTCCCGGCCGTCCAGGATCCGCTCCAGCGCGTCGTCCAGATCGAGCGGGATGTGCAGGTTCCGGGCCAGCAGGTTGCCGGTGCCGGCCGGGATCACTCCGACCGGAATGCCGGTGTGCGCGAGCGCCGAGCAGACCACCCGGACCGTGCCGTCTCCGCCGGCGACCAGGACCAGGTCGGACTCGTTCTCGATCGCCTGTTTGGCCATCGCGTTCCCGGCATCGTCCTGACGCGTCTCCAGCCAGAGCGGATCGTCGTACCCCCGGAACGCCAGCGCCCGGGTCACCTTCCGCCGGAACGCCACCCCGTCGCCGACCTTGATCGGGTTCACGATCACGGCGGCCCGCGGCGGGATCGTCGTACCGTCGCCGTCCGAGGGCGTACGCCGACGCCGTCGACGCAACCCGGGCCGGAGACCGAAGCCGATCGAGGTCGCGGTCAGGATCGCCAGGCCGAGCGCCCACCCGCCGAGTACGTCGGACACATAGTGCACGTTCAGTGCGATCCGGTCGGCGGACGCGATCCACACCACCGCGATCGTCGGCAGCATCACCAGCAGCCGGAACCGGCGCCGCCAACCCCGGACCGACGGCAGGACCACGCCCAGCGCACCGGCCATCACGAAGGCTGCGGCCGCGTGGCCCGACACATACGACCAGCCGTCGTTCTCGACCAGCATCTGGGTCGGTCGCGGCCGCTCGGCGATCGCCTTGACCGCCTGGACCAGCCCGAGCTCGGCCCCGGCCGAGACGAGCAGCCAGACCGTCAGATGCCGGGCCCGGCGCTGCCAGAGGTACGCCGCCACCACCACGAGCACGCCCCGTGAGGTCCACGGGACCACGATCGCGCCGACCACCTGCCAGAAGTCGATCACGGTCTCGTGGGCGGCGCCGTACGTCGCGGCCCGGGCGGCAACCGACTGGTCCCAGCGCTCCAGCGGCGGCCAGTGCTTGAAGACGAGCAGCGTGATCACGGTGAACGGCAGCGCACCCAGGACGACCGTGAGCACACGGCCGACCGGACTGGGTGGGTGATGGTTCATGACCCGCTCGATTCCCCCTCTGTGATCACGTACGACCACCACATCATCCCGAATAGACTTCGCCCCTTCTGACACGCCCCGATACCCTCAGGGTGTGATTGACGCGAAACTGCTCCGTGAGAACCCCGACGTCGTGCGCGCGGCCCTGACCAAGCGCGGTGAGAGTACGGACCTGGTCGACCAGATTCTGGTCGCCGACAGTGAGCGTCGATCGTCCATCTCCGCGTTCGAGGCGCTCCGGGCCGAGCAGAAGACGCTCGGCAAGCAGGTCGCCCAGGCCAAGGGTGACGACCGGACCGCGCTGCTGGAGCGGACCAAGACCCTGGCCGCCGACGTGAAGGCGAACGAGGCCGCCGCGAACGAGGCCGGCAACCGCTTCGACGAACTGGCCAAAGCACTGCCGAACCTGGTCTCGGACGAGGCCCCGGTCGGCGGCGAGGACGACTTCGTCGTGGTCGAGGAGGTCGGCAAGCCGCGCGACTTCGCGGCCGAGGGCTTCGAGCCGCGCGACCACCTCGAGCTGGGCGAGCTGCTCGGCGCGATCGACATGGAACGCGGCGCGAAGATCAGCGGCTCGCGGTTCTACTTCCTCAAGGGCGCCGGCATGCTGCTCCAGCTCGGCATGCTCCAACTGGCCGTCCAGCAGGCGGTCGAGAACGGCTTCACCCCGATGATCACGCCCACGCTGGTCAAGCCCGAGGTGATGGGCGGCACCGGCTACCTGAGCGCCCACGACGACGTCTACCGGCTCGACGAGCCCGAGCTCTACCTGACCGGTACGTCGGAGGTCGCCCTGGCCGGGTACCACATGGACGAGATCATTGACCTGTCCAACGGTCCCGTCCGCTACGCCGGCTGGTCGTCCTGCTACCGCAAGGAAGCCGGGTCGCACGGGAAGGACACCCGCGGGATCATCCGTGTCCACCAGTTCGACAAGGTCGAGATGTTCTCCTACTGCAGCCTGGACGAGGCCGCCGCCGAGCACCAGCGGCTGCTCGGCTGGGAGAAGGAGATGCTCGACAAGATGGAGCTGTGCTACCGGGTGATCGACACCGCGACCGGCGATCTGGGCATCTCGGCGTACCGGAAGTTCGACTGTGAGGCGTGGGTGCCGACGCAGGGCCGGTACCGCGAGCTGACCTCGACGTCGAACTGCATGGACTTCCAGGCCCGTCGGCTGAACATCCGGCACCGGGACGCCGACGGGAAGACGCAGCCGGTCGCGACGCTGAACGGCACGCTGGCCACGACCCGCTGGATCGTCGCGATTCTGGAGACGCACCAGCTGGCCGACGGCTCGGTCCGGGTTCCGACCGCACTGCGCCCGTTCCTGGGCGGCCGTGAGGTCCTCGAACCGGTGGGCAAATGACAGAGGGCTCACGGCCGACGGCCGTTGCCCTGGACATCGATGGCACGCTGATCGATCACGACGAGGGACTGTCCCCCGCCGTCGTCGACGCGGTACGCCGTACGGCCGCACAGGTGCCCGTGATCCTGGCGACGGGCCGGGCCTGGTCGACCACCAAACCGGTGGCCGAGCGGTTCGGCCTGCCGGCCGGCGGGTTCGTTGTCTGTAGCAACGGTGCGCGGACGATGCGCTTCCCGGACGGCCACGTGGTCGACGAGCGGACGTTCGATCCGTCGACCGTGATCGAGTCCGTCCGCAAGTACGCCCCGAACGCGCGGATGGCGGTCGAGGACTACGACGGCAGCTATCTGGTCACCGCGCCGTTCCCGGCCGGTGATCTCGGCGCCAACGCGAAGATCCGCGTGGTGGCCGACGACGAGCTCGCGCCGGAACCCGTGACCCGGTTGATCATCCGGGACCCGGAACAGTCCGAGGCCGACTTCGTTCGTCTGGCGGAGCGACTCGGTCTGCACGGCGTGAGTTACTTCGTTGGCTGGACCGCGTGGCTCGACATCGCACCCGAGGGCGTGGACAAGTCCACCGGGCTGAAGGTCGCGCTGGCGCAGTACGAACTGGATCCTTCCGGTTTGCTCGCGATCGGTGACGGACGCAACGACATCGAGATGCTGGCCTATGCCGGCCGGGGCGTCGCGATGGGTTCGGCGCCGGACGAGGTCAAGGCCGCGGCCGACGAGGTGACCAAGTCGGTCCAGGACGACGGCGTCGCCGCAGTCCTCAACCGCTGGTTCTGATTCACCGTCCGACCTTCCTCCGCGAGCACGACCGCGGCAACCCTTTCGGTTGTGCCTGAAATGGTTGACAGTTGCATTAGACAACCAAAAGGCCCGGATCCCTGTGGTTACAGAGATCCGGGCCTGAGGCCCAGTTCGATAGTCCGCTGGCGGGCCGAGTATCGGGTCAGGCGACGCGGCTGCTGCCGCTCCGGCGTGGCTGGCACTGGTCGATCACCGTGTCGAACGCGTCCAGTACGGCGGCGACCTCCGGGCGCGGCCGCGGCGTCTTCACGGCCGGGCTCTGCCCACGACGGGCGCGGCGCAGGTGACGCTTCACCGTCGACAGCGAGCATCCCAGCCGCATGGCCAGGGACTCGAGGCTGTCGTTCGGGTACTGCGTGCGCAGCCGCAGCACCTCTTCGTGGCTGACCGGCCGGCGGGTGCCACGGGCCCCGGCGAGCTGGTCGAAGTCGTCGGCCTGGACCTCTACGTCCAGCAGGTTCCGGATCGAACGCCGTTGTACAGCAGTGGTTCCGGCGACGAAGCCGCTCACGTCGTGCTCGGCGACGGCGCTGTACAAGCAGTCGGTGAACAGCGGACACGAAGCGCACAAGGCCTTCGCCTCACGCACGAGCTGTTCGTACCGCTCCCGAGTACGACGGGTGGCGGACGCGGGCGGCGGTTCTTCCATCAGGCGGTGCTGGAAAATGTCCGAACGGGCGATACAGCCGGTCATCGCCCCTTCCCTGATGGAAGATGTGTCGACAGCCGCTCGGGAGCTATTGCCCCCCGGCCCCGCTAGATTGGCGCTGTTGACGGTCATCAAGGCTCCCCAAGTTTTAGGATCCGTGTGAGTGAACAGTGAAAAATGTTCATTCACACAGCTCCACTAGCTGATGGACTGGCGAACTGTTACCGGCCCACCGTGTCGCGTCCCGGGCGCGGGACGCACCGATCCATAACTGTTGACGTCGCTGCCGTGGTTTTGGTTGCAGCCAATTCCACAACGGTTCTTCGACGTTTGTGTGTGCTTCCGGTGGTGGGGCGGCATCAGTCGCGCTGATCCAGAACAGGCTTACGACGCGGCTCAACTGCCCCCGGTTCCCCGCCAGACCACCGCATGAAATCATGCGTGCTCAACACTGCGCAGGGGAACTTGCTGCCTTTGCAGCATCCTGCCGTAACGGTCTGATGACGTTGTCAAAAGCTCAATCAGATAAGTCAGAAACATCTGAAACCGATGTCCGGATGCTTGCGTCGGACGGGCCGGGAGGAGTAATGAACTCCTCCAGATACGGTGGCCCGGTGACCGCCACCGTACCTCCTCGCCTGATCGCCACGGACCTCGACGGGACCCTGGTCCGCACCGATGGAACCGTTTCGGACCGAACCCGCGCGGCCGTTCTCGCGGTACAGCACGCCGGAAGTGTTTTCGTGATGGTCACCGCGCGGCCACCTCGCTGGCTGCACGACCTGTCCGACCTCGTCGGCGATCACGGAATCGCAATAGTTGCCAACGGCGCCATTCTGTACGACGTCCTGCAGCGTAAGGCGATCCGGACCCGGTTGATCGATCCAGCGGTGGGTCTGGAGGTGGCCCGCGCGATCCGCGCGGAGATTCCCGACGTCGAGTTCGCCATCGAGCGACCGGACCGTTACGGACAGGAACCCAACTACCTCAATCGCTGGCCGAAGCCTGCCGACACACTCGTCGCGGCGGTCGAGGTGTTGCTCTCCGAACCGGCAGCGAAACTCTTGGTGCGTCATCCGAGCTGGCACTCCGACGACCTGCTGGCCCGTATCGGTCCGGTCGTCGGCGATCGCGTGACCGCGAGTCACAGTGGTGGTCACAGTCTGGTGGAGATCTCGGCGAGTGGAGTCTCGAAGGCCGCGATGCTCGCCGATTTCGCTGCTGGGCTTGGGATTGCGGCCAGTGAGACGATCGCGTTCGGTGACTCCGTCAACGATCTGCCCATGCTCGCCTGGTCAGGGACGTCGTACGGCGTGGCCAACGCGCACGCCGAGGTCCTGGCCGTGGTCGATGTGGTCTGCCCGGCAAACGACGAGGACGGTGTCGCCACCGTCCTCGAGGAATTGTTTCGATCTTGAGTTGTTCCAGCCTTTGAAACAAGGCGATTTCAGAGGTACATGCCCCCGCTGCCGGGACCGTCCGTCGTTCCGGCCTGCGGTGCACCGGGGAAACCGGGCATGTCTTCGCCCGGCATCTGCTGACCGCCGGGCAGCGCGCGGCGCATGTGCTCCAGCTGCTGACGAGCCGCCATCTGCTGCGCGAACAACGCGGTCTGGATGCCGTGGAACAGGCCTTCCAGCCAACCGACCAGCTGGGCCTGTGCGATCCGGAGCTCGGCTTCGGTCGGCGTGCTGTCGTCGGTGAAGTCGAGGCTGAGGCGTTCGAGCTCGTCGACCAGCTCGGGGGCGAGGCCGCTCTCGAGCTCCTTGATGGAGGCTTCGTGGATCGCCTTCAGCCGTTGCCGTGATGCCTCGTCGAGCGGAGCGGACTTCACCTCCTCGAGGAGGTTGCGGATCATGTTCGCGACGCGCATCACCTTGGCCGGCTGTTCGACCAGTTCGGTCACCGAACGCGGTTCGTCGTGCTCATGGTCCTCGTCGGAGCGCGGCGGCCCTTCGACGGCCATGCCGTCAGGCCCGACGATCAGGACCTTGCCGTCCTCGGTCCGTGCCCCGGCCATCGGCATCTCCTGGCCCTCGCTGCTGCTCTCACTCATTTGCCCATCCTAGATCGACCCTGTGCATCGGCCCTGTGCGAGTCGGGCTCTAGTTTCGGGCCCGATGCCGGCGGACGGCGTCCCGGTTGGCGCAGGCGGGGCTGCAGTAGCGCTGACGGCCGGTTCGGGAGAGGTCGGCGTACACGTTGTCGCAGCCGCCCGCCGCGCAGCGCCCGAGCCTGGAGATCCCGCGCCCGGCCAGGTGCAGCGCCGTACCCGTGCTGATCAGGGTTGCGACGAGCCGGCCGACCGGGACCTGGTCGGGGCGGTAGTGCACGTGCCAGCCGTCGCCGGCGTGGTTGGTGAGCCGTGGGTGCTCGGTGTACCTGGCGAGCATCGCGTTGACCAGATCGACCCGGGTCTGCTCGTCCGGCGCATCCACGACCGCGAGCCACTCGTCGAGCGCGACCCGCACGGCCGCCAGATCGGCCGCGGTGACGCGGCGGTCCCGGACCATCCGGCTCTCGACGCCGCTCTCCTCGCAGCGCTCGGCCAGCTCCGCGGCGGTGGTCGCCGGTCGGGTGACCAGGTTGACGGCGAGCAGAACCGCGTCGGCGCCGTAAGGGTTGAGATGCATAATGCCATTACATCATGATGGCCAAATGACAACCGGAATCGTTCCTCATCAGCACCGCTGGAGTGCGGTGTCCTCCCACCAGGTCAGCGAAGGCCTGGTCGTGTACCAGCGGTGTGCTTGTGGCCGATGGAGAGTCACCAGCACACCGCCGTACGCCGTCGCTTATCCGGAGGTAGCCCGGACGCGATGAGCTGTCCCAATGTGTACAGCGTCTCTTAGTCGATCCGGCTGACCATTGGGAGGCGGGACCGCGTCATCAGCCAGGCCAGCAGCCCGGCGAACAGTGGTACGACGATCACGATGCCGCCCAGCTCTGCCCACGGAACCATGAAGTGCGGTGATCCGAAGGCAGCGTGGGCCGTGTAGCCGTAGAGCGCGCCGATGCCGACGCCCAGTACGCAACCGAGCTGACCGAGCACCCAGGCCTGTGCCGCCGCCAGCGACCGCCGCCGGCGTGGTTGTGCACCGATCGCCGCGAGGGTCGCCAGGTCCGCACGTCCCTCGGCGGCCGACAACGACACCGAGATCGCCACACCGAGCAGGGTGACCACGGTCGCGGCCCCCAGGATCCCGATCAGGAACAGCCGCGCCGGACTCTGATACCCCTTCTCCACCTGCAGTACGTCGTCGCCGCCGAGGATCCGTGCGACGGCCGCGAGCTCGGCCTTGGTCGGTTCGCGGGTCAGCTCGTACTGCACCTGGGACACGTTGAGCGTGCCGAGTTTGCGTGCCTCGTCCGGGCTGATCAGTGCGCTGTCACGGAGGAGCGTGATCCGCGGCGGTGTGCCGGCCGGTACGGCGGCGACGGTCCGGACCGCGCGGTCGCCGGATCCCGACGTCTGGTTCTCCAGGGTGATCTTGCCCGCGGTGCCCAACCGGTCCACCGGAACCACGACCTTACCGGCTCGCAGGTCGGCTGCCGCCTGCTCGCCGTACGCACCGAAGCGCGCGATGAACGCGGGATCGGCGACCAGCAGGCTGTACGAGTTCTGCCCCTCGGCATTGTTCGGCCCGTGCGCGTAGAACGTGGGCAACCAGCCGTACTGGTCGACCTTTGCTCCAGGCAACGAAAGGTCGGCCAGCTGGTAGGCCTGCCGGACCGGAAGCTGCGCGGCGACCGCATCGGCGAGGCTCTGCGAGTACGCCGGCGAACCCTGACCCAGGGAGAACTGCACCACCGCGTCCCCGGGCAGGGCAACCAGGACGTACTCCTTGGCGCTCGCGGCGATCGCGTTCGACGCCGCGAACGCGACGGCGGCAGTACCGGCCACAGCCATCATGATCGCGGCCGTCGCGGGACCGGTCCGATGCCGGTGCCGGGCGGCGTCGCGGACCGCCATCCTGGCGCTGAGCGGCAGCACCCGCGCCAGGCCGGCGAACTTCCCGACCAGACTCGGCAGCATCCAGACCAGCGCGGCGATCGCCGCTGTGATCCCGAGCATGACTAGAGCGATCGGCCCGGTCGGTGTCACCGTCGCCTGGTAGTCCCGCGAACCGGGCTGGCCGGCAGCCGATCGCTGCGCCTCCTTCAAAGCGGTGGCGATCAAGCCACTGCCGATGAGCACGCAACCCACCCCGGCGACCAGCAGGATCACCGCCACCCTGCGGATCCGCGCCTTCAGTGCGGTCGTCGTGAAGCGCCCGGCCAGCGCCGCCATCGGGGTCTGCCGCCCCGCGGTGATCGCCGGTACGACGGCCGCCGCGAGACCCGCGAGCAGTCCGATCGCGGCGATCAGTGCGACGGCCGTCCCTGGGATCTGCCAGTCGGTGAACACACTGCCCGTGAACCGTTCCCACAGCGGCTTCCCCACGACCAGAGCCACGCTCGCCAGGGCGAGTCCGCCGATCACCCCGACCAGACCGGCGAACAGGCCCTGCAGCAACACGATCCGGCGGACGTCCCGCGGAGTACCGCCGGCTGCCGTGACCAGACCGAGCTCTCGCGTCTGCCGCCGGGCTCCGACGGCGAATGCCGTACCGGCGAGCAGGACGATCTCGAGGATCCCGAGCCCGATCACCAGTGCCATCGCGGCGTACGGACCGATGTCCTGGCTGCGCATGCCGTACGGATTCGGTGGCGGATCCACGATATTTGCTCGGGGCAACAAATAGAGCCCTTGGTCGAGCAACTGCTTCTCCAGCGTGTCCGGCTGCACGGACGCGGGGAACTTGACCAGGTACCGCACGGTGGTGGTCGGGTCGGCCGTGGACAGCGGCGTGTCCGGCGGGGCGAAGACCGTCCCGGCGCTCCCGCCGGAGATCTGGCGGGCGATGCCGACGACGCTGTAGCTGCTGCCGTCCGCGGCGACCAGCGTGCCTGACGCCGTACCGAGTCCGAGGCGGTCGGCCAGGGACGGCGAGACGGCGACCTCGTTCTTGGCGGTGGGGAGGCGGCCCTCGTCGACCTTCACGGTGCCGTGGGTCAGCGGGCTCGCGCCGTCGCCGGTGACGAGGGTGACCGAGGTGTTCGATCCAGGCGCACGGATCGCCACCATGCCGGTATCGACGAACTGCCGGGCGAACGTACTGCCGGGCGGAAGCAACGGGGCCGGATCGAACGTCGCCGGCGTACGTACCGGACCCTGGTCGTTGTCGGGAGGTGGCGGCTCGTTCAGCTGGATGGACGGCTCGCCGGGCAGGTCCTGGAGCTTCGCGAACTGCGTGACCCCGACCGCGGCATCGGCCTGGCCGAGCGTGATCGTGGCGAGCGTTTCGCCTTGTGGATCGGAGGTTCGGAGGATCACGCCCATCCAGGTCGCTGCCAGCACCGGCAGCCCGATCAGTGCCGCGACGAGGAACGTCCGGCCGAGCGACTTCCGCGTCGTACGGCGGGCGATCCGCAGCGGTGGACTCCAGTGGCCCATCAGTGGCTCTCCTGCAGCAGTGCATCGGCGTCGGGCAGCGGGCCGGACTGGCCTACCAACAGACCATCGCGCAGGTAGACCACGCGGTCGGCCCAGGCTGCGTGCCGGGCGTCGTGGGTGACGAGCACTCCGGCGATGCCGTGCTGGTCGCACCGGTCGCGGAGGAGTTGGAGGACGGCTTCACCGGTGTCGGAGTCGAGGGCGCCGGTCGGTTCGTCGGCGAGCAGCAGCCGGCGCTCGCCGACGATGGCGCGGGCGATCGCGACTCGTTGCCGTTGGCCACCAGACATGTCGTCGGGGAATCGGTCGGCGAGGTCATCGATACCCACTTCCTGCAGTGCGGCGACGGCGTACTTGCGGGCGGTCCGGGTCCGGGTGCCGTCGAGCTCCAGTGGCAGCGCGACGTTCTCGGCCGCGGTGAGGGCGGGGATCAGGTTGAAATCCTGGAAGACGTAGCCGATCCGGCGCCGCCGGAGGGCGGCGACGGCGTTCCGGCTGAGTGTGGTGAGGTCGTTGCCGTCGACAAGGACCTCGCCGCTGGTGGGCCGGTCGAGACCGCCGGCGCAGGTGAGCAGAGTGGACTTGCCGGAGCCGGAGGGACCCATCACGGCGACGAGCTCACCGGCTTCCACCGCGAGGTCGACGCCGCGCAGGGCGTGGACAGCTTGCTCACCCTGGCCGTGCGTCCGGCTCAGGCCGCGGATGTCGAGAATGGTGGTCATCGCTTCGCCTCCACGTCCTGCGGGGCCGGGGTGTTGCTGGTCGTGGTAGCCGATGAGGCACGGCGGTGCCGTAACAGCTTGGCTTCGCAGTGATCGAGCCAGCGGATCTCGGCTTCGGCGGCGAAGATCATCGACTCCACCACGAGCTGCCAGGAGATCTCGCCGTCGCGGCTACCGCGTTTCAGCCGGGTGAGCTCCTGCAGTGATCCCATCGTCGACATCCGCTGCCGCTGTACGACGGCGCTGACATCGACCCCAGGGACCGCCAGGGCCAGTGCGAGCTTGATCGCGAGCTCGTCCCGCGGCCGCGACTCCCGGGTCACCGGCGTCTCGAACCACTTGGTCAGCTCGGCGCGACCGGCGTCGGTGATCTCGTACATCGACCGCCCGTCGCCCTCGGCCGACGCGGCATGCACCAGGTCGTCGCGCTCCAACCGGGTGAGCGTCGTGTACACCTGCCCGATGTTCAGCGGCCAGGTCGCACCCGTCGCCGCCTCGAACTCTCCGCGCAGCTGGTACCCGTACTTCGGCCCCTCTTGGAGCAACGCCAGCAAACCGTGCTTGATCGACATAGATACCGAGTATGCATACTCGGTATGCTCCGGTCAATGTTCGGTCTGTACCAGTCGGTTGACCAGGCGGGTGGTGATCGCAGTGACGTCGTACGGGCGTCCTGTGCCTGGAGTGAGCTGATCCAGCACCAGGCCGTCGATCGCGAAGTGCAGGAGGCGGATCTCCTCGGCACCGCCGGGGAGGCCGGCGTTCGCGTTGAAGGCGACGTCGGCGTCGAAGCCCTGCTTGAGGGTGCGCGACAGGATCTCGTGCAGGCCCGGGCGGCGAGCGGCTTCGAGGCGAAGCTCCAGGAGGGCAAGGGAGAGCTCGGGGCGGCCGAGTAGGCGCTCGACGATGTAGTGGACGTAGTCGGTCATCAGCTCGATTCCCGGCTCGCGCTTCGAGAGGGGTTCGAGGACGGCTTCGTCGGGCGCGAGTCGCTCGAAGATCCGCTCACCGAGGGCGCCGAGCAGGGCATCCCGGGTCTTGAAGTAGTTGGACGCCGTACCCGCGGGGAGGCCGGCCGCGGCGTCGACCGCTCGGTGGGTCAGGCCGCGGGCGCCGGCTTCCGCGAGGACGGCGAGACCGGCGTCGGCGAGTTGGGTACGGCGCTCTGGGTTCCTGGGCACGTTGACAACTCTAGCATCGGTCAACTACAACTGTCGTGGTTAATAACAACAGCTGTAGTAGTTCTTCGTGAGGAGATTAGATGCAACCCGCGGCATTTGGTGCGACCGTCGTCACCGATCGCACGGCGGAGGTCGCCGCCTTCTATCAGCAGCATTTCGATCTGGAGGTCATGCTCGATCTCGGCTGGTTCGTCACCCTGCGCCGGGGTGAGGCGGACTGGGAGCTCGCGATCTGCGAGCGCGGTCACGCGACGGTGCCGGCCGCTGTTTCCGCCGCCGTCGAAAGCACGAACGTGTTCGGCTTCATCGTCGAGGACGTGGACAAGGTCGCGGCCGCTCTCGGCGAAGCGGGCGTGACGCTGGAGACGTCGCCGGTGACCGAGGTCTTCGGTCAGCGGCACTTCTTCGTCCGCGACCCCGCGGGCACGTGGATCGACGTGATCCAGTTGGTCGAGCCGGATCCCGAGTGGCTGGCCGCCAACCTGCCTACAGCATGATCTAGATGGTGAGCAGGATCTTGCCGATGTGGCCCGACTCCTCGAGGTCCTGGTGGGCCCGGGCCACCTCGGCGAGCGGGTAGGTGGTGTGGACGATCGGGCGCACCTTCTTCTCGGCGATCAGCGGCCAGACATGGCCGACCACCTCGGCCAGAATGCGGCCCTTCTCGGCGACCGAGCGGACCCGGAGGCCAGTGCCGGTGATCGAGCCACGGCGGCTCATCAACCGGCCGAGGTCCAGCTCGGCCTTCGTGCCGCCCTGCATCCCGATCACGACCAGGCGGCCGTCGTACGCGAGGGTCTTGACGTTGTCGGCGAGGTACTTCGCGCCGATGATGTCGAGGATCACGTCGGCCCCGGCGTTGCCGGTCGCTTCCTTGACCACCGACGCCCACTCGGCGTCCTTGTAGTTGATCGCGACGTCGGCGCCGAGCCGGGTGCAGAACTCCATCTTGTTCGTGCTGCCGACCGTGGTGAGCACCCGCGCCCCGTGCGCGACCCCGAGCTGGATCGCCATCGTGCCGATGCCCGACGAGCCGCCGTGCACGAGCAGGGTCTCGCCGGACTTGAGGTGCGCGGTCATGAACACGTTCGACCAGACGGTCGCGACCACCTCGGGGAGCGCCGCGGCGCTGACCAGGTCCAGGCCATCGGGCACGGGCATCACCTGCGGCGCCGGTACGACGACCTTCTCGGCGTACCCACCTCCCGCGAGCAGCGCGCAGCACTCGTCGCCGACGGACCAGTCCTCGACCTCGGCGCCGACCGCGGCGATCCGGCCGGAGACCTCGAGCCCGATCGTCCCGGGTGCGCCGGGCGGCGGCGGATAGTGCCCCTGGCGCTGAAGCAGGTCCGCGCGGTTCACGCCCGCGGCGACCACCTCGATGACGACCTCGTCGACGGCCGGCTGCGGATCCTCGATCTCGCCGATCGTCAGTACGTCGATCCCGCCCGCACCCTCACACACGACAGCTCGCATGCGGCCACCGTACCCTCAGCCGTCGACGAGTCCAGCCAGCTCTGTTGCGATGCTCTCGAGGTAAGTGGTCTCGCCTATCGACTTGAACCAGTCCCATAGTTCGAGTGAGTGGTAGACGCGATAGAGATGCACCCGATCCGCCCAGTCGGCGGGCAGTTCGCCGTACCCGGTGGTGAGGCCGGCGAGCTTGTCGGCGTCGCCCTGGACGGAGTACGAGACGGTCTTGGCGAGGTCGATCAGCGGGTCGGCGGCGATGGCGTTCTCGACGTCGATGAAGCCGGTGACCTGCCAGGTCTCGGGGTCGACCAGGATGTTGCCCTCGTGGAAGTCGTTGTGACACAGCACCGGCGCCTGGTTGGCCTTGAACAGCCCGGAGTGCTTGTCCACAAACGCCTGGATGGCTTGGCGCAGGGCTTGGTCGCCGCCCAGCTGGTCGAACTCGCCGAGCTTCTTGCTGAACTGCCGGCGCATGTACTGATCGTTGTCCGGCAACGGATCGAGGATCCGGTCGGTCAGATAGCCGTACTCCGGCTGCGGGATCCGGTGAACCCGGGCAATAAGTTGACCGAGTTGCGTGTACGCCGCTTCCCAGTCGGGCGGGTCGAGCTCCGACAACGGGACGCCGTCGAGCTTGGTGAGGACGGTGAAGGCGTCGTGTTCACCGGCCGGTTCGGCGTGGACGACCTTGGGGATGGAGCCGTCCAGCTCTTCGGCGAGGAGGCCGTAGACGTGGACCTCTTTGGCTTGTTTCCAAGCCCATTCCGGTGCGTAGACCTTGACGATGAGCGGGTCGCCGGAGGTACGGCGTACTTCGACGACCGTGCTCAGTTGGCCGCCGGTGCGTTGGATGATCTCTTCGCTGTCGGGGACTGCTTTGGCCACGATTGCCGCGATATCCACAGCCTCACGCTAGAAGGCGTGTCCATCGGTTTTAGTCGTTGTCAGTCGTCCAGGTCGGCCCAGGTGTCGACGTCGTCGCCGCCGTGCGTGGGTTCGGACCAGACCAGGTCGAGTCCGGCGAGCAGGCGGCGTACGGACTTGTCGCGGGGGTCGCCGATCCGCGTGATCGCTGCGGTGAGCGACGTACGGCGGTAGGCGGCCGCGAGTTGCTGCTCGCGGCCGTCCGTGTCCCGCAGACCGTGGCCGTCGTGGTGATCGAGACCGTTGACCAACTGGGTGACGTCGTCCTTCGTCAGCCAGGGGAGGTCGCAGCTCAGCAGGACGACGATCGGCGCGGTGCCGTGGGTCAGCCCGGCCGCGATGCCTGCCACCGGACCGCCGGAGGGCGGGTCCTCGACGGTCCAGGCGACCTCGCGGCAGGTGGTGCGGACCGGGCCGGCCACGACGGTCGACACCGCGTCATCGGTTGCCGTGAGCACCCGATCGAGCAGCGTCATGCCCTCGAGCACCAGCATCGCCTTGTCGACCCCACCGAATCGGGTCGACCCACCCCCAGCCAGCACCAGCGCGTCGAACTCCACCAGGGCAGTCTGGCATCGTCAGTCCGTCGGCATCATCTCCGCGCGCGCCTTGGCCATCGCCTCCCGCTGCTCCGGCGTCAGCGCCTCGGTTGCCTTCCGGCGCTCCTCGACCAGCGCCGCCAGCTCGGCCTCGGACAGGTTGGCCATCGCCTCCTGCCGGCCCTGCGTCAGCTGCGCGACTTCGTCTCGTGTCAGTACTCGCGACATAGCGGTCATCCCCTCGATGAGTTCAATGAGTCCCTCCGGCGACGGCTCCCGGGCCCGGTCGAGTCCGTCGAGGACACCAAGCAGCATCCGCTTGACCTTGGCTGCCGCGGTGAGCTGCTCCTCGACCAGGTCGAGCTGCGCCCGGAACAGGGCGCCCGGATCCGTCAGCTCGCCGTCGAGGACCTGACCTACCTCGGTCAGCGACAACCCGAACCCACGGACCGCGACGATGAGGTGCAGGCGCCGTACGTCGGCAGCGTCGTACTGCCGATGTCCGGACGTACTGCGGCCGCTGGGTCGCAGCAGGCCGATCTCGTCGTAGTGGTGCAGGGTCCGGACGCTGAGGCCAGTGGCTTCCGCCAGTTCGCCGACCTTCCAGGTCCTGTCGTCGGTGTCCATGACTCCGACGCTAGGTCCTCACGCCGCGTGAGGTTCAAGTCTTTGGGGCACCATGGTGAGGTGAAGATCGCCGTGGTGCAGACCGCCAGCAGCTACGACAAGGCCGCGAACCGCGACCTCGTCCGTCGCGTTGTCGCCGACGCGGCCCAGGACCGGCCGGATCTCGTCGTCGTCCCGGAAGCGATCATGTCCGACTTCGCGATCGAAGGCGGCTCGGTGGCGGACGCCGCGGAACCGCTGGACGGGGAGTTCGTCGCCACGCTGCGCAAGGCGGCGATCGACCACGGCGTCGCGATCGTGGCCGGGATGTTCGAACGCAGTTGCGACCAGGATCGTCCGTACAACACGCTCCTGGCCGTCGGCGCGGACGGCGCGCTGCTCGGCGCCTACCGCAAGATCCATCTGTACGACGCGTTCGGGTACAAGGAGTCGGATCAGCTGACGTCGGGCGATGTGGCGCCGGTGGTGGTCGAGGTCGCGGGGGTGTCGCTGGGGCTGATGACTTGTTATGACCTGCGGTTCCCGGAGTTGTCGCGTGCGTTGGTCGACGCCGGTGCGGAGGCTCTGGTGGTCCCGGCGGCCTGGGTTCGGGGTCCGCTGAAGGAGCATCACTGGACGACGCTGCTGACTGCTCGGGCGGTAGAGAACACTTGTTATGTAGCGGCGGCGGCGCAGAACGGGAAGAAGTACTGCGGGCTGTCGCAGGTGATCGATCCCCAGGGCGTCGCACTGGCGTCGGTGGGTGAGACGGACGGTCATGCCGTCGCGGAGATTTCGGCTGAGCGACTGGCCGACGTACGCAAGCGGAACCCTTCGTTGCAGAACCGGCGCTACTCGGTGATTCCGCGCTGATTTCGGCTGGGTTGGTCCCGAGCGGGCCTCGAGCGGTTAATCTCGCCGTGTGCTGGATGGGTTTGATCTGGAGCATCACGGCGACCTCGAGGTCGGCGACGGGCTGGTCGATCTCGCGGTCAACGTCCGGGCGGGGACACCGCCGGCGTGGCTGATCGAGGCGATCACGAACAGCTTGTGCGACCTGGCGGCGTACCCGCGACAGGACGCGGCGGTGGCCGCGGTCGCCGAGCGGCACCGGCTTGCGCCTGATCGGGTGCTGCTGACCGCGGGGGCCGCGGAAGCGTTCGTGCTGATCGCGCGGGCTTTCCGGCCGCGGCATGCGGTCGTGGTTCATCCCCAGTTCACCGAGCCCGAGGCGGCTTTGCGGTCCGCGGGGCATCTGGTCGACCGGGTGATCCTGCGGCCCGAGGACGGGTTCGTCCTGGATCCGCGGGCTGTTCCGGCCGAGGCTGATCTCGTTGTCATCGGCAATCCGACCAACCCGACCTCGGTCCTGCACCGGGCGGACGACCTGCGTGAACTCGCGCGGCCGGACCGGATCCTGGTCGTCGATGAGGCGTTCATGGACGCCGTACCGGGTGAGCCGGAGTCGCTCGCCGGTGCCTCGATCCCGGGGCTCGTGGTGATCCGGAGCCTGACCAAGACCTGGGGACTCGCCGGCCTGCGCGTCGGCTATGTGCTCGCGGCTCCCGGGTTGATCGAGCAACTGGCCGCCGTTCAGCCGCACTGGCCGGTGTCCACTCCTGCACTCGCAGCGGCAATTGCCTGCAGCAACGAGCGGGCCGTGGCGGAGGCGGCGTACGCCGCGCTGGACATCGACCGGCAGCGGGTCCATCTGCTCGACAGCCTGGCCCCGGTTTCGACGTACGGCGAGCCGCGGGGACCGTTCGTCCTGGTGCACGTCGAGGGTGGCGCCGTACTGCGGGAATCCCTGCGAGAGCGTGGATTCGCGGTCCGTCGCGGGGACACGTTTCCCGGTCTCGGGCCGGACTGGTTGCGGATCGCGGTCCGGCCGGAGGACGTCGTCGACGGGTTCGCGAAGGTGTGGCGGGACCTGACCACCTGACGGTTTCCCGGCTCGTGGGGCTTTCGCCGCCGAACCGAATTGCCGCTGTAACCCCTGAGGGGTTTAGCCGGGCACCAGTTTGCGCACAGGATGGTCGCAGAGTGCCCGCTCCTTGGCCGGCACTCTTTCTGGCCATTCGCGAAGGGAGCAGCACAATGGGTCTGAGCGACGACGACATGACGACATCCTCCGAAGGTGGAGAGGGTCTCGCCGATGGTGGCGCGACGCCTGGTGGCACTGACGGAGGTGCCGATGGTGGCGCGGACGGCGGTGCCGGTTCGACTGAGGGCAACGACACCCAGGCGGGTGGCGAGGGTCCGGCCGACGGTGGCGCTACGCCGGGCGGCACGGACGGTGGTGCGGATGGCGGCGCCGGCGAAGGACCTGCTGATGGTGGTGCCACTGACGGTGGTGCCGACGGTGGGGCTGATGGCGGTGCGGGCGGCGAAGGACCTGCGGATGGCGGTGCGACGCCGGGTGGCACTGACGGCGGAGCGGATGGCGGTGCGGGCGGCTCTGAAGGGCCCGCGGACGGCGGTGCTTCGGCCGGTGTGAGTGATGGCGGTGCTGACGGTGGCGCCGGTGAAGGAACCGCGGATGGCGGTGCGTCGCCGGGTGGTCACGATGGTGGTGCCGATGGCGGCGCAGACGGTGGAGCGGGCGGCCAGGGCTCCGGGAGTTGGTGAGTACGGTGCCGGGAGTCGGGCCGCTGCCGGATGAGCGCCCGGCTCTCCGGCGCTGTGTAGCAGGTGATCTGGACGAGTTCGCGAACTCCTACTGGGGTTCGCGCGCTCTGCTGTCCCACGGGCCTGACCTGCCCGCGCCGTACGACGACCTGTTCACCCTGGAAGCCGCGGACGAACTGTTGTCCCGGCGCGGTCTCCGGTCCCCGTTCTTGCGGATCGCCAAGAACGGGGCGGTGGTTGGGGACGGACAGTTCACCGGATCGGGTGGCGTGGGCGCGGACATCGCGGACCAGGTGCGGGACGACAAGGTGGCGGCGTTGTTCGCCAGCGGGCATACCGTCGTACTGCAGGCTTTGCACCGCACGTGGCCGGCGCTTGTCGACTTTGCGACCGAGCTGTCGGCTGAGGCTGGTCATCCGGTGCAGATCAATGCGTACATCACCCCTGCTGAATCACAGGGGTTTTCGGCGCACTACGACGTACACGATGTGTTTGTGCTGCAGGTGGCGGGCGAGAAGCACTGGACCGTGCATGAGCCGGTACATGTGGATCCGCTGCGTAACCAGCCGTGGACGGATCACTCTCGCGCGGTCGCTGCGGCTGCGCGTGATCAGGCTCCGGTGGTTGATGAGGTGCTGCGGCCGGGGGATGCGCTGTACGTGCCGCGTGGGTTCCTGCACTCGGCGAAGGCGTTGGGTGGGGTCAGTGCGCATCTGACCGTCGGGCTTCATACGTTGACGCGGTATCTGCTCGTGCAGGAGTTGGCTGCTCTTGCGGCCGACCAGGCTGCGCTGCGGTCGGCTTTGCCGCTGGGATTCGATCCGGGTGATCCGGCGCAGCTCGCTGAGGTGTTGCCGGAGGTGGCCGAGCTGTTCGTCCGCTCCATCCAGTCGGCTACGCCGGATGCGGTGGCCGCTCGGCTCAGACGCCGTACGTGGTCCGGCAATCGCCCCGCCCCGCTGCCCCCGTTGGCCCACGCGGCGTCCATCGCGTCCCTCGCAGTCGGTACGACGGTCCGCCTACGCGCCGGCCTCCGCTGCCGGGTAGTCCCCGGCGACCCAGTAGTCCTCCAACTCCCAGACCGCACCATCACGTTCCCGGCCGCGACCGCTCCCGCCCTGGCGGAACTCTGCTCCGGCACAGACTGCAAGGTAGGCAACCTCCCGTCCCTGGACGACGCCGACCAGTTGGTCCTAGTACGCCGCCTCCTAACCGAAGCAGTCCTAACAACCACCACCCCATAACCACCCGGGACACAAGGCCAAGCGCGGGCAGCCGCCACCCGAGGATCCAAGTCAGCTGCGGGGTACCAACCAGCCCGGCTGACGGTCGTCAGGCACGGTGGTTGGGTGGGTAGCTAAGTAAGGTGAGTGGGTGTGGCAGATGATGTCGGTAGGTACCGCCCGGAGACAGGATGCGCAGCGCTCGCATCCCTCCGCGGCGACTCCCTCATAGCCACCGCCCCACCAGCCACCCGCTGGCTCCTCATCGAATCCCACACCCCGTGGCCCCGCAACGCCCTAACCACCCTCCGCAAATCCACCCCTACCCCCACCTCAACCCTCGGCCCGTCGACGCCCTTCGACGCGTCTGCGCCGACCGTGTCCCTCGACCTGGGCGACCGTGGTCCCCAGGCAGGCGGCACCTCTGAGCTGAGCCAGGCGGTGGACGGTGAGCTGGGGGTCGAGGTTGCGCGGGTTTGTCGCCAGTTGGGGATTCGACCGGTGGTGATTCGGCGGTTCGGGCGGGTTGATCGGGGTGCGAGTCGACGCTGGGGCTTGGTGGATTGCCGGCCCGGGCAGGAGTCGGTTCGTTGGGGTGACTTGCCAGCGGACGAGCACGCGCTGGATGTCCTCGCGGGCAAGGATCGCGGCACGCTCAGCCATGAGCCGGTCTACCTCGTCTGCACCCACGGCCGCCACGACGCGTGTTGCGCCGTCCGCGGACGACCCATCGCCGCAGCGTTGGCAGGCGCGTACCCCGACCGCACGTGGGAATGTAGCCACATCGGCGGCGACCGCTTCGCCGCGAACGTCGTCGTACTCCCGCACGGTCTGTTCTACGGGCACGTCCCAGTGACCCGCGCCGTCGAACTCGCCAAGCGGTACGACGAAGGCAACGTCGTGCCTGATCTCCTCCGCGGATCAGGCGCGTTCGCACCACCGGTCCAAGCCGCCCAGCACTTCGCCCGCGCCGCCGGTCATTCAGTTGCCGTCAGCAACCTCCTCCCGCACTCCGTCCGTCAACTCCCCAACAACCGCTGGCAGGTAACCCTCACCTCGACCACCGGCCTCATCACTGCCGAACTCTCAGCCCACCTGGATCCCATCAACGCCCGCCTGACCTGCGCCGGCACAACCCCCTCCCAAATCCGCCGCTTCCAACTCGAGTCCCTAACCGGCCCCTAAGACGCCAACCCCGGATCACCAGCACCCCGGTCGGCAGCACCCGCCGATCACCAGCACCCCGGTCGGCGGCACCCCGGTCTCCAGCACCCCCGGTCTCCAACACCCGCCGGTCACCAGCACCTCTCGGTCACCAGCACGCCCGGTCGCCAGCACCCGCCGGTCACGAGCATCCCCGGTCGTCAGCACCTCGCCGGTCAGCGGGTGCATCGGCGCACTCCGCGTCAGTCGGGGTTGGGTAGTTGGCGGTCGGACTGGTGGGCTCCGTAGTAGGTGGATTGGCGGGACATGATGTCGCGCATGGGGGTACCGCGCGGGACGCCGTAGACGGTGCCGGGGAAGTCCAGGTCGCGTTGGACCTGCCAGAGCTCCTCGTGCCGGTCGGGCGAGAAGAGCTGGGCCGGGTTGCCGGCGGCGATCCATCCGATCGGGAGGACCGTGCCTGGCTCCAGGCGCGAGTTCACGTGCAGCACGCTGTTGATCCGGAGCTCCGCGCCAGCGCCGGCGACAGAACCAGGGAACAATGCGGCGCCCGTGGCGATGAAGACCTCGTCCTCGACCGTGGCGCCGTTCACGTGTGCATGGGGACCTACCAGGACCGCGTCGCCGAGCAGAGCGGGATGATCGGCCCGGCCGCGCACCAGGGCGTTCTCCATCACCACACTGTTCGTACCGAGACGGACCTCGCCGTTCTCCGCCGTGAGTACCGCACCATGCAGAACTCGGCTGCCCTCGGCCAGTACGACGGCTCCGCAGAGCACGGCCGATGGAGCGACATAAGCGGATTCAGGCACGACCGGTCGGCGGCCGCGATGTTCCAGCAGCATGTGCAATGTCCTTCCGTCGAGCAATCACCCCATCTTCCTCAGCAGTGCCCAATGACCAGTGAACGGGTTCTCCACAGCCCGGGTCCTCACAACCCGGGCGGCGGCGCCCGGCGGCCGTCCACATCGCAGGTGGGAGGCTCGGTCGACCGGACGATCCGGGTGGAGAACCGCGAACGAGGCAACATTAGAACAGATGTTCGATCGATTGCAACGCATCCTGACAGGTCAGGAACAGGTCATCGCAAGCCCTCAGGACCGCGCCGTCGAAGCGCCTCAGGTGCGCTGCGCGTCGCTGTTCGGGATGACCCGCGCGAGCGCGTAGATGGTCCCGCTCGCGATCAGCGCCAGCACCGCCAAAGCCAGCCAAGGCAGCTCGTGATGCACCTCGAACAGCTGTGTGAAGAACACCGGAGTCAGCACGCTCGCGAACGTGAAGGAGTACTGCCAGTAGGACAGGTACTTCCCACGCCCGACCACCGGCGCCATCGCCGCCGACAAGGCGTTGTTGATCGCCGCATGCAGTACGTCGGCAAACGCGTAAGTCGCCGTGGCCAGGATCAGCAGCGGCACGATCAACCCGACGTTGATGTGCAGCGTCGACGCCATCAGCAGACCCCAGCAGGCGTACGCCACACCGGAAACGACCATGACGTTCGTACGACGCATCCGCTGGGTGTGCCGTACGACCAAGGTCTGTCCGGTCGCGAGCACGACCGATGTCCCAGCCAGCAGCACACCGACCAGCCACTTGGGCACCGGCAGCGCCTCGGAGATGAACACCGGGACAGCGGTACCAAGCATCATCGTGCAGAGCGCAAGCAGGGTGTTGGCGCCGATCAGCACCAGGAACGGCTTGTCCTTGCGCAGCAGCGGCGCCGGCCCGGTGTCCTGGTTGGTCCGCTGGTGATGAGACGGATGCAAGCGCAGCAGCAGCAGTCCGGCCAGGTAGAACGTCAGCGCGTTCACGGCCATCGCGATCAGGAACGGTGCGTCGCCGCCGATCGCCAGCAGCCCACCCGCGGCCAGTCCGCCGAGTGCGAAGCCGCCTGCCTGCATCATGCCGCCCAGACCAAACCACTTGTCCCGGTCGCCCTCATCCGCGACGTCAGCGAGCAGACTGAAGATCGCGGACCAGAACGCCCGCTGGCCGGTGCTCATCACCAGTGCGCACAGGAATAGCAGCCATGGCGACCGCCCGAGGAAGAATCCGGTGAAAGCCAGACCCTGGGCGATCTGCGCGCCGATCACGATGTTCCGCGGCCCGACCCTGTCGATCACCAGACCTATGGCCGCCGGTGCGGCGATCGAGAACAGGGTCGCGACCGTCAGGATCACTCCGGCCGTCCCGAGTGGGATGTCCGCGACTTTGTTGAAGTAGAGGAGCAGGAGCGGTCCGGCGCAGCCACCGCCGAAGGAGTCGATGGCCAGCGCCGCGAGCAACGGTACGCGCCCACGGACATTGGGCAGACCGAGGGATGTGGCTGTGGGCATAACGGAGGGGCTCCCATCGCATCGACTCGGCAGCCTTGCAGCCTAGCAAGCGCTATCCGACCGGCTCCAACCTTTTTGTTCTCCGAGAAACCCGGGTCAGTCCGCTGCGGGCACCCGGCGTACGGAGACGTGCCGAAGCGGGCGCCAAGCGACGGTCGTCATCAGCACCATGCCTACGAACGCCACGGCGAACGGAGCGGCCAGACCATACTGCTGCGCCAGTACGCCGCCCAGCGCCGAGCCGATCGCGGCGCCGCCGACCGAGGCCAGCAGGTACACGCTGTTGACCCGCCCCATCAGTGGGTCCGGCGTCGCCAACTGTCGCGCAGTGGTCGACACGATGCCCCACACCACCGCGTGCACGCCGAACACGGCCATGGTCGCACCGGCGACCCATGGGCTCCGGGTGAGCGCCAGAATCAAGTGGACCGTTGTCTCGATCACCAGTCCGGCCCGCAGCAGGGTCAGCGAGCCCACGCGTGGCTCGAGCAGGTGGTACGCCGGCATGCCGAGGACGGCTCCGATTGCGCCAACAGAAATGAGCAGCCCGAACTGGGTCTCGTTCAGACCGAGCCGCTCCCGGGCGAAGAGCACCCAGGTCGCGAACGCCGCGCAGAAGGTGATGTTCATGACCAGGATCGAGCACGCCAACGTCCGTACGCCGGCGTGGTGCCACAGCCACCGCACCCCCTCGCGCACTTCGACCCAGAGCGCCGTACCCGATGGCTCTGGCAGTGGCGGCCGTACGGCGACCCGTGCGACCAGCGCGGCCGCTGCGGCGAAGGTGACGGCGTCCAACACCAGCGGCACCCCGGCGCCGACCGCAAAGAGCAGTGCGCCGAGCGGTGGACCGCCAAGTTGCTGCAGAACGGTCCCACTGGCAAAGAGGCGTGCGTTGGCCTGGCCGAGGTGCTCTTTGGGTACGGCGCTCACGAGCAAAGCGCTGGATGCGTTGTCCGCAAGGGTTTCCGCCGTACCGAGTAAGAAGAGCGACACGTAGATCGCCCATAGGGGTGACGTGCCGAGCAGTACGGCGACACCGAGCGCGGCGAGCACGGTCGCGCGAAAGAGGTCGGCAGCAACGACCATGAGCCGACGGTCCAGCCGGTCGACCAGTGCGCCGCTGAACAACGCGAACAGCAGCCAGGGCAACTGCTGAACGAACGCAGCCGCACCGACGGCCGCCGGTTCGCTGGTGATCGATGCGACCAGCAACGGTCCGGCGGCCAGCATGGCGCCGTCGCCGAGGTTGGAGATGATCGAAGCCGGCCAGATCTTGCGGAAATCAGGTCCAAGACCAGGAGGCAGCAGAAACGTACCGAGGGAACGCATGAATGAACTCCAGAGGGCATGCCAAAACAACCGGACACCGACACGACGTCGGCACTGATCCGGCCGCACCACGGCTGCCGGATAGCCCGGTCAGCTGCACTCCAGCCGACCGGATGGCCCGGTCAGCGGCTGGTCAGCGCGCCGACCGGACGGTGTGTGCCATGTCCTCGAACGACCTGGACATTGCTCTCACCTCCGTCCGTACCCAGGCGGCCCCTCCGCCTCAGCCCAGACCCTACCGGCCGCTACCCACCCCCGCACTCCCGTTCCCACCAACGCGCTATCCTCAACGATCGGCGACACGTCGCCTGGAGGGTTCGCATAGTGGCCGAGTGCGCTGGTCTTGAAAACCGGTATGGCGGGTGACCGTCATCGTGGGTTCGAATCCCACACCCTCCGCCTGCTAAGACCCACGACGGGCCCCTGACCGGGTAGGTCAGGAGGTTATTGAGGTCCAGAAGGTGCACTGGTGTTCTTGGGCCAGGTTGGCTGGGGCGATTCGGCCAGGGGCGAGTGACTGGACGTGGGCCTTGTTATGGAAGGGCTGCCAGTGGGGTAGGCCCGGGGCGTTCGGGGTTCCGGTGTGGGCGAACTGGGTCCAGTAGCGGATCATCGTCGCGGAGAGTTGTTTCTGGCCTGGTGTGGTCGGGCCTGGGAGTTGCTCGTCGGTGAACAGGTACTGCAGTTCGGCGCCGTGGAACGCGCCGGTCGGGAAGTTGGGTTTCGGGAGTGTGCTGAACCACGGAGCCGTCTCGTCGGCGAACTCGTACGCATAGAGCGGTGTCTGCGCGGCGAGGGTGCGGTCTCGGTCGAGGACCGGGCAGCCCCATGCCCAGTCGGTGACGACGGCCGACAACGCCTCGCCGGCCGAGTGGAACTGTTCGACGGGATAGCGGGCCAGGATCCGTTCAGCGTCCGACTGGTCGAACAGCGTGTGGACCTCTTCGCTGTAGCCGGCCGGGGTCGTCACCTGACCGGTCGCTGTTTCGATTGCGGCGGTGAAGAGTCGGTGCTCGTCCCGTGTGGTCCCCTGGATGATCGGTACGTGGTTGAAGCGGCCGGTTGCGAAGGCGCGATCCGGGCTGAGCGGCAGCACGCCACCACCAACGGTCGGGCCTGATCCGACCCCGTCGTCAGACCACTTGGTGAGCTCGTCCGTAGGTTTGGCCCGCAGGCAGGCCGCAGCGGTAGCCGGGTCGGAGCAGCCAACCTTGGCCGCGACGTCGAGACCGTGCTGCTCGCGCTCGGACCGGGGCAGCGGAAACCAGGTCGGCGGGCCGGGTGACCACTTCTGCCCGGTGCACTCGGCGCTCTGCAGGATCGCCTTCTCGAACAGTCCTGCGGATCCTGGCGCGACCAGATGGGAACAGACGCTGGTGCCGCCGGCAGACTCACCGAAGATCGTGACATTGCCCGGATCCCCACCGAACGCCGTTGCGTTCCGCTGGACCCATCGCAACGCCGCCTGCTGGTCCTCGAGGCCGAAGTTCCCCGAGAGTTGCCGAGCTCGGCCGTGGTCGAGAGCCGGGTGCGCGAGGAAACCGAAGATCCCCAGCCGGTAGTTGGGGCTGACCACGATGACCTGGCCGCTGTTCGCCAGCCGCTGCGCGTCGTACAGGCTGCCGGCTCCGTTGATGAAGCCGTTGCCGTGGATCCACACCATGACGGGCAGTTTGCGTACGCCGCTGGCCCGTGGCGTGGTGACGTTGAGGTAGAGGCAGTCCTCGGTGGTGCTGGCCTCGTCGATCAGCCCTCCGGCCTGGGCGCAGCGATTCCCGGGCTTGGTGGCGTCCCGGATGCCACGCCATGACGCGGCCCGTTGCGGCGATGCCCAGCGCAGTTGCCCGACCGGCGGAGCGGCGTACGGGATCCCTTGGAAGAGCCTGGCGTCCGGGGTGAGTGTGCCTCGTACGGCGCCTGCGTCCGTCGAGACCACGGTGTTTTCCGGGGCCTGTCCTCCCCAGGCTGTCGCCGAACTCGAGAGCAACGCCGCGGTCAGCAGCACTCCGAGCCGGCGGGCAAGGCCGAACCGTGGGCGCCGACGATCCGGTCCGTCGTGGTGATCCTGCTGTCGCATAGAGCATCCTCAGCTGAATTCGTGTGTGGGTCTCACTAATATAAAGTGTAAGGTACACACGAAGTCAAACCACCGACTTGTGGGGAGCCGACCTGATGCCCTCGACCGACGATGCGCACCTGCCCCCGGGGCTCGTGCTGGCGTGGGGCCTGCCCGCCAAGTCGAACAAGCTCGGCCGGAAGCCGACGCAGAGCGTCGAGCAGATCGTCGACGCGGCCCTCGAGTTGGCCGATACCGACGGGTTCGCCGCGTTGTCGATGCCCAAGATCGCCCAGAAGCTCGGGCTGACGGCCAACGCGATCTACAGGTACGTCAGGTCCCGCGACGAACTGCTGGTCCTGGTCGGTGACGCAGCCTGGGGTCCGGCCCCGGACCGGATCGTCGACGCGCGGGACTGGCGAGCCGCGGCCAGGCTGTGGACGCAGGCGATGGTCGATCGGTGCGACGTCCACCCCTGGCTCTGCGATCTGCCGATTCGCGGAGCGCCGGTGACGCCGAACCTGCTCGGCTGGGCAGAGGCGATCCTGAAGGTGCTGACCGGAGCCGGGCTGAGTCCCACCGAAAGCCTGTCGTGCGCGTTGCTGCTGGACGGTTATGCCCGGCGGATCGCGAGCGCGCGTCGCGATCTGCGCGACAGCGCGACGACGTCCGTCGAGCCGGCCGCGGTGTCACGATTCCTGGAACCTCGGCTGAACGAACTCGGATACTCGGTCCTAGCCGGCCTGATGGCCGGCGATCAGTACACCGACGAGATCCCCGACGGCGACGTGACCTTCGGCCTCGACCGCATCCTGGACGGCATCGACGTCCTGATCGCCCGGAAGCAGTCGACACAGAGGTCCGCGGCCGGCGTCAGTGGGTGAAAGCCCAAGCGGTCATGAGGGGGAGTTCTTCGCGCCAGAAGGGGTCGCCGTGGTTGCCGGGGCGTTCGGTGATGAGTACGTCGGCGCCTGCGTCGCGTAGGGCTTCTGCCCAGCGGGTGGCGTTTTCCTGGAACCAGGGTTCTTCGGTGCCCGCGACCAGGTAGGTGCGGGGTAGGGAGGGCTGCATGTCGCCGGGTGGCTGGTAGCCGCCGCCTGGTGAGGCGCAGAAGATGGCGCCGTAGAGGTCTGGGTGGCGGAGGCCGATGGCCAGGGCCAGTTCGCCGCCGGCCGAGACGCCGAAGACCGCCGTACGTTCGGCCGGGAGCGTGACGTCGAAGCGCGTTCGGGCCCACTCGCGGAGGTCCTCGACGAAGAACTTCTCGTGCGCTGCGAACCGCTCGGCGTCGAAGCCGGGTGAGTACTCGTGGATCCGGGCCGTCTCGTCGTCGACGCGGTGAGCGGCGATGAGCATCGTGGGCGGTACGTCGGGTGCCTCGTTGAGGAACTCGCCCCATCGCGAGATCAGCTGCCCGTCACCGGCGTACACGATCGCCTGCGGCGTCTCCGCCGGGACGTACGCCGTGACCTGCCGGCCGCCGTCGTACGCGAAGGTCTCGGTGACGAGCTCTCCTGGCATGGGCGAAGTCTCTCTCATCGGTGAGTCAACCTACTCCGGTAGATCGACGGAGAGGGTCGTGGAGAGGTGTTGGCGGGCTGCGGTCTCGAGGGATTGCGGCCAGGGTAGGGCGCAGCGGGTGTGTAGGGCCCGGGCCAACGGGAGGAAGGCTGTGGCGCAGGCGACGTGGGCAGCTATGACTGATTCGCGGGTGGCCTGGAGGGGTGGGAGGTTGGTCAGGAGTTGTTGACGGTCGGCGGGGAGTAGGCGGTCGAGATGGAGTGCGCCGCCTCGGTCCTCGACTGCGACGTCCTCGAGCATCAGGTCGATGAGCAGGGCGCGCAGGAGGCCGGCGCCCGACTGACCCACCACGAACTCCGCACGCCCGATGACGACCGGCAGCAACCCGAGTACCCGCAGGAACTCCCGGGTGATTGATTCAACTCGGCCGGCGTCCGGCTGCTTCGGTGCGCCCGGCTCGCCGAGGCCGGCGCTCAAGCCGTTCGGGTCGTACAGCGGCTTCGCGGTGGACCGGGTGCGGTTGCCAATGGCATCCGGTGTGCTGACCGAGACGTCGAAGCGAACCCAGTCCGGCGTGATCTGGTTGAAGATTCGCCGGCCGATCGCCCGTTGGAACACCGTTGGTGCGATCTCGTCCGATGTGTTCGGCCAGTCGTCGCAGAAGCCGTCGACGGCATCCTCGGCGACGACAACCCACAGGTCGACGTCGCTGAACTGGTCCTCGGTACCCCTGCCGTAGCTGCCGACCAACCACACGCCCAGCACCCGATCGTCCTGGCTGAGAACTTGTTTGGCTCGTTCAATCAGGCTGCTTGTCGAACTCTCACGCATAGCCGTCCATGATGCTCCCCGGCTTTCGGGCGACCCGAGTGGCCCATAAGGTGACGTGGGTCACACGAGTCGTGCGTGAGGGATGCGGCCCGTGGTGGGGTCGGGGTGTGGACGTTGATGAGGCAGCGGAGCGGTTGGGGTTTGCCGGGGAGGCTCGGGAGTGGTTCCGGGGGGTGCCGGAGGAGGGCGACGTACGCGCGCCTGATGAGGCGTTGCTGGAGTTCTGTGGGGTGGGTGGTGAGGACCGGCGGGACATGCTGGCGGCGCGGCCGGATCCGGTGAGGGAGCCGGAGTGGTGGGCGATCACAACCGCGCTGGCTCACGGGCTCGAGCGGGACATGGGGAAGGCTGTGCCTTCGGCGGGGTTTCAGGGGTGGCCCGCCGTGCCGGAGTCGGCCGGCGAGGTCGGGATGTTTGCGGGGGCCTGGGCGTTGTTGGCCAACCTGCCGCGTTTGTTGGAGCTGCATGCGCAGCGGGGTGTGCCGCAGGACGTGAGTGTTGCTACGGCGTCTGTGCTGGGCGGAGTGCTTGCGACCCACCGGCAGGTCACCGGGCGGGCGGGTGTTGGGCTGTTCGACCTATGGGGGCCGCCGTTGCGGTTTCGGGGTGCGGACTACGAGATTGGCCGGCATGCCTTTACCCGTACGCAGTTGGGGCTCGGGGATGGTGTCGCCGGGCACGTGTTGATGATGCACATCCCGCCGATCGGTCCGCTCGACGCGGAGTCCTCCGAGCAGTCGGTGCGTACGGCGCTTAACTCGTTCCAGAGGTGGTATCCGGAAGAGCCGCTGACCGCGATCGTGTGCACGTCCTGGCTGCTCGACCCGCAGCTGGGCGAGTACCTGCGGCCCGACTCCAACATCATGCGATTCCAGCAACGCTTCACCATGTTGCCGTTGGTGCCGCCGGACGACCCCAACGAGGGTGACCGGATGTTCATGGGCTTCGGACTGCAACTGGCGATGCCCGATGGCGCGATCGGTGCTCAAGAGCTGGCGCAGGTCCCGCAAGACACCACACTGCAACGTGCGTTCGTCACTCACCTGCGTTCTGGCCGACACTGGCACAAACGCACCGCCATCCTCCGTTCGGACCTGCCTTGGGGCTGACAGAGCAGGCACTGGCCCACGTCACCAAGCTGTCGTCCGGCGGCGCGATCGACCCGGAGCTGCGGATCACGCTGAACTTTCACCCCGATCGCCACGGTGTGCTGGACGGCCTGGCATCAGACGGCGTGTACCTGTCCCAGTTCGTCACCGGCACAAGCAACGGCGGGCTCGGCGGGGAGCGCCGGCGGTGGGAGAGCAGGATCTTCGGCGGCGCGTACGACGAGGCTCCGGCACGTCAGCGTCCGGTGTACGGCGCTCTGAACTTCAGACGCCGCGAGGTCGGTGGTGCACCCCGGTTCGGCTCGGCGCATCTGCGCTTGACCGCCGAAACCCTCAGCAGGGCAACGTTCTGCTACCCCGACAGCTACTTCGAGCCGGAGCACTTCGGCGTCGCGCACCGGATGGACCTGATCGCCTTTGCCGACGCGCGCGAGTGCGACGTACTCGACGACTACATCGAGGCTCAGGTGCACGGACCGGTGCGGCTGGCCCACGATGTCGAGGCTCTGGTCCTCGACCCGAGCTATCAGGGCACTCCGGTGGAGGTGGCCGCTCGGAGGCTGCCCTGTCGGGTCGAGTGGCACGAGGGGTTCCGGCTGAGTGTCGACGAGCTGCAGCGACATCCGGACTACCGCGGCCCGCAGTACGTCGAGCTGGGCCGCCGGATCGCGATAGACGGCGTACTAACCGCGCGGGCGATCGGAGACGCGGCCAACCACTACGACAACCAGGAGCTAAAGCGGGTCTGGCACTGCGTGGCTCGGTTTGGCTGAGAGGGTGGGGGGATGGAGCTGCGGATTTCGGTTGGGGCGGATGAGGTTTGGGCTGAGCACCTGGCGGGGGACGGGGTGCCGGTGGTGTTGCTGCATCCGGGGATTGGGGACTCGCGGTCGTGGGACCCGGTGGTGTCGAGGCTGAGCGGGCGGCGGATGGTGCGGTACGACGTCCGTGGGTACGGGCGCTCTACACCGCCGACCGAGCAGTTCTCACTCGTCGAGGACCTCACCGCAGTGCTGGATCAGCTGGGGCTCGAGCAGGTCGTACTAGCCGGGTGTTCGATGGGTGGGGCTACGGCGCTCGGACTGGCAGTGCAGCAGCCGGAGCGGGTGCGAGGACTCGTGCTGCTGTGTCACAGCCTCCCCGGATTCCCCATGCCGGAGGAGCCGGAGCTCGACGCCGAGTACGACGCGCTGGAGAAAGCGCGGGACGTTGAAGGACTGGTGCGGTTCGGCCTGCGGATAGGCGCTGCCGCGGGTGACGACGACGCAGCGGTCGCCCAGTTGCGCGCCGCCGCGCCGGCGTGGCTTGACCAGGACACCTACCAGAAGCCGGCCACGCCGGTCTACGACCGCCTGCACGAGATCACCGTGCCCACTGTGGTGATGGTGGGCGACAAGGACCGCCCGATCCTGGCCGCTGTGGCTGGTGCTACCGCAGCGCGTATCCCCGACGCCGAGTTCATCTGGATGCCTGGCGTCGACCACCTGCCCAGCCTGCGTGAGCCCGAGCTAGTAGCTGACACCATTCAGCGAATTGCTGGCCCAGCGCTCTAGCGTCGCCGCAGCCGCACCGCTGTCCACAGCCTCCCGACACCGCTCGAGACACTCCGCCAAGTGCTCGAGCAATAGACCGTTCTCAAGCTCCAAAGTGACCAGTGCAGCCGCAGCGTTGAGCAGTACGACGTCCCGCACCGCCCCGGGCTCTCCTTCGACCAGTCCGCGCAGCACCCGAGCATTGAATGCCGCATCACCACCACGCAACTCAGCGAGCGAGGACGGCCGCAACCCCAGCGATCGCGGGTCGAACATGACCTCGGACGCAGAGCCGTCATGCACGACCCACACCCGCGAGAACCCAGTGGTGGTGAGCTTGTCCAGACCGTCGTCACCACGCGCCACCAAAGCCGACTTCCCCTGCGCGGCCAACGCACCGGCGAGCACTGGCAGCATCCGCGGGTTGGCGACCCCCACGAGCTGATGCATCGGATCGGCTGGATTCAGCAACGGTGCAAGGGCATTGAAAGCCGTCGGCACGGCCAACTCACGCCGTACGACGGCCACGTGACGCAACGCCGGGTTGAAGCGCGGAGCGAACAGATAGGTCAGCCCGACCTCGGCCGCGACCCGCGCGGCATCAGCGGCCGACAGGTCGAGCGGCACACCCAAGTGCTCGACCAAATCGGCAGACCCGCCCGCTGACGACGATGCGGCCCGCCCACCGTGCTTGACGACCGTCACCCCTGTCGACGCCGCCACTACGGCCGCCATGGTCGAGACGTTCACCGCACCGGTCCGGTCACCGCCGGTACCGACGATGTCCACGAACGGTCCGCCGATCCGCACCGGCGTCGCGTGCGAACGCAGTACCGAGGCCAGTCCGTTGATCTCGTCGGCCGTCTCGCCCTTGGCTCGCAGGGCGATCAGGAAGCCGGAGATCTGGGCCGGTGAGGCGTCGCCCAGCACGAGTTGGTCCATCGCCCAGCCGGTGTCCGCCGCCGACAGGTCGGAGCCGGCCAGGAGCGCGGAGATCAGCCCGGACCAGGTCCGGAACGTTGTTGCCATGGGCAATCCTCAGGGGTGCTGGGCCGCCCGCGAGGAGACATGACAAACGGCCGCCTCGAAGGAGACGGCCGGGTGGTTACGCGCGGAAGCAGACCGTCAGTCGACGGCCCACCACATCCCCGCACGCTGGAACATGCGGCCGACTTTACCAGCCGCGGATGTGGTCGACGATAAACGTCGGGACGAGCCCGGAGTCGTCTCCGGAACTCTGCTCCGGGAAGTCGAAGACGGCCAGCATCAGCTGAAGAGGGTACGTCGGAGCGCCCTGACAACTGCGGATCCGGGTGCCGTCGACGAAGAACGACGCCTCCCCGTCGGCCCACTCTGCGGCGTAGGTGTGGAACTCGCGGAGATCGATCGGCAGCCGGATCGCCTCGAAGTCCTGCGGTACGGCGGGATCCCGGATGCTCTTCAACCCCATCCCGATCGCGTCCGGGGCGTCGCCGAACACTTCCATCACGCAGATCTCCCCGCACTGGTCCGGCTGCTGCTCGATTCCGCACATCCACAGCGACACCATCGATCGCGGACTGATCTCGGCCCGCGCACGCAGTTCGACGTACCCACCGGCCGGAGTCCAGCCCCAGAACGGCTCCTGCTCCTCGCGTACGACGAGACCGTCCCGGAACGCCTGCTGTCCGACAGTGCTGCCGACCGGGCCGGAGTAGTTGCCGGACTGGATCCCGGACACGCGCAGGTCCGGTTTGTGGTCGCCCTCGCACCACAGTCCCTGCTCCGGCGGGATGCTGAGCGTGAGGCACGAGTCACTGACCTGGTACGTCGCAGCCGACGCGGCGCGCGAACTCCACTGCGGCAGGTAGTGCGGTGACCAGACCGCCACGTCCAGTGAATCGCCGTCGAAGGTGTCCTCGAAAACCGGGGTCTCCGCCATGCCCCCATCATGGCGTGTCACATCATGGTGTCCAGATCCGTCGACGAAATGATGGTCTGCGACAGGAGAGGGCAGCAGTGGACGACCACGACCAGCTAGCGCGGCAGTTCGAGCAGAACCGGGGGCAGTTGCGCGCGGTCGCGTACCGGATGCTCGGATCGCTTACCGAGGCCGACGACGCCGTGCAGGAGGCGTGGCTGCGGCTGAGCCGGTCTGACGTGAGTGACGTGGGCAATCTGGCCGGCTGGTTGACCACTGTGGTGTCGCGGGTCTGTCTGGACATGCTGCGCAGCCGTAAGTCGCGGCGGGAGGATTCGCTGGACACGTACGTGCCGGATCCGATTCTGAGCCGGGATACCCCCGGGCAAGGTCCTGAGGACGAGGCGGTACAGGCGGATGCGATCGGTCTGGCGCTGCTCGTCGTACTGGAGACGTTGTCGCCGGCGGAGCGGTTGGCGTTCGTACTGCACGACATGTTCGGCGTGAGCTTCGACGAGATCGCGGAGATTGTGGACAAGTCGCCCGCGGCGACGCGGCAGCTCGCGAGCCGGGCACGGCGGCGGGTGCAGGGTGCGCCGGCGAGTGACGGGGACAGTGTGCGGCAGCGGGCCGTGGTGGAGGCGTTCCTGGCCGCGTCGCGCACAGGTGACTTCGAGGCGCTGTTGTCGCTGCTCGATCCGGACGTCGTGCTGCGGGCCGACGCTGGGGAAGCGTCGACGGAGTACGCCGGTCCCGCGGTGTCGAAGCTGGTCCGCGGTGCGCTGGATGTGGTGGAGCAGGCACTGCTGTTCACCCGGATGGCGCCGTACACCGAGCTCGCCCTGGTCAACGGACTGCCTGGCACGATCACCGTCGTCAACGGTCAACTGATGGGTGTCATGGGCCTGACCGTTTCCGACGGCAAGATCACCCAGATCGACATCCTCGCGGACATCGAGCGCGTCAAGAAGCTCCCGCTGCCAGCCTGAGCACCCGCCTCGCCTGCGCCTCCGCCGTGCCAGGCGGGTTCCGGTCGGCACTCGGACCACCCGGTCCGATCAGCGTCAGCCAGAAGCCCGCCCACAGAGAGCGGGCGGCCCGGAGACGCTCCGGATCGACGTCGAAACGCCGTACGACGGGACTCCAGTCGGTCTGGCGTCCGGCCAGGTGCTCGACGAGGTTGGCGAGCTCCACCGTGCGGTCGCCGCGGCCGGCGTCCTCGAAGTCGACGATGCGGACCCGGCTGCCGTCCCAGAGGTAGTTGGCCAGGTTCGGGTCGCCGTGGGCGACGACAGGGTCCTGGATGTCGTCGAGGGGATCAGTGGTGAGCCACGCGCGGGCGGCCTCGCCGATCACGCCGTCAGCCGAGCGCATGCCGGTCAGCGCGATGCGGGTGCGGTTGATCAGGGCGCCCAGGTCAATCGGGGGTAGGCCGTCGGGGCTGATTGACCACAGGGTTTCGAGAGCCTTGCCGAGGGCGTCGAGTTGCCTTGGACCCAGTGTCCCGGCGAGTGGCCGGCCAGGGAGGACGGTCATCGAGACCCACGGCGTACCTCCGGATGAGCTGGACAGCGGGGTAGGGACCAGGTCCGAGGTTTCCCGAGACAGCAGGGTGAGAGCGGCCCACTCGCGGGTGGGTTCGCCGCGGGACCAGGACGCGTAGCGCTTGGTGAGGATGTCGCCGGAGTGCTCGACCGAATGTGTCATCAGAAAGAAGTTTGCCGGGGTGTGTCGATCAGCGCCCCTCCCCTTCGACGTACAGGCAGAAGCGGATACGGCGAGGGAGTGAGCTGGGATGACGACGCAGACGGTTGCACCGGTCGCAAACGACCTAGTGGCGGGCCTGCTGGGCGCGGGGTTCAACGGCGCGATCCGCCTCCCCGGTCAGGCGGAGTACGACGTACAGCGCAAGTCCGTGATCCCCACGCTCGACTCCAGGCCCCTGGTGGTCGCTGAGGCCTCCAACCGGACCGACGTGCAGGCAGCCGTGCGAGCGGCTCGCGAGTACGGCGTACCGATCGCGGTGCAGGCCACCGGTCACGGGACCCGCGTTCCAGCCGACGGCGGCATCCTGCTGAAGACGACGCAGCTGGCCTCCGTCCTGATCGACCCGGAGCGACGCATCGCCAAGGTCGCGCCCGGAGCTCGCTGGGGCGCGGTGCTCGACGCCGCCCGGCAGTTCGGCCTCGCGCCGCTCTCAGGCTCGCACCGCGACGTAGGCGTCACCGGCTACACGCTCGGCGGTGGAGTGGGCTGGCTGGCCCGGAAGTATGGCTTCGCAGCCGACAGCGTGATCCGGGCCGAGATCGTCACCGCGGACGGCCGGTTCGTCACCGCGAGCGCCGAGCACCACGCGGACCTGTTCTGGGCAATCCGCGGCGGCACCGGCAACTTCGGCGTCGTGACCTCGCTCGAGTTCCGCCTCTACCCGGTCCGCCAGGTCCACGCCGGCATCGTCTACTACGGCATCGACCGCGCCGCCGCGATCCTGCGCCGTTACCGCGACTGGACCGCGACGATCCCCAACGAACTGAGCACCGCGGTCGTCCTGACCCGCGTCCCCGGCACCGAGCAGCGCGCCGTCGCGATCAAGGTCCTGTACGCCGGTGCCGCCGAACTGGCCGAACACCTCCTGAAGCCGCTGTTCGAGGTCGCCGGTCCCCGGCTGGCCGGCGAGCTGACGACGGTCGAGTACGCCGATGCCGCCATGGGTGGCACGCCCGCCCGCCACCTCGACTTCCTCGAGACCCTGACCGACGAGGTGATCGACGTGGTCACCGGCTTCGACGATGAGGACGCGCCGACCGTCGAGATCCGGCACTGGGGCGGCGCGATGGCGCACCCTGGTCCGAACGCAGGCCCGGTCGGTCACCGCGGTGCGACGTACTCGCTGATCGTCGACCGGGAGATGCACGGTGTGCTGCCGGATTCGGGTCGCACGTTCGTGAACTTCCTCGGCGACCTCGACCGCGCGGAGACGGCGTACGGGCCGGAGGATCTGCGCCGGCTGCGCGAGGTGAAGCGGGCCTACGACCCGACGAACTTCTTCCACCTGAACGCGAACATCAAGCCGTAGACGTGAAGCGACCCGGTCCTCAGGAGGCAAGGACCGGGTCGATTCGGGTCGTTCGTCAGACCGTGCCCGAGTTCCCGTAGACGGATACGTGGACGTGGTCGTAGTGGTTCGCGGTCGTGCCGCCGCGGTCCTCCATCGCGCGCCAGCCTTCGCTGCTGCGCTGGACGGTCCAGATGTGCTGCTGCCAGATCAGCTGGCTGATGCCGAGCTTCTTGTAGTTCGCGTGCAGCCAGTCGGCGACCTCCTGGCCCTCCGAACCGCTGACCATGATGTCCAGCGCGCGCCCACTGGAGTGCTCCGAACCACTGTCGCCGGACCGCAGACCGCCGTACGACGTGATGTCCGGGAACTTGGCGCAGATGGCGCGGTGCACCCGGATCGCGTCCTGAGTCAGACCGTCCTCGACCGAGGAGCCGGACTTGCAGACGCCCTGGCTGATGCTGCCCGCGGTGCTCGCGACCGGCTTGGTCGCGGACAGGTAGGCCGCCTTCACCCAGCGGGACTTGTTGTCGCTGACGATCTCGGCCCAGATGCCGTCGACCTTGCCGGTGACGGAGACCTTGGTGCCCTTCGGCAGCACGTCCAGCAGGACGCCGGACAGCGGGATCGACCAGACGTTCAGGTCGGTGGTGGTGAACTTCGAACCCATCGCCTTCGGCGGCGCCGCGTTCTGCGCCGCGCGATTCTGGGTGGGCTTCGGGATCGGCGCCTGCTTCTTCAGGTGCTTCGCCGCCGGCGTCTTCGCCTTCGTCGGCTTCGGTGTCGAGGGCTTCGCCGCGGGAGCGATGTCCAACGGCGGCCGCAGGGCATCCCGGCTTACCTGGGTCTCGCGCGACAGCTGCAGGGACGAGCTGGCGATCGAGGTGGTGTCAAGCTTGACGTGCTGGTCGGGGAAAGCGGCCGCCGAGCCAGTGGCGACCAGAGCCACTGCCGCACCCGGAATCGCCACCTTCACGAGCCCGGTCCGCATCACCTGCGGGCGCGGTTGACGGTGCCGCGCCTGTCTGTGCCGTCCTGCAGTCACTTCTGGAACCCAATCTGCCGAGACCAAAACGTTATCGACCGGAGGAGTCAAGCACACATCGCCGCGCCGGTTCGAATCGGCCCCGAGACTTAACGCATTGCGAACGTCCAACGGGGTGTCCCAGCCGTGATCTGACCGCTATCCGGATGAAACCTGGTTGAGATCAAACGCTTGGTCCACGCACGCCGGTCGTGATAACGGTCGCGACGAAGGCGGCGTACCGCTCCGTCGTCCAGCCTCGAATCATGACGAGAAGTTCATAGAGTTCGACGGAAATGCAGGTCCACAGGACGTCCGCGACCTCGTCGAGTGTGATCCCGGGGCGCAGGTCTCCGGTCTCGAGCAGGTGCCGGCCGAACATCGTCATCCCGGTCAGCCGTTCGTCCAGCAGGGTCTGCCACGTCTCGCGCAGGGTCTCGTCGTTGTGCCGCCCGTCCCGGATCAGGATCTGCACCTTCGCGGACCGCTGCTGCCGCTCGACGAACCCGTCGACGTACAACTGGATCTTCCGGCGTACGTCGGGTTCTGCCTGGATCGCCTGTGTTTCCGGGCGCTCGGCCATCGGGATCGGCTCGTCGTCGCCGACGATGACGAAGTCGAACACGGCCTTCGCCAGAGCCGCCTTCGTGCCGAACCCCTTGTAGATGCTCTCGGCCGAGACGCCGGCTCGCTGGGCGACCGCACTGATCGTGGTCGCCTGGAAACCGTCCGCCTCGAACAGCTCCTGCGCCGCGACCACCACGTCCCGCCGCCGTTGCCGGGCTCGCTCGCGCCGGCCGGTCGCATCGTAATTCCTCTTGACTTCCGTCATCACCGATCCCATGATTTTGGATACAGGCTCACTGTATCGAATTCTAGGGGGAACCATGAACACCGAAACCGACCTGGGTGCGATCGCGGTTCGCGCACTCCAGATCATGGCCGACGGCGACCGGGCCGACTTCGACGCGCTGGTGCATCCGGCCGCGATCAACCGCGAGGACGAGGTCGAGCCGCCGAACTGCCGGGCGGGCGGACCGGCCGGCTACTACGCGACCGCGCTCTGGCTGCGGGCCGCGTTCGAAGGGCTGGCGCACGAAGTCCACCATCTGGTTGCTGACGGCAACTTGGTGGTGATCGACGCGACGATGAGCGGGCGGCATGTCGGGCCGTTCGCTGTCTACACCCCCGAGGGCGGGGTGGACACGGTGTTCCCGCCGACCGGGAAGACGTTCGCGATCACACAGTCGCACTGGTTCCGGATCGCGGACGGCCAGGTTGTCGAGCACTGGGCCAATCGCGACGACCTCGGCCAGGCGAAGCAACTCGGCTGGGTCCCGCCAACTCCGGCGTACCTGATCCGGATGGCCCGCGCCAAGTCCCGCGCCAAGCGCGCCGCCTGACCTGGCGCGGCTGGCGGCCGACGACGAGGTGAAGGTCCTGCTCATCACCGGCGCGCAGCAAGCGGAACTCAAAGGTCTGGTGGATCGCGAGACGATCTCGAGTGGTGTGCTCGCGGAAGGAATCGCGGCGTTCACCGAGAAGCGGCCGCCGAAGTTCGACTGGTCTTAGATCACGGTGCCGCGGAGCTCGACGCGGTCGCCGGCTGCGGCCGAGACCCGGGCCGCGATCGCCTTGGCCTGGTCGTCGTCGGGGACGTCGACCATGAAGAAACCGGCCAGTTGTTCCTTCGCCTCGCCGAACGGTCCGTCGGTGACCACCTGCACACCGTCACGGATCTGCACGATCCGCCCTTCCTCGGGCGGCAGCAATCCTTCTGAACTCAGCAACTCACCGCTCGCGGCGAGGTCGCCCTCGAGCTTCATCAGCCGGCCGAGCGCCTGCTGATCCTCGTCGGTCCAGGTGGAACCGACGCTCCGATAGATCATCACGACGTACTTCATGGCCTCACCGTAGCGGCGTGGACGGACAGAACCGCACAGATCGAACCGACACAGACAGAACCCCGCGGACCGAAACGGTCCGCGGGGTTCAGGTCCTGCATCTGGATCAGTACCAATGCCGACGTCCACCGATGGCGCGGCCGGTCGTTCCAACCAGGAACAGCACTGCTCCGACCACAACGAGGATGATTCCGATCGTCCACAGGATCGGAACGCTCAGTAAGAACCCCAAAATCAGCAGGATCACACCGAGGATGATCATGAAGCCTCCTTCTCAGGGGCCGCCCGGCGGAAAGTGGCGGCCACCTCAGTACGGTGCCCCGGCGCGGAACCCCTAACCTCCAACGTGCGTTTGATGTCAGGAAGTCACCGGCTCGAGCTGATTTTCCAACGATCGTTTGCGGTTGACCAGCAGGCCGCATCCGGCCAGGCCCAGTGCGATGAAGAACCAGACCGCCACGAACGCGACCCGATAGCCGTGCGTGAGAGCGGTCGGCGTCGTACCCGTCGTACTGGCTGTCGCGATTGCGGAGAGTGCTGCGATGCCTACTGCGCCACCGATCTGGAAGCTGGCGTTCTGCAGTCCGGAGGCAACACCGGAGTCCGCGCCGGCGACATCGCTCAGTGCCGCTATGGACCCTGCGACCGTGCCGGCACCCAGCGCGGCGCCGAAGACGGTCAGACCCCAAAAGGCGAGCTCGAAGTAGCCGGAGTCCACGGTGAGCTGCGTCATGACGGTAGTGCCGGCCCCGGCGATCAGTAGCGAGACGAACGCGACCACGCGCGGGCCGATGCGGGTGACGAGGTGCTGTCCGACGATGGAGCCCACTACTGCCGCGGCCGCGAGTACGGCGGACATCAGGCCGTACTTGATCGCGGACGCTCCCAGCGCCAGCTGGGCGTACTGCGTGTAGATGAAGTTCAGCCCGAACACCGAGAGACCCCAGGCGATCGTGATCAGGTTGCCGCCGACCAGAGCGCGCGAGCGGAAGATCCGCAGCGGTACGAGCGGCGCGGCCGACCTCTTCTCCACTAGTACGAACAGTCCGAACAGGGCGGCCGACAGTACGACGGTCAGCACAGTCCCGGTCGCGGACGAGTCCGGAGCCTCGATAACGGCGTACACGAGGGTGATGAGGGCGGCGGTCACTGTGATGGCACCGGCTACGTCGAACCCGCGTCGGCCCGGTCCACGGCTATCCATGAGCAGAGTGGGCGCCAGTACGACGACGAGCAGGCAGACGGGCACGTTGATGAAGAAAATCCACTGCCAGCCGAGTCCGTCGGTCACTGGCCCTCCGATGAGGGAACCGGCCGTACCGCCGACTCCACTGGTCGCGCCCCAGATTCCGAGCGCCTTGTTGCGGTCCGGGCCGGACGGGAAGGTGGTCATCACGATCGACAGTGCGCTAGGTGCCAGTACGGCGGCAGCCGCGCCCTGCAGGCCCCGCGCGAGTACCAGTGCGTCACCGCTCCAGGCGAACCCGCAGAGCAGCGAGGACCCGGCGAACAGCAGCAGTCCGGTGATGAACACGCGCCGCCGGCCCAGGAGGTCGGAGATGCGGCCACCGAGGAGCAAGAGGCCGCCGAACATCAGTGCGTACCCGCTGGGCACCCACTGGATGCCACCGGTCGAGAAGGTCAGTTCACGCTCGATCGACGGCACGGCGACCAGCACGATCGAGGCGTCGAGGATGATCATGAACCCGGTCAGGCACAGCAGCGCCAGTGCCAACCAGCGCTTCGATTCGGAAACCATCTGACCTCTCCAGTACGGCGGGGACGCTCGGGCTGAGCGTCACTCGGGGGAGACGTCGGGGTCGGCCGCGCTACTTCGACATTCCTGGTTTTTGTCGAAGTCGGGTACTGCTGATCCGACGTACCAGGTGACAAGGGGTCACAACGGCCTCCACGAGGGACAGGATGGTGCCTGTGAAGTACATGCTGCTGATCTACAGCAACGCCGAGAGCTGGGCCGGCCTGTCCGCTGAGCAACGCGACGGCCTGGGGCGCGCGCACGAGTCACTGATGCGAGAGCTCACCGACCAGGGCCTCCTGGTCAGCGCGGCCGGCCTGGCGGACCCCATCACCAGCCGGACCGTGTCGGTCCGCGACGACACCACGACCACCACCGACGGCCCGTATGCCGAGGCCAAGGAGCACCTGGCCGGGTTCTACCTGGTCGAGTGCGACACCATCGACGAGGCGATCAGCTACGCGGCGCGCATGCCGGACGCGGAGTACGTCGCGGTCGAAGTGCGGCCGGTGATGGACTCGTCCGGGCTGGAGATGTGAGCGACTTCGAGCTGCTCCTTCGTGAGCAGGCGCCGCAGGTGCTGAGTGCGCTGGTCCGGCACTACGGTCACTTCGACCTGGCCGAGGAAGCCGTCCAGGAGGCCCTGCTGGCGGCCGCTCAACAGTGGCCGGCTGAAGGTGTGCCGGACAACCCCCGAGGCTGGCTGATCCGGGTCGGATCCCGCCGACTGACCGATCTGCTTCGCAGTGAGTCGGCCCGGCGCCGGCGCGAGGAGAACGCGGCCCAGATGGCCGCGCCCGAGGAATTCGTTGCCTCAGGCCCCGAGCTCGACGATACGGGTGGCCGGGACGACACACTGACCCTGCTGTTCCTCTGCTGCCACCCGGCCCTGTCACCCGCCTCGCAGATCGCGCTGACGCTGCGCGCGGTCGGCGGTCTGACCACTGCGCAGATCGCAGCAGCGTTCCTGGTGCCGGAGTCGACCATGGCGCAGCGGATCAGCCGGGCGAAGCGCAGTATCAAGCAGGCGGGCAGTACGTTCGAGCTGCCGCCCGAGGCGGAGCGGGACGAGCGGATGGGCGCCGTACTGCACGTTCTCTACCTGATCTTCAACGAGGGCTACACCGCGTCGTCAGGTACGTCGTTGCACAGCGCGGAGCTCACCACCGAGGCGATCCGGCTGGCGCGCGGTGTGCGCAAGCTGCTGCCGGATGACGGCGAGGTGGCGGGGTTGCTGGCGCTCATGCTGCTCACCGACGCACGTCGCCCGGCCCGGACCGGTGAGGAAGGCTCACTGGTGCCGTTGGCCGACCAGGACCGCTCTGCCTGGAACAAGGCCGCGATCGTCGAAGGCGAGGCGCTGGTGTCGGATGCGCTGTCGCGCACGCAACTCGGGCCGTATCAGGTGCAGGCCGCGATCGCTGCGGTCCATGACACGGCCGAGCGGGCCGAGGACACGGACTGGCGGCAGATCGTCGCGCTGTACGACGTACTCGAGCAGATGGTCGACAACCCGATGGTGAAGCTCAACCACGCGGTCGCGGTCGCCATGGCGGTGGGTCCGAAGGAGGGCCTCGCCGTACTCGAACCACTCGAGTCCGACGACCGCCTCACCGATCACCACCGGCTGGAGGCGGTCCGGGCGCATCTGCTCGAAATGTCAGGTGATGTGGTCGCTGCGCGGGAGAGCTACCTGCTCGCGGCCCGGCGTACGACGAGTGTCCCGGAACGCAACTATCTGCAATCCAAAGCAGACCGGCTGACCTGAGTCGCGCCGGCAGGGGACATGTGTCAGGTTTGAACTGTGGATCTGACCAGGGCCTCATTGCTGCGCGAAATGTTGACCGGTACCGAGCTCGGGAGCCGGACCACCGACTTCGCGCACTCGCTGCGGCGGTTCACCACGCGGACCGGTGGGTTGATGTTGTTCGGGCCGGTGGACGACGAGCCCTGGCACTTGACCGCGCACTTGGACGACGAGCTGCATCGGGCCGGGGTCGAGGACGTGCGGCCGTCGCTGATCCGCTGGGCCCCGCCGTCGGATGCGCCGCCGCATCTGTCGATCGGGCTCGACCGGCTGCGGGACGCTGGGCGTGGTGAGTCGCTGTTGGTGGTGGCACAGGACAATCCCGCGGAGACGTTGCTCGAACGGGTCAGCGACGTACGACGTCGCGGTACGACGATCTTCAGCATCGGGAACGGGGACAAGGAGCTCACGTCCCTCAGCCACGAGACGCTGGTCCCGGAACTGCTCGTGCCGGACGGATTCGGGTGGGCGACCCGGCGGGTCGAGTTCGATCACGATGAACCGCAGTCCGCCGTACCCCTGGCCGAACTGGACCAGGAGACGACCGAGGGCTTCGAGATGGCCCAGCACCTGGTCAGTCTCGCCGCCGCCGACGAGGAAGCCGGCCAACCAGGCTGGCGCCGCCGCCTTCGCGCCGCCATAGAACGCCTCAGCGGCGAACCCGCCTGACACACCTGCTCGGATCCGTGGACACGTACTTACCTATCCTCGTGATCCGGGTCCTGCTCGAGCTCAAGCGTCGAGGTACAGCGCGGCCAACCGTGGTAGATGCGTCTCCAGATCGTCATCGTCGTCGAAGTCGATCTCCTTGCCTGCTGGTAGGTCCGGGGTGTCGGGAGCCTCTGCCTCGACGGCCTTCCAGTAGGCGGCCTCGTCACCGGTGGCGTTCTTGTACGCGTGACTGCCGACGTGCAGCATCCCTTCGCCGTCGAAACCCTCGAACCCGTCCGGCCGGTCCTCGTCGACCACGTCGGCGAGCGAGTCCGGGACCGTCAGCGCGGCGTCCCAGATCTCCCGCCCTTGCGCGACCAGCCAGCCCCGGAACGAGTCGAATCCATCCTCGGAAGCGCCCGAGTTGATCAGGTACGCCGCCGCCCACAGATCCCACCGGTAGGACTCGACCTGCAACCGCGCGAGCTCGACCCCGAACCCCGCGATCTCCTCGGCCTCCAGCCCCACCAGCATCTTGGTCAGCGCGTCCGCAACCCCATCCGGATCCGCGACGGTGTCATCCACCTCACCACGCGCATCCTCAACAAGACCCCAGAACCCATCCCTGTCCACCCCCAAAGCGTCTCACCAGCCCAGCCCCCTTGGGGAGCGCCAATCCAAACCAACTTCAGCCAGATACTTCAGTCGCGCCTGGCTGGCCAGTCGCCAGACTCGGGACTGGCTGCAAGGACGCCTCGGGCTCGTCCGTCTCAAGGTCGGCAGTCACAGGTTCATCGTTCGTAGCCGTCGAGGTGGGCTCGACCGGGTCCGACTCAGCACCGTCCTGTGAGGACAGGGCTGTCGACGTGAGCGACGGTCGCTCATCTGGCTGGGCCGGCGCCTCCCGGAGCCGCGGCGGGGTCGCCGTCCAGGCCCGCAGGTCCTGCACGATGTCGCCGTAGAAGGTGTCGATCGCGTGCTCGACGGAGTCGATGAACGAGCCTCGGCCCCGGCCACGCTTGGTGCCGAGGGGGAGTCCGAGTGCGACCCGGAACGATCGCAGTTCCTTCTTCGGATCCTCGATCAGCAGCGCCGGTTGATCACGGACAGCACGCAGCAGTTCCGCCGTACCGGCGCCCCGGCCGTGCATCACGAAGGCCTCGATCCGGGTTGCGTCCGGTGCGTGCCGCAGTTGGCGTAGCAGCCAGTTGACTCGGGTCGTCGGCTTCCCTTCTCGGGGTGCGGCGAGGTCTATGTGACAGGTGACCTGTCCGGCTCGGAGATCCGCCGTCACGACCACCGGGCCGACGGCGTTCGGGATGTTGATCGCGCCCTGCAGTGAGCCGTGAGTACACATCGACTGCACCAGTGACTGCGAGCGCAACGCCGGCTCCGCGAGTTCCTTCCTGGACAGCGCGGGCGTGACGTCGTCACCCAGTTTCCGGCCGAGCTGGAGACTCACAAACCGCAGCAGCGCGTCGAACCGCGCGGCAACCTCGGGTGCGCCCTTGTCGCCGGCCCGGAGCGTGTTCGAGGCAACGGCTTCCCGGATCGTCACCCACGACGATCCCATGTCCTCGAACTGCAGCGCCCCGGACCGTGGGTGCTCCAGGTAGCGGATCAGCTCACCAAGGATCCAGGCCTGGTCCGGATCGGCGACGCCGCGATGTTCCTTCTGCAGCACGGCTTCGGCCAGCACCATCGACCAGGACCAGTGATGCAACGCGACGCGCTTGAGCTTCTTCTTGTCCACCTTGGTCGGATGCAGCCCGGCCACCGCCGGGATCTCGTTCGAGATCGTGATGACCGCATCGAAGTCCTGTTCACGAGCGATGTCGAGGTACGCCTCGAGTTGCTCGGTGGCCAGTTCGTTGACGCCGGTCTTCACCTCGACGAGTGCGGTCCACTCCTTCTGACCCCGCCGGGACCGCAACAGACCGTCCGGATACAGGCGGCGCTCACCCAGGTAGAACGGCACCTCGATGTACGTCTCCAGTTGTCCGGCGGGTGCACCCAGCGGTTGGGTGAGCACTCGCCCGAACTCACGAACAGACGACATCACGGCGAGCAGGGCCGACGTCGCACGCCGCTCCTGCTCGTCCGCGCCGTTGATTCCCGAGGTCGGTATCAGGCGTGCCTGATGCCAGCTTTCTTCTGCCATGTCCATCCCCCACGAGCTGTTGCCGGCTGACCCCCCACAGGTCCGCTCTACCGGTGATCGCCCGTTGAGTCCGGGACCATACGCCTGTCGTCACGCAACGTGAAGACGCTGGCCCTATCCGGTCTCCACCAGATCTCGTCCAAGCGGCTGCATTGGTGACAGCAACCGGCGGGGGTGCTCTCTAGGGCAGGTCTCTTTTGTAGACGGTGACGGGGATGCCTTCGCCGAAGGAATGGGTTTGGGTTAGTTTCCAGCGGGTTTTTTGTGGGGTTTCGGTGAAGAGGTGGCGGCCGGTGCCGAGGATGACTGGGAAGGTCATCAGGTGGATCTCGTCTACCAGGTCGGCTGCCAACAGGCTTTGGGCCAGTTGGATGCTGCCGGCTACCTGGATCTCGCCGGGCAGCTTCTTCTTGAGGCTGGTGACCTCGGCGAAGGGGATGACCTGGGTGTTGTTCCAGGTGGGGTTGGTCAGGGTGGTCGAGACGACGTACTTGGGCATGCTGTTGTACTTGTCGGCCAGCTCGCCCTCGTAGTTGGGCCAGGCCGCGGCGAAGCCGTCGTAGGTCTTGCGGCCGATGAGGAGGGCGTCGGCGCCCAGAGCCTCGTCGTTCTTGTACTTCTCGCCGTCGTCGCCGCGATCGAAGTCGAAAGTCCAGTTCGCGTACTTGAAGTCCTCGCCACCAGGCGCCTGTACGACGCCGTCGAGCGAGATGAACGAGGTCAGCACGATCGTCCCCATCGCACTCACACCTCGTGCGCGAACTGGCGCAGTACGGGCGCGAGCACGGTCGGCTCGGTGCTGTGGTTCTCACCCGGGATGGGCTTGAACGTCGCGCTCGGCAGCACGTCGGCGACGGCTTCGGCGCCGGTGGCCAGCCACGGCGCGGTCTTGTCGCCGTGCATGACCAGGACCGGTACGTCGACCTTGGCCCAGCGATCCGTCGGCAGTGGATTGCCCGACATCGTGGTCCCCATGATGCGGCCGTCGTACGCGATCGTGTGTGCGATCTCTTCGACCGGCGCGAAGTACGGGCTCTGCTTGATCCCGGCGACGAACTCCGGCGGCATCCCGGCGGCGGCCGTCATGAAGAGCTCGGCGGCCAGATCCCGGCGACCAGCAGCGACGTGCGCCTCGAGCTGCTCGACGTAGTCGGTCGGCAGCGGCGGACGTCCGTCGTCGGTCACGACCGGTGGCTCGAACAGAGCGAGCGCGGAGATCGGCAGCCCAGCGGCAGCCGCGTCCAGGGACAGGAGTGAACCGGACGACCACGCGAACAGGATCGCCGGTTGCCCGGCGTCCTCGATCAGCGCGGCGATGTCCTCGATCTCCCGCTGGATCGCGTACGGCGCGGTGTCCGTGCTCTCACCGCGTCCGCGCCGGTCGTACGCGTAGACCCGGAACTCGTCACTCAGCAGCTCCGCCACCTGGGCGTTCAACGGGTTCACCGCGCGGTGGGCGGTGGCGCCGTCGACCAGGATCAGCGGCCGGCCCTGGCCCCACGCCTCGAAGGCGATCGTCGTGCCGTCGGAGGATTTCACTGTGCTCATCGTCTGACTCCTCACTCTGGGAACTGTCGTCGTTGGGAACTAGACCGTACAGTACTCAGGAGAGAACTGGACTGTCTAGTATGATTTTCCGTAACCAGAGGAGGACGCCGTGGAGCATCGACAACGGGGAGCCGTGTGGCAGCCGGATCTGTTGCACGAAGGCCGGATGGTCGAGATAGAGGGCGAGGGCCGGACGCCACGCAAGCGACGGGCGATCCTGGCCGCGGCGACCGAGGTCTTCCTCCAGCACGGGTATCTCGGCGCGAGCATGGACGAGGTCGCCGCGAAGGCCGGCGTCTCCAAGCAAACCGTCTACAAGCAGTTCGAGAACAAGGAGCGGCTCTTCGCCGAGATCGTCCTCGGCACCAGCGATCAGCTGATGCAAGGACTGGTCCAGGCGTACTCCGAGACTCTCGACGGAGCCACCGATGCCCGGGAAGCCCTACAGGCGTTTGCGTTTCGGCTCCTGGAGAGCCTGACCGCGGGCAGCGTGCTGCAGCTCCGCCGGCTCGTGATCGCCGAGGCCGACCGCTTCCCGGAGGTCTGCGGCGCCTGGTTCACGAGCGGCTTCGAGAACTCGTTGGAGGCGCTAGGCGTGGCGCTGACCGGCTTGTCGGAGCGTGGTCTGTTGCGTGAGCTCGAGGACCCGACGCTGGCGGCGTACCAGTTCGCCGGTCTGGTGATGTACAAACCGATGAACCGCGCCATGTTCGCCGGCACCAGCGAGCGCCCGAAGCCCGGTGAGCTCGACAACCTCGCCGAGAAGGCCGTAGACGTCTTCCTGGCGGCGTACGGCGTTTAGCCCGGGGCATGCAACCCGGCCACTCAGGTCGCCGTCTTTACGTTCGGCAACCGACCGGCGCGAGGGGCAACGATGAGTGGCGAATCATCGCGTGATCAGGAGTTCTCGGAGTTCGTCCGGGCCCGGCGATCACGTCTGGTGGGAGCGGCGTACCTGTTGTGTGGTGATCGGTACGCCGCCGAGGACCTGGTGCAGACCGCCCTCACGAAGCTGTACGCCGCTTGGCCGCGGATCCACCGGCAAGGCGCCGAAGACGCCTACCTGCGGAAGATTCTGGTCCGGACGAGCATCGACGCGGGCCGGCGGGCCTGGCGGCGTGAGCTGACCTCCGACCAACTACCGGACGAGTCCGTTCCGGGGCCCGATCTGGACGGGCGCGACGAACTCGTGCGGGCCCTGGCGGCCCTCGGGCCAAGGCAACGGCGGATCGTCGTTCTGCGGTACTGGCTCGATCTGAGTATCGACGAAGTCGCCGCGGACCTCCGGGTCAGCACCGGGACCGTGAAGAGCCAGTCCGCTCGTGCTCTCGACAATCTCCGCGCTCGGTTGACCGCATCCCGTACCGACGCACTCATTCAGGAGCAGCCATGAACGAGCAGGATCTGCGCGAGCGCATGCAGCACAGCGTGCTGACCGAGTTCGCGCCGGAGGAGATCGATGCGGCAGCGGATGTGGCGCGCGGCCGGCGAGGGCTTCGACGGCGTCGGGCCGTCGGTGGATTCGCGGCCGCCGCTTCGGTGGCAGCGGTGATTGCCCTCGGCGCCCAGTATCTGCCGCTGTCGTCGGCCGAGCCGGAGGTCACGCAGTCGACGACGAAGCCGGGCAAGACGACGCGGCAGAGCGAGCTGGACCCTGCGTCGCCCTACACGGCGCGGGTGAACGCCACCACCGCTGAGCTCGTTTATGCGGCGAACAGGCAGCTCGACAAGACAGGGAAGTACACGGCGGAGCAACGGGCCGTGCCTCACCCCACCAGGGACGGCAAGTCCGATGCGATCGGCGAGCTGACCGTCACCCGGGAGTGGAAGCAGGCCGGGGGGACGGGGCTGCTCTGGCTCTCGATCGCCCAGCCCCGCTACGCACTCGCGAAGGACAAATGGTGCCGGCTCCAGCTGTCCTGCACCGAACGGAAGGCTCCCAACGGCAAGCAGGTGGTGGTCGGTTCGGTTGCCGCCGTACGGAATTCCAAGGGCGTCCCGTATCGCGAGAGCGGTGGGACGACCGTCCGGTACGCGCGGCCGGACGGCCAGGTGGTCATCGCGGCGGTGCTCGGCATGAACACTCTCGAGCGCATCGTGGACGGGCTGCCGAAGGGTGTGAAGAATCCGGCGGTGACGTGGCAGCAGTTGGCTGCCGTCGCCACGGATCCCGACTTGAAGCTGCGGTAGTTCAACCCGTGCCGCGGGTGGAGGTCCGGACTACGAGTTCGGGTGTGAAGATCACCCGCTGGTGTTCGTGGTCCGGGTTCGACGACTCGTCGAGCAGGAGCTCGGCGGCGGTTCGGCCGAGCAGTTGGCGAGGCTGACGGACCGAAGTCAGGGGTACGGCGGCAGCGGCCGCGAACTCGATGTCGTCGTACCCGACGATGGCGAGGTCCTCGGGGACGCGCAGGCCGAGGCTGACGCACTGTTGCAGCAATCCCAATGCCAGCAGGTCGTTCGCGCAGAACGCGGCGGTCGGCCGGCGGTCTGCCGGGAGGCCGGCGAGTCGTTGCCCTGCGCCCCTACCTTCGGCGACGGTGAGGGCGCCGGTGGTCAGTTCGATCAGGTTCTCCGCTGGGCGGCCGGCGGTTTGGAGTGCGCGGCGGGCGCCGTCGCGGCGGTCGATGACCTGGCCGATCGTGTTCGGGCCGCCGACGTACGCGATCCGTTCGTGGCCGAGTTCGAGCAGGTGGGCGATGGCGAGCTCACCGCCGAGTACGTCGTTCACCGCGACGGAGCAGTGTTCTTCGTCGTCGATGGCACGGTCGACGACCACGACCGGCGTACCGCGGGACGGGAGTTTGCGCAGGCGCGACGAGTTCTGGTCGATCGGGGTGATCAGGATGCCTTGGACGCGCTGCTGCTCGAGCAGGTCGAGGTAGTCGGCCTCCCGGTCGACGTCCTCGTTGCTGTTGCAGAGGAAGACGGACAGGCCGGCCTCGCGGGCCGCGTCCTCGACACCCTTCGCGACGTCGGTGAAGAACGGGTTGCCGGCGTCGAGCATGAGGTAGGCGAGGATCCGGCTGCTGCCGGCACGGAGCTGGCGGGCCGACTCGTTGCGCACGAAACCCAGGGAGGCCATCGCGGCCTCGACCTTCGCCCGGGTCAGCGGGCTGACCACCTCGGGCCGGTTGAGCACGTTAGAAACAGTCCCCAAGCTCACCCCAGCTGCAGCAGCCACAGCCTTAACCCCAGCAGCATGCCGCTTGGCAGCCCGGCGCCGGCGCCCTCCTCCCGCAGAGGAGCCGTCTGAGTGGACCGGCGTGGACATGCCGTCAGCCGACGAGCGGGCGGGGCCGGGGGTGTTGGCTGTGGTGTCTGGTGGCATGTCGGCCCTCCCCACAGACGTGGTGGTTGAAACGTGTTAGCTCGCGCAGCGTACCTGTTCTGGGTGGGATTTCCGCAGTGATCGTCCGGGATCGGTCGTTGGGGTCTTGACGCCTGGCGGGGTGCACGCTTACGTTCGTGCACACCTCTTGAAACCTTTCAGCTCCTAGCCCGCCCCGCGTTGGAGGTGACGATGGCCGACGGTCTGCCGCTCCTGCGGGTGTCCGGGGTGTCGAAGTCGTTCGGCGCCGTCGCCGCGGTCCGCGACGTCTCCTTCGACCTCTACGGCGGCGAGGCGCACGCCCTCGTCGGCGAGAACGGCGCCGGGAAGTCCACGATCGTGAAGATGCTGGCCGGCGTACACCGCCCGGACGCCGGCACCCTCGAGCTCGACGGTACGCCGGTCGACCTGAGCAGCCCCGCCGACGCGAAGGCCGTCGGGATCGCGGTCATCTACCAGGAGCCGACCCTCTTCCCCGACCTGTCCGTCGCCGAGAACATCGCGATGGGCCGGCAGCCGCTGGGTCGTTTCAACACCATCGACCGGGCCGCGATGGTCCGGCTGGCCGCCCAGCTGTTCGTCCGCCTCGGCGTGTCGATCGACCCGAACCGCCCGGCCCGCGGCCTGTCGATCGCCGATCAGCAGCTGGTCGAGATCGCGAAGGCCATCTCGGCAGACGCCCGCGTGGTGGTGATGGACGAGCCGACCGCCGCGCTCACCGGCGTCGAGGTCGAGCGACTGTTCACGGTCGCCCGCTCATTGCGCGACGACGGCGCCGCGCTGCTGTTCATCTCGCACCGCTTCGAGGAGATCACCGCCCTCTGCGAGCGCGTGACGATCATGCGCGACGGCAAGCACGTCTCGACCGACCTGCTCACCGACATCACCGTCGACGAGATGGTCCGCAAGATGGTCGGCCGCGACCTCGGCGCGCTCTTCCCCAAACAGGACGTCACCCCCGGTGCGACCGCGCTCAAGGTCGAGGGACTCAGCCGCGATCCCGTGTACGCCGACATCTCGTTCGAGGTCCGCGCCGGCGAGATCGTCGCACTGGCCGGCCTCGTCGGATCCGGCCGCTCCGAGGTCGTCCAGTCCATCTTCGGCGTCGACCCCCGCGACTCCGGCACGGTCGAGGTCGGCGGCAAGACCCTCAAGCCCGGTACGCCGAAACAGGCGATGGCGGCCGGGGTTGCGCTAGTACCCGAGGACCGTCGGCAGCAAGGGCTCCTGATGGAGTTGTCGATCGAGCGCAACGTGACCCTGCCCAGATCCCGATCGCTCTCCCAGCTGGGCTTCCTGACCGGTAGCCGCGAACGTCGCTCGGCCAAAGAGTGGGCCGATCGGCTGAAGACCAAGTACGGAAGGCTTTCCGACGAGGTCGGCACGTTGTCCGGCGGCAACCAGCAGAAGGTCGTGCTGGCCAAGTGGCTGGCCACCAACCCCAAGGTCCTGATCGTCGACGAACCCACCCGCGGCATCGATGTCGGCACCAAGGCCGAGGTCCACCGGCTGATGTCGAGCCTCGCCGCCGACGGTGTCGCCGTACTGATGGTGTCGTCGGAACTGCCTGAGGTGCTCGGCATGGCTGACCGGGTGCTCGTGATGCGCGAGGGGCGTCTGGTCGCCGAGTTCAGTCGCGCCGACGCCACTGAGGAAGCCGTGATGTTCGCCGCGACCGGGCAGGAGGCGAGCGTATGACCGCCGTCGACCTGCCCGCGCCGCGGAGGTCCTCGCTCGATGTCGTACTGCGAGCACGCGAGCTCGGGATCGTCCTCGCACTTGCTCTGTTGGTCGCGGTGACGACGATCTCGAACCCGCGCTTCCTGTCCGGTCAGAGCATCCGCGACATCCTGCTCGGCACCGCGATCCTGGCCGTTCTGGCGGTCGGCCAGGCCGTGGTGGTGATCACCCGCAACATCGACCTGTCCGTCGGCTCGGTGCTCGGGCTCAGCGCGTTCACGGTCGGCACGCTCCTGCAGAACGATCCGCGCATCCCCGTCATCGTCGCGCTCGCTGTCGGTGCCGCCGTCGGCGCGGTCTGCGGGGCGGTCAACGGAGCCCTGGTCCGCTTCGGCAATGTCCCGGCGCTCGTCGTCACCCTCGGGACCTTGTACGTCGTCCGCGGCATCACATACTTCTGGGCCGGCGGCAGCCAGATCAACGCCGACGAGCTGCCCCAAGGTTTCCTCGATTTCGGCAACGCCACCCTCCTCGGCATCCCGTACCTGGTGCTGATCGCGGTCCTCGTCCTCGTTGTCACCGGCGTCGTCCTGCGCAGTTACCGGATGGGCCGCGAGTTGTACGCGATGGGCTCGAGCCCACAGGCCGCGCGGCTCGCAGGCATTCCAGTAGCGAGAAGGACAGTCGGGGCGTTCATCGTGAGCGGTGGGCTGGCCGGCCTCGCGGGAGTCTTGTTCGCGGCACGGTTCGGCACGATCGACGCGGCCGCCGGGACCGGCTACGAACTCAACGTGGTCGCCGCGGTGGTGGTCGGTGGCGTCGCGGTGTTCGGTGGTAGCGGGAGCGTGTGGGGAGCAGCGCTCGGCGCGTTGCTGCTGACCACGATCGGCAGTTCCCTCGCCGTACTGGAGATCAACCAGTTCTGGCAGCAGGCGATTGTCGGCGGGCTGATCCTGCTCGCGATCGGAGCCGATCGCCTGGTCGCGGCCCGGGTCGCGGCGAGCCTGAAGAAGCGAGGCTCGCATGTCCACAGCTGAGTCCGCACCGGCCACGCGCCTGCTGAACTGGAACGCCGCGATCATCGCGATCACGGTGGTCGTCCTGATCGTCGCAGCCGCGACCGTCGACAACTTCGGTACGTCGCAGAACTTCGGCTTCCTCGTCCTCGACCTGCTGCCGATCGCGCTCGTCGCCCTGCCGATGACGCTGGTGATCGTCACCGGCGAGATCGACCTGTCGGTCGCGAGCACGCTCGGCCTGTCCAGCGCGGTGATGGGCTACCTCTGGAACCAGAACCAGCCGATCGAGACGATCATCCCGCTCTGTCTCCTGCTCGGAGCGGTTCTCGGCGCCGTCAACGGCTTCTTCGTCACGGTCCTCGGGCTGCCGTCGCTGGCGGTCACGATCGGCACGCTCGCGCTGTACCGCGGCCTGGCCTTCGTCGTCCTCGGTGACAGCGCCGTCGCCGACTTCCCGAACCTCTACACCGACTGGGTCACCGGCACGATCGGGAGTACGCCGATCCCGAACGTGCTGATCATCATCGTCGTGCTCGCGATCGTCTTCGGCGTGATCCTGCACGCGACGCCGATCGGCCGGGCGGTGTTCGCGGTCGGCGCGAACGAGCAGGCGGCCCGGTTCGCCGGTGTACGCCCGGGCCGGCTGAAGTTCTGGCTGTACGTCGCCAGTGGGTTGGTCTCCGGTCTCGCCGGAGTGCTGTGGACGCTGCGCTACTCCAGCGCCCGGGCCGACAACGGAGCCGGCCTCGAGCTGGCCGTGGTCGCCGCGGTCCTGCTCGGCGGCGTCTCGATTTTCGGTGGCAAGGGCGCGCTCCCCGGCGTGATCGCCGGTGTCGTGCTCCTCGGCTCATTGCAGAACGCACTGCGCCTGTCCGATGTGTCCAACGAGGCCCTCAACGTGGTGACCGGCGTACTGCTGATCGCCTCGGTGCTCGGTCCCAACCTCGCCAACCGACTGCGCCGTACCTGAAGGGGTGGAACCAATGAACCAACGGAAGAACCTGGCGGTGCTGGCCGTCCTCGCGCTCGCACTGACCGCGTGTGGCGGTGGTACGACGAAGTCGAGCACGGAGAGCCAGAACACGGCGGGCTCGTCGAACACCTCGGCCAAGGCCGATCCGAACGCCCCGCTCAAGGAGGGCCTGAAGATCGCGTACCTGCCGAAGCAGCTGAACAACCCGTACACGGATGTCGAGGTGGGCGGCGGCAAGGTCGCGGTCGGCGAGCTGAAGGGCGAGTACAAGCTGGTCGGCCCGAACGACGCGAGTGCGTCCTCGCAGGTCAGCTACATCAACACGCTGATCCAGCAGCAGCAGAACGTGATCGTGGTCGCCGCGAACGACCCGAACGCCGTCTGCCCCTCGCTGAACCAGGCCCGCAAGGCCGGCATCAAGGTGGTCAGCTTCGACTCCGACGCGTCGAAGAGCTGCCGGGACGCGTTCATCAACCAGGCCACCACGCAGGGAATCGGCGAGAGCCTGGTGAAGATGGCCAGCGAACTGGCCGGCGGTGCTGGTGACATCGCCATCCTGTCCGCGACGCCGAACGCCACGAACCAGAACTCCTGGATCGAGGTGATGAAGACCGAGCTGGCCAAGCCGGAGAACGCCAAGCTCAAGCTGGTCAAGATTGCCTACGGCAACGATGACGACCAGAAGTCGTTCACCGAGGCGCAGGGTCTGCTGCAGTCGTACCCGAACCTCAAGGTGATCGTGTCGCCGACCACGGTCGGTATCGCCGCCGCCTCCCGCTACGTCAGCGCCTCCAGCTACAAGGGCAAGGTGGCCATCACCGGACTCGGCCTGCCGAACCAGATGCGCCAGTACGTCAAGGACGGCACGGTGAAGAAGTTCGCGCTGTGGAACCCGGCCGACATCGGCTATCTGGCGGCGTACGCCGGGGCTGCTCTGAGCTCGGGTCAGATCACCGGCGCGCAAGGGGAGAAGTTCAAGGCCGGCAAGCTCGGCGAGTACACGGTCGGCGCCGACGGCGAGATCGTGCTCGGCCCCCCGACCGAGTTCACCGCCGCAAACATCGACAAGTTCAACTTCTGAGGGCTGCCCGTGAACCGCTATTGCTTCTGCCTCCAGGTCCGCCCGGACCGCTTGGACGAGTACGTCGACCACCACCGGAACGTCTGGCCGGACATGCAGGCCGCGCTCCGCGACTCCGGGTGGCACAACTACTCGCTCTTCCTCCGCGACGACGGCCTGCTGATCGGGTACGTCGAGTCCGAGGACCTGGAGGCCGCCCAGAAGGCAATGGCGGCCACCGAGGTGAACACCCGCTGGCAAGCCCAGATGACCGAATTCTTCACAGGTATAGACGGTAGGCCGCCGGACGAGTCGTTCCTGCTGCTGCCCGAGATCTTCCATTTGAAAGAAGAGGACTGAGCCATGACGACCGAAGCCGTGAAGGCCGCACTGAGCCGCCAGGAGATCGAGTTGCCCTCGTGGGCGTTCGGGAACTCCGGCACCCGGTTCAAGGTCTTCAGCCAGCCGGGCGTGCCGCGCTCCCCGGAGGAGAAGATCGCGGACGCGGCCGTCGTACACAAGTACACCGGGGTCGCGCCGAGCGTGGCGTTGCACATCCCGTGGGACAAGGTGGACGACTACGCCCGGCTGTCGGCGTACGCGAAGGAGCAGGGCGTCCGGCTGGGTGCGATCAACAGCAACGTGTTCCAGGACGACGACTACAAGCTCGGCAGCGTCACCAACCCGGATCCCGCCGTACGGCGGAAGGCCACCGACCACCTGCTCGAGTGCGTCGACATCATGGACGCGACCGGGTCCCAGGACCTGAAGCTGTGGTTCTCGGACGGGACGAACTACCCCGGCCAGGACGACATCCAGGACCGGCAGGATCGGCTCGCGACCGCGTTGAAGGAGGTCTACGACCGGCTCGGCGACGACCAGCGGATGCTGCTGGAGTACAAGCTGTTCGAGCCGGCCTTCTACACCACGGACGTGCCGGACTGGGGTACGTCGTACGCGCACTGTCTCGAACTGGGGCCGAAGGCAGTGGTGTGCATCGACACCGGGCACCACGCGCCGGGGACCAACATCGAGTTCATCGTGGCGTTCCTGCTGCGGGTCAAGAAGCTCGGCGCGTTCGACTTCAACAGCCGGTTCTACGCCGACGACGACCTGATGGTCGGTGCGGCGGACCCGTTCCAGCTGTTCCGGATCATGAACGAGATCGTCCGTGGTGACGCGCTCGACCCGGATCGCGGGATCGCGTTCATGCTCGATCAGTGCCACAACATCGAGGTGAAGATCCCGGCCATCATCCGGTCGGTGATGAACGTCCAGGAGGCCACCGCGAAGGCGCTGCTGGTCGACCGGGACGCGCTGCGGAAGGCCCAGCAGGAGGGTGACGTCCTCGAGGCGAACGCCGCGCTGATGGATGCCTACAACACCGACGTCCGCCCGCTGCTCGCCGACTTACGGGAGTCGCAGGGGCTGGAACCGAACCCGGTCGCGGCGTACAAGGCCAGCGGCTACTTCGACCAGATCGTGAAAGAACGAGCCGACGGCCAGCAGGCCGGATGGGGAGCCTGAACAGTAATGAGCGACAGTGCAGCCGAACTCGTTGCGCGTAGCAACCGACTCGGTGCCGATCCACGCAACACCAACTACGCCGGCGGGAACACGTCGGCGAAGGGGACCGCGACCGACCCGGTCACCCAGCAGCCCGTGGACCTGCTCTGGGTGAAGGGATCCGGCGGCGACCTGGGCACACTCACCGCGAAGGGTCTCGCGGTGCTCAGGCTCGATCGGTTGAAGTCGTTGGTCGACGTGTACCCGGGCGTCGACCGCGAGGACGAGATGGTCGCCGCCTTCGACTACTGCCTGCACGGCAAGGGCGGTGCGGCGCCGTCCATCGACACCGCGATGCACGGGCTGGTCGACTCCCCTCATGTCGATCATCTGCACCCGGACTCCGGGATCGCGCTGGCGACCGCGGCCGACGGCGAGAAGCTGACCGCGGAGTGCTTCGGCGACCGGGTGGTCTGGGTGCCGTGGCGGCGGCCCGGGTTCCAGCTCGGTCTCGACATCGCCGCCGTGAAGAAGGAGAACCCGGAGGCGATCGGCTGCATCCTCGGCGGGCACGGCATCACCGCGTGGGGCAACACGTCCGAGGAATGCGAAGCGAACTCCCTCGAGATCATCCGGACGGCGGAAGCCTTCCTGGCCGACCGTGGATCGGCCGAGCCCTTCGGAGCTGTGGTTCCCGGGTTCGAGGCGCTTCCCGAGGACGCCAGACGGCTCCGGGCCGCGGAGTTGGCGCCGGTGGTCCGCGGACTCGCCTCGACCGACAAACCGCAGGTCGGGCACTACACCGACGCTGACATCGTGCTGGAGTTCACCGCGCGGGAGAAGCTGGCGCCACTGGCCGCGCTCGGGACCTCGTGCCCGGACCATTTCCTGCGCACGAAGGTCCGCCCGCTGGTCCTCGACCTGCCGGCGAACGCACCCCTCGAGGACGCGGTCGCGCGGCTGAAGGAGCTGCACACCGCCTACCGCGAGGAGTACGCCGCCTACTACGACCGCAACGCGGAGCCGGACAGCCCGCCGATGCGCGGTGCGGATCCGGCGATCGTGCTGGTGCCCGGGGTCGGCATGTTCAGCTTCGGGAAGGACAAGCAGACCGCGCGGGTGGCCGGCGAGTTCTACGTGAACGCGATCAATGTGATGCGGGGCGCCGAGGCGGTGTCGACGTACGCGCCGATCGACGAGCGGGAGAAGTTCCGGATCGAGTACTGGGCACTCGAAGAAGCCAAGCTGCAGCGGATGCCGAAGGCCAAGCCGCTGGCGACCCGGATCGCGTTCGTGACCGGTGGTGGGTCCGGGATCGGCAAGGCGATCGCGCAGCGGCTGGCGGCCGAGGGCGCGTGCGTCGTGGTGGCGGACCTGGATCTGGCCGCGGCCGAGGCGGTCGCGAAGGAGATCGGCTCGTCCGACGTGGCCGTTGCCGTGGGCGCCGATGTGTCGTCGGCCGAGGCGGTCGAGGAGGCGATGCGCGAGGCCGTGCTGGCCTTCGGTGGCGTCGATCTGATCGTCAACAATGCCGGACTGTCGATCTCCAAGTCGTTGCTGGAGACCACGGAGCGCGACTGGGACCTGCAGCACGACGTGATGGCGAAGGGCTCGTTCCTGGTCTCGCGGGCAGCTGCGAAGGTGTTGATCGACCAGGACCTGGGCGGCGACATCGTCTACATCTCCAGCAAGAACGCGGTCTTCGCCGGCCCGAACAACGTCGCGTACGGCGCGGCGAAGGCCGATCAGGCCCACCAGGTCCGGTTGTTGGCCGCCGAGCTCGGCGGGTACGGCATCCGGGTCAACGGGGTCAATCCGGATGGCGTCGTACGCGGGTCCGGGATCTTTGCGAAGGGCTGGGGTGCGCAGCGGGCCGCGGTGTACGGCGTACCCGAGTCGGAGCTGGGTGCGTACTACGCGCAGCGGACGTTGCTCAAGCGGGAGGTGCTGCCGGAGAACGTCGCGGCTGCTGTGTTCGCGCTGACCGGTGGGGAACTGACCCACACGACCGGTCTGCATGTGCCTGTCGATGCCGGCGTGGCAGCCGCGTTCCTGCGGTAGGGGTGATGGCCATGGACAAGATCATGGACAGAATCACGCCGCGGAAGACCAGGATCGGTTTGGTCGCCGGTGGGCTCGGTGCGTACTGGCCGCAGTTCCCCGACCTGCTGCCGCAGTTGCAGGCGTCGGCGCGACGGGTGTCGGAGCGGTTCTCGGCGCTGGACTGCGAAGTCGTGGATGTCGGGTTCATCTCGGATGCGCAGGAGGGCGCTGTCGCGGCAGAGAAGTTGCGGCTGGCGGACTGCGATCTGATTGTCGGCTTTCTGACGACGTACATGACTGCGTCGATGCTGGTACCGGTGGCGCAGCGGTCGGGCGCTCCGGTGCTGCTGCTGAACCTGCAGCCGACCGAGGCGATGGATCACGCGACGTTCGACACCGGTGCGTGGCTCGCGTACTGCGGTGCTTGCCCGCTGCCCGAGATGGCCAACGCTTTCGAACGGTGTGGGATCGACTTCCGGTCGGTGTCCGGCTACCTGGAGGACGAGCGGGCCTGGGCGCGGATCGATCGGTGGATCCGGGCCGCCGGCGTGCGGGCTGCGTTCCGGCACGGGCGGCACGGTCTGCTCGGGCATCTCTACCCCGGGATGATGGACGTGATCACGGATCCGACGCTGGTGTCTGCGCAGCTCGGTGGGCACGTGGAGATCCTGGAGATCGACGACCTGCGGGTCCGGGTGGAGAAGGTCACGGCCGCCGAGACGGACGAGCGGATGAAACTCGCGCGGGACATCTTCACGCTGGACGACTCGGTCGACGAGGACGACTTCCGGTGGGGTGCGACGGTGTCGGTCGGACTCGACCGCCTGGTCGAGGACTTTGCTCTTGATTCGCTGGCCTATTACCACCGTGGCCTCGACGGCGAGATGCACGAGCGGGTCGCGGCCGGGATGATTCTCGGCGCCTCGTTGCTCACGGCAAGGGGTATTCCGGCGGCCGGTGAGTACGAGCTGCGGACATCGTTGGCGATGCTGGTGATGGATCGGCTTGGTGCGGGTGGTTCGTTCACCGAGCTGCAGGCGCTGAACTTCAACGACAACGTGGTCGAGATGGGTCACGACGGGCCGGCGCATCTGGCGATCAGTTCGGCCAAGCCGTTGTTGCGTGGGCTCGGGGTCTATCACGGCAAGCGCGGCTGGGGCGTGTCCGTCGAATTCGACGTGAAGCACGGTCCGGTGACCGCTTGTGGGCTTGGTCAGCGCCGGGACGGCTCGTTCAACCTGATCGCGTCGGAGGGCACCGTCGTACCCGGTCCGTTGTTGCGGATCGGGAACACCACGTCCCGGGTCGACTTCGGGTGTGATCCCGGTGAGTGGACCGACGCGTGGTCGGCCTCAGGTGTTGCGCACCACTGGGCTCTTGGTACCGGTCACCGGGCCAAGGACCTGGCTGCGGTCGCCGATCTCCTCCACCTCGACCTGACTGTCGTATCCCCATGAAGCGCGTCGCGGCGGTTGACCTAGGAGCCTCCAGCGGCCGAGTCATGCTCGGCATGGTGGGTCCTGGCGTGCTCGAGCTCTCCGAGGTCAACCGCTTCTGGAACGGCCCCGTTCGGACCGCCGGCACGCTGCACTGGGACGTCCTGCACCTCTATCACTCAATGCTCAAGGGCCTCCGGGGTGCCGGCCAGTTGGACGGCGTCGGCATTGACTCCTGGGCCGTCGACTATGGGCTGCTGGACGGCAAGGGCCGCCTGTTGGGGAACCCGGTCCACTACCGGGACTCCCGTACCGACGGCGTCATGGACCGGGTCCTGGAGACGGTTCCGGCCGCAGAGCTCTTCGACATCACCGGCCTGCAGCAGCTGCCTTTCAACACCATCTACCAGCTCGCTGCCGAGGGCCTCCTCGAGCAGGCCGAGACGTTGCTGATGATTCCTGACCTGCTCGGGTACTGGTTGACAGGTGAGATCGGGACCGAGCGGACCAACGCCTCCACCACGCAGCTGTACGACGTACGGACGCGTGAGTGGAGCGACTCGCTGGTGGCACGGATGGGACTGCCGCGGCGGCTGTTACCTGAGTTGCGGGATCCAGGGGACGTGATCGGCACGGTGCTGCCCGACGAGACCGGGCTTCCGCCTGGTACGCCGGTGATTGCCGTGGGCTCGCACGACACGGCCTCGTCCGTGGTGGCTGTGCCTGCGGGCGACGAACGGTTTGCGTATATCTCATCGGGTACCTGGTCCCTGGTGGGCCTGGAACTGGATGAGCCGGTACTCACGGACGCAGCCCGTGCGGCCAACTTCACCAACGAGGGTGGCGTCGACGGGCAGATCCGGTTCCTGCGGAACGTGATGGGGCTCTGGATCCTGCAGGAGTGCCAGCGCGTTTGGGCCGACGACGATCTGCCGACGCTCCTCCGGGATGCGGCCGCCGCGCCGCCGTTCGCCGTACTGATCGATCCGGACGCTCCGGAGTTCCTTGCTCCTGGCAACATGCCGGAGCGGATCAACGAGCACTGCCGCAAGATCGGGCAGGAACCACCGCAATCGCGCGCGGCTGCGGTTCGCTGTGTGCTGGAGAGTCTCGCCCTCGCTTATCGCCGTACGTTGCGAGCTGCGCAGTCCATCGCGGACCGCGAGGTCGACGTACTGCATGTCATCGGAGGCGGCTCGCAGAACGAGTTGCTCTGCCAGTTGACCGCCGACGCGTGCGGATTGCCCGTGCTGGCCGGCCCGGTCGAGGCCTCCGCTCTGGGCAACGTATTGGTACAGGCTCGCGCTCTGGGCGAGCCATTACCGGACCTGGCCGCGATGCGCGCGCTGGTCCGGTCCACCCATCACCTGCGGCGCTACGAGCCGCAGGCCAAACCGGCCGACTGGGACGCCGCCGAGTCCCGAATGTTCGGAAACAGGTGATTGTATGACCGTCCTCCCGCAGGAATTTCGCCCTCTCGCTCGCCGGGTTCCGCCCCGCGAGATCAGCCATGACGACCTGCAGCTGCTCCGCCTCCTCGCCACCGGCCTCCCGGTGGACGCGGTCGCGCGCCGCCTCGACCTGTCCGAGCGGACTGTCCGCCGCCGTACGCGCCTGGTGTGCGATCGGCTCGGATTCAGTACCGCGATCGAAGCCATCGTCTGGGCCGCTCGCCGCGGCCTGGTCTGAGTCACGGCCGCGCTGATCCCGCCCGGCGCGGGGTCGGCGCGGTCAGATCAGGTAGCGGAACTCGGGCGAGTTCGGGTTGATTCGCTCGATGTCGAGGGGTGCCGCGTGCATGCGCGCGAGTAGCCCGTCGAGGTCGCCGGCCCGGCTGATCTCGATGCCGACCAGGGCGACACCGGTCTCCCGGTTGTTGCGCTTCACGTACTCGAACAGGGCGATGTCGTCGTCCGGCCCGAGCACCCCGTCCAGGAACTGGCGCAGGGCCCCGGGCTCCTGCGGGAACGTCACCAGGAAGTAGTGCTTGAGTCCTTCGTAGACGAGCGATCGCTCGAGGATCTCGCCGTACCGGCTGACGTCGTTGTTCCCGCCGGACAGCAAGCAGACGACGGTCTCACCCGGCCGCACGGTCAAACCGTTGCCCAAGGCACCTGTTGACAGCGCACCGGCCGGCTCGGCGATCAGGCCGTCGGTCTGGTAGAGCTCGAGCATCTCCGAGCAGACCAGACCCTCGGGGATCGACATCAGCTCGACGCCGGCCTGCTCGACCAACGGCAGCGTCACGTCACCGACCCGGCGTACGGCGGCTCCGTCCACAAAGCTGTCCAGCTGCGGCAAGGTCACTGGCTCGCCGGCCTCCAGCGCGGCCGCCATGCTCGCCGCTCCACCCGGCTCAACCCCAACGATCCGTACGCCGGGATGCCGCTGCGTCAGCCAGGTCGCGACACCGGCCACCAGCCCGCCACCACCGACCGGAACCACCAGTACGTCGGGTGCCTGACCGAGCTGCTCGACGAGCTCGACGGCCACAGTCCCTTGTCCTGCAACAGTTCTCGCATCGTCGAACGCGGGCACGATCGTCGCGCCGGTGGCCTCACCTTCGGCGTACGCCGCGGCGGCAGCGTCGTCGTAGGTATCGCCGGTGACGATCACCTGGATCTGCTTGCCACCGAGGGCCGCGATCCGGTCCCGCTTCTGGCGTGGCGTCGTCCGCGGGACGTAGACCTTGCCGTGGACGCCGAGGATGTGACACGAGTACGCGAGGCCCTGGCCGTGGTTGCCCGCGCTCGCGCAGACGACGCCGGCCGACTTGGCCGCGTCGTCGAGCTGGGAGATCAGGTTGTAGGCACCGCGAACCTTGTAGGAACGGCCGATCTGCAGGTCCTCCCGCTTCAGCCAGACCTGTGCGCCGGTGCGCTCGGAGAGGCGGAGGTTGCGTTGTAACGGGGTGCGTACGGCGACACCGTTCAGTCGTTCGACCGCGGCCTCGATCGCGTCCGCGTCGACCGCCGTTCCCAGGCTGGTTCGAGCGACTGAACCAGTGCCTGCACTACTGCCCTGCATGAGCTTCCCTTCCGTGCATTTGCACGATCCTCGCCGAATCGCTCGCTGCCCAAGACGACCCCCGTCCACACTACGGACGGGGGGATACCCGTTGCGCAACAGACTCTTGCACCATGCGTGAAACGGCTCTTCACTGGGCAGTCTAGTTTTCATACGCTCACTCGGTGTAACGGCCAGGGCTCTGGACGGGATGAGCCGAGTAAAGCCGGTCAGAAGGACTGGAGGGCAGGATGGAACTGATTCCGTTCAGTCTGTGGGGCGACGCTTTGTGGTGCGGTCAGGAAGTCGTGCGGGAGGCTCCGCACGAGCAGGCGATCAGAAGCCTGTTCCCCGACCCCATCCCCGCGCGCGGCGCAGACCTGGACACCGACGCGGATCTGGTCCCGGAACCGCGCAACCGTTTCGATCCCCGATCAATCGCCGTACGGGTGCAGGGGAAGGTTGTCGGCTACTTGCCGAGGGACGATGCGCACCGGTATCACCCGGTGTTGTCAGAACTGGTGGGACAAGGCCTGCAACCGCAGGTTCCGTGCCACCTGTGGGTCAGTGAGTGGGAGCCGGCGGACTGGGACGGCAAGAACGACCAGGGCACCGAGTTCCACGCCAGTGTGGCGGTGGCCCTCGGGCAGCCGCACATGCTCGTTCCGGTGAATCTGCCGCCGCCTGGCAGCTATCACCTACTACCGCCCGGCAGCGGCATCGTCGTACCGGGGAGTGAAGTGCACCCCGACGTACTGGCGCCGTTCTTCCGGGCGGAGGGCGAGTGCTGGGCGTACGCCACCATGCATGCGGTCGAAGAGGAGGACGGCATCCAGGACCGGCATCGGATCGTGGTCGAGATCCGGCTGGACGACGAACCGGTCGGCCGGCTCAGCCCACGGCTGAGTGCGGAGTTCCTGCCCGCCATCCACTACCTGACCGACATGCGTGCCGAACCCGCCGCCCGCGTCGCCGTCCGCGGCGACCGAACCGCATCGGAGGTGATCTTGTACGCGGCGCGGAGTCACGACCTGCCGGCTACCTGGCCGGACGGCCTGACCCGCTCCCCCATCGCGTCCCCGCAATGGATCTACTGGGCCGCCAAAGAGGCCAACTAGGCGGCTGCGCTGTACTCACCATGCCTCACTGGTGGGTACAGCGGAGCTACTTGACACCACCCTCCTCAGACCCGACGGAGGGACTCGCGAGTCATCCACGGACGACGGTCTCCTCACCGAGGAGGCCGTCGTCTCGTTGAGCTCAGGCTTCGCGTGCGCCTGGCCGGGTCTGGGAACCCATTTGATAGGCCACGCGTGGATCGACGCGTGCGCCCGTCGGTGCCGCGACCGCCGGCGTACCGTCCGGCCGGGTGGGAGCGCCGGTGGCTGCGACGCCCGAGGTTGCGGCGGCCTGTGCGGCCCGGGCTTCGACCGCAGCCAGGGGCCGGCCGGTCGGCGCCGGCGGATGGGCGAGCTTCTCCACCGCCTCGAGTCCGATCCCCGCGACCTCGCTGCCGGTCATGCGAGCCTCGAGCAGGGTCTGGTCGAACGCCCGTGGCGGCAGACCGGAGTGCCCGGTCAGGTCGGCCGCGTCGATCGTCCTGGCGTGGTTCTCCATCTGCTGCTGGATGCTGCTGATCGCGTTCTCGTGCTGCTCGACGGGGATCTGCGCCTGCGCCTCCGGCGAGGACCTGAAGAGAACTGTCGCGGCAGTTCGCATCGGCGACGTCTGCGGCGCTGGTCCGTGCGAGGCGGACAGCAGGTCCCTGGCGACGTCGCGGTTGGGGAAGCGGTCGCTCAAGGTCTCGACGAAGCCCTCGGCCGCAACCTGGCGCACCTGGTCGCGAAGCTGGCCGGCCGGATCGCCCATCACCCGTTGGTCGAGGATCGCCCGATAGGGCTGCGGGACGTCGCTGGCCGCAATCATGTTGTCCACGTCCCGCACAGCCACCTGCCGGGCCAGCCCGCGGACCATGCCCACGTGCCTGAACTCCCCGGCGTACGCATCGGTCATCGCGTCACAGATGGCCGATCGATCTCCACCCGGACTGGAGCCGTCGAACCGCCCCACGTCATCCTTCATCGGCCGTCCGGTGTGCTGCTGCACCATCCGCGACATCCTGGCCCACCACTGACCACGCTCGTCCGCAGCCCTCGCCACATCTCCTCCTAGACCCCCGCTAACCCGCCGGTAACGATAGCCGCCTATTGTCGGGACGAGTTCGTACAGGAGCGCTGTCGCATGTCTCACGAATCCTCAACGTATGACGCAGTGCGACGTACGTCGAACAACGTTGCCCTGGTACTCGGTGGTGGCGGCGCTGCCGGGCAGGCGTGGCAGATCGGTGTCATCGCCGGTCTGGCCGAAGCCGGCCTCGATCTGATCGAGGCCGCCGAGCTGGTGATCGGCACCTCGTCCGGTTCCACCACGGCCGCGTGGGTCCGCAGCGGGATACCGGCGGCCGAGCTGTTCGCCAAGGTGCTGGCTGAGCCGAGTAGGCCGACCCGGCAACGCCCGCCCTCCGCGCAGCCCAACCCGGTCTTCGAGCGGATGCGGGCCATCGGCGCCGCGGCCACCTCGGCAGCGGAGCTAAGAAAGGCGATGGGCGCGTACGGGTTGGAGAGCGACTCCGCGTACGGACCTGAGGTGACGGAACAGCGGCGCGCAATGGTCGCCGCCCGCTTGCCCAACCACGAATGGTCGGACCGTCCGCTGATCGTGACGGCCGTCAACGCGCAGACCGGCGAGTTGGTCGCGTTCGACCGCGATTCCGGTGTCGACCTGGTGGACGCGGTCACCGCGAGTACGGCGTTGCCCGGTGGCGGCCCCACCCACAACATCAACGGCACCCGCTATATCAACGGCGGCGTCCGCTCCGCCGAGAACGCCGACCTCGCCGCGGGCTACCCGAACGTCATCGTGCTCGCGCCCTTCGGCGGCCGAACAGGTCCGCTACCGGAAGGCCAGTTCGAAGGCATCCGCAGATTCCCAGGCGCGGACCTGCCAAGCCACATCGAGGCCCTCCGCGACCAAGGCAGCCACGTCGAGCTCATCACCCCCGACCCCGCCTCCCTAGCCGCCATGGGCACCAACCAAATGGACCCGGCCACCCGCCTTCCCACCGCCCAAGCCGGCCACACCCAAGGCAAACAAGAAGCCCTCCGCATCACGCTCCGCTGACAGAAGCCCAGGCGATCGCCTGGGCTTCTGAATGGGTCTACTGAGGTTGAATGTTCTGGTTCAGGTGGAAGAGGTTGGTCGGGTCGTAGGTGTTCTTGACCGCCACCAGCCGCTCGTACGTCGCCGGTGGGTAGGACGCTCGAACGATGTCCTCGTTCGTCTCGCCGGTGAAGTTCACGTACGACGCCGCGTCCGGACCCAGTGACGCACCGGACGACCGGGCCCACTGCACGGCCGCGTCGTACCCGTCCGCTTCGGGGCTCCGGGCAACCACATTGAGGATGAACTCCCGGTCCCGCGTCCCGAACGCGGTAGCGTCCGCCGGTACCCGCCCCATCGCCCCGCCCAGGTGATGGACGTGAAGCTCAGACACCCCGTTCGGTACGGCGGCATGCGCCGAAGCGAGAGCCTCGACCGTCGCATCGTCGAGCGAACTGAAGAACGCCGACCGGAAGTAGTTCCGCATCCCCCGTGGGAACAGTGGATCGAGCAGCGTCTGCATCGCGACGTACGGCATCGGCCCGAACAGATCCGCCACCACCGGCGCCAGCTCTCGGAACGGCTTCGTCGCCGCGTCACCCTCTTCGAGGGATCCGGACCACATGCCGAGTACGGCGACGATCGGCTTGCCGTGCACCTCTTCCGGCAGGAACGGCAACGGCGGTGCGGTGGTCAGATTGATTGCCAACGACAACTCATCCGGCGCCGCGGACGCCACCTCACCGAAACCACGCAGTACGTCGGCAGCCCGGTCACCCGGGTAGAAGACCAGCCCGGCGTACACCGTCGGACCGACCTCATGCGCCTGGAACTCGAACGACGTGACGACCCCGAAGTTGCCGCCACCACCCTGCAACGCCCACAGGAGTTCAGGGTTCTCGTCCGCACTCGTGTGCAGATACCGACCGTCAGCCGTCACCACATCCGCCCCGACGAGGTTGTCGGCCGCGAGCCCGAACCGCCGTACCAGCCAACCGATCCCACCGCCGAGGGTGAACCCGGCGACACCGGTCGACGACACCAGACCGCCGGTGACGGCCAGCCCGAACGCCTGCGCCTCGGCGTCGACGTCTGCCCAGGTGGCGCCGCCTTGCGCCACGATCCGCTGTCGATCCGGATCGATCCGCACCGAGTTCATCTGGGACAGGTCGATCACCAGACCGCCGTCCGTGGTCGAGAACCCGGGGATGCTGTGCCCGCCACCCCGTACGGCCAGCGTCAGCCCCTCGCTCCGGGCGAACTCGACCGCCCGGATGACGTCCGCCACGCCGCGGCTGCGCACGATCAGCGCGGGTCTCTTGTCATGCGCGGCGTTCCAGATCGACCGTGCCTCGTCGTACGACGGGTCGGTCGGGCGGATCAGCTCACCACGAAGTCCCTCGGCGAGTTCACCGAGCGTGGCCTCCCCGAGGCTGTCCTGCCGCGCTTGCGTCGTTGTCATCTCAGCTCCTGATTCGTCCCGCTCAGGAGGAACTCCCCCGAGCACCAACGACGCTAGGAAGTCGGCCTTCGCAGTGGCTTAGCGTGACTTAGCTCGCCCTGAGCGACCGCGATCAGGGGTTGCGAAGGAGGGCGTCGGCGCGTGCGGTGCCGATCCGGCAGCCCAATCGGGCGAGGATGTCGAACGCGATCCGACCGTGCCCGGTCAGTGTCTCGGAGTCACCGTCGTCCTGGGCGAGTTCGGCGGCGAGGAGCCGCGCCCAGGCCTCGAGCCGGAGATATCCCTGCGGCCGAAACGCCTCCACTGCCTGTTCGGCGAGCAATCGGGCGACCTGTCGTTGGCCGGCGTACAACTCGACGACGGTGAGGTTCAGCAGCGCGCCCGCCGCGGCCGGCGCATCGTCGACCGCCTCGCCGCGGTCGAGGGCCAGGCGGGTGAGCCGCCGCCCCCCACCGGGGTCACCAGCCGCGGCAGACAGCAGCCCGAGATTGCCCAATGTGAGGTTCTCGCCGCGGCGATCGCCAAGCTGCTCGCGGATCCGGAGCGCCTCACGGAGATGCTCCTCGGCCGGCGCGAACAGCCCCTGGTCGCGCTCGATGCAGCCCAGATGATTGAGCGCATGCCCGAGCCCTGGCGCGTCGTCGATACCGGCGAACACCTCGACAGAACGTCGTACGGCGTCCAGCGCGGCAACGAGATCGCCCGCGAGTCGATGCGCGTCGGCGAAGGCCGACAAGGCGTACCCCCGGCCCTGTACGGCGCCGACCCGGCGCCCGAGCAGGAACGTCTCCTCGAACACCGGGACCATCAGTTCGCCGACCGGTACGAGCGGCAGGCATATCGTGACCGCGGGGAAGAACGGAACGGTGGTCGTGTCGATCAGGCTCAACCGCCGCAGGCATTCGGTGAATCGTTCCTGCGCGGGTACGACGTCCTCGCGGAACAACGCGATCATTGCCGCCAGCCCCTGAGCGGCGGCGGCCACGGGCGTCGCACCCAGGAAGTTCGCCCGTTCGAACGCGTCCGCGGCGGTCCCGGAGATCTCGTCGAGGTCACCGCTCCCGAGCAGCAGCGTGCCGCGCAGTACTCGCGCTGCCACGACGTCAGCCGGGTCCTCGGACTGATCCGCGACGGAGATCGCCTGGTCGCCGAGCGCAGGGATCCGGTTGCTCAGACCACCTCGCGCGTGCAGGATCGCCAGCGCGAAGATCGCCCGTACCCGTTGCCGGGACGGCACGACCGCGACCTCGAGGATGCGTTCGAGCCAGCCCGCTCCTTCGGCGAAATGACCTCGCGCGAGCCAGTACTGCGAGAGGCTCACCCCGAGGAGCAGCGCACGCTCGTGATCGTGGCGGATCGCCCAGCCGAGTGCGGCGCGCAGGTTGTCGTGGTCGGCGTCGAGCGCCTGCGGACGTTCGACGGCAACGCCTGCCCGCTCCGGATCCTGGTCGGACGCCAGCTCGAGGAAGTGCCGGCAGTGCGCGGCCTCCAACCGTTCGACCTCCTGCGCGGTGACGAGATGCTCCCGCGCGAACTGCCGAATGGTCTCCAGAAGCCGATAGCGCGACCGCGGCCCGTCGTGATCGACCACCAGCAGGGATTTGTCGACCAATCGACCGAGACAGTCGAGCACCTCCGGGCCAGGTATCCGTTCGTCTGCACACACCTGCTCGACCGACGGAAGCGAGAAGCTGCCGGCAAAGACCGCGAGCCGACGCAACAACACCTGCTCGTCGTCCGACAGCAACGCATGGCTCCACCCGAGCGCGGCCCGCAACGTCGCGTGCCGGGTCACCCCACCGTGTCGACTGAGCAGGGGGAGGGCCTCACCCAGCCGCTCGGCGATCTCGGCCGGCTCGAGGTGCGAGGCGCGTGCAGCGGCGAGCTCCAGTGCGAGCGGAATGCCGTCGAGACAACGGCAGATCTCGACGACCGACGCGGCGTTGTCCGCATCGAGAACGAACCCGGGCCGGACATCCTGAGCTCGATCGACGAAGAGCCGTACGGACGCCAACGTTCCGAGCCGCTGCAGATCACCGGCATCCGAAGCTTCTGGCAGCTCGAGGGATGGAACCCGGAAGGTCACCTCGCCCGGAGCGTGCAGGGGCTCGCGGCTCGTCGCGAGGATGGTGACTCCGGGGCAACTCCGCCGTACGGCGCTCGCGAGGCCGGCGCAGGCGGCGAGTAGGTGTTCGCAGCTGTCGAGCACGAGGAGAAGGTTGCGCGGAGCCAGGCGGGTGATCAGGGCGCGCAAGGAGTCAGAGGTTGCCGCAGGCTCCAGTCCGAGGGCGGCCGTGACGGTGTCGGCGACGAGATGTGGGTCCGTCACGGGTACGAGATCCGCGATCCACACACCGTCGTCGTACTGGTCGAGCAGCCGGCGCGCGGCCTCTTCCGCGAGCCGCGTCTTGCCGGCGCCGCCGACTCCGGTGAGGGTGACCAGTCGGCCGCGGTCGAGCAAGCGGTGGATGTCGGTGATCTCCCGTTCGCGGCCGACGAAGCTCGTCAGGGCCGTCGCGAGGTTGTGGTGCGGGCGGTCCTTCCTGGTGGGGCTGCCGTTGCCGCTGAGGAGCTCGCCGTACAACTGCTGGGTCTCGGGGTCCGGGTCGGTGCCGTACGTCGTACGTAGGTCCGCACGGAGACGTTCGTACTGGGCGAGTGCTTCGGAGGATCGCCCTGCTGTGGTGTGGCGGCGCATCAGGTTGCGGACAGCGCGTTCGTGTAGCGGGTCGATCTCGAGTGCGCGGTGGAGCGCGTCGAGTGCCTCGACCTCGTGATCCGCCGCCTCTGCGAGGTCGACGAGGAGTTCGCAGAAGTTGGCCCGGAGCTCTTCCCGCGGTCTGGTCGCCCAGTCCTCGAAGCGGTCCTCGGGCAGCAGGTCGCCCGTGTACGCGGTGATCGCGGTGCGCAGTTCTCCGAGGTCGCCGCTCGTCCGGGCGAGGGCGGCCAACCGCTCGAAGGTACGAACGTCAACGTCGAGCAACCCGTCCGCGACCAACACCACGAAGTCGTCCCGCAACTCCAACAGACCGTTGCTCGACTCGTCGCCTGCAAGCGCCCGCCGCGCGACGTGCAGCGCTTGGTGCAGATTGTTGACCGCGGAATTCGGCGCCCGATCCGGCCACAACTCCTCGATCAGTACGTCGCGGTGCAGCCGCTGATCCCGGGTCAACGCCAGCATCTTCACCAGCGTCCGCGCCTTCCGCAGACGCCAAGCCCGCCCATCGACGGGCTCACCCCCTCGATCGACCCCGAACCCGCCCAGCAGCCGAATCCGCACCTCACCCTCCCCCTGAGAGCGTAGACGCCGTTCGTGCCCTTGGATCAGATTGTGCAGACGAGGTTGCCGCCGTCCTGCGACACGACCTCAAATCCCGCGCGCTCGATCTCAGCCCGCAACGCCGAGGCCGGCAAGTGCCGCCGATGCGGGACGTCCCGGTCGCCCTGGTAGCAGATCCCGCTGCTCGCGTCGTACCGAAACCCGTCCCCGTAGACCCGCTCCGGCTCGTAGACAGCAGTGGAAATGAGATAGAAGCCCTTCAAACGAGCGCGTACGGCCGCAAACAGTCGGGCCCGATCGTCGTCCATCACAATCGACTGAAGAACATAGCTGTCGACAATCAGGTCGTACTGCTTCCCGGCCGGCTCATCGGCCAACTCACAAATGTCCTGTACGCCGAAGTCGACCTCCAGCCCACGTTCCGCCGCAAACCCCCGAGCGAGCTCAATTGCCTGTGGAATAAGGTCGATCGCCTCAACCCGAAACCCCCGAGCCGCCAAATAGCAAGCCGCCGGCCCGGTCCCGCATCCGTACTCCAGAACGTCGCCGCTCACGTCGAGCCGACTCAGCGCGTCCTCGAGAAACTCCCGATTCGGGAAAGCATCAAACCCTTCAGCCTCCCCGAACAGTGCACTCCACTGAGCCAATCCCTCCGCCCGCAGCCGGCGATAGGCGTCTTCGTGTTCGGCGTAGTAGTACTTCACCTCAACAGCTTGTCACCGCCGAAGGTCCGCAGCACCCGCCGACGATTTCAAGTTCGCCGTACGCGAGGTTGGACGAACAGACGCCCGTCTCGGGAAGGTCGAGCTGGACGTCACGCGCGCCCTCCCAATCGCCGGCAACTGCCGCGACGACCGAACGGGCCTGCTCGTAGCCGGTGGCGAGAAGAAACGTCGGCGCACGACCGTAGGACTTCGCTCCGATCGCGTAGTAGCCCGGCTCGGGATGGGTGAGTTCGTCCGCGCCGTGCGGAGGGACCGTACCGCAGGAGTGCTTGTTCGGATCGATCAGCGGCGCGAGCGCACGCGTGGAGCCGAGGATCGGGTCCAGGTCGAGCCGCAGTTCCGAAACGAACTCATGATCCGGCCGGAACCCGGTCGAGTTCACCACCGTGTCCGCAACCACCCGCCGATCACCGGCAGCCAGCTCGACCCGGCCGTCCGCCGTACGGGTGACCGCCTCGATGAGGAATGAGCTGACCAGCTCGATGCGCCCCGACTGCACGAGCTGCTGGAGACGACTCCCGAGAGCGCCCCGAGCAGGTAGCTCGTCCGCCTCGCCGCCACCATAGGTACGGGCCTGATCTGTCCCGCGGACCACCCAGACGATCTCGGTCCCGGCGACCTGCGCAGCCAGTTCGCCGAGGTCGAGCAGGGTCGTCGCCGCCGAGTGGCCGGCACCGACGACCGCCGTACGACGACCTGCGTAGCGGTCACGATCTGCGTCGAGTACGTCGGGGAGAGCGCGCGCGATTCCCTCGGCTCCGGTCTCACCACGGGCTGGTATGCCGGAACCGCCGAGTACGTTCGGCTTGCGCCAGGTGCCGGTGGCATCGATCACCGCGGCCGCCAACAGCTCCGTCCCGTCGGCCAGGCGGATCAAGAACGGCGCGTTCTCACGTCCAGCGGTACGGACGCGGTCGTACCCAACCCGGGTTACGGCCGCCACCTGTGCGCCGTACCGGATGTGAGCCTTGAGCTCGAGCGCCAACGGAGTCAGATACCTGTCGATCAGGTCGCCGCCGGTCGGCAGCGTGCGCAGGTCCGGCTCAGTCCACCCCGAGCCCTCCAGCAATCGCCGGGCGGCGGAGTCGATGTCGTAGCGCCATGGGCTGAACAGCTTTACGTGCCGCCACTCGTCGATGGCCGCGCCGGCGCTCGGACCGGATTCCAGTACGACGAAGTCCAGCCGCCGCTCGGCCAAGTGCGCAGCTGCGGCCAATCCGACCGGCCCAGCGCCGATGACGACCACTGGAATCTGCCCGCCCATCGCCCATCTCCCTGTCTAGAAGTTCATCGAAACAGCGCCTAGCTTGCCTGCTGCTTCGATAGGAGTCAAGATAGACGCATGTCGAAACAGGGAGCCGATGGCTGTTGCTCGCCGATCTCCGCGAGTGCTCTCGACGCGGCTGGTGCCGCCGAGGGCGCGGCTGTTTTCAAGGCCCTGGCCGATCCGATCCGGCTTCGGCTGCTCTCGATGATCACCTCGGCCGATGGCGAGATCTGCGTCTGCGAGTTGACACCGCAGTTCGAGGTCAGCGGTCCGACGATCTCCCATCATCTGAAGGTGTTGCGGGAGGCCGGCCTCGTCGACTGCGAGCGACGCGGGACCTGGGTCTACTACTGGCCTGTCCCCGATCGGCTGCGGTGGATCTCCAGCCTCCTCGCCGTACCCGAGCCCGCGGCCGCGCGGTGAAGACCGTTCTGTTCGTCTGCGTGCACAACGCCGGCCGCTCGCAGATGGCGGCCGGTTGGCTTCAACATCTGGCCGGCGACACAGTCGCCGTACGGTCTGCTGGTTCCGAACCCGCGGACCAGCTGAATCCCGTTGCCGTACAGGCCATGCGCGAGGTCGGTATCGACATCACCGAGGCCACGCCGCAACTGCTGTCGACTGACGCCGTACAGGCAAGCGATGTCGTGGTGACGATGGGGTGCGGAGACGCCTGCCCGTTCTTCCCCGGTAAGCGTTACGAGGACTGGGCGCTCACAGATCCGGCTGGTCAGCCGATCGAAGTCGTACGCCAGGTGCGGGACGAGATCCGAGCGCGGGTTGAGAAGCTCCTGGGGGAACTGGCCCGGCCATGATCTGCAGGGCGCGGTGGGCGACGATCAGGGTGCTGATGATGTCGGCGACGAAGATGAACTGCAGGATCACGTGCAGAGCGCAGAAGCGAGGGCTGATGGCCCGGTGGCGCATCATCAACGCAAGACAGGTCACGCTGTAGATCGAGGTCGGCAGCATCATCAGGTAGGTGCCGATGACCGCGGGGACGAGGCCGGTCGAGGCGGTGGCGCCGACCAGCGCCAGGCCGGCCGGACCCTCTAAGAGGATCGCTCCGCGGGTAATGGCGATCGGGAGGAGCGCCAGCCCGAGAACGATGATCGCGCAGAGGATGAAGTTCTGCACGAACAGCGGGATGAGCGCGAGTTTGACGGTCAGCGCAGAGCGTCGCAGTACGGCGAGATCGTCGGCCAGGAAGAGCCGGACGGCCGCGCGGAACGTGACCAGCGGTACCACCGGGATCAGCACCAGCAGGGTGAAAACCGCCGGCGAGGCGAGGGTGAGATACCAGATCAAGTCGACGAACGCGTACGCGTCCACGTGCAGAAAGTGGGAGATCGCGACACACGCCAGCCACAGCGTCGCGACCGACGAGCCCACGATCAGGACGCCGGCCAACAACTTCCTCGACGTCCCCGGGCGCCGTAGGACCCCGAGGCGGTCCCGGGCCACCTCGACGACCACGATCGCACTGAGTACGTCGACGACGAACAGGAAATGCAGCGCCATGTTGATGCCGAAGAACGTCCGGCCGATCTGGTTGCCCCGCCGCATCAGCGTCAGACAAGCCACGCCGTACGCCGAAGTCGGCAGGAACACGAGATAAGTCAGGAGGACGAGCAGCGGCGCCACGATGAACCCGTCGAGCCCGAGCCGGTCGTCGTCGTTGGCACCGACGACCGTGACCACTTCCGTGAGCGCGATGAAGTTCAGTACGAAGAACGGAATGGCGATGAGCTTCACGAAGTTCGACGAGTCTTGCGCGGCGTCGAGATCGCCCTTGCGGGTGAGCCGGGCCGCGTCGGCGACCACCACGGCCGCCGTGACGAGGTAGACCAGGAGCCAGGCGCCGAGTACGACGTACGCGACAGTCAGGTCCGCCGTTCCGTCGATCCTGATCGGCTTCTTCGCGCCGATGCCCGAGGCAACGAGTCCCGTCAGCACCGCCCCGAGAACGAGGATTCCACCCAGCACCTTCGCCGGCCATGTAGCACTACCCATCCCGGTGGACCCCCTACGCAGTGATGCCCAGCATCTTCGCCTGCGAAGAGGTCAACCCCACAGCTCCACTTCGAGCCGGTCGGGCCTGGTAAGCAGAGGTGTTGACCTGCGAGCATGCGAGTTATGGCGAGCGACTACGGACAACCGATTGGTCAGGTCCTGGGGGACGGGTTCGAGGTGCCCGAGCTGCTGCCGGGCTGGACGGCTCTGGAAGGCATCGTGCTGGTCAAGTGCCTGGACGCCGAAGGCCACCCGAGCTGGGCGTTCCGCGAAACCGAGGGAATGAACATCGAGGAAGTCATCGGCGCCCTCACCATCCAACTCGACATGCTCCGCGAACGAGCCGTCGACGCCTTCCGAGCCGACGAAGACGACTAACAATTCACGACGTAACGGTGATCTCAAGTGGTGCCGACAACATGCTCCCGCCCCGAGTCTGCAGCCCCACAACCACCCACCATCGCCCAGGCGGCACGGCGTACCCCAACTCAGGAACCATCGACGCCGTCCCGATCAACACCGGCACCGACCGACTCTCGCCCGCTTCGATCACGAACGGCACCATCGGCAGAGGATGCGGCCCGACATACCGACCAACCACAGCGCCGGACCTGTCAACCACCGCCGACATCACCTCGCCATTGGTCGACAACACCTGCCTCTCCGCGCCGCGATTCGTCACGAGCACGTCCCGCCGAGCAAACCACCCACTCCGAACCGACAACGGCGCCAGCACTTCAACGCCAAGCCCGACGCCATCAGCCGCTTCCCCGCGCAGCCCGTGTTCCCGCACGAACAACTGTCGCCCCGGAAACGTCATCGCCCCAACCCGCAGCTCCACAAACTCGCCGTACGCCGCATCCAACCCCGCCGCGATCTCAGTAGCCCACGCAGCCAGATCAATCCGAATCCGCCCCTCACCCCGCTCACTCCCAGGATCCGGAAACCCCACCAACGCCCCCGGCGACTCCCCTACCAACCGCCGCAACTCACCCCGCAAACTCTCCCAATCACCCACAGCCCGAGCGTGCGCCGTTTGGGGCTGTTAGTCGAGGCAGAACTCGTTGCCTTCTATGTCTTGCATGTTGAGGCAGGACTCGTTGACGCCGTCGGCGACCAGTAGTTGCCCGCGTACGGCGCCGAGTGGGAGCAAACGGGTGCATTCGGACTCGAGCGCGGCCAGGCGCTCTTCACCGACGAGCCCGGTGCCGACCCGTACGTCGAGATGCACGCGGTTCTTGACGACCTTGCCCTCGGGAACTCGCTGGAAGAACAGCCGCGGACCCACACCGGTGGGATCGATGCACGCGTACGCCGAACCCTGTTCCTCGGCAGGCAACGCACGGTTGAACTCGTCCCACGACGCAAATCCCTCCGGTGGCGGCGGTACGACGTACCCCAGCACCTCGCACCAGAATCGAGCGACCCGCTCAGGATCCGCACAGTCGAACGTGACTTGGAACTGCTTGACCGACGCCATCGCACAACCATAGAGGCGAGACGCGTACGCCGTCTCCCCGAATTGGCACCTGCTGACCCCGAGCACCCGGAGCGCCGATTAGCCGAGGAACCCGACCTCGGCGGCTGCGCTGAACTGTCGGATCGTCCTGGCATCCTCGCCTGCATGGCGATCCCGCGAGCAGCCGCAGTAGTGACCGACGGCCGTCGAGTCTTGGTGATCAAGCGCTACCTACGCCACAAGGTCGTCAGCGATTGCGTCATGTGTGAAGCCAGCAACTGGGCCGGCCCAGACTGCCCCGGCCACCATTACGCCGTCCTGCCCGGAGGCCACGTCGAGCAAGGTGAAACCCCCGAAACGGCCGCCCTACGAGAGCTAACCGAGGAAACCACCCTCACCGCTCAAGTCGACCGCCTCCTATGGACCGGCCACCACAACGGCAGACCCGCCTCCTACTTCCTGATGACCGAAGTAACCGGCACCCCACGCCTCTCCGGCCCAGAAGCCCAAGCCCATAGCCCCCAAGACAGCTACGAGCTCCTGTGGGCACCCCCCACCGACTTCCACAACCTCGGCCTCTACCCCGCCGACGTAACCCCCCACCTAACCCGCCTACTAAGCGTCAACGCCTAAAGGATTCCCAAGATGCACAAGGACAGTCGGGCGCCGTCAAGACGGTTCCGAGGCTGCTTGGGAGGCGGCTCCGGGCAGTACCGGTCACGCGGGCCTGGATACCTTGCTCGCGATTCTCACTGCGGTCGAATTCAAGGCGGCCGGCGAGGACCCACCGGAATGGACCAAGGTCGAGCCTCTTCCGGACCCATGGATCCCCGACCATCCGTTTCTCGATCGCGACGAGGTCATCGAGCAGACTCCGGCGTACCTGGCGCGAGCCAACATCTTCGTTCCCGCGCGTGATCTGTCGACCGCGTGAGATGAGGACTTACCGGGCGGAGCGTAGTACGTCGAATTCGCAGCCTGGGGTGTTTGGGTTGAAGCCGTGTTCGAGTAGCCAGCGGGCGGCTCGCAGGCTTCTTAGGGACCACCAGGCGCGGATGATGTCGCGGTCGACGTTGGTGCCGTAGCCGGCGGTGACGTCGGCGAGGTGTTCCTCGTGGCCGAGGGTCAGGCTGGCGAGGTCGTACATCGCGTCGCCCTGGCTCGCCTCGGACCAGTCGATCACGCCGGTGACCTCGTCGCCGTCGACGAAGACGTGGGTGATTTGCAGGTCTCCGTGCGTGAACGCCGGCGTCCACGGCCTGAGCGCAGCCTCGGCTACCCGGCGGTTGCGCGTGACCAGCTCAGTGGGCAGCAGGTCGTTCGTGATGAGCCAGTCGCATTCGCCGTCGAGGTCCGATGTGATCTCGTCGAGGCTCGGACCTGTCCACGGCGGCAGCGGGGCGTCGTGCAATTTCCGTACGGCGGCACCCGCCGCAGCCCACGCTGCCGGTGACGCGGCGAGGGCTCGCCAAGACGGCCGAGCGCCGTACCTCGAACGGTGGCGAGCGCGAGTACGGACGGCTTCCGCCACAGGATCTCCGGCGTCGGGATCGGCGCCAGAGCCATCGCCTCAACCTCGACGTCGAGGTTCGTCGGATCAGCATCGATCTTCAGGAACACATCGCTGACGCGCAGAGTCACGCGCTCGCTGTGAGAAACGACGACCTCGACCTCATCCACGTCGGCCATTCTCGCGGGATGACCCCCGACGCCGCCACGGCTTTGTCGCGGGGTCAATTGTTGCGGTGGGCTACTACTCGGGCGAGGCCGAGGGACTGGCCGCTGTCGGCGTGGAGCATCTGCGCTTCTTCTTGGCCCGGCGTACCGCGGTCGTGGTCGCAAGCCTCGTTCCACTGCAACCAGTCTCGCCACCCGTTGGGCAGTCGGTCGGCTACCTCGACGGTGACCAACCCGGTCTTCTCCCAGTGTCGGCGCCACCAGCCGGCGCTGTGCCAGGCGCAGAAGTCCCATTTCCAGTAGGGCTCGAGGTGCGGTGGCGGAAGGGTCTCGTACTCCGCGGCGAGACCGGGCTGAATGATCCCGATCTGCCCGCCAGGCCTCACGAAGCGTGAGTAGTAGCCGAGATAGAGATCGTCGGTGCCGAAGTAGTGGTACGCGCCGATGCTGATCAGCGCGTCGAAGAAGTCCTCGGCGAAGGGCAGCGCATGGGCCTCGGCGTAGATGGGGTGAACTTGGTCCTCGACGTGCGCCTCGGTCGTACGGCGCAAGTTCTCCTCGGGCTTGACCCACAGGTCAGTCGCCCACACCTCAACCCCGAACTCCTTGGCCAGGAAGATCGAGCTCAACGCAGCACCACACCCCATATCGAGTACCCGCATGCCGGGCTCGAGTCGCATGCGCTCAGCCAACGCCTCCGCCTGCCACACCGGGTTCGGCCCCATCCCGCCGTCGACGATCCACCGAGCCGAATACCCAGCCGACCACGGGTAACGCTCGTTCCTCAGCAGCACCTCGAGTTCAGCATCATCCACGCGATCGAAGTGTGGGCGAGTGCCTCCAGCGAGGCAAGGGGTTATTCGTACACAATCGCTTCCACGTACTGCAAGTCGTGCTCGATCCTGTCGGCGGTAAAGTTGTTCTTGATCGAGGTGTGCAGATTATGCGCCGCCCAGAGTGAACTAAATATCTTCAACAGATCCGGATCAATCGTGGCTCGAATGATCTCATCCAATCGCGTGATCGCTTCCGGTAGAACGCCGTACAGCGCAGCCTCTTCGGGGAGGTTGTGACGTGTACCGATCAGCGCAAATCGTCGATCGCCACGTGCCACGCCGCGATTCCAATCCACAACCGCGGATATATCTCCATTGTCGTCATAGAGGATATTTCCCAATGTGTAGTCGGTGTGGACCAGATCATCGCTCGCCATCTCTCCTGGACTGAGTGCGGCAAGCTCGCCAAGCAGTCGCCGGCTGCGAGCGCTGTAAGACCCGAGTGTGTCGAGATAGGCATCGCCGCTCGGGAACGCGACTGGAGGCGGAACGTCTGGTCTATCCAGGAGCAAGTCCGCGAAACGCTCATTCATAGCCACCATGGCATCTACGCGTTCCGCATTCACACTCGTCGGGCGCCGACCGGGAAGTCGCTCCTGAACCACAGCCACATAACCATCGCTGAGCTCCAGCACAACCTCATGCGACGGAACCGGTACGCCGTGACTCTTCGCCAGCTCGAGAATCTCAGCAGTAAGCCGCATCAGTTTCACCTCGGTCTTGGTGCGAGTCAGAGCGAATTCCCGCCCGTCCGAGCTACGCACGTACGCCGCGCCACTGGTCCCGCCAACAAGATCATCCAGACCAACAAGCTTCAGCCCAAGATCGACGGACAAATTGATTTCGGCAACAACCTCGGTCGGACGCCAAGGATTCTCCGACTCAACAAATGCCAACTGATGCTGCGACACCTGCATCACCTCTCCACACGCATGCGGTCCGACCCTAGCGCCGGGCGCGGTCACCCCTGAGGCCTCGTGTCGCGCCTGGTTTCGGGCAGGGCTCGAAGAATTTGGGGGACGATGTCGATCCAGAGGTGATGCCGTTCGACCTAGGGGCGAGTGGCCGCCTACGGGGTCGGCCGGAGCATTCAAGGAGAGCATCGTGACCGCGATCTACACCTTCGACGTCTTCTCCAGCCTCGACGGCTTCGCGTCGTACGACGACGCCGACTGGGGACCGTACTGGGGCAAGCAGGGCCCCGAGTTCCTGGACCGGCGGCTCGCTCAGTACGACGAGGAGCAGCGGATCGTCTTCGGGGCCAGCACGTTCCGGCTGATGATGGAGATGATCGGCTCGAGCAAGGTGCCGACCGACGCCCTCGACCCGGTCAACGCACGCATGCGCAGCCTGCCGACCACGGTCCTGTCGTCCACCCTCGAAGGCCCTTTCGACTGGCCGGACGCAACCGTCGTGACCGGCGACGCCGTCGAAGCAATCACCCGCCTCAAGGAGGAGTCCGACGTACCCCTCCGCTCTCACGGCAGCCTCTCCCTGAACCGAGCCCTCATGGCAGCTGGCCTGGTAGACCGAGTCCAGCTAACGATCTTCCCGGTCATCGCCGGCCGATCCGGCGTAGAGCCCATCTTCCAAAACGCAGCAGACTTCGACCTAGCCCTACTCGAAACCCACACCTACGACAACCAAACCCAAGAACTCACCTACCACCCCACCTTGCACACCTCTCCCGCTTGAGGACGCTGCTCACCTCAACCTCGCGAAGCTTGCTGACAGGCATAAACGAGTGATGCGCGGCGGGTGGACCATGGATTCATGGCGGCCAGGGATTTGGTGTTTGAGGCGGGGGACAGAGTCCGGACCTGGGGTCGATTCGTGGCCCGTGCAGACGGTGATTGGCTGGACCTGGCCCGCGTCCATAGTCTGATCTCCGAACCGCCGGGCTGGAAGTCAGATCGGTCGATCCGGCTGATCTGGGCCGACGCCGATGCGGTACCTACCGATTGGGCGTCGAACGGAGTCCCGGGCCACGTCTCGGTGGTCGGGATCTGGCGCGACGAGAGCATCGACGTCGAGGAACGGTCACCGGATCGCCCTGCTCGGGAGCCACGTGCGCATCGGAAGAACCCACCGTGCCCACCGCCACGTGGTGGCTGGCGTCGCGGCGTAGAAGCATGGAACCTTGACTTCGACACCAGCGACCTGGAGTCGTCCGGGGTGATCGTCCACCAGGCGATCTTCCGTCCCTCCGCAGACCAGGAAGTCCTCGTCGTGGCTGCCACCGACGTCGACGCGGTGACCCGGCAGATGGCCCCGCACTTTCCTGATCAGCTCTGCGTGGTGCCCAGCCGGTTCACCCGCGGTCAACTCGAGGACGTCCGCGACGTCCTGCACGCCCGCTGGCGTGAATGGCGCGTGGAATCGTTCGGTACCGGCTCAGACGCGCAAGCCCAGCCATTCATCACGGCCCAACTATTCCGGGTGACGGCCGAGATAGCCGACTGGGCCGACACGCTGCCCGAGGGACTGCTCCGCATCAGCTCCGCGCTCACCCCCGCCTAGGTTGGTCAGGCTGGGGTGAGTAGGCAGAATTCGTTGCCTTCTGGGTCGGCGAGGACCGTCCATGGGACGTCGAGGTCGATGGTGGTGGCGCCGAGAGTTTGCAGTCGGTCCGCTTCGGTCTCCAGGTCGTCATCTGGGTACGGGCGCAGGTCGAGATGGACTCGATTCCATACGATTTTGGCGTCGGGCGTGCGGAGGAATTGCAGGTAGGGGCCGACGCCTTTGGCTGAGCGCAGTACGGCGTTGTGGTCGGTCACTTTGTGCAGGGTCCAGTCCATAGCCTCGCCCCAGAAGCGGGCCATGGCTCGTGGATCCGCGCAGTCGACGACGACCGTGGCGATCGGGCCGGTGTCTTGGATCGGGTCGTGCCAGTTCAGCACGCAGAATTCGTTGCCCTCTGGGTCGGCCATGACTGTCCAGGGGACGTCGCCCTGGCCGATGTCAACGGGTGTGGCGCCGAGGTCCTTCAGGCGCGCCACCAGCTCGACCTGGTGGGCCGGCGAGGTGGTGGCGAGGTCGACGTGGACGCGATTCTTTACGGTCTTGGGTTCTGGGGAGGCAACGAGGTCGATGCAGACGGCGGCGGGGTCGGGGTAGACGAAGCCCTCGGGTTCGAGGTTGGTCACGCCGGGTCCCTCGCTCGAGATTCCCCACCCGAGCGCCTCCGCCCAGAACTCGCCCAGCGCGGAGTCGTCCCGAGCCTTCATATTGATCTGAACAAGCCGCGTCGCCATGCCGGCGATGCTAGCGGGCGACACAGAGGCTGGTCGGGTCAGAGGGACCGGCTAGCTGTCCTCCGTCGTCAGTTCCTGGAGGTACGTGACGGGCTTGCCCAATGCTTCGGCGTACGCGATCTCGCGGCGGGTGGTCTCGCCGATGTACCCACCGGGGTTCACGATCCGTACCTCATCCGCGAGGTCAATCCTGCGCAGATGCAGCTCACCCAAGGCCCGCACGAGCGAGGGGTCCAGCCCAGGCGCCGCGGTGGCCTCCGGACCCAGCACGATCGCCAGCTCAAGCGTCAAGCGCGTGCGCTCGCTCGCAATCTCCCTGCCGAACCGCAGAGAACCACACAGACAAACGACCTTCGGGCGAGCAGCCGGCATGTTGGACACGAACACCATTCAAGCGGTAGATGCCCTGTTGGCAGGAACGACCCCGGGCAGAGCAAAACCCCAGGTCATCTAGCTCGTGACCTGGGGTTTGTTTGCGCGCTCGGAGGGATTCGAACCCCCAACCTTCTGATCCGTAGTCAGATGCTCTATCCGTTGAGCTACGAGCGCTGGGACAACGTCGAGTAACGATACATGGCGGCGGCGCGTCTAGGCCAATCGGCTCCTGACCTGGGGATTCGGGTCGTACGGCGAGGTGGCCGGAGGCGGAGGTGGTGGGGCCCTACGATCCGGAGCATGGGTATCGAGGACTTGCTGGGCGGGCGGGATCTGAAGGACGTGAAGAAGGCGGTCGGGTTCGTACTGGAGAACTCGGACGACTTCCAGAAGGTGCTGAACCTGGTCCGCGATCTGCCGGACGACGCGCTCGGGCTGATCGGGAAGCTGCCGGAGCTGCTCAAGACGATCGGGTCGGGCCTCGCCGAGGCCGGCGAGCAGGCGGCCAAGGCGGCTGGGGCGCTCGTCGGGGACGACGGCGAGGGCGGCGCGCGGAAGGCGCTGACCGGGAGTGCGAGCACGATGAACACGGCAAAGGACCGGCTCAAGGACGCCGCCGGGATGCTGTCGGGGCTGGCCGGCGAGCTGGACAAGATCCCCGGGATCGGGGACGCCGCTGCGAAGAAGCTGAACGACGGGAGCGGGCAGATCGGCAGTGTCGCGACCGAGGTCGAGAGCCTGGCGGGCAACCTGCAGGACTTGTCCGGGATCCTCGCGACCGTCGGCGACGCGCTCAAGGGGCTAGGCACCAAACTGTCCGAGTCGGGCGGTTCGGTCCGGACGCTCCTCGACTGAGGTTTCATTGCCTGGTCCAGATGAGCGACGACTCCCGGTCCCCGGTCCGGCTTGAGCAGCTGGAACGTGCCCCCCGCCCGGCTGATCGTTCGTCACCCAACACGCTCTGTCGAGCACCTGCGGGAGCTGCCATGATCATCGAATCGGCGGATGAGTTCGTGCGGGTTCGGTTCAGTGACGACCCGGAGGAGTACGGGCGCGCGGCGAGAGGATCCGCCAGCCTCGAGGTGTGGCTCGATGTCATCGAGCGGTATCCGGATGCGCGGTTCTGGGTCGCCCACAACAAGACGGTTCCGTTGGAGATCCTGGAGCGGCTCGTTGCCGATCCTGACTGGCGGGTCCGGTCGATGGTCGCCAGCAAACGCAAGGCAACGCCCGAGATCCTGGCACGTCTGGCGGACGATGAGCACGACTCGGTCCGGTTAACTGTTGCTTATCACCGCAACACCTCGGAGCAGACTCTGCTGCAGATGGTCGACGACCCTTGGGAGGACATAAGGGCCAAGGTCGATGAGCGGTTGAACCCTCCAGACCAGGGCGAGTAGCGGCCGAGTGGGTTGACCATGGTCCGCCGGGATCGGGTGGTCGGGTCGGGGCCGGTCTTCGGGGGCGCTGGCTCGTCAGGGTGGGGTGTGTCCACGGGGTGGTCGATGAAGCGCGACAGCGCGTGCACACGGGTGGGTGGGAGCGGTCGGCGAGCACGCGACGTAGGAGCGCGCGTAGCGGGCGCGTGGGTGGACCACATCTGCCGGAACCGCCCGGGTGGGCTTGTCGTCCCAAGGCGGGTATCCGAGAGCGAGGGAGGACCTTCGCGTGGTTAAGGTCGCGGGCATGGGTAGTCGATTGGTTCGGGGTACGGCGATCGGGTGCGGGGTGGCCGCGGTTGCGGGAACCGGGATCGGGTTTGCGGTCGGTGAGCCGGTGCAGCCGGAGGACATCGTGGCGGCCCGGTCGTTGCCGGCTGATCTGTGTGCCCGGATCGGGGACGTCTCCGACCTGTTGCCCAAGGCATCGAGCGGGAAAGAGCCGGTCGTGATGGCCCAGGGCGGTACGAGCGTCATCACCTGCGAGGCGGGCAGCAGCCGCAGCAAGGTGGTCGGCTACACCGCCGCGGGCCTGAAGGTGACAATCACGCCGTACGCCGGAATGGACGCAGGCGCGGGCAATCTGCCGTTCACGCCGACCCAGATCGCGAAGAAGGCCTTCACCCGATCCCCGATGAACACCCGGCAGAATCGCCCCTACCCGACGAAAACCAGCCGGAGTGCGAACGGCCTGGCCGGTGAGTCGTGGACCGTGCGGGCGCTCGTCCAGCGGGCGGATGTCGTCGTACAGGTGGACTACACGGCCAACCCGGTCGACGCGGACACGGCGGAGAAGGCTGCGCTCGTACTCGCGGACCGAGCCATCTGGGAGACCAAGTGAGCAACGGCCAAGTGAGCAACGGCGAAGTGGGTAACAGCACGCCGGAGATCCCCGGCTACGAACTCGATCAGCGGCTGCTGCAGCACCCGCTGGCGGAGTTGTGGCACGGGCGCACCTTCACCGGGATGGAGATCATTGCGCTGGTGCTCAGCGACGCCGGTGCGCGCGACGCGACGGTGCGGGACCGGCTCGTGGCGGCGAGCCGTGACGCCGCGCTCGAGCCCGGACAGCTCGAGACCCCGCTGTGGGCGGCCAACTTCAACTCCGGCCGCCCGTACGCGATCACCCAGCTGATCCCCGGCCAGTCCGGCGCCGAGCGCCTGCTCGACCCGCTCGACGGCATCCTCGGCAACGACGAGGCGTCCGTGCAGGCGATCCGCGCCCAGCTCAGCCAGTACGGCGCAGTCCCCCCGAGCGCCGCCCAACCACCACCTGAGCCACAGGCACAACAGACCCAAGCCGAGACCGACCCGCAGTCGAAGATCGAGGTGGCGAGGGAGTACCGCCGCAAGATCGGCGCCGGCATCTACGTCGTTGCCGTAGTCATCGTCCTGATCGTCTTCACCGTGACCTACTCCATCGGCACCGCGATCGGCGGCGTGGTCAAGGATGAGCCGACCGAGGCCGCCCCGGCCGCGGCGGTCAGCCCGGGCGCGCTCCCGTCGCCCGTCCTCCTGCCCGCGATCCAGAAGGTCAGCACCGCGCCGTACAAGCGTCCCGACGGATCGGCCGGCGTGTTCGGTGCGACGTACGCCGCCGGCACCGACCTGCAGGTGATCACGAACGCCGAGTTGCCGTTCGCGCTCGGCTGGCCGCGGCCGCCGCAGGTGTTCTTCCTCGGCGAGTCCTCGTCGGTCATCTACCGGCGGATCCTGACCCACTCCAACAGCTCCGACAACGGACTGCGGAACTCGATCGACGCGCGGATCGCCCTGCATCCGTGCGCGACCCTCGCCGCCTGCGTCGCCGACCGTACGGCGTTCGACCAGCAGTGGACGAAGACGTTCAAGGCACCCGCTCCCGGGATCGCGAAGGACTCCCGGACCTGGCTGACCGTGAACCCCGCGCCGTACGCCGTGTCGATGACGCGAGCGTTCCAGAGCGGCGGCCAGTGGTGGCTGGTCGGCACCGTGGTCACGACCTTGACCCAGGGTGAGGAACCGGACGTCCAGCGGATCGTGAACGACATCTGGCGGCAGACCACCTGATCCACCGCACAATCTCCCGAGAACGGCCCGCGCAGCAGCGCGGGCCGTTCTCATTTTCACAAGGTTCGCCGGAAAGCGATTGTCGCGAAAACTTTGTGACCGGGTTCACTTTCTGGTGGTTCACAGACCCCGGGTGCGTCGCGTACCGTAGTACCACTTGCACACTGGTATGTATCCACCGGATCTACTGGTATGCGACAGATCACACCGCCAGTCAGCTGGATCGCACCGCCGGAGACCCCGGCGGCCGGCGCCGTACACCCCTCAGCGTCGAGGGACCGGGCGGTCGCCGGGCCCGACAGCCGAGAGGGAATGAGCCGCCGATGACGACAACCGCCAGTCCGACCCATACCGAGACCGCCGCCCCCGTAGCCTCTGCCACGGAGCCCCTCCGCGCTGTCCCCACGCCGTACGACCTGACCGACGCACCGACCCGGCACGCAGGCCTGCTGGCCTGGGTCGCCGAGGTTGCCGCCCTGACGCAGCCCGACCGGATCCACTGGATGGACGGTTCGGACGAGGAGTACGCCCAGCTCACCGCGGAGCTGATCGAGGCCGGGACCATGGTCCGGTTGAACGACGAGAAGAAGCCGAACTCGTTCTGGGTCCGCACCGATCCGTCGGATGTGGCCAGGGTCGAACAGCGGACGTTCATCTGCTCGGTCGACGAGGCCGACGCCGGTCCGACCAACAACTGGATGGACCCGGCCGAGATGAAGGCCCTGATGACGGGGCTGTACCGGGGCTCGATGCGCGGCCGGACGCTGTACGTCGTCCCGTTCTGTATGGGCCCGTTGTCGGCGGAGAAGCCGATGTTCGGGGTCGAGATCACGGACTCGGCGTACGTCGTCGCCTCGATGCGGATCATGGCCCGGACCGGCCGGGACGTGCTCGAGAAGATGGGCACGGACGCGCCGTACGTGCCGTGTCTGCACTCGGTGGGCGCGCCGTTGGAGCCGGGCCAGCAGGACGTGCCGTGGCCGTGCAACGACGAGAAGTACATCGTGCAGTTCCCGGAGGACCGGGCGATCTGGTCCTACGGATCCGGGTACGGCGGCAACTCGCTGCTCGGCAAGAAGTGCTACTCGCTGCGGATCGCCAGTGCGATGGCCCGTGACGAGGGCTGGCTGGCCGAGCACATGCTGATCCTCAAGCTGATCTCGCCGGAGAAGAAGGTCCACTACGTCGTGGCCGCGTTCCCGAGCGCGTGCGGCAAGACCAACCTGGCGATGCTCGACCCGACCCTCGAGGGCTGGGGGGTCGAGACACTCGGCGACGACATCGCCTGGATGCGGTTCGGCAAGGACGGACGCCTGTACGCCGTGAACCCGGAGTTCGGGCTGTTCGGGGTGGCGCCCGGTACCGGTTGGAAGACGAACCCGAACGCGATGCGCACGATCGAGAAGGGGAACTCGGTCTTCACCAACGTCGCGCTCACCGATGACGGCGACGTCTGGTGGGAGGGCTACTCGCCGACCCCGCCGAACCACCTGACCGACTGGAAGGGCCGCGAGTGGACGCCGGATTCGGGCGAGCTCTCCAGCCACCCGAACAGCCGGTTCTGCACGCCGATCGAGCAGTGCCCGATCCTCGCCGACGAGTACGACGACCCGAACGGCGTACCGATCTCCGCGATCATCTTCGGCGGCCGTCGCGCGACGACCGTGCCGTTGGTGACCGAGTCGCGGGACTGGGCCCACGGTGTCTTCATGGGCGCGACGCTGTCGTCGGAGACCACCGCCGCGGCGGTCGGCCAGGTCGGCGTCGTACGGCGTGACCCGATGGCGATGCTGCCGTTCCTCGGGTACGACGCGGGCAAGTACTTCGACCACTGGCTCACGGTCGGCAAGGAGCACGACGCGGCCCAGCTGCCGAAGATCTTCTACGTGAACTGGTTCCGCAAGGACGAGGCGGGCAAGTTCGTCTGGCCGGGCTTCGGTGAGAACAGCCGGGTGCTGAAGTGGGTCATCGACCGGATCGAGGGTCAGGCGGACGCCGTCGAGACCCCGATCGGACGGGTCCCGGCAACGGGTTCGCTCGACGTCTCCGGGCTGGACATGGCGGCCGACGACCTCGACATCGCGCTCGCCGTGGACGCGGAGGAGTGGAAGGCCGAGATCCCGTTGATCGAGGAGTGGTTCGCCAAGCTCGGCGACACCGTGCCGGCCGTGCTGAAGGTCGAACTCGACAACCTCAAGGCACGCCTCGGCTGACCCCGTACCCCGGTCGCCGAGTCGGAAGCCGGCGACCGGACCACCAGCGCGGCGCCCCGGGTTACTCCCCGGGGCGCCGGGCTGTGGACAGGGCGATGCGTTCTGCGGGGACCCGGACGGTCTGTTCGGCGCCGGTTGGGTCCAGGCACTGGACTTGGGCGATCCAGCCGTTCGCGCAGTGCACTCGGCCGATCAGCCAGGCCGGGATCCAGGTGCCGTCCAGGTTGACGAGCACGTGGGCCGGCAGGCCCAGGTCGAGGATGGACCGGAGGTTGATCCCGGCCCCGGGTACCTCGAGAGCAGTCATCGTCATCACCTCTCGTGATCGACCGCCCGCTCCTCACTGTGGCTTCGCACCCGGGCACGTTCTTAAGTACCCCGCGAACATCTCGGCCATACCGCTGCGACGTCACAAAATCGCCGCGTTCGCGCATCCGCGGGTGGGTAGGTTGAGCGCATGAAGATCGGCGTGATGTTGCCGCTCGGCGGCGAGGACGGGCCCGGCGGGACGATGCCGGGATGGCGGGACGTACGGGCGGTCGCCGAGTCGGCCGACCAGAGCGGCCTGGACTCGGTGTGGCTGGCGGACCACTTCCTCTATCGCGACCCGGAGGGCCGGGTCTACGGGATGCACGAGTCGTGGACGCTGCTGAGTGCGGTCGCCGCGATCACCACGAACGTCGAGCTGGGGAACATGGTCCTCTGCGCGTCGTTCCGCGACCCCGGGCTGACCGCGAAGATGGCCGCGACGCTCGACGAGGTGTCTGGTGGGCGGCTGATTCTCGGGGTCGGGGCCGGCTGGCACGATCCGGAGTACGAAGCGTTCGGACTGCCGACCGATCATCGGGTCGGGCGGTTCGAGGAGTGGCTGGAGATCGTCGCGCGGATGGTCCGCGGCGAGACGGTCACCTTCGACGGGACCTATCACTCCGTCCGCGAGGCGGTCCTCGACCCGGCGCCGCCGCACCAGATCCCGATCCTGATCGCCGGCCATCGGCCGCGGATGATGCGCCTGGTCGCACAGTGGGCCGATGCCTGGAACACAGCCTGGTACGGCGCTGCCGACGACAAGGTGGACGAGAAACTCGGCCTCCTCCGAGACGCCCTGGACACAGCAGGCCGCCCGGCCGACGCAGTCTCCGCCACAGTCGGCATCGTCGTCTCCGACCCCAACCAGACTGCGGTACCCGACCCCGATGCCCGGGCACTCAACGGCACCGTTCCAGAGTTGGCCGAAGCATTTACGGCGTACCAAAAACTAGGCGTCGACCACCTGATCGTCTCGCCCGAGCCGATGACCCCCCAGTCGGTCGAACGCATCGCCGAAGCCAAACAGTTGATGGGTGAATAGGCCCAGAAACACCTGAAGCTCCCAAGTCTGCGCTTTCTGCAGACAGGGAGCTCCCAGGAGCGGAGGCGGCGGGATTTGAACCCGCGAGAGGGGATTACCCTCAACCCGCTTAGCAGGCGGGCGCCATCGACCGGACTAGGCGACGCCTCCTCCGACGGTCCCACGCGGGGACACGACGACGGCCAAGAGTATCCGGTGGACCCGTCCGGCGGCAAAGCGGGCTGCTCGCGGCCGCGTCGCCACCGTGGGTGGTGGGGGCGGTACTGAGGGATTCGACCCAGGCACCTGTACTCTGGCGGACATCGACGGGGGTCGTCAGCATCACGTCAACCAAACGAGTGGCGTGGGCGTCAGAAGTACCGTGGGTCGTTGCCAGCGGCCCAGGGAGGCCGCCACGTCGTCGATCAGGGAAACGGAGCCATGTCGCGGAGTACTCGCGCAGCCGGACGGAGGTCCGCGCCTCGAGCCAACCGGTCCCGGCACCGCTCGCCGCGGGCCCGTACGACCTCGAAGGCGATCGGCCTGACCCTGCTCAGTGCGCTGATCCCGGGCACCGGTCTGCTCATGGGCGGCCGGAAGAAGCTCGGCGCGTTCGTGCTGACGATCAGCATCGGACTGCTCCTGATCGGGGCGTACGTCGGCCTGACGCAGCGTGACTCGGTTCTCGCCCTCGCGGTCTCGCCCCGGCAACTGCTGATCGCCACCGGAGCCGTCGTACTGCTCGGTGTCTGCTGGATCTGGATCGTGGTGGCGTCGCACAAGCTGCTCCGCCCGGTCAGCATGACCTACACGGGCCGGCTCGCGGGCTCGATGTTCGTCGGACTGCTCTGCTTCGGCATCGCCGTACCGACGACCGTGGCCGCGCAGACGGTGATGGCGCAGCGGGACCTGGTCGGCAGCGTGTTCCAGTCCGAGGGCAACTCCAAGAGCGCGACCCGCCCGAAGGTGAACAACCAGAAGGACCCGTGGGCGAACACTCCCCGGCTGAACCTGCTGCTCCTCGGCGCCGACGACGGTGTCGGCCGGACCGGGGTCCGGACCGACACGGTGATCGTGGCGAGTATCGACACCAAGACCGGTGACACCGCGCTGATCTCGCTGAGCCGGAACTGGATGCGGATGGAGTTCCCGGAGGACTCGCCGCTGCACAAGGTCTACCCGGACGGCTACTGGGATCCGAACCTCGGCAACGTCGAGCAGCCGGAGTACTACCTGGACTCGATGTACGAGAACGTTCCGAAGGCGCACCCCGGGATCCTCGGCCAGACCGACAACGAGGGCGCTGACGTGGTCAAGCTGGCCGCGAGTGCGACGCTCGGCCTGGACATCGACTACTACATGCAGGTCAACCTGGCCGGCTTCCGGCAGATCATCGACGCGGTCGGCGGGATCACCGTCAACGTCAACTACCGGGTCCCGATCGGTGGCGACTACGGCGACGGGCCGGGGTCGAACAACGCGAAGAAGCCGTCCGGCTACATCGAGCCGGGTCCGGACCAGAAGCTCGACGGGTACCACGCACTGTGGTTCGCCCGCGGCCGCTACGGTCTGAGCGACCCGTCCCGGCAGGAGCGGCAGCGCTGCACGATCCACGCGCTCGTGAACAGCGTGAACCCGGCGACCCTGGTGACGAAGTACCAGCAGATCGCGGCGGCCGGCAAGCAGGTACTGCGGACGGACATCCCGCAGGAGATCCTGGGCGCGTTCATCCAGCTCGGCCTGAAGGTGAAGAGCGCGAAGGTCACCAACGTCGACCTGGACAAGAACAAGAACTTCCCGACCGGCAAGAACCCGAACTACACGGCGATGCGCCAGATCATCCAGCAGGCGATCACGCCGAAGACCAAGCCGGTCGCGTCCACGCCGTCGACGACCACCACCAAGAAGCCGTCGAGTGGGTCGACCAAGAAGCCGTCGACGAAGCCGACCGTGCAGCCGGGCACCGCGCAGAACCTGAACGACGCCTGCGCCTACGACCCGACCCAGACCGGGAACAACTGACAACAACCGGACAACCAGGTCTGGACCACCCTCTGGTTGGGAAGTATTAGCCGCACTGGACTCGAGGTCACACCTGGGGGTGGCTGTGCGGCGATTGATGGCTGGTGTGGTTGGGCTCGCGGTGCTGGCTTGTACGGCGTGTAGCGGCGAGCCGGAGAAGGGCGACGCGGGTTCGCCCGCGACCAGTACGACGACCAGCGCACCACCACCTTCGGCCACGGCCACGGCAACACCTCCGCCGCCGCCGAAGCCGGCTGCTCCGGTGGCGTTGTCGGTGCCGATGTATCAGCGCGCCCTGACCAATGTCGAGAAGGTCCTGAAGCCGTACATAACACGTGTTATGAACGCGCAGACGGTGGCCAAGTTCGACGCGTCCCGGGCTCAGCTCGCGGCTGTCGTCGTACTCGAGCGGAAGGAGCTCGCGAAGATCACGCCGCCTCGTGGACTGGTCGTCGCGCATCCGCAGGTCCTCGACGCGTTCGACGGCTACGCGGGTGACGTCAGTACGAACCTCGCGGAGGCGGGCGCGACCAAGACCGGCTGCGGCCTGCCCAAGGCTCCCGCGGTGCGGTTGTACCAGGCGAAGGCCGGCGTACGAACGTCCTTCGCGGAGCTGGCCCAAGGTGTGCAGAAGTCGATCGGCAGGGGCGTGAAGTTCGGGGCGTTATCCGTCCCGCCGGCCCTGAAGGCGCCCGCGGTGATCGGTGGGCGCGGGACGAACGGCGAGGTGATCCAGCGCTCCGGCTCCCGCGGACCGGGCACCCTGAAGATCACCAATGGCGGCGGTGGCGACGTCGTGATCGTGGTGACCAACAGCAGCCCGAAGTCGCCGCAGGCCTCGATCTACGTGCGGGCCAACAAGAACGCGACGCTGAGCGGGATCCGCGGCAGCTACTGGGTCTACTTCAAGGGCGGCAGCAGCTGGGACGCGGCCAACCGCCGGTTCACCGAGGACTGCTCGTACCAGAAGTACGACGATCGCTTCGACGGCTCGTTCGACTGGACGATCAGCCTGGCCAAGACGCCGTTCGGCAACGCTTCCACGTCCGACACCGACGCCTTCTGAGCGGACGCCCCCGCCCGGATGAGATCCTGGGGCGATGCGTACGACGTACCGGATGCGGGCAGGGCGATTCCTCGGCGTCCTGGCTGCCGGTCTGATCATCCTCGGCGTGGCCGCGGTCCTGTGGGCCTTCGGGCTGCCGGGCGTGGCCGTCTCGGTGTTCGTCACGCTCGGCGGGCTGATCACGCTCGCCGGGGTGTGGATCCTGATCTGGCCGCCGAAGGTGGCCAAGGTGCGGGACAGCGGGATCGAGGTGCGCGGCGTACGGACGTCCTGGACCGACATCACCGAGGTCGGCCGGGTGGAGACCACGCACGGCGAGGCGATCGTGCTGCGGACCAAGCAGCCGGACCACCCGATCCTGCTGCCGGTCTCCTGGCTGGCGGCTGCCCGGGTGGCGACCCTGGAGACCACGCTGCGCGACAAGCTGAACGCGGCGCACGGGTACACGATCTGGGACGGGACTGCCCCGGAAGACAACGATCGCGCAGAATGAATCGCTGACCGATCGAACTGAGGAGTCCTGGTGCTGTCCTTCGAGCTGTCGTACGACGAACTGATCGCCTACCAAGGGACGAACCCGCGGCCCGCGGACTTCGATCAGTACTGGGACAAGGCGTTGCTCGAGCTCGACGCCGTACCGGCGGAGACCGAGTTCGTCGACGCGACCGACTTCCCGCTGACCACGGCGACCGCGCAGCACCTGTACTTCAACGGCACCGGTGGGTATCGCGTGCACGCGAAGGTGATCCGGCCGGCCGAGCCGACCGGTCCCGCCGTACTGATCTTCCATGGGTACGGCGGTGAGCAGCCGAAGTGGGTCGACCTGCTGCCTTATGCGGCTCGTGGGTACACGGTGGCGGCGCTGGATGTGCGGGAGCAGGTCGGGTTCCGGACCGAGTCGCAGGCGGCGAACAGCTTCTCGCTGCACAACCACCTCGTCTACGGTCTCGACGACGGGCCGGACGGGCTGCTGTACCGGCACGTGTTCCTGGACACGCGGCGGCTCGCGGATGTCATCGGCGCGCTGTCTGATGTGGATTCCGCACGAATCGCGACCACCGGTTGGAGCCAGGGGGGCGGGCTGAGCCTGGTCGCGGCGGCGCTGACGCCGGGGATCAAGTACACCGCGAGCGTGTTCCCGTTCCTCTGCGACTACCAGCGGACCTGGGACCTCAACCTCGAGACCGGTCCGTACGACGAGATCGTCACCTGGTTCAAGAAGCGCGACCCCCGGCACCTACGCCAGGACGAGGTCTTCACGACCCTCGGCTACATCGACGTCCAGCACCTCGCACCCCGGATCCAGGCCGAGGTCACCCTCTTCGTCGGCCTCGAGGACCAGGTCTGCCCCCCGTCGACCCAGTTCGCCGCCTACAACAAGATCACGTCACCGAAAGAAGCCCGCCTCTACCCCGATTTCGGCCACGACGACCTCCCCGGCGCCCACGACGACATCTACCAACTAATCGGCACCAAACTCTGATCGCCTGGGTCCGACCGGTCGGCGGCGTTCAAGATCACCTGGGACCGGGGTGTAGGTCCGTACGACGATCCGGTCGTCATCGAAGGACCGAATCGCGCCGAGCCGGTCCTGGGTGTCGTCAGTGCCCAGGGCCACCACCACCATGACCCGGTTCGCATAACAGTCCCAGCCCCCGCCAATCCCAAGAGCCCTCGATCCCAACCGCTCGAAGAGCCGGGTCGCCAGTTCTTGCAGCTCAGCCCGCGAGTACTCAACCGACTCGAACGTCACGGTGAACTCCTCCGCGAGTTCCAGGACGGACGCCTTCAGCTGCTCGACAGCGGGAGAGCTCCCGTCGACCGGCCCGACCAGGCGGACGACGATCGTCCGGCTCTCGGCATCCCATGAGAGACCGCCGTCGTTGGCTGGGGCTCCTCGCAGCACGTCTGCGATCGCGTCGATCTGGACCTGCTGGTCCCATGTCCCGGTGACGTCGAGCGGAACGTTGTCGGTGGGCATCAGGTGGGGATCCAGGTGGGCCACCAGGGTGGGATGTTGCCGGGGCAGGTGCCGGGGGAGGTGGCTGGGGTGCCTTGCCAGGAGTAGAGGGCCAGGTCGGCTATCGCGATCGCAATGGAGGCGGCGATGAGGGAGAAGAGGAAGGCCTTGCCAGCGTAGCGGAAGACGATGTTGAACAGGACCAGGTTCACGATCAGCGCGAGCGGCAGGCCGAGGAACAGCAGGGTGAGTCCGTTCGGGACGCTGCCGGTGACGTCGACATGACACGCCTTCCAGCTTCGGGACGTGATCACGATCAGTCCGAACGCGGCCCCGCCCCCGACGACGATCGCCAGGAACGACTCGCCCTTACTCCCCTTCGCAGCCAACGCCATGAGGTTCACGGTAAGTGATCCGAGCGGCCATCTCAGCACGTACGGCGAGTATGACCATATCGAATTGGCGCCGTACGGCGGGCTGGATCGGCTGCGCCGCGGGCGTCGTCGGCGTGATTGCCGGATTGTTGACGATCCTCTGGCCGGACCAGGTGGACACCGACACCACCGGCTTCACCGTTCTCCAGAGCGTCCTGGCCGTCCGAGACGTCGGCCTGGCGATCCTTCTGACCACTCTCTGGCCGGCCAAGAGAGCCCGCGCGATCTGGGTCGCCGGAGCCGTCGCGGGCATGCTCGTACTCGCGGCGCTGGAGATCATCACGATCTTCAGCCGGCACGACAACGGCGCCGCGTACGGGCTCACGTCGTACGCGATCGGCCTGTGTCTGATCCTCGGGGCGATCCGGCCGGTGCGCCGGCTACCGCTTGCCCTCGGCATCTATGTGTTCGTCCCGATGACGCCCGCGATCATGGCCGGTTTCGTCCTCGAACAGCTCGTCATCGCAGGCTGGATGGCTGGATTCGCTTTGCTGGGCTGGAGGTCAGTAGCGCCAGCGCAACGCGCGGACTCTCTCGTCCAGGGAGAGCGAGCCTAAGGACTCCGCGTCGTGGCGGCGTACGGCGAGGAACGGATCGATGATCGCGTCACCGAGGGCCGCGCGGAGGACGGGAGATTGCTCTAGAGCAATCAGCGCGTCCTCGAGAGTGAGAGGGAGACGGCGTGGTTGCTGGTCGGCGGCGTACGACGCGGGGTCGTGATCAAGGCCCGCGGGCAGGACCGCTTGACGCTCCAGCCCGGACAGGGCAGCGGCGAGGACGGCCGCGGCGGAGAGGTACATGTTCCCGGCCGGATCGCCGATCTTGATCTCGAAGTTGGCGGAGTGCGGCCGGCTGGTGATGCTGCCCGGCACGTACCGCAGCGCGGCCTCGCGATTCTCCTCACCCCAGCACGCGAACGCGCCCGCCCAGTTCCCCGGCGCCCGGCGATCCGCGCTGACCACACTCGGCGCGAGTACGCCGGTCAGCCCGTCAAGCTCATCGAGTACGCCGGCCATCAACTGCCGCCCGTGCTCGGACGGACCGTCGTCACCGCCGAACGGCACCCCGTTGAGCGAAGCCGAGAAGTGAATATGCGCTCCATTACCGACGAACCCCGCCACCGTGATCGGCGCGAACGACACCAGCAACCCATGCGCACGAGCAACCCGATGAACGACCAGCCGAGCAAGCTGCGACTGATCCGCCGCGGCCAACGGCGACGTGGGCGGCAACGCGACCTCCACCTGCCCCTGCGCATACTCCGGATGCAGCTGCTCCGCAGGCACCCCAGCCGCGTCGAGCGCCGCAAGCAGATCGACCGCGAACTCCTCCAGCTTCAGCGTCGCCAAGACGCCGTACGCCGGACCGATCGTGCCGACCGCGGGATCGTCGGCAGTCCCCGTGAAGACCGTGAACTCCAGCTCGAACCCGAGCTTCACGTCCAGCCCAGCAGCAATCGCCCGGGCCTCCTGCCGCCGCAGCGCCGCGCGCTGGCAGATGTCCACCGGCTCGTGATCCTGGGAGAGCTGGTCGGCCGGCGCCCAGAACACGGTGTGATCCGGCCCGAGCGGCGCGACCGCACCGAGGTCCGGCATCAGCCGGTTGTCCCCGACCGGCCCGTTCACCAGCGGCGACGAGGCGATCGCGTCATCGGTGCACATCAACGCGAACACCGGCGACAGGCCGATCCCGTCCCGCACCGCCGACCGTAAACGGGCCGCAGGCACCGACTTCGCCCGGGTGATCCCAGCATTGTCGACAATCGACGTGATCAGCATCCGCAGTCCGCTCTCGAGCAGAGCGTCGACAGGGTTCTCGGACATGCCGACCTTCGTACCACAGCACCAGTCGTACCCCCACCGACCGAAGGCACCCGGCCGGAGGTGAAGATGGAGGAACAGAGCAGAGAGGACCGCGATGGGTACCGTCTTTCCCGACCTGAACGAGGACCTGCTCGCCTGGATCGGCCGGCAGCCGATGTTCTTCGTCGGTACGGCGCCGAGCGGTGACGGTGGGCACGTCAACATCTCCCCCAAGGGCGGCGAGGGCACTCTGCAGGTGCTCGGCCCGAAGCAGCTCGCGTACGTCGACCTGTTCGGCAGCGGCATCGAGACCGTGGCGCACCTGAAGCAGAACGGCCGGATCGTGGTCATGTTCTGCGCGTTCTCCGGCGCACCGAAGACGCTCCGGGTGCACGGTCGCGGTGAGGTGCTCGAGCAGGCGGATCCACGGTTCGCTGAGGTGTTCGCGCACTTCTCGCTCGCGGACGAGATGCTGCCGACTGTTCGCAGCATCATCCGGATCGACGTCGAGCGGGTGGCCGACTCGTGCGGGTACGGCGTACCCGAGATGACCATGAAGGCGGAGCGGAAGGCGCTGTACAAGACCGCGGCCGGCTGGATCCGGCAGCGTGGGGACGACGCGATCGAGCGGTACTGCGATGTGAACAACGGCGAGAGCATCGACGGGATCGCAGGCCTCACGCCCTTCGGCTCAGCAGTCGACGACGAGTCTCGCTACACCCACGAGGGCCGCAGGCTCTAGTCGGCCACCAGTTTGAGTACGCCGGCAGCGCGCTCGGCGTCGCCCACCGGGACCACGCCCGGCGGGTAGGCGTCCGGCCACAGCCGGCCCCACGAAGCGGCCCGGCCCAGCTGGCCCAGGCGCCACGCGAGCTCGATCGCCCGGCGAAGCTCGGTCGGGGTGTGATCGGCGGTCCACGGTTCGAGGTAGACGTCCCGAAGGCGAGGGATGATCTCGGGGCCGTGCAGGTCGGCGGCGCGCTCGGCCGCGACGAGCAGGCTGCAGAACGGATGCGAGACCGAGGCGTCACCCCAGTCGAAGAACGTGTAGCGCCCCGGTTCCGGCCTGAGGATCTGGCCGTCGTGGAGGTCCGCGTGGTCGATCGAGTCGGCGATGCCGATGGCCGCGAGCTCCGCACACCAATCGACCAGCCGCGGCCGGGCCTTCTCCAGGTGAGCACGATCGGACGCGTCGAGAGTCTGATTGTTGACAATGATCTTGTCGAACAGGCCGGGCAGCGCAGCGACGCGTGCATTCGGTACGCCGATCCGCTCGAACTCGTCCGTGTGGTCCACGAGAGCCCGCTGCAGGTCGGCGTACTGGCTGAGGAGTTCTTCCCAGTGCCGCGGGTCGGCCGGGAGGTCGCGGAGCAGCGGGCCGCCGTCGGGGAGGAGGGACCAGCCGCGCTCGGCGTCGACGGCGTACGGCGTGAGGACGTGGGTGGGCGCCCACCGGGACAACGCCTCGGTCAGGGCGGGCTCGAAGCGGCTGGCGGGCGGGTTGGCCTTGAACCAGACCGGTCGGTCGGCCTCGACCCGGATGATCACCGACCACGGTCGGAGTCGCGCCCGGCGTGGACCGGTCTCGGTCAGGTGATGGGCCGTGAGTTGCTGGTCGAGCCAGTCGAGTGCCGCCGTACGCCAGCCGGAATCCTCCCACGGGGTGCGGGCGTCGGCCCACCGGCCGCGATCGATCTGCATCAGCTCAGCTCATCACACCGCATAATCGGGTGGGTGAGCGACTCCAACTGGCCGGACAGTCGGTACCGGGTGGGGATCTCCGGCTGGCGGTACCCGCCGTGGCGGAAGGTCTACTACCCGGACGGCCTACCGCAGCGCGCCGAGCTGGAGTATGCGTCCCGCCGGTTGAACTCGATCGAGCTGAACGGCTCGTTCTACTCGCTCCAGCGGCCGACGTCGTACCAGAAGTGGTACGACGAGACGCCGGCCGGATTCGTGTTCGCGGTGAAGGGGCCGCGGTTCGTCACGCACCTGAAGAAGCTGGCCGACGTGGACGCGCCGCTGGCCAACTTCTTCGCCTCCGGAGTGCTTGCACTCGGCAACAAACTCGGTCCGGTGCTCTGGCAACTACCACCGACACTCGGGTACGACGCCGACCGGTGTGCGGCGTTCTTCGACTCGTTGCCGCGGACAACCGCAGCGGCGGCCGAGGTTGCCAAGGGCCACGACGAGCGGATGGAAGGCCGTGCGCTGCTCGAGTGTGCCGTCGACATCCCGCTCCGGCACGCGATCGAAGTCCGGCACTCGAGCTTCCAGACCCCGGGCTTCGTGAAGTTGCTCCGCAACCACGACGTCGCGCTGGTGTGCGCGGACACCGCCGGCAAGTGGCCGATGTTCGACGACATCACCTCCGACTTCGCCTACGTCCGGCTGCACGGAGCCGACGAGCTCTACGTCAGTGGGTACGACGACGAAGCGCTGGACCGGTGGGCCGCCAAGATCCAGGGGTGGGATCAGAACGCCTACATCTACTTCGACAACGACGCCAAGGTCCGGGCACCGTTCGACGCGGAAGGGCTGGCCCGCCGCCTCGGGATCACTTCGGTCCATGCCGAAGCATCACGGGCTTAGCGTTAGGCGCATGTCAGACAACCCTGGAATTCTGGTGGAGCAGGCCGTCGAGCGGTCTCTCGAACTGGTCGTCACCTGGCCGGCCTGGGACGGGCAACCGCGCACGTCCGACGACGATCGCGTCTACACCCCGCACAAGGCGGTGCGCCGCATCGCCGACCACATGATCGACCATCTCGCCGAGGTCGAGGCTTTGCTGGCCGGCGTACCGACGCAGCCGGACGAGTGGCACGCTTCCGCGCTCACCAGTCAGGCCGACCTCGCGCCGTTCACGGCGGACGACGTACGCGAGGCCGAGCAGCGGCTGCGCCGGCTGGGACGGACGTTCACACTCCGGTACGCCGCCCTCGACCCGGTGGAATGGGACAAGGACCGGGGCGAGAACTGGACCCTCCGCCAGATCGCGGAACACCTGGTCGAACTCGACTGGTACGCCGAACAGGTGGGCAAGCTGTCGTAGCGGCGACCTGTCCTAGCGGCGAGCTGCCCTAGAACAGCCGGGCGGCTGCGACCTCGGCGGGCTCCTCCAGGTCGAGCAGGAACTGCTTGCGCTTCACGCCGCCTGCGTACCCGGTGAGCGAGCCGTTCTTCCCGATCACCCGGTGGCACGGGACGACGATCGACAGCGGGTTCTGACCGACCGCCTTGCCCACGGCTTGCGCGTGGGAGTCCAGTTTCGCCGCGATCTCGCCGTACGTCGTGGTTTCGCCGTACGGGATCTCCTCGAGGATCGTCCAGACGCGGCGCTGGAACTCGTCGCCGCGCAGCACGGTCGGGAGGTCGAAGCCGGTCCGCTCGCCGGCGAGGAACTCGTCCAGTTGCTGAGTCGCCGCCGCGATGACCGGGTCGGTCGATTCGACCCGGTCACCGAGCGTCTCCGGCGTCGGCTTCACCCAGTGATGCGGGAAGTAGACACCGGCCAGGGCGTTGTCCGAGGCGACCAGCGTGAGGTCACCGATCCGGGTGCTGACGATCGCATGCCTGTTCATGCAGATGGAACGCGTCAGCACCCCGAGGTGTGAGTCCTCAGGAGCTGATCCGCTCCCGCGTCCGGCGCCGGAAGTCGCGACCGATCTGGCTCACGTCCGACCGGTGCAGGTCCGTCACCGCGATCCCCGGCGTACTGTCCGACGGGCCATGGACCGCCCAGGCCCCGTGCGGATCGGCGATCCCCGAGTCCAGTCCGGCCCCGGGGTTGGCCGGCGCGGCCACGCTGATCCAGCAGGTGTTGTTCGCGGCGGTCCCGCAGGCCTGGATCCCGATCTGCTCGTTGTGTCCGACGCCGGTGCTCGCGTACGACACCAGTACGGCGTCCGCCTCGAGGCCGTCGTACTCGGTGAACAGCTCCGGGAACAGCACGTCCAGCCCGAGGGCCAGACCGAACCGGAAACCGTCGACGTCGAAGGTCACCGGCTTCGTGCCCGGGGTGTACATCCAGGTGATCTTGGTGGTCGACAGCATGCGTTCGTCGTACCGCGTGACCACCTTGCCGGTGTCGGAGACGACGTACATGCTGTTGTGCGGCCGAGCGTCGGGCAGTTGGTGGATGGACGGGATCACGGTCCAGATCTTCAGCTCCCGCGAGAGTCTGGTGATCTGGTCGAGCTCGTTCTCGAGCGCGGTCCAGTCGGCCCGGCGCCAGTCCGAGGCGCCGACCTCGTCCGGGCCGAGCTCGGACATGATGTGCTTGCTCGGGAAGCAGAGCGCGCCCTCGGTGAAGTGGACGAGGCGCGCGCCCGCCGCGGCGGCCTGCCGCATCAGATCGCGGACCTCGGTGCCGCTCGCGCGGAGCAGGGCGGCGTTGGTCGGGTCCTGGCGGACCGTCGACTGGGCGACGGCGATCCGCAGGGTGGTGGTTTCCGGCATGTCTTCTCCTGGAGGAGTCGGACGGAAGTGCCGGAGGGCAGCCGTGTAGGACTCGCCCGTTTTGGCGGCGCGGGATCGGACCCGCTGCTTGAAGTTCCTGTGCGCTGTCATCTGGCCTTCCACGCACCCGGCCGCGATCCCCCAGCGATCCCGTCCGAGGCAGCTGACCAGGACGAGCGGCCCGAGACAAGGAGTCCCTTTGCCTTCTCGAGGTGACCAGGCTGGGGCCGGTCGACGAAGGTGCGGCGCGGGCCGCGCCGAAGCCACATCCTTCCCGAGCCCGGCATGGCCGTCAAACGTCCACGCCGGATTCCTAACGACAGGAGGTGTGCGGCCTCAGAGCCGCCATCCGATGCGGGGCAGGCGGGCGGTGAGACGCCGGTGCCGACTACCTCCTGTCGTTAGGCGGCATAAAGTCGGTCCTGGACGCGGTTGTCCTCCGAGTACGGCTGAGACGATTGTTGGGAGCAGAGGGTGAGCATTCGAGTCGGGTACAAGGCTTCGGCGGAGCAGTTCGGGCCGCGGGAGCTGGTGGAGTACTCGGTCCGGGCAGAGGAGCTCGGGCTCGACAGTGTGACCGTGTCGGACCACTTCCTGCCGTGGCGGCACGAGGGCGGGCACGCGCCGTTCGCGCTCGCCTGGATGGCGGCGGTCGGCGAGCGGACCAACCGGGTCCTGATCGGTACGTCGGTGCTCACACCGACCTTCCGGTACAACCCGGCGGTGATCGCGCAGGCGTTCGCCACGATGGGCGAGCTGTACCCGGGCCGCGTGATGCTCGGGGTCGGTACCGGCGAGGCGCTGAACGAGATCGCCGTCTCCGGGATGGAGTGGCCCGAGTTCAAGGAGCGGTTCGCCCGGCTGCGGGAGGCCGTACAGCTGATCCGCGACCTGTGGACGAAGGACGGGGTCAGCTCGGAAGGCCCGTACTACAAGACCGTAGACGCATTCATCTACGACCGGCCGGAGACGCCTTTGAAGGTGTACGTCGCCGCTGGTGGGCCGCTGGTCGCCAAATACGCCGGTCGCGCGGGCGACGGGTTCATCGCGACCTCGGGCAAGGGGATGGAGCTGTACACGGACAAGCTGATCCCGGCGGTTCGCGAGGGTGCTGAGAAGGCTGGGAAGAAGTTCGAGGACGTCGACCGGATGCTCGAGGTCAAGGTCTCGTACGACCGCGACCCCGCGGCCGCGCTGGAGAACACGCGGTTCTGGGCGCCGCTGTCGCTGACGCCCGAGCAGAAGCACAGCGTGACGAGTGCGACCGAGATGGAGCGCCTGGCCGACGAGCTCCCGATCGAGCAGGTGGCGAAGCGGTGGATCGTCGCCTCGGACCCGGAAGAGGTCGTGAAGCAGTTCCAGCCGTACATCGACGCCGGCTTCAACCACTTCGTCGTACACGGTCCTGGGCAGGATCAGGAACGATTCCTCACCCAGTTCACGTCCGACGTCCTTCCGCTTCTGCGCAAACTTGGCTGACAATCGCCTGGTGGGCGACTACGAGATCCTCCAGGACAACGACCCGCGGTGTGCCGAGCTGGAAGCAGCCGGCTACCGCGTGGTCGGTGAGTCCTGGGCAGTCCGTCTCTTCAACCCGGATCGTGAGCTGCTCGATTCCGCCGTACTGCGCGCAACCGCAGGCGGACTCACCATCCGCGAACTGGGTGCCGAGGCGGCCGAGGCTCTCCACGGGTTGGAGAAGACCAACGAGCCCGACTACCCCTCCACGCCCGCAACGCATCGGACCGTCGGCGACCTCGACACGATCCGGGCGCTGTGGCCGGAGTACCGAGTCTTCGGCGCGTTCGACGGTGCACGTTTGGTCGGCGCCACCGTCATCAGGTCGCATGAGGGGTACGGCGACACTGCCTTCACGTCTGTGCTCGCAACCCACCGCCGGCGCGGGGTTGGCCAAGCCGTCAAAGCGGCGTCGATCCTCGCGTTCCTCGACATAGGCATAACCCGCTTCAGCACCGGCGGGGCGGCTGCCAACCAGGCCAGCCTCCAAGCCAACCAGGCCCTCGGCTACGAGCTGACCGAACGCTGGCGCAGCTACGCCCCGCCCGAGTAACTGCTTGGGGTCCGCGGGTGAGTGAGGCGCCTAGGGTGGTTGCATGGGTGAGCGCGCGCCGCAGCGGTATGTGGGTGGGGAGCTTGTGGTCGTGGTCGACGTACGGGAGCTGGAGCGTGCTGCGGAGTTCTGGACCCGGGTGCTTGGGTATGTGCGCGACGGGAAGCCGGAGCAGTACCTCAGCCTCGTGCCGCGTGACGGGGTAGGTGTGGAGATCCTGTTGCAGCAGGTCGATGACGAGAAACTCACGAAGAACCGGCTGCACTTGGATCTCCGTACGTCGGACCTGTCGTCCGAGGTTGCCCGGGTCCGGGAGCTCGGCGCGACCCAGCTGACCGCGACGCCGATTGTCGAGCACGGGTGGACCTGGCACGTCCTCGCCGACCCAGACGGCAACGAGTTCTGCATCCTCCAACCCCCACCACAACCCAGCTGACCCACCGACCCACCGACCCACCGACCCACCGACCCACAAGAGGGGATATCCCCACGACATGCCGGTTCTCCCGTGGTGTGCAGAGGGGAGAAGGGGTACTTCGTGGGGTTATCCCCTCATGTGCTGCGCCCTGGCTCGCGCATGTGCTGCGCCCTCTGGCTCGGGCATGTGCTGCGCCCTCTGGCTCGCGGCGGTTGGTGAGCCATGCGGAATGGTTCGTCGTCGCGCTGGCCAGGATCCACAACCCGAGGAGCTGGTGAGCCGTCGCTGTCGACGGCCCAACGCACCTCCTACAGCAGACGCGCAGGCCATCGCGTCACGCTAGGCATCAGGTCGCTCGGCCTCCGACGGGCCGCCCAGCAGCCGGCCCTCGGCTGATCCGTCGCTCCGCACACGAGAGGAGATCCCCACGACGTGGCGGTTCTCCCGTGGTGTGCAGAGGGGAGAAGGGGTACTTCGTGGGGTTATCCCCTCGTGTGGTGAGCGCACGCGCGGGTGCTTACTTTCTGACGTGTGTTTAGCGCACGTGCGGGTGCTTGCTTCTGAGCCCGGCACAGCTCCTCCGCAGAACCACAGACCCCGCTCACCACGATCCGCGACCCGTCGCCGGAGGTGGCCGAAGGGCTGTTGCCGCAGAAGGCGGTGTCGGTTGTCAGCGGAGGAGGTCGAAGGCTGTTGCCGCCGAAGGTGGTGGCCCCTTAGCGGAGGTCGTCGGATAACGCTTTGGCTGCTTGGGTTAGGAGGGGGACGGCTCGTTCTACCAGGGCCTCTGTCATTCGGCCGGCTGGGCCTGAGATGGACATGGCTAGGCGGGAGGGGGCATCGGGGACGGCGACGGCTACGCAGCGGACGCCTACCTCCTGTTCGCCTTCGTCCATGGCGTAGCCGTGTTCTTCGGCTTTGCGGAGTTGGGTGGTGAAGGCGTCGGGGGTGGTCAGGGTGTTGTCGGTGTGTTGGGGCATGCCGGTGCGGTGGAGGAGGTCGCGGACCTCGGACTCCGGGAGCTTGGCGAGGATCGCCTTGCCGACCGCGGTGCAGTGGGGCAGAACCCGCCGGCCGACCTCGGTGAACATGCGCATCGAGTGCCGGGACGGGACCTGCGCCAGATACACGATCTGGTCGCCGTCGAGCATCGCCATGTTGGCGGACTCGCCGAGTTCGTCGACCAGCCGCGCGAGGTGCGGCCGGGCCCAGACACTGAGCATGTGCGAGGAGCTCTCACCGAGGCGGATCAGCCTGGGGCCGAGGACGTACTGCCGCGACGGTTCTTGACGCAGGTAGCCGAGGTCGACCAAGGTGCGAACCAGGCGGTGGATCGTCGGCAGCGGAAGGCCGGACGCCGTGGCGAGTTGGGACAGGCCCATCATCCCGCCCGCGTCGGCCATGGTCTCGAGCAGGCCGAACGCGCGCTCGATCGACTGCACGCTGCCGGTCCGGGCCTTGCCGCCGTTGGCGGCGGCCGCGTTCTTCGGCTCCGTGGTCGTACTGTTCGCTTCCGTCATCGGACCTGACCTCTCGAGACTTTCCGGATGACGGAAGCTTAGCGCCATATCCCGGAAGGCCAAGACTCTTGCGTCTTCCGCACAGCAGATAATAGTCTCCGCAATACGGAAGTATCGAGGAGAGGCGGCTGCATGAGCCTGGATGACCTGATCGGCGAGCTGGATCGGCGGCTGGCGCAGGCGGACGCGGCGCTGGCGAAGGACTACCCGGGCGACCGTGGCGTCCGCCAGCCCGTCCACACGGTCTACGTACCGGCCGACCAGTACGACGCCAACACGATCCGCACCTGGGGCGAGAAGGCCCGGACCGCCCTCGACCAGTACGGCGGCACTCCGCACGAGCTCGCCGACGCGCTGGAGACCGAGCTACCCGCCGAGATCCACGAACGGGTCCGCGCCAAGCTCCAACGGGAACCGATCGAAGATCTCCGGATCGACTTCGAAGACGGTTACGGCACCAGGCCCGACGAGGACGAGGATGCCGCCGCGATCGCAGCAGCCCGAGCCCTCGCGGAGAGCCTCAAGGCCGGCGAAGCCCCGCCGTACTACGGCCTGCGGATCAAATCGCTCGAGGCGCCCAGCAGAAAGCGCGGCGTACGGACCCTCGATCTCTTCCTGCGGGAGATGGCCGGCGCGCTCACCGATGGGTTCGTGATCACGCTGCCGAAGGTCACCTCGGTCGAACAGGTCGAGGCGATGGTCGTGGTGCTGGAGCAATTCGAGCGCGAGCACCAAACCGGTCAGCTCAAGTTCGAGATCCAGGTCGAGACCCCGCAGGCGATCCTCGGATCCGACGGGACCGCACTGATCGCGAGGATGATCAAGGCCGGTGCTCCCCGCGTGACGGGCCTGCACTACGGGACCTATGACTACTCGGCCTCGCTCGGCGTCGCGGCGGCGTACCAGAGCATGGAGCATCCGGTCGCCGACCACGCCAAGGACGTCATGCAACTGGCAGCGGCCGGTACGGGCGTCTTCGTCTCCGACGGATCGACGAACGTCCTGCCGGTCGGCGACAACGTCCACGCGGCCTGGCGTCTGCACCTCCGGCTCGTACGGCGTTCACTCGCGCGCGGCATCTATCAGGGCTGGGACATGCACCCCGCCCAACTGCCGACGCGGTTCGTAGCGACGTACCTCTTCTACCGCGAAGGTCTGGAACAAGCCGCGATCCGGCTCAAGGCGTACCGAGGCCAGGGCGAATCCGGCTACCTGGACGAGCCCGCGACCGCCGCAGCGCTCGCAGGTTTCGTACTGCGCGGTCTCGACTGCGGTGCCGTGGATGTGGCAGAGGTCGACAAGCTCATCGGCATCGACACCGCCGAACTCGCCAAGCTGGCCCGGCGCCCGATGCCCGTGGAGGGCTAGCCTCTCGACATGCGACTGGTAGCGGAGTTCACCACCGAACCTTTCGATGTCGAAGGATCGCCGCCCGCCCACGCCACCGAGGCGCTGCGGGCGGCGCAGGACGCCGGCCTGGATTGCGAGTTCGGCCCACTGGGCACCCAGGTCCGCGGTGAGCAGGAACTCCTCCTGCCTGCGCTACCGCGAGTGCTCGAAGCCGCGTTCGCCGGCGGCGCCAGCCAGGTCACCTTGCGCATTCACGGCGCCGGGGAGCCACCGGCGACTCCCCGGTCGCACGGCAAGGGGGGCGTGGATGCGTTGATTGCGGAGGTCGCCGAGGAGCTGGGCGGACCGCTCAACACGCTGTCCCGGACCGACAAGCAGCAAGCCGTCCTGCTGCTCGAAGCACGTGGCGCCTTCGAGTACCGCAAGTCCGCGGAGATCGTCGCCGAGGCGCTGGGCGTCACCCGGTTTACCGTCTACAACTACCTCAACCGCGCCCGCTGAGCAGTAGAATTCAACAAACTGTTGACGACGAGCGAACGGGATGCCACTCTCTCGTCATACGGAAAGTCGATTTCGGGATTCGAGAAGGTGTGATCCGTGGACCTGCAGGAGTTCAACTCCGCTTCGGCTGACCAGCTGCGTCCGATGCTGGCAGCCTGCTGCGATGTGTCCCGCTGGGTCGACGGGATCCTGACCAAGCGGCCGTACGGCGATCTCGTCGTGCTGACCGCGGTCGCCGACCAGCTGCTTCGGGAGCTCGACGACAACGAGGTTGATCGGGCCCTGCGGGCGCACCCGCGGATCGGTGACCGGGCGCAGGGGGCGAGCACCGAGGCGTCCTGGTCCCGCAAGGAACAGTCCGGTGTCGGCGACGACCCGGAGGCCAAAAAAGCCATTGCCGAGGGCAACCGTGAGTACGAGGCGCGGTTCGACCGGGTCTTCCTGATCTGCGCCACCGGCCTGTCGGCCCAGGAAATCCTGGCGAATCTGCGGCAACGCCTGACCCACGACGACGCCACCGAGGCGGCCGCCGTACGGGAAGAGCTTCGCAAGATCGCCGTGCTCCGGCTCGGCAAGGTGGTGGAGGCATGAGCAGCCTCAGCACACACGTTCTCGACACTGCCCTGGGCCGGCCGGCTCAAGGCGTACCGGTCCGCCTGTCCAAGGTCGCCGCTGACGGAGACGTCGTACGAGCGACCGGTACGACGGACCACGACGGGCGGATCGCCGAGCTCGAACCGGTGCTCGAACCCGGCACGTATCGACTCTGGTTCGACGTGGCCGCATACGCGGTCGCATCCGGCCAGGACTTCTTCTTTCCTGAGGTCTCCGTGACCTTCACGGTCGCTGACGAACGGCACTACCACGTGCCGTTGCTGCTCAGCCCGTTCGCCTTTTCCACTTACCGAGGGAGCTGATCCCGCATGGCCATCCACCTGGGAGCCAACCAGTACGGCAAAGCCGAGAGCCGCGTGGTCCGGATCTACCGTGACACGCCCCGCCACCAGATCCGCGACCTGAACGTGTCGTCCGCGCTCCGCGGCAACTTCGAGGCCGCGCACACCACCGGGGACCAGAGCGACGTTCTGCCGACCGATACGCAGAAGAACACCGCGTTCGCCTTCGCCAAGGAGAAAGGCATCGGCGCGATCGAGGACTACGCCCTGACCCTGGGTGCGCATTTCCTGGACGCCTCGTCGGCGGCCGAGGGTGCGCGGGTCGAGGTCGAGGAGTACACCTGGGAGCGCATCCCCGTCGACGGCGAGGGCCACGCGCACTCGTTCGTCCGGGCCGGCAGCGGCATCCGTACGACGGTTGTGAACGTCGAGGGCCGTGGCGACGAGCGCAAGCAGTACGTCGTCTCCGGCATCCGCGACCTGACCGTGCTGAAGTCGACCGGCTCGGAGTTCCACGGGTTCCTGAAGGACAAGTACACGACGCTGCAGGAGACGAACGACCGCATCCTCGCCACGTCGCTGGTCGCCCGCTGGCGTTACGACCACACCGAGGTCGACTGGGACAAGTCGTACGACGAGATCAAGGGCCTGCTGCTCGAGCAGTTCGCGAAGATCCACAGTCTCGCCTTGCAGCAAACGCTGTACGGCATGGGCGAAGCCGTGCTGGAGCAGCACCCGGAGGTTGCCGAGATCAAGTTCTCGGCGCCGAACAAGCACCACTTCCTGGTCGACCTCTCGCCGTTCGAGGTCGAGAACCCGGGCGAGGTCTTCATCGCCGCGGACCGCCCGTACGGCCTGATCGAGGCGACCGTGGTCCGGGACGATGCGAGCGACGCCGGTAGCGCATGGCATGCCGTACCAGGGTTCTGCTGACATGATCGTGATCGATGGGGCGTCCGTCGTCACGCTCGATCGGCAACGACGTGAGTTCGTCGGACATGTTGTTGTCGATGGCAATCAGATCGTTGCTGTCGGCCCTGGATCGGCGCCGGCGTACGACGGAGCCCGGGTGGTGGACGGACGAGGTTGTCTCGTCACCCCCGGTTTCGTCAACACCCACCAGCATCTGTACCAATGGGTGACGCGGGGTCTGGCTGCGGACGCGACGCTGTTCGGGTGGCTGACCACGCTCTATCCGGTCTGGGCAAGGATCTCCGAAGAGTCCGTCCACGTTGCGGCGCAGGCTGCCTTGGCTCAGCTGGCCAAGACCGGCTGTACGACGGCGGCCGATCATCACTACGTCTTCCCGCGTGGTGGTGGTGATCTGCTCGCGGCCGAGATCGCCGCCGCGGCCGAGGTGGGGCTGCGGTTCCACCCGTCGCGCGGCTCGATGGATCGCGGTCAGAAGGACGGCGGGTTGCCGCCGGACTCGGTGGTCGAGGACCGCGACGAGATCCTCGCCGCGACCGAGGCCGCGATCGACCGCTGGCACGATCCCGCACCGGACTCGATGCTGCAGATCGTGGTTGCGCCGTGCTCACCGTTCAGTGTGAGCGGCGAGCTGATGCGAGACGCCGCCGTACTGGCCCGGCGCAAGGGTGTTCGGATGCACACGCACCTGGCCGAGACCACCGACGAGGGCGACTGGTGTCGCGAGACCTTCAACTGCACGCCGCTCGAGTACGCCGCTGAGCTCGGCTGGACCGGATCCGATGTGTGGTTCGCGCACGGCATCCACTTCGACGACTCGGAGATCAAGCAGCTCGGCCAGACCGGCACGGGGGTCGCGCACTGCCCCAGCTCCAACGCGCGCCTGGGTGCCGGGATCGCTCGGGCCGCCGACCTCCGCGCGGCCGGTAGCCCGGTGGGGCTCGGAGTCGATGGTGCTGCGAGCAACGAAGCCGGCAGCCTGATCGAGGAACTCCGCCATGCCCTTCTCTTCGCCCGCGCCCGTGGCGGCCCGCAGGCCCTTGGCGTCCGCGCCGCCCTGGAGATGGCAACACTGGACGGCGCCCGCATCCTCGGCCGCGAGAACGAGATCGGCTCGCTCGAGGTCGGCAAGCTCGCCGACCTGGCGGTCTGGCGCTTGGACACCCTCGACCACGCCGGGATCCCCGACCCGGTTGCCGCGCTGGTCCTAGGCACGCCCCCGCCTCTGGACCTCCTGCTGGTCAACGGCCACGCCGTCGTCGAACACGACACCCTCACCACCGTTGACGAAGCCACTCTCGCCACTCAGGTCAGCAAGACCCAAGCCGACCTCCTCGCCACTCCCTGAGGGTCAGAAGGTGGCGATCGGGTTGACCGGGCTGCCGGACGTGCCGGCGAACCGGACCGGCGCGACTGCGAGCTGGAAGTCCCACTGGCCGAGCTCGGTAGCCGTTGCTGCGCACTCCTCCAGATCGCAGTTGTCGAGCAGCCACAGACCCATCGCAACGAGGCTCACGGCGTGCACCGGCATCAACACGCCGTCGTACCCCGACGGCTGCACGTCCTGGGGGGTGTCAGCGCCGATGAGCGCGACCTCCCGCTCCTGCAGCCACGGCAGGCAGGACGCGTGCCAGCCGGCCTGCGTGATGCCGCCGGAGTCGCCGGCCTCGTGCCGGGAGCGACCGTAGCCGGTCCGCAGGAGCACCGCATCGCCGGACTGCACCCGCACACCCTGGCGACGCTCGGCTTCCTCGAGATCCTCGGGAAACACACCGTCACCGGCTTCCAGCCACGGCACATCGCGGACCGCCGCGACGTCGAGCAGGACGCCACGCGTGACGATCCCGTTCGCCGCCGCCGTGACGGTCGCCCACGCGGATCCCGTCTCGGCGTCAACGAGTGAGTGCGACCGCCCGTTGTACATCTTGCCGTCCCAGAAGATGTGGCACGGCGAGTCCAGGTGGGTGATCGTGTTGCCGTGGAACAGGATGCCGAGCCGCTCGTTCGAAAAGCCCCAGTGCCGGTCCTTCTGGAACAGCGGCGGCATGTGCTCGGCACCCGGCATGTCGGCGGCGCACGGGCACGACGTCGTCGACCGCTCCATCTCTCCAGGTACGGCGACCTCCCACGCGCACGACACGCTCCGGCCGTGGCGCACGGCTCGCGCCGCCGCCAGCCGGACGTCGTCGGTGATGTGGTTCAGAGTGCCGCGCTCGTCGTCGTCGCCCCACCGCCCCCAGTTCGACAGCGTCTCGAAGTATCCGAGCACGTCGTCCTGTGTGGGCATCGCCCGCCCTGCCGTCATCCCAGCATCGACTCCTCCGGCCGCTGAACTGGCATGACAGTACCTCAGTCGTGCAGGAGCTCGCCGTCGATCCAGACCGCCTGGACGTCGGCGGGAGTGCCCAGGGTGAAGATGCGGGAGAGGGTCTCGTCGGCGTCAGCAGCGTGGGCTACGCCCACTGCCAGGGGCGAGCCGTCGGCCGGGCGGAGGAGTTGGGCGTCGAAACGCTTGCCTACGCTCAGGTCGCCGACATCGTCCAGGCCGAGGGCCTCGGCGCCCGCGGTGGTTGCCAGGTACAACAGATGCGCAGAGCTCAGCGCGAGTCCGTGATCACCGAGCAACTGCTGGCAGAAGTACGCCTGGAGGCCCTCCTTCAGCAAGGAGAAGCCGGTGCCCGCGCCGACGTCAGAGCCGAGAGCAACGCGTACGCCGTGCTGCAGATGCCGGCCGAGTGGGAACAACCCGCTGCCCAGCGCGGCGTTGCTGGTCGGGCAGTGCGCGACCGTCGCTCCACCAACCGCGAGCATCTTCAGCTCGACGTCGGTCGGGTGAACGTTGTGGGCCAGGATCGACCGGCGGTCGACCAAGCCGTGACGGTCGTACGTCGTGACGTAGTCGCTGCCCCCGAACAGGTCGGCCACCGTGGCGATCTCGGCCTCGTTCTCGTTCACGTGTGAGGTGAAGAGCGCGCCCGGGACCTCCTCCATCAGTTCACGGCAGGTCGCCAGCAGGTCGTCCGTGCAGGACAACGAGAAGCGCGGGGTCACGGCGTACCGGTTGCGGCCGACGCCGTGCCAACGGTTGGCCAGGGCAAGCGATTCGGCGTACGCGCGGACCGGGGTGGTGAGGAGGTCCGGCCGGAGCAGCCGGTCGCTGAGGACCAGGCCGCTGGTGATCCGGAGTCCGACCTGCGAGGCGGCGCTGAAGAGCGCGTCCATCGCGTCGGAGTAGTGCGCGCCGAACACCAGGGCGGACGTCGTCCCGGCCGCCGCGAGTCCGCGAACGAACTCGGCGGCCACGCCGGTGGCGTACTCGACGTCCGCCATCCGCGCCTCCTCCGGAAGCGCGTACCGGTCGAGCCACTCCATCAACGGGAGCCCGAGGCCGCCGACGGCCCGGATCTGCGGGAAGTGCACATGCGTGTCCACGAACCCAGGCAGTACGACGCCACCCGTCAGATCGACCACCTGTTCGGCCGGGTGCGCCTGCCGGATCTCCCGGAAGGGGCCGCGGGCAACAATCACGCCGTCGGTGACGAGCAGCCCGGCGTCACTGTCGACGCGCAGTCCGCCGCCGGTGAACGGGTTGTCGGGAGTATCGAGGACCGTGCCTCGGAAGATCGTCATGCCTTCGCCTCACGCTTGGCCGGCGCAGGGCGACGCTCGGCGATGAACTGTTCCAGGAGCCAGGCAGCGACGCTGACCGCGATAACGGCCGGTTCCTTGCCTGGTAGATCGGGGAGCCCGATCGGGGTGATGATGCGGTCGATCGCCGCCGCGGAATTGCCGTCCTCGCCGAGCTTGCGGCGGAACCGGGTCCACTTGGCGCTCGAACCGATCAGCCCGATCGTTGCCAGCTGGTCGTTCCGGATCGCGGCGTCGCACAGCGCCGCGTCTTCGGCGTGATCGTGGGTCATGATCAAAACATGGGAGCCCGGCGGCAGTTCGCCGACGACAAGCTCCGGAAGCACCGGCACGTTGTGCACGTGGACGTTGGCCACTGAATCGTCGAGAACCGCGAGCCGCTCGGACACCAACTGATCGGGGCGTGAGTCAACGAGATGCAGCTCGATGTCGTGCCGCGCCAGGATCCGCGCAAGCTCGAGCCCCACGTGCCCGATCCCGAAGATCGCGACGGACGGCACCACCGGCAACGGTTCCAGCAGTAGCTTCACCTCTCCACCACAGCACTGCACCCCATGCTGGTACGGCGCTTTGTCCGACAACGCGACCTCGATCACCTCGGGCTCGACCGCCTCCGCTGCGATCATTGCCCGGGAACGCTCGATCGCAAGTGCCTCGAGGTTGCCTCCGCCAACCGTCGACCAGACGTTGTCAGCAGCAACCACCATCTTCGCGCCGGCCTCGCGCGGCGCGTGCCCGCGAACGGACAGCACCGTGACGAGCACGCCGGCGCGGCGTCCCGCACGCAACTGCTGGACAGCCTTCACCCATTCCATGACGCACCACCCCGGGCCCGATCAACCGCCCAGTAGACCGCCTCCGGGGTCGCGGGCGACGGTAGGTCCACGCTCGTACCGGCCGGACCGAACGCAGCCGCCGCCTGTCGCAGGGCCTCGCGGACCGCGAAGGCGAGCATCAACGGCGGTTCACCAACAGCCTTCGACCCGTACACCGCGCCGTCCTCATGCGCCTTCTCCAGCAACCGGACGTTGAACACCTCCGGCATCTCCGAGAAGCTCGGCAGCTTGTAGGTACTCGCCGCCTGCGTCGCCAGCCGTCCCCGCCGCTCCGAGGTGCTCTCGTCCCAGCGCAGATCCTCGAGCGTCAACCAGCCGGCACCCTGGACGAACCCGCCCTCGATCTGACCGATGTCGATCAACGGACTCAAGCTGTCGCCGACGTCGTGCACGATGTCGACCCGCCGCAACGTGTACGCGCCGCTGAACCCGTCCACCTCGACCTCGGCCGCGGCCACGCCGTACGCGAAGTACTTGAACGGCTCGCCGCGCATCGCGTTCGCGTCCCAGTGCAAGCCCTCGGTCCGGTAGAAGCCGGCCGCCCAGAGCTGCACCCGCTGCATGTAGGCAGCGCCAACTAGATCGTTCCAGGCGATACCGTCGCCGGACAGTCCGCGTACGTCGCCATCCACGAACCGCACGTCGTGCGGGCTGATCCCGAGCTTGCCGCCGGCAACTTGCGCGAGCCGCTCCCGGATCTGGTCACACGCGTTCTTGATCGCGGCACCGTTCAGGTCGGCGCCGGACGAAGCCGCCGTGGCCGACGTGTTCGGGACCTTGTCGGTCCGCGTCGGAGCCAACCGGACCCGAGCCAACGGCACGCCCAAGGTGGTTGCCGCGACCTGCAGCATCTTCGTGTGCAGGCCCTGGCCCATCTCGGTGCCGCCGTGATTGATCAGCACCGACCCGTCCTTGTAGACGTGGACGAGCGCGCCGGCCTGGTTGAACGCGGTCAGGTTGAACGAGATCCCGAACTTCACCGGCGTCATCGACAGAGCGCGCTTCACGTGCTCATGCGATGCGTTGAAGGCCTCGATCTCGGCCTGACGCTCAGCAACGTCGCCACCAGAGATGACCTGGCTCCAGCAGGACTCCAGTCGATCCGCGTGCCGGACCGGCTGCCCGTACGGCGTGGAGTCGCCGAGCTGGTAGAAATTCCGCCGGCGCAGCTCCAAAGCGTCGTACCCGAGCAGTGGCGCGCAGCGTCCGAGGATGTCCTCGATCACGATCATGCCCTGCGGTCCACCGAACCCGCGGAACGCGGTCTGCGAGGTCTTGTTCGTCTTCGCGATCTGCCCGTCCACGCGGATATGTGGGATCTCGTAAGCGTTGTCGATGTGACACATCGCCCGCGCGAGCACCGGCTCGGAGAGGTCGAGACTCCACCCGCCGTCAGCCGTCAGCGTCGCATCCAACGCGACCAGCCGGCCCTCGGTGTCGAACCCGACGGTCCAGGAGCTGTGGAACCCGTGCCGCTTCCCCGACATGGTCATGTCCTGCGTCCGGTTCAGCCGCAACCGCACCGGCCGACCCGTCAGCGTGGCGCCGAGTGCTGCGATCGCAGCGAACCCATGTGGCTGCATCTCCTTGCCACCAAAGCCTCCGCCCATCCGCAGGCACTGCACAGTCACCGCATGACTGGCCAAACCCAGCACGTGAGCGACGATCTCCTGCGTCTCGGACGGATGCTGCGTGCTGCTCTGCACGAAGATCTGACCACCCTCGTCGACCAACGCCAACGCCGAGTGCGTCTCCAGATAAAAGTGCTCCTGCCCGGCGAACTCGAACTCGCCCCGGAACACATGAGCCGCCCCTTCGAGCGCGGCATCCACCTCGCCGCGCTCCAGATGCCGCCCGATGCCCTGGAAGCTCTTGGCCGCGATCGCCTCGCGCACCGTCACCAGCGACGACAGCGGCTCGTACTCGACCTCAACCGCCAACGACCCCAACCGCGCGGCCTCCAGCGTCTCCCCGAGCACCCAGCACACCGCATGCCCGTGGAACATCACCTCACCCGGGAACAGCGGCTCGTCGTGCTTCACGCCCGCGTCGTTCACCCCGGGTACGTCGTCCGCCGTCAACACCCGCACCACACCAGGCACGTCGTACGCCGGCTTCACCCGGAGTGCCGTGATCCGGGCATGCGCGTGCGGCGACTGAACCGGCCACGCATGCAGGACGTCACGCGTCCGCTGGACCAGATCGTCCGTGTACAGCGCCGTACCCGTGACATGCAGCGCGGCACTCTCATGCGGCAGGGGTACGCCGACAACCGCGTGCACGGGCCGTTCGGACAAGGAGCTCATGCGCCGGCCTCCTGTTCAGCGAAGTAGAAGCGGAGCAACGACTGACCGAGCATCGCCGAGCGGTACGACGCACTGGCCCGGTGATCGTCCATCGGCGTACCTTCGGCGGCCATCACTCCGGCCGCCTCACGCACCGTGAGCTCGGTCCACGGTCGGCCGATCAACGCGTCCTCGGTGGCACGAGCCCGTAATGGAGTGGCCGCCACCCCACCGAGTCCGATCCGGGCCTCGCGGACGACGCCGTCCACGACGTCGACGGCGTACCCGATGGCGACGCTGGAGATGTCGTCGAAGCGCCGCTTGGCGATCTTGTGGAACGCGGTCCTCGGTGCCAATGGCAACGGAACCACGATCGTCTTGATCAGCTCGTCCGCATCCTTGACGGTCTGCCGGTAGCCGGTGAAGTACTCCGCGAGCGGGACGACGCGCTCACCACGCCGCGACGCCAACACGAGCGACGCGTCCAGAGCGAGCAGAGCGGGCGGGGTGTCCCCGATCGGTGAACCGGTGCCCAGGTTGCCACCGATGGTGGCGCCGTTGCGGATCAGCCGTGACGCGAACTGCGGGAACAGCTGCGCCAGCAACGGCACCCGCCCGGCCAGTCGCCGCTCGATCTCGGTCAGCGTCAACGCCGCGCCGAGCCGGACCTCGTCGTCGCCGAAGGAGAACTCACGCAGCTCGGCCAGCCGGTCCACCGCCACGGTCAGCGGCGGCCGCGAGCCGAAGATATTCACCTGCACACCAAGATCGGTCGACCCCGCAACGATCTGAGCACCCGGCCGATCGGCCAGCAATCCCAGTACGTCGTCGAGCGACGCCGGCCGGACGAACTCTGCCTCGCCGACCACCATCCCGGTCGTCGCGGGCGGTGGCGGCGGCGAATTCCGGCGTACGGCGAGAGCGTCGTTCTCGACCGGGTCACCCAGGGCGTACGCCGCATCCTTGATCGGCCGGTACCCCGTGCAGCGGCAGAGGTTCCCGCTGAGGGAGTGCAGGTCGAACCCGTTCGGGCCGTGCTCGTGGTCGCCGCCGTCGGCACACGCCGTGCGCCCGGGCCGGTAGTACTCGGCGGCCATGCTGCAGACGAAGCCCGGTGTGCAGAAGCCGCACTGTGAGCCGCCGCGGACCGCCATCTCTTCCTGCACCGGGTGCAGCTCGGCAGGCTGTCCGAGGCCTTCGGAGGTGACGATCTCCTGGCCGTCCAGCGAGGCGATCGGCAGCAGGCAGGCGTTCACCGCCGTCCACTCGGTCTGTGCCTCGATGCCGGGCCGGGCGACGAGCACGGAGCACGCCCCGCACTCACCCTCGGCGCAGCCCTCCTTGGCGCCGGTCAGGCCGCGGTCGCGGAGCCAGTCCAGCACGGTGGTGTGGACAGGTACGTCGCCGATCGCGGTGTCCTCGCCGTTCACCTTCAAGGCCAAGGCCCGCAGTGCTTGTGTGGTCATCGATTGCTGCTCCAGCGTGTTCTTGCACTATGGATCGGATTGGCATCGGAGAGGAAGTCGTCGAACCGGTAGCCGGCGATCTTCGCGATCTCGAGCAGCGCCGCGGCGTGCTCCTGGTTCTCGCAGTTGTCGAGCCGTTCCCGGCCCTGCTCGACGATCCGGGCGAAGGAGTCGGCGTCCCGGACCGAGATGACCAGGGGGAACCCGAACCGCTCGCGGTACGCCTCGGTGATCGAGGTCAGTTCGTCGCGCTCCGGATCGGCCAGGAACGTCAGGCCCTTGTCGGACTGGTCCCGGAGCGACGCCTCGCCGCTGAGACCGTCGGCGACGAACTGCGAGCCGAGCTGCGGGTAGGCCTTGATCAGCTCGCGCTGCTCGTCCTGCGAGCCGGAGAACAGAGCCTCCTGGAAGGACCGCCGCAGCGCGTGGGTATCGGCGAACGGCCGCATGTCCCAGGCCCGCTCGACCGCCCAGCGCGGACCCTGGAACAGGTCGGCGAAGGTCTCGACGAACTCCTCGCGGCTCATCTTGTTCACCTGGTCGAGCCGGATCGAGTCACCCGGCTGGCCGGCGACGGCCGGTCCGTAGTCCTTGCCGACGTGGTGGAACAGGATGTTCAGGCCGATCGCGGTCAGGCTGCCCAGCGTGATGCCGCTGCCGAAGATGATCTCGGCCCAGCCCGGCACAGCCTGGGCGACCTGCGGTTGCGCGGTGACGTACATGGCCAGACCGACGCTGGTCGCCACGATGACGACGTTGCGGTGATCGTGGAAGTCGACCTTGGTCAGGGTCTGGAAGCCGACGACGGCCACCGTGGCGAACATCGCCAGCGCCGCGCCGCCCAGCACCGGGTGCGGGATCCCCGCGACGACCGCTCCGGCCTTCGGGACCAGGCCGATCAGGATCATGATCCCGCCGGCTGCCGCGACGACCCAGCGGCTGCGGACCCGAGTCAGTCGGACCAGACCGACGTTCTCGGCGAAGCAGGTGTAGGGGAAGGAGTTGAAGACGCCACCGATCGTGGTGGCCAGGCCGTCGGCCCGCAGCGCCCGGGCGATGTCCTCCCGGCCGATCCGCTTCTCGACGATCTCGCCGGTCGCGAACACGTCACCGGTCGTCTCCACCGCGGTGATCAGCATGACCACGACCATCGAGATGATCGCCGCGATCGAGAACTTGGGCCAGCCGAAGTAGAACGGCTGCGTGACACCGACCCAGGACGAGTCGGCGACCGCGGCGAAGTGGGCGTCCCCGAACGCCCAGGCGGTCAGCGTGCCCACGACCAGCCCGACCAGTACGGCGATCGTCGCCATGAAGCCCTTGAAGACCCGCTGGATCAGCACGATCAGCGCGAGGGTGCCGAGCGCGTACGCCAGGTTCTTCCCGCTGGTCGGTGCGGCCGTCGGGCCGGCACCGCCGACCGCGTCCCCGGCCGCCACCGGCAGCAGGGCCAGGCCGATGATCGTGATCACCGAGCCGGTCACCACTGGCGGGAAGAACCGGATCAGCTTGCTGAAGAACGGTGCGATGAAGAAGGTGGCGAGACCGGCCACCAGTACCGCACCGTAGATGACCAGGAGGCCTTGGGTTCCGCCGCCCGCGGCGAGACCGATCGCGATCATCGGCGACACCGCCGTGAACGTGACGCCCTGCAGCAGCGGCAGCCGGACGCCGACCTTCCAGAACCCGACCGACTGGATGATCGACGCGATACCGCAGGTGAACAGGTCCGCGTTGATCAAGTGGATGAGTTGCTGGGTGGTGAGTCCGATCGAGTTCGCCAGCAGGATCGGTACGATCACTGCTCCGGCGTAGAACGCGAGGACGTGCTGGGTGCCGTAGACGGCAAGCTTCCCAACGGGCAGCACCTCGTCGACGGGATGGCGGCTGGCGGGGCGGCTCGGTCGCAGGGTGGCCTTCATCGGGACACGCTCCTTGGCGTTCGGCAGTTTGACCTGCACGCCAGCATCGGCTCACTCGGGCCCGGATTGCACCCCGTGAACCTCTGAAGTTGAACCCCGGATGAACGCTGGTCTTTGGATGATCACACAATCAGAGCGATTTGAGAGCGAGGAACACGTCGACCCGGTCCTCGAGGGTCGACAGATCGCGTCCGGTCAGTTGCTCCACGCGTTCGATCCGGTAGCGAACGGTGTTCACGTGCAGGTGCAGAGATTCCGCCGTACGGGTCCAGGAGCCCGAGCAGGCGAGGAATTCCCGCAGGGTGATGAGCAGGCCGGCGTGCGTACGGCGATCGTGGTCGATCACCGGGCCGAGGACCCGCTGGGTGTAGGTACGGCGTACGTCGTCCGGCAGCGTGGCGAGCAGGAGCACGTGTGATGCGACCTCGTCCGAGGTGACCACGGACACCGGTGCCCGTCCGGCGCTGGCCGCGCGCTGGGCGAACCGGGCTTCCTCGAGGGCGCCGGCCAGCGCCTCGACGGAGGTCTCACCGCTGATCCCGACCGCGAGTCGACCCCGCTGAAGCCCGGGTGCGAGTCGCCCGAAGGCCCGCCGCAGCTGCTCGGGTAGACCCGGCGCAAAGGGGAGGAAGCCGACCAGCAAACCGTCGCGACCGGGCGCGACCACGGCGGGTCCGACCGTCAGTGCGACGTCCTCGAACAGGCTGAGGGCGACCTCGCTCGGCCCGTCGTCTCGCAGTTCGGCGACCGCGACCACCATCGGCCGGTCCGCGTGGGATCCGGCCTGCCGCAGGCGAGCGGCGACGTCCGTGTGCAGTGCACCGGACTCGACCAGCGCCAACGCATCCGCCACCAACGGCCGCAGCGCCCGCCGGCCTTCGTCCCGTCGAGCCCGGTCCAGCGCCGCGATCGCGCACAACTCCTGCACCGCCTCGACATGGTCACGGGACCACTGCGTGTGGTTGCCGTCGATTACCAATACCCACGCGGTCAGCCGATTGCCCAGCCCCGACCCCACCGGGAACAGGCTGTACGGCTGCCCGTCCGCATCGGCCAGCGCCGGGGTCCGATCGGCGGTCAGGAACCGCCGCGTGACCACGTCGAGCGTCGCGGGATCCAGCTCACTCGGCCCTGGTACGACGTGCCGCCCGGTCGGCGTGAGGACCCGGCAGTCATGGCCGATCTCGGTGGAGATCCGGGCCGCGAGCTCATCCAGGCTGCGACCGGCCGCGATCGAGGACAACAGTTGGCGCTGGCGGACCAGGCTCGCGGACAACCGCGCCCCGGACTCGGCCGACCCCGCGGCGGCGACGTACTCGGTCACGTCGGCGAACGCGATCTCGATCGGCACCTCGACCAGCGTGACCTCGTGCCGGTCACAGGCCTCCAGGAGGTCCGCCGGTACCTCGCCGAGCAGGGCCTTCCCGGCCAGGATCGTGGTGGCGCCGCGCTCGGCCATCGAGGTGACGAACAGTTCGCTGTCGCCCGGATGCCGGCGCCAGACCAGGCCGGTCAGGACGACCTCGCCGCCGTTCAGGTAGCGGCCGGGTTCGAGCAGGTCCGTGGTGACCAGGCGCCCGATCGGACGGTCGAGCGCGCCGCCGGCCGAGCGCAGCAGGCGGAGCCCGAGCTCGGGTGCGTCGAGGAGTTGGGACAGCAGCACGGCGTACCTCCTCTCGATCAGGTCTTAGAGGAACGTACAACGCGCGCACGTACACGAGAAGCGATCACTCCGAACGGCCTGTCGGCTGGTCCGGAGGCTTGACGGTCCGGCGCGGCCGTCTTATGGTCATTTCGCAGAACAGAATTGAACTTCCGCAATACGGAAAGTTGAGATGAGATGAGCCATCCGCTGCGCCATACCGTGAACTGCTCGCTGCTGTTCACCGAGCTGCCCCTGCTGGAGCGGCCCGCCGCCGCCCGGCGCGCCGGATTCGGCGCCGTCGAGTTCTGGTGGCCGTTCGTCGAGGCCGTCCCGCCGGACCGGCAGGTCGACGCGTTCGTGACCGCGATCTCGGACGCCGGGGTCCAGCTGACCGGCCTGAACTTCTTCGCCGGCGACATGCCCGACGGCGACCGTGGGCTGGTGTCCTGGCCGAAGCGGGCGAGCGAGTTCCGGGACAACATCGCGGTCACGATCGGGATCGGCGAGCGGCTCGGCTGCCAGGGATTCAACGCTCTGTACGGCAACCGGGACGAGGCCCACTCCGAGCGGGAGCAGGACGAGCTCGCGGTGGAGAACCTCGGTCTGGCCACTCGCGCGGCGGCGGAGATCGGTGCGACCGTGCTGGTCGAGCCGGTCAGCGGTGCGGAACGGTATCCGCTGCTGACCGCGGCCGATGCGCTGGCCGTGATCGATCGAGTCCAGGCGGCGTACGACGTACCGAATATCGGGCTGCTCGCGGACCTCTACCACCTCGCGGTCAACGGTGACGACGTCGATCGGGTGATCGCGGAGCACACCGACCGGGTCGCGCACGTGCAGATCGCCGACGCACCGGGGCGCAACGAGCCTGGCACCGGCACTCTTCCGCTCGACCAGCAACTCACCGATCTCGCCGCGAACGGCTACGCGGGCTGGGTCGGCCTCGAGTACAAGCCGTCCACCAGCACCGACGAAAGCTTCGCGTGGCTGCCCTACGAGCGCCGCTGACGACCGCTCCCCCTTCCTCTTTCTTTCCTTCCTTCCTTTCCAGGAGAGCGAACATGACGAATATTGCTTTCATCGGCCTCGGCATCATGGGCAACCCGATGGCCGTACACCTCGCGAACGCCGGGCACAGCGTGGCCGGCCTCGACCGGAGCCCCGAGCGAGCCAAGGCCTTGGTCGACGCCGGTGGCCGCGCCGCCGGCTCGATCGCCGACGTGGTCAAGGGCGCCGACGTGATCTGCGTGATGGTGCCGGACTCACCCGACGTCCAGGACGTCCTCGAAGGTGAGGACGGCGTCTTCCAGCAGGCCGAGACCGGCACGCTGATCATCGACTTCTCCAGCATCCGTCCCGACGTCACCCAGCAGCTCGCCGAGCAGGCGCGGGCGCTTGGCTTCCGGATGCTCGACGCCCCGGTCTCCGGTGGCGAGGCGGGCGCCAAGAACGCCGCGCTGTCGATCATGGTCGGCGGGGAGGCGGACGACTTCGCCGCCGCCAAGCCGCTCTTCGACGCGGTCGGCAAGACCGTCGTCCACGTCGGCCCGAGCGGTTCGGGTCAGACGGTCAAGGCCGCGAACCAGCTGATCGTCGCCGCCAACATCCAGGCCGTGGCCGAGGCCGTGATCTTCCTGGAGGCGTACGGCGTCGACACGAAGGCGGCCCTGGAGGTCCTCGGCGGTGGTCTGGCCGGTTCCGCCGTACTGAACCAGAAGAAGGAGAACATGCTGTCCCGCTCCTTCCAGCCCGGTTTCCGGATCGACCTGCACAACAAGGACATGGGCATCGTGACCGCGGCCGCGCGCGAGGCGGGTGTCGTCGTACCGCTCGGCGCCCTGGTCGCGCAGCTGGTCGCATCGGCGAAGGCGAACGGTGACGGTGGTCTCGACCACTCGGCGCTGCTTCGCGGCGTCGAGCGGCTCTCTGGAAAGGCGACGAACTAATGGCTCGCATGCGCGCGGTCGACGCGGCCGTTCTGATCCTGGAGAAGGAAGGGGCCACACAGGCGTTCGGGCTGCCCGGCGCCGCGATCAACCCCTTCTACAGCGCGATGCGCGCCCACGGCGGCATCAAGCATGTCCTGGCCCGCCACGTCGAAGCTGCCTCACATATGGCTGAGGGGTACACCCGGGCCAAGGCCGGCAACATCGGCGTCTGCATCGGTACGTCGGGACCCGCCGGAACCGACATGATCACGGGTCTGTACTCGGCTTCCGCCGACTCGATCCCGATCCTCTGCATCACCGGTCAGGCGCCGGTCGCGAAGCTGCACAAGGAAGACTTCCAGGCCGTCGACATCTCGTCGATCGCCAAGCCGGTCGCCAAGTGGGCGGTCACGGTGATGGAGGCCGCGCAGGTGCCGGGGACGTTCCAGAAGGCGTTCCAGTTGATGCGGGAAGGACGTCCGGGCCCGGTACTGATCGACCTGCCGATCGACGTCCAGCTGGCGCAGATCGAGTTCGACATCGAGACGTACGAGCCGCTCCCGGTGACGCGGCCGGCCGCGACCCGGGCCCAGGCGGAGAAGGTGCTGGCGATGCTGGCCGCCTCCGAGCACCCGCTGATCGTCGCCGGTGGCGGGATCATCAACGCGGGCGGGGAGGACCTGCTGGTCGAGTTCGCCGAGCTGACCGGGATTCCTGTCGTACCGACGCTGATGGGTTGGGGTTCGCTGCCGGACGACCACCCGCTGATGGCCGGGATGGTGGGTCTGCAGACGTCGCATCGCTACGGCAACGCGACCATGCTGATCTCCGACCTGGTCCTCGGGATCGGGAACCGGTGGGCGAACCGGCACACCGGCGGCCTCGACGTGTACAAGGGCGAGCGGAAGTTCATCCACGTCGACATCGAGCCGACGCAGATCGGACGGGTGTTCGCGCCGGACTACGGTGTCGTGTCCGATGCTCGCGCCGCGCTCGAGGTGTTCGTCGAGGTGGCCCGGGAGTGGGCCGCGGACGGTCGCCTGCCGGACCGGTCCGTGTGGGCGGCGGAGTGCCGGAAGCGTCGTACGTCGTTGCAGCGCAAGACGCACTTCGACGCGGTGCCGATCAAGCCGCAGCGGGTCTACGAGGAGATGAACCGGGCCTTCGGACCGGACGTGCGGTATGTCAGCACGATCGGGTTGTCGCAGATCCAGGCCGCACAGATGCTGCACGTGTACCGGCCGCGGCACTGGATCAACGCCGGCCAGGCCGGGCCGCTCGGTTGGACCGTCCCGGCCACGCTGGGTGTCGCGGTCGCGGATCCGGACAGCACGGTGGTCGCGTTGTCGGGTGACTACGACTTCCAGTTCCTGATCGAGGAGCTGGCGGTCGGGGCGCAGTTCAACATCCCGTACATCCATGTCGTGGTGAACAACTCGTACCTCGGGTTGATCCGGCAGGCGCAGCGCGGGTTCGACATGGACTTCTGCGTGCAGT